>NZ_JACBNY010000023.1 GCF_013449735.1 Pseudolactococcus laudensis
TGCATGAGAGATACACCTGTTCCCATGTCGAACACAGCAGTTAAGTCTCATTACGCCGGAAGTAGTTGGGGGTTGCCCCCTGTGAGATATGGTCGGTGCCAAGCATATTCCGCTTTAGCTCAGTTGGTAGTAGCGCATGACTGTTAATCATGATGTCGCAAGTTCGAGTCTTGCAAGCGGAGTCAGATATCGTAAGTCCATCTATGTTTCAATAGATGGACTTTTTTGTTATAATATAATAATGAAACTAAAAAAAACGTATCAATTATATGCAAGCTTTGGACTAGTCTTTTTCGTTATGCTAGGATACTTAGTTAAATTTTTTCCGAGTAGTTTAACGGGGATTGACCGTCAAATACAGTTAATTGTTAGGCATAATATGTCAGATGGTCTGACTTCTTTTTATAAATTTGTGACTAATTTTGGTGGGACAGTTTATGTTCCTATTCTTTTAAGTGTTTTACTTGTTTTTTTATTGTTGAAAAAATGGTATAGTGAAGCAATTTTTATCACTTTAAATGTAGCGATTGTGCCTATTTTAATCTTTGTACTGAAACATGTTTATGGTCGGACGCGTCCGTCCTTGCAGCATCTTGTGGTAGAGAATGGGTTGAGCTTTCCTTCGGGGCATGCTAGTACGAGTTTGATGTTTTATGCTTGTCTGATGGTGCTGATTTGCCAAAGGTTGCACAATCGTCAAATAAAGTGGTTAGTTCGTGTGTTAGCTAGCATGTTCATTGTGTTGATTGGTATGTCTCGGATTTATCTGGGGGTGCATTATCCTACTGATATTTTGGGTGGTTGGTTGATGAGTGGTAGTATTTTATTGATGACGTATCCGATATATGATGAGTTACGCTTTAAGTTGCGTTTTAAGGGAGTTCAAAAGTGAATAAACGATATACGACGTGGAATGATTATCTGCGTGATAATTTTGGTGAGAAGGTTTTTAAAGTGCCGATTGATGCAGGTTTTGATTGTCCGAATCGAGATGGTACGGTGGCGCATGGTGGTTGTACGTTCTGTTCTGTTTCAGGTTCAGGTGATATGATTGTCGCGCCTGAGGAGCCGATTCCAGTTCAGGTTGAAAAAGAGATTGAATTTTTACATCAAAAATGGCCGGGTGTGAAGAAATATATTGCCTATTTCCAAAACTTTACCAATACACATGGTCCAGTAGAAGTCCTTCGTGAGCGCTTTGAGCAAGCGGTGGATCGGCCTGATATCGTTGGGATTAATATTGGGACGCGTCCAGATTGTTTGCCTGATGATGTGCTGGATTACTTGTCTGAGTTGAATGAGCGGATGACGGTTTGGGTTGAGCTAGGTTTACAGACGACGTACCAAGAAACGAGTGATTTGATTAATCGTGCGCATGATTATCAGACTTACTTGGATGCTGTGGCTAAATTGCGGGCTCGTGGTATTTTGGTTTGTGTTCATTTGATTAATGGCTTACCGGGTGAAACTCAAGAAATGATGGTTGAAAATGTGCGTCGTGTTGTGGCGGATTCAGATATTCAGGGCATCAAACTTCATTTGTTGCATTTGATGACTGGGACACGAATGCAGCGTGATTTTCATCAGGGAGATTTGCAGTTGATGGCTTTTGATGATTATGTGAATGTGATTTGTGATCAGCTAGAAATTATTCCAAAAGAGATTTCAATTCATCGTCTGACAGGTGATGCACCGCGTGAGATGTTGATTGGTCCAATGTGGAGTCTGAAGAAGTGGGAAGTGCTGAACGCAATTGATGCAGAGCTAGAACGTCGCAATGTTTTTCAGGGAGATAAGGCATGTTAAGTCCGCTTGAGCTGGCACATCGTTCACTTGCAGAAGTTATTGTGCCTGAAGATCTTGTGGTTGATGCGACCATGGGGCAGGGCTATGATACTGTTTTTTTAGCAGGATTGAAAGCGGATGTTGTCGCTTTTGATGTACAGGCGCTTGCACTTGAAAGGACGGCGGAGCGTTTGGAGCGGGCGCAGTTGTCTGCTAAGTTGATACGTGATGGGCATGAAAATATTGGCCAGTATATTGAGCAGCCAATAAAAGCTGCGATTTTTAATCTGGGTTATTTGCCTAAATCTGATAAGAAAGTGATTACTCAAGCTGAGACGACGCTTAGTGCTCTAACACAACTGTTAGAGATGTTGGTCAAAGGTGGCAGGATTGCTTTGATGATTTATTATGGTCATGAGGGTGGTCTTGAGGAACGGGATGCTGTGTTGGCTTTTGTTTCTGGGTTGCCACAAAGAGAATTTCAGGTGATGCGTTATGGTGGGATTAATCAAGCGAATCATCCGCCGTTTTTGGTGATGATTGAGAAGCGTTTGTGAGTGATTGGTTTCACGTTGCATCGCTTTTTGTTTTACTTAAAAACTTTGCTCCTGCGGTTACTCGTCGCATAGAACTTTTTGCATAAAGCAAAGCGGAATGCAAAAAGTTCTTGCTATTTTCTGAATTTTCTTGTAAAATGTAGTAAATAGACAAATCTGTGAGAGAAAGATACTTCTGTCAATTCTAAAGAGAGCGCTTGGTGCTGGGAAAGCGTGTAAAATCAGAGGTTACACATTCTTGAGAGGATATACGAAATAGATACTGATTTAATTGAGTATAAGTAGTGTGTCACGTTTCCCGCGTTAAGGGTGCAGGTCTTGACTTGCTGAGTAGCAGATGGCGACATTTGTTAGAAAAAAGGTGGTACCACGTTTAAACGTCCTTGTGAAGTTATTTCACTTGGGCGTTTTTTGCTCAATTTTGGGTTGGTTAATGATAAGGAGATTAAAATGAAGGGTTTGCGTCAAATAAAACCGTATGTGGCTGGAGCACAGCCACAAGATAAAAAGATGATTAAAATTAATACTAATGAGAATGCTTTTCCACCAAGTCCTGGTGTTTTACAGGCTTTGGCATCGTTTGATGGGCAAGTTTTACGACGGTATTCTGCTTTGGAAAATAATGCTTTACGTGACAAATTAGCGGAAAATTTGGGTGTTAATAGAGATCAAATCATTGTTGGCAATGGGTCAGATGATATTTTAGCTTTGGCTTTTTTGAGTTTTTTAAATTCAGATGATGCTGTTCTTTTTCCTGATATAACTTATGGATTTTACAAGGTTTGGGCGGATTTATTTCGAATTCCTTTCGAGGAGGTGCCACTTTCAGATGAATTTGAGATTGTGACTACTGACTATATTAATAGCATCAATGGTGGGATTGTGATTGCTAATCCAAATGCACCAACGGGTATTTTCAAAGATTTGTCTGAGGTTGAAGCGATTGTTGCGGCAAATCAAGATGTGGTGGTGATCATTGATGAGGCTTATATCGCTTTTGGTGGTGAATCTGCCTTGCCTTTGCTCGAACAATATGACAATGTTTTTATCACTCGGACTTTCTCTAAAGATGCAGCTTTGGCTGGGTTACGGGTTGGTTATGGGATTGGCTCACCGAAATTAATTTCGGTGATCAATGCGGTGAAAAATTCTTATAATCCTTATTCAGTTGATCTGATCGCTGAGGCATTAGCGACTGCTGCGGTTGAGGATTATCAATATTATGAGCGGGTTAACGCTGAAATATCAGAGACGCGAGATTGGTTTTCAGCTGAGTTACGCGCGCTTGGTTTTGAAGTCCTTCCGTCTGCTACAAATTTTGTTTTAACGAAGCCTGCTGGCATTGCCGCAGAAAGTTTGTTTGAATTTCTGCAAAGTAAACAGATTTATGTGCGCTACTTTGGTGATAAGGGGCGTTTGTCGGATTATTTGAGGATTTCAATTGGGACGCAGGATGAGATGGCCAAGGTGATACAAGTGATAGGAGATTTGTTTGTATGAAAAATAAGCAATTAGCACCTGGTATGCATGATAAGCTGTTCAAGCGCGCGCAGAGTGTGTATCAGATTGAGATGAGGGTTTCAAATTTTCTGATGGCGAGTGGGTTTAATCGGATTGATACGCCGATGATTGAGTATGCTGGGGTTTTTGAGGATGAGCTAGATAACCATAACTATCATTTGTTTGATAAGCATGGTGATTTACTTGTGATTCGGCCTGATGTGACGCAGTCTATTGCGCGTGTGGTGGCGACGACTAAGGTGACTTTGCCGATTAAATTTTCTTATAGTGGGAAGGTCTTTAGAAATCATGATGAGCTAAAGGGGTTGCAGAATGAACGGATGCAGGCTGGTATTGAAATTATCGGTTTCGATGCGTCAGTTGCGATTACGGAAGCTTTAGACTTGGCTAAGTCAAGTTTACATTTGGCAGGTGTCAAGGATTATCGGATTGAGCTGAGTCATGCTGGGATTTTACAGACGATCTTTGCAACATTTGATGAGACGCAGGTTGAGCTATTGGCAACTCGAATTAAGAACAAGTCAATCACAGGATTGACGGAGTTTGTTAAGCAAAATCCGAGTGAATTTGACGATTTTTTAATCAATTTACCTAGATTATTCGGATCAGCAGAAGATGTGCTGCAATCTGCTAAGAAGTGGGTTAAAAATCCCGAAATTCTAGCTGCTTTGGCAGAGATTGAAAACTTGAGTCATGATTTTGCGCAATCTACGGTTGATCTTGGAATGCTGGCTAAAAAAGATTACTATACTGGTGTGATGTTCCGAGTCTTTAGTGATAAGGTGCCTTATGCTTTTCTGAGTGGTGGTCGCTATGATAAATTGTTTGAGCGTTTTGATGCGGGGGCTGTTAGTGCGGTCGGCTGGGCTTTAGATGTTGATGCGGTTTATGAAGAAATACGTCAGGATATTGTCTTTGGTGGAGGTGACGCATGATTACAATAGCATTGACCAAAGGACGGATTGAAAAAGATACGGTTAAAATATTGGCTGAGGCTGGGTTTGATATGGGCTTTATGGCTGACAAAGGTCGTAATTTAATTTTCATCGACGAGGCTCAGGATTTACGGTTTCTATTGGTGAAGGCGCTTGATGTGGCGACTTATGTTGAGCATGGGATTGCTGACTTGGGGGTTGTGGGCTCTGATGTGCTCTACGAACATCCAGGGTCTTATCTGGAAATGTTGGATTTGAATATTGGCCTGTGTAAATTTTCGGTTGCGAGTATTCCGTCTTATAATCCCTATGACCATAAGCGAAAGAAGATTGCGACCAAGTATCCCAAAATTGCCACTGATTTCTTCAATAGCAAGGATGAAGATGTTGAGATTGTATCAATTCAAGGATCTGTGGAAATTGCACCGGTCATCGGATTGACTGATGCCATTGTTGACATTGTCGAAACGGGGAATACGCTAGTGGCAAATGGTTTGGTTGTATTTGAAGATATTGTTCGAGTGTCGTCACGCTTGATTGCTAATAGTGCGAGTATTAAGAAAAATCCAGAGATTATGACGCTTATCGACCGACTACAAGCGGTTGTAGGAAATGAAGAGGTGGCTTTTAATGGTTAAAATGAAACGATTGACAGGTTCAGCAAAGGAAATATCGCAGATTTTAGACGCAGAATATGCAGCCTATGCCAAATCTCAAGATAATTTTGATGGCATTGTCGCAGAAATTATCGCTGATGTCCGTGCCAATGGGGATGCGGCTTTGCGGGCGTATTCGGAAAAATTTGATGGTTTGGCAATGACGTCGTTTGAAGTTTCACGTGAAACAATCAAGCGGGCTTTTGATACCATAGATCCAGATGTGTTATTGGCCTTGCAAAATGCCAAGGAAAATATCGAGTCTTATCACAAACATCAGGTTGAACCAGGTTTTGTGGATGCGCAGGCGTCAGGTGTGATTCGAGGTCAGCTTGTGCTACCGATCGAGAAAGTTGGAGTCTACGTGCCGGGTGGGACGGCAGCTTATCCGTCTAGTGTGTTGATGAATGTCTTGCCAGCGAAAATCGCGGGTGTGCCTGAGATTTATATGGTGACACCACCGCAAACTCAGTTTAATCCAGCGATTTTAGTCGCAGCCCAATTGGCGGGTGTGACGAAGATTTTCCAAGTTGGTGGGGCGCAGGCGATTGCTGCTTTAGCATATGGTACAGAGTCTATTCCTAAAGTGGATAAGATTACGGGTCCTGGCAATATCTTTGTGGCAACGGCGAAAAAGCAAGTTTTTGGTCAAGTTGGCATTGATATGATCGCAGGACCGTCTGAAATCGGTGTGATTGCGGATAGCTCAGCTAATGCGGCCTATGTGGCGGCTGATTTGCTATCACAAGCTGAACATGACAAGCTAGCGCGGGCGGTGTTGGTGACTGATTCAGTCGAGTTGGCTGATGCGGTTGACCTTGAATTGGAAAAACAACTGCAAACTTTACCACGTGAAACCATTGCACGGGCATCTATTGAAAACAATGGTCGGACGATTATTGCCAATTCGGTTGATGAGATGTTTGACTTGATGAATGAAGTGGCACCAGAACATTTGGAAATTGCCTTGGACGATGCTATGACTTATCTACCAAAGATAAAAAATGCTGGGAGTATTTTCCTAGGACATTTTACGTCTGAGCCGATTGGCGACTACTATGCGGGAACGAATCACGTGCTACCAACGTCTGGTACGGCTCGATTTTACAGTGCCTTGGGTGTTTACGACTTTGTCAAGAGAAGTCAGTTTACCTATTACAGCCAAGATGCTGTTGCGGCAGCAACAAAAGATATTACGACTTTGGCCTATTCTGAAAGTTTGCAGGCACATGCGCGTGCGATTGAGATTCGTGGGGAAATTGATAAATGACAGCAAAACTAGGCTCAGTAAAATTAGGGGGGAAGTTGCAACTTGCTTTAGAAAATATCGATAAGGCGTTTGATGAGAAAAAACTTTTTAATGATGTGACTTTTAAATTTGAGACGGGTAAAATTTATGGTTTGCTTGGTCGAAATGGCTCAGGGAAAACGACTTTGTTTAATTGCATTGCTCGGAATTTATCAGTGGATAGTGGCAGTATTGCTATCATTGATGATGAGGGTCGGAAAATTACTGATTATGAGAACACTGAGATTGGATTTGTCACAACGACGACGCATTTACCTGATTTTATGACGGGGTTAGAATTTGTTCGATTTGTTATGGATTTAAATCGAGAACGTTTGACGACAACCCTTTCGGCTAGTGATAATTTGACGAGATATGGTATCAAAGTCAGTGACCAAAATAAGCTCCTTCGAGATTATTCTCATGGGATGAAAAATAAGGTGCAAATGCTAGTAACTGAGGTGACAAATGCGCCGATTTATTTATTAGATGAGCCATTGACTAGCTTTGACCCGGTTGCGGCTTACGAGGTCAAGGAGCGGATTCGTGAGTTGAAATCACGGGCGATTGTCATTTTCTCCACGCATATTTTGGAACTTGCTAAGGAGTTGTGTGATGAGATTGTTTTATTGCATGACCAAAAATTAGAGGTATTAGGGAATGATAAACTTCAATCTCAAGATTTTGAAAAGGAGATTGTGATGATTTTGAGTGAGGAACATGACAATGATGCCTTATCTTAATTTTTATAAAAACTACTTGCAAATTCAAACTACCGAATTTCTGAATGGCTTGTGGTTTTGGTTACGTCGCATACCCTTAATTGGTCAATCTATCTCGCCAAAGTTTTATGGGATGAGAGATTTAAAGACTGTCATTTTAGTGATTTTTAAATGGTTGAGTTTGCCACTAACGGTACTTAAAAAAAGTGTGTTGGTGTTCATCGCTTGGTTAGTCGCTTTTGGGGTTAAAAATCTTTCTTTACAAAAGGAAAGTGTGCTGTGGGATACTTTTAGGATAGATTATCCTGAGATTTTTCATTGGACATTAACAATATTTCTCCTTTTTTGTGTTTTTGAGCAATTGAGTTTTGTGATGGCCTCAAGTAGTAGCTTATTTAAAGGGATTGCATTTGCCAAGATGTTTCGACTCTCTTATGGAGATACTTTGAAAAAGCTCAATCGGATAAATCTTGTGCAAAGTTTACTCGCCTATGTTTTTCCCTTGGGTATTCTAGGATTAATCTATCACCAGTCTTTCGTTGCTATCATTTTACCGTCTAGTTTTCGCTTATTAGCGTTAAATCTTGCCTTATTTTTAGTGTCTAAAAATTGGTGGGTAAACGTTTTGGATAGCTATCAAAAAAAGATTTTCAAATATAGTTATAATCTTGTCATTTTTGGGGGAGGGTTATTTGGTCTCATCTACCTGACGTTAATTCATATGTTAGAGTGGACAGCTCTTTCAGCTTGGTTTATCTTGATATTAGCTAGTGTTAGTTTCTTGCTAAGTCAGAAAAAGAAATTATCACAAAGGTTTATCCAAAGCATTTTTAGAAATCTCGCACATCATGAACAGATAGTGACGGAGGCAAAATCAAATCAATCAAACACTGGCTTGAAGGCTGCACAAAAATCAAGTCAAAAAATTGAAGTGACTGATGAGCAAGAATTATTTGATAAATTTTCTGGTATTCAACTCCTGAATCGTTTACTTTTCAAGCGTTATCGGAAAGTTTTCAAGAAAAAGTTGCTCTATCGTTTAGGTGGCTTGGGCCTTACTTTTTTGCTTATATTGGGTATCTACGGCTATTTAGCGATTCGATTTGGAAAAACAGACTATTTGACGTTTAATCAGGTAGGTAATATTTTACCTAGTATCTTTTTCATCATGTATTTGGCGAGCATATCGAAAGAAGTTGTTGCCATTTACTATACGAAGTGTGACCAAGCGATGTTGAATTATCCTTTTTATCGGACTGAGCAAACCATTTTGCAGAGTTTTATTGGCCGTTTGAAACAATCTTTTATGGTCAACACGCCAATTGTTGTCGCGCTCTTTGTTAATGTTTTCGCTGGGATCTTGTTATTCGGAAAAGACATCCCCTTGAGTTTTTATGGTTTGATTGTTTTTTATGGAGTTGCTGTAAATCTCCTGTTTTCATTTCATGAATTATTTCTCTATTATATTTTGCAACCATTTGATAGAGAAGGAAACACGAAAAATCCAATTTTTACCGTGATTAATGGGATATTTTATTATTTCTGTATTCAAAATTATCAATTTGCCAATCGCTTTGATAAAACAACAACGTATGTTTTGACCATTTCGATTATCAGTGTGGTTTATGTCAGTCTTGGCTTAATCATCATTAAACTAGAAGCACCAAAAAGATTTAAATTAAAATAGAAACTGGAGATGAGATGACAAAAACAAAAGGACTTCTAATCATGGATGTGGACAGCACCCTGATTCAGGAAGAAGGGATAGATTTACTAGGTGAGATCGCAGGGAGCGGCGCTGAGATTGCGGACATCACCAGTCGCGCCATGAACGGCGAGTTAGATTTCGCTGAGGCGCTAGCCGCGCGGGTGGCCCTGCTCAAAGGACTACCTGAGACAGTTTTCGCTGAGGTGCGCAAACAAATTCATTTTACTGAAGGTGCGCGTGACTTAGTCGCGGCCTTGCAGGCCAATGGTTGGAAAGTCGGTGTGGTATCGGGTGGTTTTCACGAAACGGTTGATGACCTAGCCCGTGAACTCGGGCTTGATTATGTCCGTGCGAATCACCTAGAAATTGTAGACGGTCAGCTCACCGGCAAAACGACGGGTGACATTGTCACAAAAGAAGTGAAGTTAGCTAGCCTAAAAAAATGGGCAGCTGAACTAGGTCTTGAGCTATCTCAAACGGTGGCTATGGGTGATGGTGCCAACGACCTCCCTATGATTTTGGCGAGTGGCATTGGGATTGCTTTCCATGCCAAGCCAGTCGTGCGCGAACAAGCACCCTACCAAATCAACACACCCAATTTAGCATTAGCTCTTGATATCATTAAAGAAGTGAAAGGTGACTTATGAGACAAGCAGAAATCACACGCAACACAGCAGAAACCCAAATTACATTAGCGGTTAACTTAGATGCCCAAACGCCTGTAGATATTCAAACCGGCGTTGGTTTCTTCGACCATATGCTAACTCTTTTCGCCAGTCACGGTCGCATGAGCCTAGTCGTTAAGGCTAATGGCGATTTGCACGTGGACAGTCACCATACGGTTGAAGATGTTGGCATTGCCCTTGGGACAGCGCTCCGGGAGGCACTGGGCGACAAGGTGGGGATCAATCGTTACGGCACGTCTTTTGTGCCAATGGATGAGACCCTGGGCATGGCGAGTCTAGATTTATCAGGTCGGTCTTACCTCGTTTTCGATGCCGAGTTTACCAATCCAACTTTAGGCAATTTCGATACTGAACTAGTCGAAGAATTTTTCCAAGCCTTGGCTTTCAATGTGCAAATGAACTTGCACCTGAAAATTTTACATGGTAAAAATAATCACCATAAATCAGAATCCCTTTTCAAGGCAACCGGCCGTGCCTTACGTGAAGCAGTGACTTTGAATCCAGAGATTCATGGGGTGAATTCGACTAAAGGAGTACTGTAAGATGACCATTGCAGTGATTGATTACGATGCAGGCAACACAGCCAATGTCTTGCGTGCCTTAAATAAAATCGGTGTCGACGCTGTATTGACAGCTGACCAAGCTGTCATCCAATCAGCGGACGGATTGATTCTCCCCGGTGTCGGTGCCTTCCCAACGGCTATGGCCGAGCTTGAAAAGCGTGATTTGGTTGCGACAATCAAATCAGCAGTTGCGACTGGGACACCGCTCTTGGGCATTTGTCTGGGGATGCAGTTGCTACTGAATGCATCAGAAGAACATGTCTTAACAGATGGTCTGGGCTTGATTCCAGGCATCTGTCGTGCCATTCCAGCAGGTGACAATCTCAAAGTCCCACATATGGGCTGGAACCAGGTGGATGTGGTCAAACCGACAGCGCTAACCGCGAACTTACAAGACAGTGCCGTTTACTTTGTCCACTCTTATTTTACAGATGTTGCCCCTGACTATTTAGATGTCACCGCAGATTATGGGATTAAAGTGCCAGCCATGATTTCTCATGGTCATGTCTATGGGGCGCAATTTCATCCTGAAAAATCAGGAGACGTTGGACTTGGTATCTTAGAAAAACTTAAGGAGGTTGTCTATGCAGATTCTGCCAGCAATTGATATAAAGAATGGCCGTGCCGTGCGTTTATTTAAAGGGGATTTTGCCCAGGAAACAGTGGTCAATGCCAGTCCATTGGCACAAGCTGAAATTTTTGCGGCAGCAGGTATCACTTACCTGCACGTTGTCGATTTAGATGGTGCGTTAGATGGTCGGGCAACTAGCGCCCCGATTATCGAAGAAATTGTCACTAAAACAGGGTTGAAAATTGAAGTCGGTGGTGGTATTCGGACCTTAGAGCAGATTTCTGACTATCTGGCTAAAGGTGTTGACCGTGTGATTATTGGGTCGATGGCGGTTAAAAATCCTGACTTTGTGAAAGCTGCGCTTGAGCAATTCGGGGCAGATAAGATTGTCGTTGGGATTGACGCCAAAAAAGGCTTGGTCGCAGCAGAAGGCTGGCTAGAAACGTCTGACGTAGATTATATTACTCTGGCACTTGAAATGGAAAAAATTGGTGTCCGCCTATTCGTTTATACAGATGTTGACCGAGATGGTACCTTGACTGGGCCGAACTTTGAACATTACGAAAAGTTGCAGGCTGCTTTAACGCGTGCTGCTGTTATCGCAAGTGGTGGGATTGCTCAGCTTTCCGACTTAACAAAATTAGCTGATATCGGCGTTGCTGGGACCATTGTCGGAAAAGCCTACTATAACGGTAATGTGAGTTTAGATGAACTGAAGGAGTTTTGAGATGTTAGCAAAACGCATTATTCCGTGTTTGGATGTTAAGGATGGGCGCGTGGTCAAGGGCGTTAATTTCGTCAATTTGACGGATGTTGGCGACCCGGCTGAGACGGCGAAAATTTATTATGAGCAGGGCTGTGATGAGCTTGTTTTTCTGGATATTACGGCGACGCATGAGGCGCGTGATACCATGGTGGATGTGGTGCGGACTGTCGCAGATCAGGTTTTCATCCCCTTTACGGTCGGTGGTGGCATTCGCTCAGTCGAGGATATGCACAAGATGCTCAAAGCCGGCGCTGATAAGGTTGGCATCAACTCTAGCGCAGTCGCCAATCCCGATCTGATTCGGCAGGGTGCCGAGAAGTTTGGGAACCAATGTATCGTGGTCGCAATCGACGCTAAAAAACAAGACGATGGCAGTTTTCATGTCTATGTCAATGGTGGGCGAAAGGATACCGGACTGGATGCCATTGAATGGGCGAAAAAGGCCGTTTCTCTGGGTGCTGGCGAGATTCTTCTGACCAGTATGGACAAGGATGGTACCAAGTCTGGCTATGATTTAGAGCTGAATACAGCAATTGCGACGGCGGTTAATGTGCCTGTTATTGCAAGTGGTGGTGCGGGGACGGCTGACGATATCGTCGAAGTCTTTGAGAAGACACCAGTTACTGCGGCATTGGCTGCCAGTGTCTTCCATTATGGTGAAATTGATATTCACGATGTGAAAGTCAAAATGAAAGAAAATCATATTGAGGTGCGTTTGTAAGATGAATAAAACGATTTTGAAAGACGATTCGCTCAAGATTGACTTTGCCAAAAGTCCAGATGGTCTTGTCCCTGTGATCGTCACAGATGTGGCTGACGGTCAGGTCTTGATGTTGGCTTATATGAATGAAGAAAGTTATCAGCTGACCCTAGAAACGCAAGAAACGTGGTATTGGTCACGCTCACGTCAAGAACTGTGGCACAAAGGCGAGACATCAGGACATTATCAATCCGTCAAAAAAATCACTGCAGACTGTGATTTGGATACCTTGTTGATTGCAGTCGAACAGATTGGCCCAGCCTGCCATACAGGCGCTCGGAGCTGTTTCTTTAATGACGTTTTAGAGGTAGAAGGAGATGAAGCATGATTGATGAGTTATACACCCAAGCCGTGGCACGTCAAAAAGAGCCTAAAGCAGGTTCTTATACCAATTATCTTTTTGACAAAGGCTTGGATAAAATTCTTAAAAAAGTAGGCGAAGAAGCAACAGAAGTTGTGATTGCAGCGAAAAATGCGGACAAGGCAGAGATTGCCAATGAAACAGCAGATATTTTCTATCATATCGCAGTCATGTTGGCTGAAACTGGTGTGACACCTGCTGACGTTCAGGCGGTTTTAGATGAACGCAATGGTAAGCAGTCCAATGTTCATGATCGGCCTGAGATTGAGGCGTATTAAACAGTAAAAAAGCATCTGAATAAACTAGTTTAACGACTAGGTTCAGATGCTTTTTTATTGATATTTTCCTAAGGTTTAAAATAGCTAGGGTGCTCGAAATTTGATTTTACCAATTAATTCTTTTTTAGTAAAAGTTCCCAGTTGACGGGAATCTTGTGAGACCAGACGATTGTCCCCAAGTATAAAGTATTGTCCCTCAGGCACATGAATGGTAAAAGTAGCTTTATTGTCAGCTGAAAGGGTAAAAGCTTGTGCTTTCTTAGCGATGTTTTGAAAAAAGCTATTGTCGTGATAGGTGCTTTGAAGTTTGTCAGTAGCGAATTTTTCTTGATAATCTTTGAGATAAGGTTCGTCTACGACCTGACCGTTGAGAGTGAGTGTGTCCTTGTCATAGGAGATGGTATCGCCAGGCAGACCAATCACACGTTTCAAGATATTTCCAGAACCTTGTTTTTTAGCAACGACAATATCAAACCGCTCAATTTGAGTTTTTTTGATAATAATTAGATGTTGGTTAGCAACAAAATTTGGTTCCATTGCGTGTCCCTCAACAACAATTGGTTGCCAAATGAAAATTCGTGACAAGAGTAACCCCATAAAACAAATCGTTACAAATAGAACGAGACCTATGAGACAAAAGAGCCAACGCTTTATAATCATTTTTTATCATCAGCCTCTTAGTCCAGCAAGCCAATTTTTTTCAACGGCCAGATACGAAGTTTCGCCTCGCCAACAATATCGCTTTTCGGGAAAGTGCCAACCTTGCGAGAATCTTGTGAGACCAACCGGTTATCTCCCATTAGGAAGTACTCCCCTTTAGGAACTTTAATAGTGAAAGTGGTTTGACCATTGTCTGACAGAGTAAAAGCATTAGCATTTTGAGCTAAACTTTGGAAAAAAGTATTGTCATGATAAGTTTTTTGCAGGTGGTCTGAGGCGAAAGCCTTTTGATAATCAGCTAGATAAGGCTCTTTCACAACTTTACCATTGACCGTAAGGACATCATTGTCAAATGAAATAGTATCACCAGGCAAACCAATCACACGTTTCACGATATTTTTAGTCTCGTTAGTCTCTTTGTTCAGTTCCTTAGCAACGACGATATCCTGACGCTTGATACTTGCCGTTCTAATAATCACCAGACGCTCCTTGTCAGCTAACGTCGGGTCCATTGAATGCCCCTCCACAATGACCGGCTGCCACACATAGACATGTAATAAGAGCATGACGATGATAAAGAGGGCAAATGGACCCCATTCTTTTAATAATTTCATTTGGCTAATTTCCTTGCTTTTTCTGTATTTGCGAAGTGCAGTTTGGCGACTTGGCTTAATGCCCCTTCACCGTACTGTTGGATGATTTGAGCGGCAACTACATCTGATTTGTGACCAGCACCGCTTGGGAGAGTGAGATGGACATCGCGAGATAAATCGTCCAAGTTGGTGAGAAATAAATCTCGAGCGATGACAGATGACACAGCGACAGCATAAAACTCGCTTTCAGCCTTTTGGCGCAATGTAATCTGACCTTTGATTTGGTTCTTTTCTTTTTTTAGATACTTAGTATAATTTTTCTCAGTCGTGAAGGCATCGATGATGATATGATCGGGTACAGTAGATAGGGCTTGTTCTAATAGAAAAATCGCTTGATTGTGCAGGGCGACCTTAACAGAAACAGCATTGTAACCAGAGTCAATGACTTCATTATACTTGCTAGGGGAGAGTAGTAATGCTTGATGTTGAATTTTATCTTTTAGAATAGGTGCAATCTGCCGAATTTTGACATCAGTCAATTTTTTAGAATCGTCAACGCCTAATTTCTTGATGAGTGGTATATCAGCCTCACTTAGATAAGTTGCGACGACTGCTAAGCCACCAAAGTAGGAGCCATTGCCAACTTCGTCAGTACCAATAATATTAGTTTGTTGGACTGGCGATGTACTAGTTGCTTGGTAGCCAAATTTTGCGGCATAGGTCTCGGCTTGCTCACCTTGAAACATGACCTTGCCCGAAGTATAGACGGTAATCACACAGCCTTTTGGTTTAGCTAAAAACTGGGTATATGGATTGGCTGAGGGCTGAGCCCAGGCTTGAAAATTTTCAACAAGGCGGGCAATGTCAGCTGCAGCCATTTTCAAAACAATGTTCATAAGTACTATTATAGCAAAAAAAACTTGACAAAACGTGTAAAAATGTGATATTATATAAAACGGTATTGTTTACCCCATTTTTAGGTCCCGGAAACTTGAAAATACCGTAGATGAATAAGGAACGATTCAGCTACACCTATGTAAACTACAGATAAAAAATTGGAGAAATCATGAACAAAACTACATATTTCGCTAAACCAGGCGAAGTTGAACGTAAATGGCACGTTGTTGATGCGACAGATATTCCTTTGGGACGTTTGTCAGCAGTTGTTGCGAGCATCCTTCGCGGTAAAAACAAACCACAATACACACAACACACTGACACTGGCGATTTCGTTATCGTTGTCAACGCTGAAAAAGTGAAATTGACTGGTAAAAAAGCATCTGACAAGATTTACTACAAACACTCAATGTACCCAGGCGGATTGAAATCAATCACTGCTGGTGAATTGCGTGAGAAAAATGCAGTTCGTCTTATCGAAACTTCTGTAAAAGGTATGTTGCCACATAACACGCTTGGTCGTGCACAAGGCATGAAACTTAAAGTATTTGTTGGCGCTGAGCACACACACCAAGCTCAAAACCCAGAAGTGCTTGACATTACAGGATTAATCTAAGGAGGACTAGACATTGGCACAAGTACAATACCTCGGCACTGGACGCCGTAAAAATTCAGTAGCTCGTGTACGTTTGGTACCCGGCACTGGTAAAATCACAGTAAACAACAAAGATGTTGAAGAATACATCCCACACGCAGACTTGCGTTTGGTCATCAACCAACCATTTGGCGCAACTGAAACAGTTGGTGCTTACGATGTTCTTGTTAACGTTAATGGTGGTGGTTACGCTGGTCAAGCTGGCGCAATCCGTCACGGTATCTCACGTGCGCTTTTGAACGTAGATCCTGACTTCCGTGCGTCATTGAAACGCGCTGGTTTGTTGACACGTGATGCTCGTATGGTTGAACGTAAAAAAGCTGGTCTCAAAAAAGCCCGTAAAGCAAGTCAATTTTCAAAACGTTAATATCTCTTTCATATCAACGTTTCAAGACACCTTTTGGTTCACACCATTGGGTGTTTTTTTGTTCGTTTTTTGAAAAGTTCACACCAAAATTCACACCATATTCACACCATTGATTTTTAAAGATGACGATAAGCAATTTCTCCGACAGCCATAGGAACAACATTTGAGGTATTGACATAAGTTTGAGTTATATCTATTCCACTATGTGTCAAGGCTTCTGAGATTGCTTCTAAAGAAGTACCAGCTTGTTTGGCTAGAGTTGCTCCAGTATGTCTTAATTTGTGAGGTGTAGCGGGTGCGAGGTTAGCATGTCTCTTTCTAATAGCATTCATTCGATAATTGAGATAATCAGGATGTAATGGTTTGTTTACGTTCCCTTTAGTATCAATGTACGTAAATACAAATTGTTTATTTGTTTGAATGATATTAAATTTTGCAAGCTCATTCTTTTGTTGAACTTTCCAATCTTGAAGCATAATAATTAATTCTTTAGGAATTGAAAAAATAGTCTTTTTATTACTTTTTGTTGACTTGATATTACCGTATTTATCTAATGCTTGAATTAGATGAATTTCAGATTTTTTGAAATCAATGTGTTGCCATTCAAGAGCATAAGTTTCCGATTTTCGATCAGAAAGAAAAAATGTTGTAAAGAATAGAACATAATCTTTTAATTCTAAATCTCCATTTTCTAAATCATCAGCAATTGCTTTCAACCAATCCCTGAGTTCATTCTGAGAGAGATACAAGTCTTCATCACGTCTGGCTTCACGTAACCTGATTTTCTTCGTTGATTTAATGCGTTTTAAAGTTTTAGAAATCTTATTAGATTCAATGTATTCCAATTCTTCCGCCCAATCAAAGATAGAATTAACATAACTTCTTATAACTTTAAAGTTGGCATACTCATCAGCTTTAGCAGTCATTAGATTTAAAATGACTTGCTTATTTTGATTGAGAAAGTTAATCGAGTAATTGCCAAGCATAGGTAAAATATGTTTCTTGAATACTAAAGTAGTATTTTCTACTGTAACTTTTGTAGGCGGTTTAATTGTACTGGTTGTCTGCCCTGCTTTGTAAGATTTCCACCAAACGTGATAGAAAAAATCTGAAAAGAGAATATTGCCATTTGTTTCAAATTCCGAAAGTCTTTCTCCACTCAAAATTTTATCAATTTTGTTTAGCATATCTAGTTCATATTTTTTGGCTTCACTCCTTAATTTAAAACGCTTTTCGATTACTTTTTTACCCGTTCCAAGTGATGGTCTGGCTTCCTCTGGAATATAAATTCGTAAACGATACGTTCCGTTTTTTGTTTTTGTTATTGTCATATTGTATTCCTCTTATTTTGAATTGAGCTAGAAAAATACTATGCTTCAATTATAATCAAACTATGGTAAAATTGCTACTGACTTTCAAGCCAACGATTGACTTCGAATTTATTAAATCGAATTGTCTTACCGATTTTTATCTTTGGCAATCCTTTATCAATCCAATTATCAAGCGTGTTATTAGCAATTCCAAGGTATTGACATGCTTGTTTTTTGTTAAGAAAAGGACTTTCGATATTACTATTATTTAGTATCTGTTCAATTTCTTGTTTAATCAAATTTGATAATAAAAGCTGAATTTCGTGTACCTGTTCATCTGGGAGAATAACTTGCATAATTGATAATCCTTTCATTCATATTTTATATACCTTGCATATAACGAACATGCACCGCTCACATTGTGAGTGTTCTACAATTAAACTAAAGGTACGCTAATATTTAAATACAGCCCAATAATTGAGCTTTAGATTGTTTGTTTAACCAATGAAATGTACCAAGGTCTCGAACTTTAACCATAATTTGCGGTAAGCTGAAGCCATACTCGGCTAGTTCATCAGTATACGACACTAAATATCTGACACAATTATCAATAGAGACACAGAAACTATAGACAACATCTTGATAGCGCCTATCTAATTCTAGTAATTCTAAAACATATTCAGACCACACACGAATTGTTTTGACATCTACATTTGCGTGTTTTTCAATTGTAGTTGGATTGAGTTTATTTAACTTGTTTTGTATCGCTTGTTTTGCTTCAAGACAAAGTAAATCAATTTGTCTTTCATACTTGATGAGCAACTCACACCATGCTAAAATTTCATTGATTTTGGCATAAGGCGATAGATACAAGTCTTTTTTAAAACTTGCGACTTTTTGCTCAAAAAAATTGAAGTCCTCTATCATCTGGACTTCATCATTCATCGCTCGCATTCTAAATTCTGTTAAATTCATTGATTATTTCCCCTCCACATACCAAAATTGCTTAGCTTCATCAGCTGAAAATGTACGATAAGAAACAGTCAATGGTGGTAGACCTGTCACATTCATTTCTGAAATTAAAATAGAGCCATCATCTTTGACTTGTTCTACAAATGCCACATGACCGTATGTTGGGTCAGAACCTGCTTGACCTTGTACAAAACTTAGAGCAGTATGGACTTTAGGGTCATGAGAAACTGAATAACCTGCCTTACTTGCCCAATCGCCACCATTGCCCATGAAACTATCAAATTTAATGCCTAACTGATAAGCACGATTATAAACATACCACGTACATTGACCTTGTGGATAAGAAGCTGAACCACTATAGGCTTGACCACTAAATGGGGTTTCTACCTCCCAACCGTTCGGAATGTTTGCGGACATCACACCATTGACAGCTTCTCCACTTGAATCATTGCTGAAGCCTACATGGTCTTTGAGTAAGTCATACCATTTTTGGGCATCATCTTGTAACTTGTCTGCTTTCGTTTGACCGTCACTTAAAGCGACACCCTCATAATATTGTGACCAATCTAAACTAGCCTGTCTAGGGTCAGTAGAAACGCTCACAAGGTCTTTTGTTTTCTTATATGCACCATTTAACTCAGTAGAGACGAGTTTTAACTCAACGTCCATTGAAAGGGTTCTACTTTCAGCCTTAGACCAACGGTTACCATTGACATTATTAGACCAACCCGACCATTGAAAGATACCTGCAACACCACCGCCAAGGTTTTCAGCTTCTGGATCAAAACCTGATTCCCTTTCAGCGACAGCTAAAGCACCGCTTGCACCTTGAATGCTAAAGCGTTCTTTACTCATGAGATGGCTTGCTATATCAATGACATTTTTAGCTTTTTCTTCTGAAATGTTAGCTTTACTTGCTAATTCTTTTGGTGTGATTGTCAAGCCACCTGCACTACTTGAGAAACTATCCGCATTTCCAGAAGTACCACCTGCCACAATGACAAGTAAAAATATAAAAAAAATAGGTATAAACATACCTAACAGAAATAAATGTTTTTTCTTTTTCATTTGATTTTCTTTCTAGGTATGTTGATACCTCACTTTTTCTTAAATAAACTAACCACAAACCAAACAGGGATAGCAACTATCCCAACAAAAATAGTTTTGATGATTTTCATAATTATTTTCCTTTCCTCTCAATAATACCGCTATCGAAAATACCACGTTTTGCGTTGGCGGTTTTGATTTTAATATCTCGTTTTTGACTATTGTCAGAAGTCGGTAATTTAGGCTTTTCAGTAAATAGTTCTTTACTCAAACGATCGACTTGACCTTTCTTTCTAGCTTTTCTAGTTGAAAGGTCATTTTTAATGCCGTCTGAAAATTTACCTTTGAGTTCATCTTTTCGTTTCTGATAATTGATAGCTTGTGAAGTTTTATTTCTCAAAGTCTTATTTTCAGAACGCTGTATTTTATTGCTATCAAATTTAGCTAGTTTCTTCTTAGCTTCATTTTCAGGCATTAGACCAAGAGAACTTGAAAATTTAGTTTTCAATTTCTCTTTAGAATCAGCGATAGCTTGCTTAGTGTCCACAAAAGCACCTTTTGTGTTTTCCCATTTACCTTTCAAGTTATTAGTTGTTTCTTTTCGTTTTGCTATTGCAAGTTGTTTAGATTTTTCATCTTGACCAAAACGTATTTTATCAGTTGCTTTAACTGTACCTTTAACACCTTTTTTAGCTAAGGTTTTACCAGCGGTACCAGCTTTTTTCACACCGTCAACTTTGCTTTTCGACATTTGATTATGAGTAGATAGACCATTACTTGATAGACTACCACTAGAAGTTGAGAGAGCAGGTGTTTTGTTAAAGTTAAATGGATTTTTGGCATTAGACAAGCTTGGTAATGACTTGACAGAATCAAGACTACCTTTTGCCAATTCAGAAACACTTTTCTTAGCTGTATCAAATAGAGAAGTCAACTTATCTCTTTGTTTCCACAAAAGGAAATACAAAACGAACTGTATGAAAATTGAAATATAATATGAATGTGACACATTTCTAAATGCCATTTCCACAAAGCTATTAAAGATAAGCCCCATTTGCACACCTAATAAACCAGATACTGATAAAGCCGTAAATACGACGATTCTTTTTGCTAAATTACCAGCCAAGTGTTCAAATTGTGGCAAAATAGACAAGACTAATATAATAGGTGCTACAAATATCGCAAAAACAACAATTAACTGTAACACCCACGTGTACATTAATGTACCAACTGTAATCACAGTTAAAACAAAA
>NZ_JACBNY010000024.1 GCF_013449735.1 Pseudolactococcus laudensis
ACGGATTGACCAGAATGATAGAAGGCGATAAGGGTTTCTTTAAATTCTTTTGAGTAGCGTTTTTTCATGTTTTTGTCCTTTGTCTAAATTATACAATAGTGACTCTAAGATTTAAGGATAACATCAAGATGACTTTAGCTTTTGTAATCACCTTAGATTTTTTCGTCCCAGCAACAAGTAATACATTTTCTTCGTTAAGATGATTTGAAGAGAAACTTTTATAGTAATTTCGGTAATTTATCGAAAATTTATACCCAATGTTTTCAGCTCCTTTAGATTTAACATAAAAATTTTCAAATGATAACTCTCCTAAAAAAAATTCCAGTGCAAAGCTTAACTGCCCAAAAACAGTTTCTGATAAGCTATCGACATAGACACTTACTTTTCTTCCTGCTAATTTAACTTTCAAAACTTTTAAAATATTCTCAAGTCCAGCTATTGTCATCTTTGATAACATCTCGATAATGGCTTGATCATTCTGACGAATATTTGCTACTTCACTTTGGCTAACAACGATATCACCAAAGACAGGAATACTTTCTTGTCTCTGTGATCCGTCCTTATAATAAACAACTGCATATTATTGACCTGGTTTCACCAAATTAATTTCATAGTGATCATCCCACTGCCAACCTGAAATTGCAACTCGTTCTCTGTTTTTAGGATCAATATCGTCTATCCGCCAAATATGATAAGAACGTTCTATTGATTCTGATGTTGCACTAGCTGTTAGCGTATTTCCCTCAATCCTAACAATTGAATTTCTTTCCATATTTTTTACTCCCCAAAGTTTTTCTTACTCTATTTCAATCATCGCCTGATAAATTCGTTCACTTGCATTTAAATCATCAAAAGCATAAAGGTTAGCTCGACGTTTTTGGACATATTCCTCGGAGAGCCTATTATCCATTACTGCTTCACTAATATTTTCAAATAAACTTTGATAGTTTGTCATAATAGGACCAGGCAATAAGCCATCCAGTTCTTTAGCGTTTTGTAATTCATCAAGCCTATCAAATTGATAATAAAGTACTTTTCGATTTTGAAGCGAGAAATCTAGCCCAACACTTGAATAATCTGTAATCAAAATACCGTGCTCTCTCAATAGTTCTTGAACGGTGACATCATCTTCTCGTAAAATATTGACAAATTCTGACTCAAAAAGATGGTGATAACGCTGAAAATTATGATGTAGATAAAAATTAATTGTCAAATTTTCTGATTGAGCTAAATTCTTCAACGTCTCACTTGTAATGAGTCGTTGAAACTCTTGATAAAAAATTGTTTTTTTAAATTGTTCATCTAATAGACGTTCTTGATTAATTCGCCATGTAGGCATGATCAGAATTTTTTTTCTTAAACTCAAAGTTTTTTCAACACAGTTACCAGTTAAAAGTGAATCAAATCGTGACAGACCTGATAAAACAATCTCATTTTCTTCATACCCCATATTCAAGACAAGCTTCTTTTCTCGGTCACTGCTTACAACATATCGATCTGTGAACAAAGTGCGCTTACCATATAGGTAGGATAAATCTCTTACCCCCATAATACCGTGCTGCAAGAAGATTTTTTTCATCCGCAAGGCATAAAGGTTAGCATAGTCTGATAAAAGAGGCACGGCATAAAACGATGAATGTGTGTGTGCGATATAAGTTGCACGTGTCATTAAATCAAAATGCTTGGGACTCTTATAATAAACTATCTTTTCTTCAGGCAATTTCAAATGTTCTAGATCAGGTGAGTCCTCTGAAATAATGTAGTAGGCTACCATATCATCTGAATAATGCTTTAAAACATATTCAAAGAAAGCTAAGCCATTATCTTGTGCTTTTTCTGGGTATTCAGAAACGAGTAAAATTGGTTTCTCATCTATTAATGGTTTACCATTTGGAAATCTTTCTTGAATGTTTTCATATAGAACTAGACTTTTTTTCGGTAAAAAAATGGGTCTAAAAGCCAGGAGGTGCTGCCTCGCAGCTGGGAATGCTTTTAATATTAAGCTATACTTATCATTCTGATTTAAATGATACTCATCTTTTAAATCAGAATTATAGTGAACCCTCACACGATTACTAGGATAGAATAGATTATCTTTAATATGGAATGCCATATATATATCATAAACATTCGTATCGTAACGTTCGTAATTTATTATACCTTCCGAATTATTAAGCGGAAAATCAAGATTAGAAAATTCAAAAGTGATAATATTTTCAAAGTGTGTGATACGCTTAGTTTTATGTTTTAAATCATAAATCGTCTCGCCATTTTCCCGTAAAAGAATATCTGTGTAATCATTATCAATTCCTTTCGCAATAATTTTATGAATCGTTGCTGGCGCACTGATAAATTCATTTGTGCTCCGATTGAGACAAATACCTTCCAAATGTGTCAAAGGACTATTTTTAGTAATGACCGAAATTTGAAAACAAATCTTATCATCCCGTGTTTCGATAGCTTGTAAAGTGTGATGATCATACAACTTACCAATTACTTGTCCAATCCGATGTATTAATTCATAACCATTATTAAAAACTATTGGAAAGTGTTCGTCATCAAGTCTTGTATCATAAATGCAGCTTTGTCCGTTTTTTAACACCCCTAATCGAATACGCCACTCATCAGGTCCATGTGTAAAAAATCCATCTGTAAAGGTAACAGTAATACACCCAGCTTCATATATAAAGTCAGTGATTTCAATATACCTATGCGTCACATTGTATAAATACAGTCTATCAAAAGCTTTGTCTGAATCTGATACTGCAAAAGATAGTTGACGATTACTTATTTCAATATCATTTATTGTAATGACCTGAGTTTCCACTGGGAATAAATTTGGTGAGTATTTTACTTTCAGATAGGTTAAACGTCCTCTAATCGAAAAATATAGGAATTCTTTGAAACCGGAATCTCGCGTTATTTCGATATATCGTTCATCCATCCTTTTAGCTGCCATCCCTTGTAACTTGACCCTCAATTTGACACCTAAAACAGAGACAAAGATATTGTACGGTTGCAATTCTAGATCTTCCTGTTTAAAGTCAAAGGTAATGTTTAGCTTACCTTTATTAATATGAAATGGTAAGGAGATCTTTTGATTATCATCACGACCTACCATAGAAACTTCTGTAATTTTAAGACCGCAAATTTTAAAAGAAAATACACGTTCTTGATAGTCAAAACTCTTTATGACAATATCTCTCAACCTAATACTAAAATCCATATCATTCTTTTTATATTTTCATTTTTCTATAGCCATCATCGCCTGGTAAATGCGCTTACTGGCATTTAAATCATCAAAGGCATAAAGAGTATCGTACCTTTTCGAGCGATAGCATTCATCTAGTTGGTTATTTTTTACTGCTTTTTTTAGACGATTTAATAAGTCTGATTCATTATCTACAATAGGACCTGGTAAAAAATTTGCAATATCATTATTTTCCCTAAGCTCTGACAACTGGTCAAACTGATAATAAAGTACCGTGCGATTCTGTAAAGAAAAATCTAATCCCACACTAGAATAATCTGTAATTAAGACACCATTATGTCGCAAAAGTCCTTGAACAGTTGTCTCATTCTCAGAAATAATGTACACAAAATCTGATTTAAATAAATGACGATAATGCTGAAAATATCGGTGAAGGTAAAAACTGACCTTAAGATTTTCTGATACAACAAGATCTTTTAAAACATCGCTTGAAATTAATTTTTGGAAAGTCTGATAAAATTCTGTCTCTATAAATTGTTCATCGAGTAAGCACTCCTGACCGTGACGCCATGTCGGCATAATCAAGATATTTTTTCGTACTTTATCATTTTTTTCGGGACTATTACCTGATAACAGGCTATCAAATCTCGGTAAACCTGAAAGAATCACATCTGATTCTTGGTAACCCATACCGATAGCAATTTCTTTTTCTCGTTGACTGCTAACGACAAATTTATTGGTAAAAAATGACCTGTTACGATAAGTATATAGTAAATCACGTACCCCCATCATGCCATGCTGTAAGAATATTTTCTTCATACGAAGTATGTATAAATTCGTATAATCAGTTAAAATAGGTAAGCCGTAAAAGGATAAATCAATATGTGCTAAATAAGTTGCTTGAGTCATCAAATCAATATGACGACGACTTTTATAGTAAACAAGTCTATCTTCGACTATATCAAGCTTATCTAGATCTGATGAATCTTTTGAAATAATATAATAAGCGTCGACCTCATCTTTATGATTTTCAAAAACATGACTAAAAAACGCCCAACCATTATCCTGTGCTTTATCTGGATATTCTACTACTAGTAGGATTGGTTTCTCACCTATCACTGGTCTTCCATTCGGATACTCTTTTTTTAACTCTTGATAATAGCATAGGGCATCTTTGGATAGAAAAATAGGTCTAAAAGATAAATGATGCCTATCTTCAGCAGGAAAAGCTTTTAAAACAAGGCCATATGACTCATTATGCTCCAAATAATACTCATCTGTTAACTCAGAGTTATAAAGCATTCTAGTTGGCACCTTTGGATAAACCAATATATCCGAAAAGACCAGCTCAAATGATACGTCATATACGTTGGTATCAAAACGCTCATATTGGATGATACGTTCAGAATTATTCAACGGAAAATCATGATTAGAAAATGTTATCGTAACAATATGCTCATAATGTGTAATGTGTCCATAATCCAATCCCTGAACATCGATGGCTTTACCATTTTGATAAAGTATGACATCTGCATAGTCAAAATCAATCCCTTTAGCAATAATTTTATCTAGATTACCTGAACTTGTAATTCCTTCTTTTGTTCCATGATTTTCTAATCTACCTGTGACATCTGATAGTTATCTGCCTTTTGTAATAATTGATAATTGTATACTGATTTTATCCTGATAAGCTCTTATATCTTGCACAGTATGATGATCATAGAGATTACTAAGGGCTTGACCAATTACATACGAAAAAGATTTAGCACCATTCTCCACAAAAGGAACTAGACCGCCTCCTAACCTAGTATCATAAATAAATTGAGAGCCTTTATTTTTTTCTACTAAACGAATACGCCATTTTTCTTTTTGGGGGTCTAATAACTCATTCGGTAACCGCATTGTGAGGTACTGTTTTTCTTGACGAATCCCTCTTATCTCGACATATTGATTCCGAGCATTAAATAGATATGCCTTGTAAAAATTAATCGGTTGCCCATCAACTATCCAAAGTGATAACTGATTTTCAGTTATAGATATTTTAGAAATAGTAACAACTTTTTTTCTTCACCTAATCCGTTAGCATTCTGTTTCTTTCTCTGATATGTCATACGCCCTTTGATTGAAAAGTATAAAAACTCACTGACTTCGTTCAAATCAGATTTTAGGTTAATATAACGTTCCTCTTGAGTTTTATCGAGCATAGCTTGCATCTTAACCCTGAAACCAAAACCAAATACAACTAGAAAAATATTATATGTATCTAAACCTATATCATATCGTTCCAAATCAAAATCAATATTGATATAGCCTTTTTTTATATTAAAAGGTAACGTAATTTTTTTTTTGTTGCACGACCTTTTAGAATCACGCGTTGAACTTTTAAGTTTTCAACTGGAAAGCTTAGGATGTCTGACTGAATATCAAAAGTATTGATATTAATATCTCTCGTTCTAAGTGATAGTTTCATTTAAATACTTCTTTCCATCATTTAATAATCGCATGCCCTTTTGATTCTGACAAGTCCAATTACATGACACTTTTCAGAAACATACTTTAACATCATATACCAATCTCAACATAATTACCAAAAACAACCGTTAAGCGTTCTTTGTCATTTTTAAAATCATCTGGTAAAGTTACTTCGTAGATGTTATCCGATATTTTTTTAAATGGTAACTTTTGAACTGAGTAATAGATATCTTTAAGATTTCTTGTTTCAAATCCTGTTACCGTCTCTCGACCATGGACTTCTATAGTGCAAGTGTTTGTGATTTTCGAAAAGCTTAGAGCCTTAGCGAAAGCACTCAATCTAACTTTAGGGACTTTTGGCAACAGGGTAGGGAAATAGTAGTTTCCCTTAGTATGTTCTTTAAACCCAAGTTTATAATACATTAGAAATCTCACTGATTGCAACTGAACAAACCAGTATAATCCATTAATATCATTGTTTTGCAGATATTCCCAAGAAATCACGCGGGGGTCACTTCTGAAATAACGACTTAAATCAAAGTCAAGATGACCTAAATATAAGTCCATCTGCTCTTTGAAATCTTTTAAACGATTTTTAGAAAAGTTATAGCCTGTTCCTCTTTTTAAGCAAAAATCATAGACAAGCCATTCCACGCGTCTAGCTAGAAACCGTTCTTTGGACATATCATCAGGAAACGTTTGATTGATATAACTCAGCGCTCGCAGCCATGAAATCATAAATTGACGATTGATTTCTTTGCTCAGACCCACATTATCTGCATCTCGATTTAGATACGTGGTCAAGCGACTGCCTTGAGTGATTGTCTTAGCAAACCTCATAGCTTCATAAAAGAAAGTGACATCATCTGCGACCCGCTGATTGACAAAATGCAGATTGTTGTCAATCACGAGTGAACGTCTCACCATTATTGCTTGAGGCCCAAGCCAACCATAAAACTCTGATGGTAAATCTTGGATTGAACGATTCTTAAAATCACCATCATAAAAATAAGGTTTACTTTTTAAACTGATTTCACCATTTTTGCTCTGAACCAAGCCCGAAACTGCAAAATCATCACCAGAGGCATCTAAAAGTTGTGATAAATATCCCAGCGCCTCTAAGTCATACCAGTCATCTGCATCAAGGAATACCAGATACTCGCCTCTAGCATTTAAAATACCAATATTTCTTGGACCATGCGCACCACCCGTATTTTCATCTAAGGCATAAATTTCAACGCTTTGATATTTATCAAGATAAGGCATGATGATTTCAAGAGAATTATCCGTCGATTTATCATCTATAAACATGATTTGAAGGTGTTCCAGTCCAATCGTCTGATCCATCAGGCTGTCCATCATTTTATTGAGATAAGGCGCATTATTGAAATTAGCAATGATGACGGAAACCTTTGGAGAAGTTGGGGATTTTTTAGAAGTATTTAACTGAAAAGTTGGCAAGTTAGTTTGCCATTCTGTACTTTCTAAATGATACTGAAACGTCTCAAATTCCTGTTCAATCTTTGGTAGCATTTTTTCTTAGTCTTCCTTTTCCAATTTTGATATATCTTGTTTAATTTTTTGACTAGATGTTTTCCCACGTGGAAAGTACATAACTTTAAGTTTGGGAAAAATCATCTTCAAATCATCAAACTTCCCACGCCAGTCATCTCCCATGGCAAAGATATTGATGTCAAACATATCTATGTAAAGCTCCTTATCATCCCATGAATTTTCAGGTACAACAACATCAACATAGTGAATGGCCTCTAAAACAAATTTACGCGTTTCATAATCTTGATAGGCTATTTTTCCTTTTTGGGTGTTAAACTCATCTGTTGAAAGCATGACGATCAATTTATCACCAAGATTTTTTGCATTTCTCAGCATATTGATATGACTCTCATGGATAATATCAAAAGTTCCAGCCACTAATACGACAACTTCTTCTTTCATATTTTTTCTCCCATAATATTTTCTATCAACTCAATCACACGATAAAGTGACTGACCATCCCTATACTGAAAAACCTTGTCATACAAATTGCTTTGCTTATTATTACATGTATGGATTGCTTTAATTTCATTTACCAAATCTTTATCATTTTTGACAATGGCACCAGGAAATTCTTGTTCGTAATCAAAAATGATGCCTGGTGTTAGACTATACTCTTTTAAATCCGGCACATAGGCAATGAGTGGTTTTTGAGTTACCAAATAATCATAAATAATGGCTGAATAATCACTCACTAACACATCTGTAACAGCAAACACTTTCTTGATTGACTCTTCTTGCATATAGATAATATTGTCATTGTCTTTATACCTAGAATTTGTAATCAAAGGATGTGGTTTATAAATAATAGCGTAGTCATCCCCCAATGATTTTTGAATGAGATCTAAATCAATCTTGGTCTCGTAAAATCCTTTACCAAATCGACCGCGAAATGTCGGCGCATAGGTCACAATTGTTTTACCAATTATTTGCGGATATTTTTCACATAAATAAGATTCGTTTTCAATAATGCGTTCTTGATTAAAGAGTTTATCTGTTTCTGGAATACCTGTTATCTTGATATTCTCTTTTTTGACATTAAATGCCTGAGAAAATGTCTCAACGAAAAATTCAGAATTGACAATCGCATAATCATAATTTTTGATTTTATAGTCACGTGTCACACTATTACCAAATTGCTTAATTGCACCTGTTGCATGCCAAAGTTGTAAAACAGTAACTCCACTTTTTCGTTTAAATTTTGATACAACAAAGTTGTTAAAGTCCAATAAAACTAAATGCGACCGATTAATTGCGAATAATTGCTGGATACACGCGATAACATAGGCCACTTGATTTTTAATGTCTGGCGCATATTCAAATAAATGATAAGTCAGTTGATACTGACCACGTTTAACTAGCTCTGCATTAATTGTTTCAAAATCTCGTGCGAGTGATTTACTCTCAAGAGAAATAAACGTAATTTCATTAGCATTGATTTTTTGTAAAAGAGAAAAAGGATAGAAAATAGCTAAAACAATCGTTAAAATTATATTTTTCAATTTCATCCAAATACCTCCTTTATCACTCTTTGACTTGCTTTGCCATCTTGCAAATGATTGAATTTTTTGTTAAATGTAACTAAACGCTGTATATCAAACTCTTTTGAAACGATATCCCTTAGCAACTCATCTTCTGTCTGACAAATATTATGAGGTAACTCTTCAGGAATATTTAAATAAAAACCACGCAACTGATCTTTATAGCTCTCAAAATCTGGCATGTAAAAATAAATCGGTCGATTTAAATTAGCATAATCAAAGAAAACACTTGAATAATCCGTAACCAAACAATCACTCATCAGATATAGGTCGTTAATATCTGATGTTGCAGGTAGTGTTCTCACAAAATGAGATAAATTTTCTGGAATGTCAACCTGATTCGAAATCAAATAATGCGGTTTAAAAATGACAACATGAGTATCACCTAATAAGTCGTACCACTTGGCAAAATCAAGTTGCAAATCGAAAGTATAGCCTTTAAGTGTATACGCATCATCTCTCCATGTTGGTGCGTATAGAATGATTTTTTTTCCCGTGGTAAATGATATTTCCTTTTAAGTTTAACGATCTCATCAACTGATGTTGTCGTTAAACAATCATTTCTTGGATACCCTACCTCAATCATCTTCTCTTTTGAAAATTTGAAAGCAGAAGCAAAGACGTCTGTTGAAAAAGCATTCGGGGAAATCAAGTAATCCCACAATTGACTATCCTTATCATAGGATGTAACCATTTCTTGATAGGATTGTTTGCTTCGATAGTAGGTTAAACCATTATCCGGCATATCATGTGCTAATCGCTTTAATGGCGTGCCATGCCATGTCTGTAGATAAATCTGTTCCGGTTTTTTAATTAAAAATTCCGGCATCTTATTATTAAATACCCAATACTTTGCCTTGGATAGATAATAATAATAGCGACAAGATTTTTTCCTAATAACCTTACTGCCTTGAATGTTAATCGGTTGATTCAACGCCCAAACCAGTTGATAATTTTTGAATTTGTCATCAGCTTTTATCGCTTCAAAGATTGCTTTCGGATTATCTAGAAAGCCTCGACCATCAAAGGCGATAAATAAAATCGTTTTATCATCCGTCTTGACAAAAAAATTCACAGTACTCAAAAGGAAGAACATCACTAACGCAATCACCTTCTTCTTTATTCGTACTATAATTTTCATATGTCATCCTAACTGATTGATTACGATTTTGACTAACTCTGTCATTTTTAAGTTTGTTTGAAATGATGAATCAATAATCATTAATATTATTTTGTATTCTTTGAGGTGTTTTATCTTACGAAGCTCTGTCAACAGACTTGACAACAAGCTTTCATCATTCTTCTTGTCAAACTCTATCTGTAAATTTTCTGCAATCTCAATTAATGACGCTCTTGACAAACGAACCAAACTCCCTTTTTCAGGCATAAGTTCAAGTTTAACAACACCTGCATCATAACATTCAAAAGCTTGGTCTGAAACTTCTACAAATACTCTGTCAAAATCTCCAGTTTGTGGAAAATCAACCTGGTGTTCTTGTAAAAACTTCCGAATATCATAACTCATCTTTAACAAAAACATCGGATTTCCGACATTTTTTAATCTTGCATATACTGTTTCATTTTCAGTCATGTATCTATCTCTCTTACAAAAAGTCTCGGAAAGACTCTTGATATTTATAAAGCAAGTGGGCTCCTAGTATTAAGATAAAAATCGTTAATGTCCAAAAAAAACAAGGTCTCTTGCATTTTTTCATAGAACCATCCTTGTGAAAAAAGAGCATCTCTCATACCTTCAATCAAATAATAAAAGGGATTAAGTAAGGCTAATTTTCTAACGTAAACTGGTATAAAATCGGACTGTAAATTCATCATGACGCCTGAAACGAACATACCAATTCTACTAATACTTCTAACTATCTGCGAGTAATCTCAGAAAATAGTGGTTAAAGTGGCATTAAGTAAACTCATACTGATAGTAAACAAAATAATTGCTACAAAATAATAAATAATCTGGAACCAATATATACTCGGGCCTAAACCATTTAAAACACCAAAGATAACTGCTACAAACAAAATAACTAAATATTCAACAATATTACCCACAAAGGTTATTGTAGGAGAAATACTAAATGGAAATCTAAAAGTATTCGACAAATTCAACTGACCAACAATACTATTTAAACTTTGAAGTATTGTACCGTTTGTGATTCCCCAAGTAGCCATTCCCACTAACATCCAAGGCAGATAAGGAACTTTTGTAGCTCCCAAACTACGTTTGAAAATAAACCCAAATACAATATAATAAAAAGTTGCCATAATGATAGGATTAGCATACTGCCATATTCTACCCAACATAAAATTTTGATAGTTGTTTTTTGTATCATATTTACTCATCCTGATAATCAAGGGTAAATACTTTATTTGTTCTCGTATATAATATAAAACATCTTTCATTTCTATCTCATTTCAAGTATTTTCTGATTTTTAAATATGATGTGTTCGTGTCTATATTAAGTTGACTAACATCATATTATGATACTGGAACTTCTGGGATTTGAGGTTCAGAATCTCCCCCCTGATCCGTACCACCTTGTTCCATTCCTCCTTGATCTGAACCTCCTGGATCCGGAGCAGCAGGGCTTGGTTCAGGTGTCGAAGTTGGTGGTGCTGGATTTTCTGGACTTGGCATTTCAACTGGTGGTGTAGGCTGATAAGGATTGTAAAAATCTCCTTGACCTGTATTGGCTGATTCTTCTGGAACATCAGTCGTTGTTTGTCCAGAATTATCGACGCTTTCAGGTGTTGTCGCTTTTCCTTCAACTGATTTAGGCAATTTGATAACCATCCCTACTGTAATTAAAGATGGATCAAGATGCGGATTAAGCTTGTGAATCTCATCAGTCGAAATACCATAAGTAGCAGCAATACTACTTAATGTGTCTCCTTCTTGTACAATATAATCAAATGTCTCTGTCGCTTTACTACTACTTTTCTTCTTAGTTGACGAGTCCTGGGATTTTGAAGGTTTGGAACTCTTCTTAGGAGGCTGACTTTTTTTAACGACTTTAGACTGTTTTGTTGTCTTCGTTTGATTCAGTTTATCTACACTTCCACTTTTAGCAGTCATAAAAACAGTAGCTACCATAAATACTGCACAAATACTCATTATTATCTTGCTAGTTAACGTAAGTTTTGCTTTATTTTTACTCTTAGCAATTGTATTATCAATCATTTCAAGTGAAGCTGAGTCAATTTCACCTTCTGAATTATCAATTACTTCTTGCTTCAGCTCTTCAACTGAGTAATCCAATTGTTCTTGACGACGATCAAGCTTATACTGCTCTTGTTGTTCCTTAGATAACTTATTAAACCATGTTATAAAGGTTTGATACTTTGGTAGAATATCTTTTGTTGCACCATATTCCTTAACCTCACCGTAGTGGAGCCATATCACCTTATCTGTCCATTTTTGTATTTGTCCTGCGTTATGACTGACAACAAATATCGTCTTACCACGTTCACGAAACTCAAACATTTTTTTAGCTGATTTAGCTGCAAATGTGGAATCACCAACTGACAAAGCCTCATCAATGATGAGAATATCTGGATCCTGGTTCACTGCAATCGAAAAAGCAAGTTTGGAGCGCATCCCTGATGAATAATCCTTGACCGGTCGATCTATAAAGGGACCAAGCTCAGAAAAATCAATGATTTCATCCATCTTATCTTCTATTTCTTTTTTACTCATGCCCATCATCGTCCCTTTGAGTCGTATATTATCACGACCCGTTAGACCGACTTTTAGTCCAGCACCAATAGCAATATAGGATACCTCTCCATTTATTTGCAGCTCACCAGTGGTACTACTCAAACTTTTATCAATAATATTAAGGAGCGTTGACTTCCCAGAACCATTTAACCCTACAATACCTATCGCTTCTCCGTCATAAACTTCGAAATTAACATTACGAAGCGCCCAGAAATCTTTGATTTCTCGACTATTTTTTCCTATTCCTAATAACTCTTTTAATTTCTCGTTCTGTGATAATTCGAATTTTTTAGAGATTAGACTGGCACGTACCTTCAGTTTAGTTTGACCTGATTTATTTGGAAGTGGCAAAACATCAGTTGTTTCGACACTCATAGCTTTTTCAGGTATACTATTTGTCACTTTAGTATGTTTCCCGTGAGTTCGAAATGTTTTAGTTTTCTTATTTTTTCTGTTCCTTCTACTTAAATTACTATTATCTGCCATATCTATTCCTAATCACTATCTCGTTTTTAATTAAAACTAAATCATTTAATTATAACAAAAAACAACCATATATCTAATTAATGAAACATTTTATTATATTAATAAGAATATATAATTTTATTTTATAATAAAAAATACATTCTAATTCATAATACATGATTAGCTGTTATTTAGATATAGACTATCAGTACAATATATGGTACTTTTGGGATTTCTTATCAAAATGTGTAAATAAAAAAGAATAGGCTGACATAAATCAAACTAATCTTTTTTAATTTTATAATACTTTAATTTCAATAAATAAGAAACCTATTCAGATCTCATTTCCCAGCTTTTCTAACAGAGCAAAAGTATTATTGACATAATAATCAACTGCAACAGGAATAGTCGCATCTTTCAGTACCATGTCAGAGAAATGAAGGCCAGGACTACCTGGTGCATTACTACCAATGAAGGCAAAAACACCCGGTATCTGCTCAACATAAGTCGCAAAATCTTCACCAGCATTTGACGCTTCGGGTACGACAACATCATTATGCCAATCACTCGTTTGTTCAAATAAAAACGCAGATAATTCTGGATCATTGTAGGTCACATTGGGACCAACAATCCAATCAATTTCCGCTGTCACACCGTAAGCCTTCGCAACGTTTTCAATCACATCATAAAATCGTTTTTTAGCAAGGACGCGGTCTGCTTTATCAAAAGTTCGAATCGTTCCTTCAAAAATGGCATCGTCTGGTAAGACATTCCATGTATTCCCTGCTGCCACGTGCGTAACAGAAACAACAACAGCGTGTTGCGGATCAATATTACGCGAAACCAGTTGCTGCAAGCTTGAAATAATGGCAGTTGTCGCCACAATACTATCTACACCCTCATGTGGGTATGCAGCATGCGAGCCAACACCTTTAACCGTCACAAAAAATTGATCAACAGCAGCCATGATGCCTTTTTCACGAATACCAATTTGTCCAACTGGTAGTGTTGGCATATTATGGTAGCCAAGAACTGCTTGCACATCTGATAGGACACCTGTCGCAATGACCTCATCTGCCCCAATATGGATTTCTTCGGCATGTTGAAAAATCAGTTTAACTGTTCCCTTCAACTCAGCTTCACGACTTTTCAAAATCTTTGCAGCGCCCAGTAAACTCGTTTGGTGCAAATCATGACCACAAGCGTGCATGACACCATTATTTTTAGAGGCAAATGGTAACCCTGTATTTTCTAAAATCGGAAGAGCATCGATATCTGCTCGTAGCGCAATCACTGGTTTTCCTTGACCGAGCTGAGCCACTAAACCCGTTTTTAGTCCTGTATCTAATACTTGGATATCTAAATCTTCAAGATATTGCTTTAAAAATGCTGTTGTTTGAAATTCCTGACCTGATAATTCAGGGTTTTCATGGATATGGTGGCGAATTGATACTAACTCGTCGTAGTGCTCAGCTGAAATTGTCATTGCGCTATTCCTTTTCTATATCATATTTAATTAAGATCAAATAACTGTTATTCCATTGTATCATGCTTTATTTATTTTTAACAAAAAGATAATGACAGCCATTGATTTCAGATGACGAAAGTATAAACTTAGCATAATTTAATCTATCATTTTTTCGAAACTTTTATTCAATCTCATTTTATGTTGAAAAATCTAGTTTGAACTGATGAGTAAATAAAAATATTGTCTATGTTATAACAATTAAGAGTAAAATACGTATTCTAAAGTAGAAAAGAATTTATTTGGAGAAATGATATAGATGATAGAAACAGATAAAAATCAAATACTATTGAATATGATGACAGATTATGCCAAAAACAATCCTGATGCTATTTTTTGTTACACCAATGCAGCAATTCTCTATGAAACGCCACGGTGGGAAGAATTGCCTTTGGAAATTCATACAGTACAATCTAACAAGAAAATAAAAAATAGAACAGCGATTACGCACATTCGACCCTATTTTAAAAAGAACAAATATAAAGGATTTAATGTGATCACACTCGTTGATTTACTACTTGAACTTGCTGTCAACGATACAGAAATTTCAGCTATTTCATCAATTAGTCATCATTTATATAAAAATGAAATCAGTGTAGAAACAATTTTAAACTATTGTCAGTCTCAAAAGCAGAAATCTGGGGTTGCAAAATTAAGACATCTAGTATCATTTGCAAGTAGTCTGGATGAATCACCATTTGAGACTAAAGTTCGCCTTAAATTATATGTGGCAGGTGTCATAATCCCAATTCAACAACACCAAGTGATTTGCCAAAATAAAAAGAAGTATCGTGTTGATTTTTTATTTGAAATTAAAGGTCGAAAAATTATTTTAGAAGCTGATGGACTTATAAAATATAGCAGCAATGTGAATGAGCGGGCAAATGAAAGGCAAAGAGAATCGGATTTAATTCGAGAAGGATACGAGATAATGCGTGTGATGAATCATGATTTTGAAAACGGTCGATTTGCTCAGATACTTGAAAATTACGGCATACCTAAACGGAGATATTACGGCAAGAAAATTGTAAAGAAACATTATTAATCACGAGAAGTAGCACTAAATTGAATTAAATACATTCATGTAAATTTAGTGACAAAAACATCGATTTCGTGTGAATTTGGGAATCTTTCTCAGAAACAATTCGATTTTAGTCACAAAAACATCGATTTCCTGTGAATTTGGGAATCTTTCTCAGAAACAATACGATTTTGGGCACAAAAAAGTCGATTTCGTGGGAAATTGGGAATCTTTCTCAGAAACAATACGATTTTGGGCACAAAAAAGTCGATTTCGTGGGAATTTGGGAATCTTTCTCGGAAACAATTCGATTTTAGTCACAAAAACATCGATTTCGTGCGAATTTGGGAATCTTTCTCAGAAACAATACGATTTTGGGAACAAAAAAGTCGATTTCCTGTGAAATTGGGAATCTTTCTCGGAAACAATTCGATTTTAGTCACAAAAACATCGATTTCGTGGGAATTTGGGAATCTTTCTCAGAAACAATACGATTTTGGGCACAAAAAAGTTGATTTCGTGGGAATTTGGGAATCTTTCTCAGAAACAATCCGATTTTAGTCACAAAAACATCGATTTCCTGTGAAATTGGGAATCTTTCTCGGAAACAATATAAATTTGCTAAATCTCTATGACCATTGAATAATTTACCATATCGTGTCAAGAAAAGCAGTTCATATTTCCTTCTTCTTGACAAGCTAGCATGACGATAATACAAAAAAACAAATCAGGTGATTAATTTAACACCCAATTTGCTTTTTCAATCGTTGACTGCACAATATATCTCAGTCTCATTCATTTATTTGATCCTAGCTAAACGAATCAAGGCCATATCCAAGAGGAATTTTTTATCTGCTTGACCTGATTTGATTTTATAATCAGTATCGATTAGCTGTCTCAGAGCTTGTGCCAGGAAGGCTTTACTTCTAGCTCGCGCTGGCCCAACCAAGAATTTCAAACGGTAAGGATTAATTTTCAAGAACTCAACCAGCTGGCGGTCTGTATAGTGTTTATCTAATAAAAGTTTGATTTGAAAATACAAGCGAAAATTTGTCGTCAAAATCGACAACAACTTAATCTCATCTTCTCCCTGCAACACCAAATCTGCTACTAAAGCCCGTGCATCAACTAATTTCGACTTCAAAATCAACTCCGTCAAGTCGAAAATGTTGTCAGATAGGGATTTGGGTACTGCTGCTTGGACATCGTCAGGCGTTATTGCTCTGCCATCCGCATAGGTTTTTACCATTTCGATATTCTGTCTGATGATGGCAAAGTTAGCATTCGACTTTTCAATGATTAAATTAACGATGTTAGGTTGTAAACCTGAATCTGCTACAAAATACTTGGTCAATTCATTTGGTTTTAAATCAGTTGCCTCTAAATCAAAGGCTATTTTTTTTAGTTTTTTGACAATCCGACGTTTACCGTCTAACTTGCCATGAAAGATAAAAATGACCTTAGTTGACTCAAGCGGATTATCCAGAAAATTCTCTAACCGTGTTAATTGTTTGTCATTTAAGACTGATTTTTTGACTGTCGTTAAATCCCAAAGATTTTCAAATACAACGAGCATGCCGTCTCCAAAAAAGGGGAGGCTTTCCAATTCTTCGAGTGCTAAATCGGGATCAGACTCTGTCATGTCGAAATAGGCCTGAGATAAATCTGATGCATCAAAGCCGATTTTCTGTAGGATTTGCGTCTTCAGCTCAGAAATAATATCGTCATTTTCCCCTGAAATCACAGTGAATTGAGGCAGGTTGTCTGCTGATACTCGAGATAGCTCATCAAATACTGTCATGGTTACCTCCATTTTCAGTATCAGCCGCAGGCTCTTCCAGATGCGCTACTAAAACTTTCCGAGGTTTTGTACCTTCAGCAGGTGTGATAATGCCGGCTGCCTCTAGCTCTTCCATGATACGTGTGGCTCTGTTAAAGCCTGTCGAAAGTCGACGTTGCAGCATGGATGCTGAGGCTTTTTGACTTTCGATAACGAGCTGTTTAGCTTGCTCGAAAAGAGGGTCGCCAGAATCTGATGTGCTGGCACTTCCATTGCTATCAAAGTTTCTCGCATCATCTTCTGCTACTTCACCTGGGTCAAATGTTTCATCATAATCTGCGCTGGCTTGATTTTTGATAAAGTCGACGACACTAGCGACATCGTCATCTGATAGAAAGGCACCTTGCAGGCGAATCGGGTGATTTTCATCAATCGGTTTGAAAAGCATGTCACCGCGGCCGAGTAGTTTTTCAGCACCATTGCTGTCGATGATCGTCCGTGAATCGGTCCCAGATGAAACGGCGAAGGCAACACGACTTGGCACGTTGGCTTTGATCAAGCCGCTGATGACATCAACAGAGGGACGCTGTGTCGCAAGGATCATGTGAATCCCAGCCGCACGTGCTTTTTGACCAATCCGTATAATGGCATCTTCGACTTCTTTGGATGCTACCATCATTAAGTCTGCTAGCTCATCAACGATAACAACGATAAGTGGTAAAGTCTGTTGTTTTTCTTGATTTTCAGCATTAAATTTCTCGACTTTAGCGTTATAGCCTTCTATATTACGTGAACCAACTCGACGGAAAAGCTCATAGCGGTTTTCCATCTCGTCCACAACTTTTTGCAAGGCTCTAGCTGCTTTACGTGGGTTAGTCACGACTGGTATGAGGAGATGTGGTATGTCATTATAGACGTCCAGTTCGACCATTTTAGGGTCAACCATGAGGAACTTGACTTGACTAGGTAAAGCTTTCATCAGGATACTGGTAATAATACCGTTAACAGCGACTGATTTACCAGAACCTGTAGAACCTGCAACTAGGATATGAGGCATTTTAGCGAGGTTGAAAGTTTTAATTGTGCCATCAACCGCCTTACCAAGTGGTACTTCCAAGAGTTCTTCTGGATTTGTCTGCGCATTTTCCCACATTTCACGGAAACCAACCATGGCAACTTCTGAGTTAGGAATTTCAATCCCGACAACTGATTTACCTGGGATTGGCGCCTCAATTCTGACGTCTTTTGCTGCCAGAGCTAATGCCAAATCATCTTGTAGATTTAAAATACGGCTGACTTTTACACCTGTTGCAGGCTTGATTTCATATTTGGAAACTGACGGGCCAACTACTGCCGACTCGACTGTGGCTTGAATGCCAAAACTTTTAAAGGTTGTCTCTAATATTTTAATGTTATGTTGGACATTCTTGCGCTCATTGGCTTGATTTTTGATCGGTGTCGGCACAAGTAAAGAGGCATCCGGTAAGCGATAACGAGACATTTCGGGTGTTGTTGCGAAATTGATAGGCTGATTATCATCTTCTTGCATCGCGTCATCTGTAGACGTTTCTGGTGTTATAATTTCACCTGTTTCTGGTTCATAGTCTGGCATGACTATCTCAGGTTCTTTATAAGGTAGGACATCATAGTTACTTGGTGCAGCCAATTCTTGTGGGTCAATACTTACTGGTTCAAGCGGTGCTGCCTCAAGCTCTTCTGCCAATTCAATTGGCATGGCTGCGGTAACAGCTGCTGCTTTTTCTGCCGCCTCACGCATTTCTTGACGTTTTGCTTTTTTGTCTTGACGCTTGGTATGTCGCGCTGCTGAACTTGCTTTTAGTTTAGCAAAAACGTCCTGCCAAAATTGTGGTGATAGGAAGTACAAGCCTGGTAAGAGTAAAAGTCCTGCAATCAAATAAACACCGATGACTGAAAATAAAAGTTTCAATGGCGAATAAATGGCATGCCCAAGCATACCCGCGCCCGCAAACTCTGTCACTTTCAGTTTGACAAGCTGACTTGAAACCAGAGTCCATGTGTGGTTGGTCCCCGTTAATTTATCAAAATATGCCTGAAAGCCTAGTACCATTGACAAAAAGATTAAGATCAGACCGACGACAGATTTGCGGTGTTCTGATGAGAATTCTTTTTTGAAGATGGGTAGGATGATGAGGAGGATGCCTGCGATGATGACTGGATAGGCGAGGCTGCCGACTGCGATGCGAATAAGATTATAGAGCGAAATCCCGACTACGCCGAGACGTGTCGCGGCGAAGATTAGCAAAAATAAGCCGACAAACAGAGCGATAAGTTTTCGTCTTTCTGCTTGTTCAGCCTGAGCTTTTTTGGATATTTTTCTATTTTTTTGTGTTTTTTTCTGTGTTTTTTTAGCCATAGTTACTATAATTATATCATAATTTGGTATACTAATTGTATGGAAAATATAAAGGGCACATCTAATAACTACCAATTAATTCACCTCTAAATGAAATTAGAAAAAAACACAGAAAACTAAGCATAGTCTACTGTGTTTTTCTTTATGTTACAGACGCCACTTGACTGTTTATTCTTAT
>NZ_JACBNY010000025.1 GCF_013449735.1 Pseudolactococcus laudensis
AGAGGGTCTCCTTTTAAACTTAATTTTTCAAGATAGTCGCTATCTCCAAATAAATTCATCTTCAATACCTCGTTAGCTTATTTTTAATCTATTATACCTCTTTTCATACGTTTTTAGAGGTGCCCTATAAAAATAATTGTCTAACCTGCTAAAGTATAAGACAATTATTTTTTGTTCTTGTCATTAAGTTTTAAGACTAGAATTGCAAAAGCAATCATTAGGCTTAACGCTTGATAGACTGACAAACAGGCATCTCCTCTCTATAGATTTTGATGTTTACTTTCATAAGCACCACCACCTCTCAAAGATAGCCACCGTCTTAACTTTTCTACAAGTGATATTATACCATGGTTACCTTGTTTTAGCACCCCTATACTGCTATATACTCCTATCTCCTCACCTATAAATTTATTAAAAAATTTTATTTTCCTTCCAAATATTTCACATTTTACATATATTCTACCAAAAAAATTAATAAAGAGAAAAGTCGTTAGAAACTCCTAACAACTTTTGATTTTATATAACTTCAATTAACCTCAAAAATACTTCTCACCACAATGAATGAAGTTTCATCTTCGGTCTTTAAAAATCGATAATTTTCGGAAACATGCTCAATTGCTTCATTCATATTATTAAATTCTTTTTATAATGCTAGATCCGTTATTCTCAACCGTAAAATTGGGTAATGATTTTTCTTTAAATGAAGAAAGAGAGTTAAACTTGAATTTCATTTCAAAGTCCTCCATCTACACTTCAAATTTTTCTTTATCTTTAAAGTATTTGTTTTTCATTTTAAGTGCAACATTAACCAAAGCAATCATAACTGGAACTTCCACAAGTGGACCAATTACTGCAGCAAAGGCTTCGCCTGAGTTAATCCCAAATACACCAACAGCGACAGCAATCGCAAGCTCAAAGTTATTGCTTCCTGCTGTAAAGGAAAGAGATGTTGCTACTGGATAGCTCGCTCCCATTTTCTTAGACATAAAGAAAGATATAAAGAACATCAAGACAAAGTATAATAGAAGGGGAATCGCAATTCTTACTACATCAAGTGGTAATTCTACTACTTTATCTCCTTTTACTGCAAACATAATAATAATTGTAAATAAAAGAGCAATCAATGTAAGACGACTTACTTTGGGAATAAATTTTTCTTCAAACCATGTTTTACCTTTAAGTTTTATCAATCCAAAGTGGGAAATAATCCCTGCAATGAAAGGAATCCCTAGGTAAATAAACACTGAAGTTGCTATTTCACCAATTGTAATATGTACGGTATAATCTCCTAATCCCAACCATTTTGGAAGTAAAGTTACAAAGAAATATGCAAAGATAGAATAAAAAAATACTTGGAAAAGAGAGTTGAAAGCTACAAGACCTGCCGTATACTCGCTATCTCCATGTGCTAAGTCTGTCCAAACAAGAACCATAGCAATACAACGAGCAAGTCCTATCATAATTAAACCAACCATGTAGCTAGGATAACCTTGTAAAAATACAATTGCAAGGACAAACATCAATATCGGACCAATAATCCAGTTTTGAATAAGAGAAAGTAAGAGTACTTTCCAATCTTTAAATACTTTCCCCATTTCTCCATATTTCACTTTTGCCAATGGAGGATACATCATGAGAATTAAACCGATAGCAATAGGTATAGATGTAGTGCCGATTGATAGGTTATTAATAGTTGTTGCAACACTTGGTACAAAATATCCCAAAGCTACACCTATACCCATTGCTACAAAAATCCATAATGTGAGGTAACGATCTAAAAATGAGAGCTTCTTAGTTACTTGATTCATTTTTTACTTTTCTCCTAATTTTGTTGTTTCTTTACCAACTCCTGATAATTATTATTTCCACCCGATAAGTTATAAACTTCTTTAAAGCCTTTATTTCTCAATACATTTTGAGAAGCGTTACCTGTCACTCCTTTATTACAATAAACAATTGTTTTCTTATTTTTATCAAGTGTTGAAGCCTTTTCTCGTAGCTCTGACAATGGTATGTTAATAGCGTTAGCTACATGATTTTTTTCATAACTTTTTGGAGCTCGGGTATCAATAATTGTAATATTTTCATTGTTTTTTTGAAGTTCCATTAAGTCATGCGGAGTGATAAGTGGAGCTGTTGTTAGTGCATTGGTTAATGCCATACCTGTATATGCTAATGGATCTTTTGTAGTAGAAAATGGTGGTGCATAGGCTAAGTCCATGTGGAATAAGTCTTCTGCAGTGACTCCTAAAGTTATTGTTGAAGCAAAAACATCTATTCTTTTATCCACGCCTTGAGGCCCAATAATTTGCACACCCAAAATACGATGAGTGAGCTTGTCAGCCACTGCCTTAATAACCATTTCTTTACCGTGCATATAGTCTGGTTTATCTGCCTTAATATTAAACAATACTGCAACTTCATAACCTTCAGCTAAAGCTTCTTTTTCTGTTAGTCCAGTTTGAGCAATTGTTAAATCAAAGAAACGCAAGATACCAGTTCCTAAAACACCTTGAAATCGAAGGGGACCACCTGTCATAGCATCTCCTGCAATTCTCCCCATCTTGTTTGCTGTGGAAGCTAAAGGACGATAAGTAGGCTTGCCTGTAATAACGTGGAAACTTTCTGCTACATCACCCACTGCGTATACTCCAGGTATATTCGTTTGAAGTGTACTATCTGTAGCAATTGCACCTGTTTCTCCAAGTTTTACGCCAATGGATTGAGCTAAGGATACATTAGGTTGGACACCAGTTGCTAAGATATACATATCCGCAGATAATTTTGTTCCTTTATTGGTGATTGCTTCATCAAGTCGAGAACTTCCATTTAACGTTTGTATTGTTTCTTCAGATCGGAAATCAATGCCTTGTTTTATCATTTCATCTTCAATACGAATAGACATATCCCAGTCTAAATGTGACAAAGGATGCTTACCACGTTGAAGAATTGTGACTTCAATTCCACGTGCTTTAAGCTGCTCAGCAACTTCAAGACCTATATATCCTGCTCCTACAATTACAGCAGTCATAGGCTTTTCGTTTTCAATAAAAGACTTAATTTCTTTTCCGCTATTAATATTTCTCACTTGAAAAACATTTTCGAAATGTTTACCTAAAAATGCATCAGGAGTACGATATGTTGCCCCTGTAGCAAAAACTAAAACATCATATTTATCTTCAAATACATCCCCAGTTAATAAATTTTTTACTGTTACTATTTTTGTAGAATGATTAATGCATAGTACTTCATGTGAAGTATGTATATCAACGTTATAACGCTTTTTAAACCACTTTGCATCACGTGGTGTCAACTCTTCAAAATCAGCTATTTCTCCACCAATTGCGTAAGGAATACCACATACAGCATAAGAAATATCAGTATCTTTATCATAAAGAGTAATCTCTGCACTTTCTGTATTTCTACGTGCTTTAGCAGCTACACTAGTTCCAGAAGCAACAGATCCAATAATAATTATTTTCATAGAAGTACTCCATTTTCCTATTTTTCAAAGTTAGGTTGCCATTTTTCAACAGCGTATTTATTATCAGAGAGCTTAGCAACCTTTTCAATCCATTTGATTTCATTTGAAGCTATAGCTTTCAAAACAGCATTATTTGTATGAGTAGCAACCATGCTTTGGTTTACTAACCACCAAGTATGAGCAATATTTGCTCTATCTAAATCATCAGCGAGTCTCATTGATTCATAAACAGGTGTTGTCTCAGGCAATGTGACCATAAGAACTTCTGTTTCTTCAGGATTTTGCAAACGAGGGAGTAGTTTCTGAATTGCTTCAGGAACTTCACCATTTGTTCTTTCCACTTCTTTAGCATAACTCTGTGTAGATTTTAAAAGTAACAATGTATGACCTGTTGGAGCTGTATCAATGACAACTATTTCATCGTCAGCTTTTCCAACTATTTCAGCAAAAGCACGGAATACAGCGATTTCTTGTGTACAAGGAGATTCTAAATCTTCTTTGATATAATCAAAATCATCCCCTGACATAGTTTCTCGTGCTTTAGCTAATACTTCTTCTTTGTATTCTCGAAGTTCTTTTTCTTCATCAATATGACTATAAGATAAGCCTGAAGTATCACCTAAATAAAAATTAAGATGGTCTGCAGGGTCTGTCGTTGCCAGATGAACTTTTTTACCACGTTTTTTCAAGGCTTGCGCTATTTTTATTGCTATTGTCGTTTTACCAACTCCACCTTTACCCATTGTAAAAATAATTTTCTTATCTGTATTAACAAAATTATTAATAATATCAGATATATCGGAATAATCTATAAAGTTTGAACTTATTAATGCAATCTCTGGTTGTTTTTCAGATAGAAGCACACGTATTTTATCTAAACCAGTGACATTATATGGTCGTAACGGGATATAAAGCTGTTCGTAGTCTTTTATTTCTTGAGGTAGGTTATCTAAATCATTTCTTTGTTGATTATAAATAATTTCTGATATTTCATCGTCGGCACTATCTAACAAACCATTGATGATTAATTTTTGATTATGGATACCTAAATCAGAGAGGTCCTTTGAAGCTTTGCTTGCTTCTTGAATTGCTGCTCTTTGTGGACGAGTGACAAGCATTAAGGTGGTTAATTTGCCGTCAGATAGGGTTTCTACAGCCTGTTCGTAGCTTTCTTTTTTATTACCTAGTCCAGAGAGTTGACCTAAACAAGAAACACCTATATCATTTTCATCTAAATAATTAGACCATGCAGAAGGTAATGCAAGCATTCTTAACGTGTGACCTGTTGGAGCTGTATCGAAAATAACATAATCATACTCGCTCTCAACTGACTTATCCGTTAAAAACGCTGCAAATTCATTAAACGCTGCAATTTCCACCGTACAAGAGCCAGATAACTGTTCTTCCATATTTTCAACTACAGAATCTGGAAGAACTCCTCTATAAGGGCCTATAATACTCTCTTTATAATCATTAGCAGCAGTGATAGGGTCAAAATTAGCAACTTTTAGATTTGGAATTTGATCAATAGCTTTTGGTTTATTTGTTAGTTCAGTTTGAAAAACATCTTGAAGATTTGAAGCAGGGTCAGTACTTACAAGAATTACCATCTTTCCTGAATCAGCGAGATTAACGGCTGTTGCACATGCAGAAGTTGTTTTACCAACTCCACCTTTACCTGTAAAAAAGAGATACTTTGTTAAGCCTATTTCTTGCGGATTATATAACTTCATTTTCTTTCCCTCAATTAACAACATCCTGTATTTCCGTCACAACAAGGACCTTTAGTTTTCGATTCAACTTCTACTCCTATTTCTTCATCAACAACGCAACAACCTTCTGAGGTATCACAGCAAGAGCCACTCTCCGCTTCATCAAGAGTTTCACAATGTGCCTGAAATTCTGACATTGTTGGATAGTCACCTGTTTTTATCACTGTATCATCTACCATAGTTACAGGCAATATTTCATTACCTTTGCTTTGAAGAAGGTTCAAAATAGTTTTGTTGACAACAAACACTTGCGGATTGCTTGTCAAATTATATCGAAATGCTTTGATTTCTTTATTATCTTTTAAACTATCCATCAAATTTGTGATACGTAATAACTCTGAATCAACTGATGGCCCACATACTCCTGTAGAACAACACATTGCTGTTTCAAATATTTCAATTTTTTTCATTTTAATCTATTTCCTTCTTTATTGCTGCAAGAGCAATCATTTATTTCTATGCCACATATGCATGTTTTGTCATCATGAGAAAAAAGAGATTTACATAAATCTTGAAAATTGAATGTAAATTTTTCACTCAATGAATAGTAATTCCACGTTGCTTTTTTCTCAACCGTTATTATTTCCGCTTTTTCTAGCACTTTCATATGGTGTGAAAGTGCTGGTTGAGAAAAATCAAAGTGTTCTAAAAGATCGCAAGCACATTTTGTTCCACATGAAAGTAAATCAACAATCTTTAAACGGTTTGGTTCAGCTAAAGCTTTAAGTCCAACAATCATATTTTCATAGTCCATATTATTCCTTCCTAAAACATAAATAATCATTTATATATAAATATAAATGATTATTTATGTTTTGTCAAATCAAATATAGATGAATTATCAAGAGTGTTAGAGTTACAACTAAGAGATTTTATTTGGACAAAATTAACTAGTGATAACTTAACTATCGATTTTGGTTATGACTATTATATGTATGTCACTTCGAAACAAATGATTCCACATTTTCATAATTCAAAATTTGGAAATAATATCTATATTGAGGAAAATATAAAATCCCCATATACAGATGTTTAACAACACATTGGGATACTGAAATCAATCTGATCATATAATTAAGATATGACGTTAAGAAAATTAAATACTCCGTTTGTTTAACTGAGTATTTGTTCTAAATTTTATAATTCCGCTGGTTCTGTTGCAAAGTTTTAAATAAAGAATAAAATCCCTTACGGTATCTATGATTTAAGCTGGGATTCCCAATAATACCTTGATTTCAGTACAGACCGAAAACCCGAAGAGAGTGCCTTCTTTTCGGGTTTTCTTATATAATCCTCGGATGGATTCCATGCCTTTAATCGTGGTAGAGGCAGTGCGTAAACTTCGATAGAATTTATTGCGTCTCTTTACTGGAAGATGGTCTTGTTCAATCAAATTATTCAGGTATTTAATGGTACGATGTTCTGTCCCTTGATAAAAGCCGTATTCTTTTAGTTTCTTAAAGGCACTTGTAATAGAGGGGGATTTATCTGTGACTACAACCTTCGGTTCATCAAACTGCTTCACTAACCGCTTAAGAAAAGCATAGGCTACTTGTGTGTCCCGTTTTTTACGTAACCAAATATCCAAGGTTAAACCATCTGCATCGATGGCTCGATACAAATAATGCCATTTTCCTTTAATTTTGATGTACGTTTCATCCATTTTCCATGAATAAAAGGATTTTTTATTTTTCTTTTTCCAAATTTGATAGAGTAGTTTGCCATATTCTTGCACCCAACGATAAATCGTCGTATGAGAAACGTTAATGCCACGATCATATAAGATTTCTTGAACTTCACGATAGCTAAGGTTATAACGAAGATAGTAGCCCACGGCTACAATAATCACATCCTGCTGAAATTGCTTTCCTTTAAAATGATTCATCGTCATTCCCCCTGCTATCTTTTTCTATTATTCTACCTTATTTGATAGTAGATTTAAAACTTTGCAACAGAACCGCTGATTTCTAAAGTTCCAGATAGTCTTTGCGTCTGGTACCTTGTCATCAATCTTAAGGAATCTTCTAAACGAAATCCGGTCAATCATTTGATATTCCATTGCATCATCAGATAGATTGTATAAGCGTTGTAAAATTAGAATTTTCAACATTAAAACAAGGTCATAGGGCGGTCTACCACCATGAGATTTGTTTTTTAAATCATACTTAAAAATCCGGTTAAGAGTTGGGCGAAAACACTCGAAATCAACCACTTTTTCTAGCCGCTCAAGAGGGTCTCCTTTTGAACTTAATTTTTCAAGATAGTCGCTATCTCCAAATAAATTCATCTTCAATACCTCGTTAGCCTATTTTTAATCTATTATACCTCTTTTCATACGTTTTTAGAGGTGCCCTAAATGTATAATGCCAGATTGAAGTGAACATAAGATAATCTATAACTGATTCTAATTAGTTGCAAATATACCCTTATGGGTATATAATGAGTATATAAATATATTGGAGTTTGTAAGGTGAAAAATATAACAGCAGAAGAACTTAAAACTAAGCTTTCGGAGAATATTCGAGTGATTGATGTGCGTGAAGGCTACGAATACAGTAATGGACATGTTCCAGGTGCGATTAATATCCCGATGAGTGAAATAGAAGGGCGAGTAAGCGAAATAAAAGAAGGAGACTACATTATTTGTCAATCTGGTGCGCGTTCAACAAATGTCTGTCAATGGCTTGAAATGCAAGGGTTAACTATCACTAATGTTCAAGGCGGAACATCATCATTCAGAGGAGTGTTAGAATATTAATGTTTAATTGGTTTAAGAAAATAGATGCTATCTCAACTTCTGATTTGTCTGTAGCTTTGAAAACGAAAAAGATGCAGTTGATTGATGTACGAGAAACAAGCGAGTATGCTTCTGGACATATCAAAGGCTCTAGAAACATTCCTTTAGGTCAGATTAGCTCATTTACAGCCCCTAAAGGGGTGAGAGTTGCAGTGATTTGTCAGTCTGGTATGCGATCTCGTCGAGCTTATAAAATTTTGAAAAAAAGGGGTTGGATGTTGTAAATGTAAATGGTGGCATGATGGCATGGAAGGGAAAAATGGTAAACTAAATGACAAAGAGATTTTTGATTATCGGTGGAGTTGCCGGTGGGATGTCTGCAGCAACCCGTTTGCGTCGATTAAATGAAGATGCTGAAATAATTGTATTTGAGAAAGGGTCTTATGTCTCATTTGCAAACTGTGGTTTGCCTTATTATGTAAGCGGAGAAATAAAAGAGCGTGAAGGACTCATAGTTCAATCGGCTACCGCCTTGAAAAAACGATTTAACATTGATGTTCGTGAAAAATCTGAAGTTGTAAAAATTGATAGCGAAACAAAAACAGTGACAGTCCTTTCAGAGGGAGAAGAATACATCGAAAGCTATGACAAATTAATTTTATCTCCTGGAGCAAGACCATTTTTGCCCGATATTATTGGTTTGAATGACTCTGAAAACATTTTTACGTTACGCAATATTCCTGATGTTGATAGGATTGTTGAGTTCATAAAGATGAATAATCCTAAAAGGGCGACAATTATTGGGGCAGGCTTTATAGGCCTTGAAATGGCTGAAAATCTAGCAAATCGTGGATTACAAGTAACAATTGTAGAAAAAGCTCCTCATGTCTTACCACCGATTGATGCTGAGATGGCAGCTTTTGTCAATGAAGAACTTACAAAAAATAGTGTTAAGGTTTTGACGAATGCAGAAGCTGTTAAATTTTCGGGTAATGAGATTTTACTTGATAGCGGTGAAGTGATAGTATCAGATTTAACAATCCTATCAGTAGGTATTAAGCCCGAAACATCGCTTGCAAAACTTGCTGGTATTAAACTCGGGTTCCGAGATGGTATTGTTGTTGATGAACAATACGAAACTTCTATCAAAGATATTTATGCAGTTGGAGATGCAATTGTTGTAAAAAATCAAATTGGTCAAGATTCATTAATCTCACTTGCTAGTCCAGCAAATCGTCAAGGAAGACAAGTAGCTGATATTATTTCGGGATTATCATCTAAAAATAAAGGTTCACAAGGTACAGCAATCGTACGTGTATTTAATTTACAGGCTGCAAGTACAGGCTTGTCGGAGCGTCAAGTTCAATTATCAAATTTAACTTATAAAGCAATTCATATTACTGCGAATGATCATGCAGGGTATTATCCAGGGGCGAGTGCAATTACATTGAAACTCATATTTAACCCTGATAATGGCGAAATATATGGTGCACAAGCAGTTGGTCAAAAAGGTATTGACAAGCGCATAGACATTCTTTCAACTGCGATAAAAGCAGGATTGACAATCTTTGATTTACCTGAATTAGAGTTCACTTATGCACCACCATTTGGTTCAGCTAAAGATCCTGTCAATATGGTTGGCTATGCTGCAATGAATATTGCGCTTGGGCAATCATCCAACATTCAATGGCATGAGTTTGCAGAAGAATTGCATCAAGGAAAAATATTACTTGATGTTAGAAACCCTGATGAGATAGCAAGAGGGAAATTTGTCCATTCAGTAAATATTCCTCTTGATGAATTACGTTCAAGACTAGGGGAACTTGATAAAACAAAATCCTATATTGTGAGTTGCCAATCAGGACTACGAAGCTACAATGCAGAACGAATTATGAAGCAAGAAGGCTTTGATGTAAAAAATCTTGATGGTGCTTACGGTCTATACAGCAAAGCCACACAAGAGCTGATAGAAAAACCAACACAAAAAAATTAAAATAACTAAATAGGAAAGTTAAAAAATGGCTAAAAAAATTGTAATTATTGGTGGTGTTGCTGGTGGTGCTACTGCTGCAACCCGTTTACGTCGATTATCAGAAGAAGACGAGATAGTTCTCTTTGAAAAAGGACCATATATTTCTTTCGCTAATTGTGGTTTGCCTTATCATGTTGGGAAAGTTATTAAAGAACGAGAGGATTTATTGCTTCAAACACCAGAAGGGATGAGTGCACAGTATAACCTTGATATTCGAGTACTCAGTGAAGTGTTAGAAGTTCATCCTGAGGATCATAAAGTAATTGTTAAAAATCAGGAAACTGGCGAAACTTATGAAGAAAACTTTGATAAATTAATTATATCAACAGGTGCAAAAGCAATTATACCTCAGATTCCAGGTCTTTCTAATGCAAAGAATGTGTTCACTTTGCGAAATATTCCGGATATGGATAAGATTAAAGCACATATATCTAAATTTAATATTAAAACTGCAACCGTTATTGGGGGTGGTTTTATTGGTCTTGAGATGATGGAGAATCTTGTTGAACTTGGACTTAATGTTCAACTTGTGGAAATGTCACCACAAGTCATGCCTAATATTGATATAGAACTTGCTCAAATGCTCCATAGTCAGATTAATATGCATGGTGTAAAACTACTTCTTAACAATGGGTTAAAGTCTTTTCATGATAATGGCATGAAAATTGAACTCAATGATGGACAAATATTAGATACCGATATGACGATTTTATCAATCGGTGTAGTTCCCGAAAATTCACTTGCAAAAGATGCCAATATTGAGCTTGGTTTTAAAGGGGCTATCAAAGTTGACCGGCAAATGAGAACAAATCACGCTGATATATATGCTATTGGTGATGTGATTGAAGTTGAAGATGCGGTTTCTGGCCTTCCTACCAATATTCCACTAGCATGGCCTGCAAACCGTCAAGGGCGTTTGGTAGCAGATGTCATCAACGGAATGGAAGCTGAATATACAGGAACGCAAGGGACTTCTGTTGCAAAAGTTTTTGAGCTTACAGTAGCGGGAACAGGCAATTCAGAGCGTTTACTCAAGAGTCAAGGGATTGAGTATGAAGTAATTCATATTCATCCAAATTCACACGCAGGATATTATCCAGGTGCTTCTCCCATAGCACTGAAGCTCTTGTTTGGAAGAAAAGATGGTAAGATTTTTGGGGCTCAAGCTGTCGGGGTAGAAGGCGTTGAAAAGCGTATTGATGTAATAGCGACTGCGATGAAATTTGGCGCGAAAGCACCAGATTTAGCAAAAATTGAATTATCTTATGCACCTCCTTATTCATCCGCCAAAGATCCGGTCAATATGTTAGGGTATACAGCGGATAATATGATGCATGAGAAAGTCTCAACTTTTCAATGGTCAGAAATTTCGGATTTGAAAGCAGCTGGTGCATATTTCCTTGATGTGCGGGAAGATTTTGAGTTAGCGACTGGCTTGATTGAAGGTGGCATTCAAATACCATTGAACCAACTTCGAGATCGTCTCAACGAATTGCCAAAAGATCAAACGATATATGTGTATTGTCAAGTCGGGGCACGTGGCTACAATGCAGCAAGAATTCTTATGCAAAAAGGATTTGAAGTGAAAAATCTTGATGGTGGATATAAAACTTATAAAAATAGTAAATATCAACTTCGGAATATTACATTCAAGTCTGAAAATCTTGATAAGCCAAAAACTTCGCAAACTTTTAATGGTGAAGATATAGAACTTGATGCTTGCGGTCTCCAGTGTCCAGGCCCAATATTAAAGGTCAAAGAAAATATCGACAAAATGGAATTAGGTCAACGTTTGAATATTAAGGCGAGTGACTTTGGTTTCGCTGCGGATATTGAAAATTGGGCAAAAGCAACAGGTAATACAGTTATCAAAAACGAAATTGAAGGCAACAAAATTGTTGCAACTGTTTTAAAGGGAAAAGAAAATCCCGATGAAGTCTTAAAGGCATTATCAAAGATATCTGAAGGTACAATGACCACGACTCCAAAAGGAGCAACAATTGTTCTTTTTTCTGGTGATCTCGATAAGGCACTTGCTAGTATGATTATTGCAACAGGTGCAGCTTCATTTGGTAAAGAGGTAACCATTTTTTGCACTTTCTGGGGCTTAAATTTGCTTAAAAAGAATGTCAAAATTAAGAAAAAAGGTATAGCAAAGCTTTTTGATATAATGTTGCCGAGCCAAGCTAATCAAATGCCGATTTCTAAAATGAACATGGCAGGCATGGGCTCTGCGATGATTAAAGAAGTGATGAAACAAAAAAATGTTGATGCTTTACCTATCATGATTGAAAAAGCTCATCAATTGGGAGTAAAATTTGTTGCTTGTACTATGAGCATGGACATTATGGGAATTGATAAAGTAGAACTTTTTGATTGGGTAGAGTATGGCGGTGTTGCAACATTTATTGGAGACAGTGAAGAAGCTAACATGCAATTATTTATATAAATAATTGTATATCGGCGATAATACTTTCACATCTTGCAAGGACTTGTTGGGGAGTTGTCTGAATCTACGGTTAAATTGCAAACTAACCGTAGATGAAAATTTCAATACACCATTTGCTATTAATATTGAAGGTATGTCAACCTGACGAGTCAAGAAATTGGAAAAGAAGTGAAAAATAGAAGAATTGTAATCAAATGCTCAATTCAAGAGATTATTGTTGAGTTTGGAAGTTAAGAAGAGTGTATAATTTTTATATGAATAGTTATAATAATAAAATGGAAAATCGAATTAAACGTGCTACAGGTCAACTTCAAGGTATCTTGCGGATGATGGAGGAAGATAGGGAGTGTGTTGATGTTATTACACAGCTTTCTGCTGTTCGTTCAAGTCTTGATAGTTTGATTGGAGTCATTGTTGCAGAGAATCTTAAGTCTTGTTTACTCGATGACTCGTCTGATAAGGACATTAAAATAGAACAAGCAATTAAAATGATTATCAAGAAATGATCTATAGGTGATAGATTAATTAGAACAATGCTATGACTAATACACATAAAATATAGTATTAGAACCCATATTTCATATAAGATGATAAAAAAGAATTTCGGGATAAACTATGCTCGAAATTCTTTTTTATGTATGACATATTTTAATAAAACTCCCCATATTTTGGATATTTAGTCCAAGTTATCGGGAGTACTACTAAGACAAGATAATTTCTTGTCTTAGTATGTTAGATTAGATGAAAATATTGTTTCAAATATTTATTTGAGATAACCAAGGTAATCAAATTTTTCGAAAGTATGGTCATTAGCAATACCAACTAAAATGATATTAGGAGGTAGAGGGGTATTAGGGTCAACATTAAGTTTTAAATGACCTCCTTTATGGAGTCTTGTGCCGATAATATTTAGTTCATATTTTTGACGGATACTCAATTCTGCTAAATTTTTCCCTACCCAAGATTCGGGGATCTTAAAATTAATGATAGAAACATGATTTTCTAAATAGATGATATTTTCGATATGATGTTTAAGTATATTTGATGCAACTTGTTTTCCAGAATCTCTTTCAGGAGAAATGACATCCGTTGCACCAATGCCATATAATACTTCTTCATAAATTTTGTTCTTGGCTTTGGCTATAATTATAGGAATTCCAATTTTTTTACAATTAAGAATCGCAAGAACAGAAGACTCCAAGTTATTCCCAGTTGCAACAACTACTGTTTCACAATGGTCAAGTCCGACAGCTAACAGAAAATTTTTATCAGTTATATCTCCGAGTACAGCTTTGGTGACAATATTTCCAAATTCATTAACAATATTTTCTTTCATGTCAACGGCAATGACATCTTGATCAAATTGACTAAGCTGTCTAGCAACAGCACGCCCAAAAATTCCTAGACCTAAAACTCCCACCAATTTTTTTTTCATATTAAAATCTCCTTATCCGACTAAAATATCAGTTTCAGCATAATTAATGTTCTTTTCCTTCTTTTGAATCAAACTAAACAGGAATGTTATAGGGCCTACACGACCAATAAACATCAGTAACATAATGATTATCCTTCCCTGTGTCGACAATTTTGAAGTCAAATCCATTGTAACGCCAACAGTATTCATAGCCGAAATAGTTTCGAAAAGCAAAGAAAAGGGATCTAAGTTAGGTTCAAAGCTTAACAATAAGGTATAACCAATAACAAGAATAGTAAAGAAGAAAAGCAATACCGATATAGTTTGTTTAACTGTTTTACTTGCAATAACACGGTGACTAAAAGTTACCAATGATTGCCCAACGAGTTCCGATTTTATAAGAAGAAAAGCAATTGCAAAGGTCGTTACTTTAATTCCGCCAGCAGTTCCACCAGGTCCCCCACCAATAATCATTTGAAACATATAAATGAAATTTGTAGGTGCGAATGTGTCTTTAAATGAAATAGTTGAAAATCCTGCAGTACGCATAGTTACAGTCTGAAAAAAGCTGACCATTATTTGTTGAGGAAAGGTATAATTACTAATTGTTTTGGGGTTATCTTTCTCTAAGTACCATGTTAGTAGTGTACCTAAAAATAAAATAATAACTGTTGTTTGCAGTATCAAACGAGTTTGGTTGGATAATTTTTTATAAAAAATACCATGACCTACTGGTTTAGAAAAAAAAAGTCGTTTTAGATTTGCAATGACATCGTCCCAAACTGCAAAACCAATCCCGCCAAATATTATTAATGCTGAGACTGAAAAATTAATGGTGGGGTTTAAAACAAAAGCATTTAAACTTGATGAGCCAAAATTATCAAATCCAGCATTACAAAAAGCAGAAACAGTTAAAAATATACTGTTAAAAATGCCATGTTTTATTCCAAACCGTGGAATAAAATCAGTCATGATAATAATCCCAAATAGAGACTCAATGATTATCGTTGTTTTATATGCAAAAAATAGATATTCTTTGAGATTTTTACTATCTTTTCGATTAAGTGCAGATTGTAAGAGGGTATGACCTGCGAAATTCATTTTTTTTTGAAGAGCAAATACACCAAAGGCAATCAAAGTAATTAATCCTAGACCACCTATCTGCATCAAAATAATTGAAATAGTTTGACCGATGCCGTTGTAAATTTCTGAAATTGGTGCAATTGAAAGCCCTGTTACACAAACCATAGAAATGACATTAAAAAGATTATCAAGATAGGTAGTATGATAGTTATTTTGATATTGGGAAATAGGCAAAGATAAAAGAACGCTTCCAATCAGGATGACTAAAGCAAAACTGAAAGTTATCTGTCGGGTAATTGACCAAGATTTAATCAAAAAAAATTTCACATCTCCTCCTTAAGACATCAGTATAATCATGCAAATTGAATTTATATATTGAGTAACTTCCTAGTGATTTTTTTGAACACATCATTGATATAAATGTAACGATTGTTTTTATTAATAGATAATCCGTTGATACACTGAAAAATAATTGAGTATCTTTTATGCTTGTTGGATTAAGATTTCTAACCTAGGTATTTCAAGTATTTCTGGTGATATTCTTTTCTCAAAAAAAGATTTTGAATTAATTTAATTATAGCATTTTGTTTTTTAAAAGTGTTATACACAAGTCATGGTAGTTACATGATATTCAAATTTTACAAAACTTACCATAAAAATAATCAAGTAAAGTAAGGTGATAGGTTGAATACAAAATGACAAGTTTAACTTCAGGATAGGAATGCCTATCCTTTTTACTTGTACATTCCTGATGATAGAACGGTGATGGAAGTGAAAAAATGCCTCCATGTTAGGCTTTGGAGTAATAAATTACTACTTGCATTAATAGATTTTTTTAGATATAATTAAAATGAAAAATTAAAAAACTCAAAATTCTGCCAGATTATAAAATTACAAAAATATGAATAAATAATTGAGTTGAAGATGGCATATATAGGGCACCTCTAAAAACGTATGAAAAGAGGTATAATAGATTAAAAATAAGCTAACGAGGTATTGAAGATGAATTTATTTGGAGATAGCGACTATCTTGAAAAATTAAGTTCAAAAGGAGACCCTCTTGAGCGGCTAGAAAAAGTG
>NZ_JACBNY010000026.1 GCF_013449735.1 Pseudolactococcus laudensis
ATTTGTAACGAAATCAGGTGCTTTAATACCACTATCAGAACCGATAGTATCATTAGTGACAACTGCATTACCTGTGTCTAAAGCGTAGGCTTGACTACCACAAAACAACAGACTTAAAAAGGTTAGCGCAACTAAAATCTTTTTCATTTAAGCCCCGCTTTCCAAGAATTACCAATATCTTTCAGAAAATCTGGTAAGTATCTAATTGTCTTGATGAACGGTTCATAAAGACCAGTCATTTTCAACATCATTAAAAAGAATACAAGGAATATGACAACACCTAATACCATATCCACAAGTGATTTTTTGTTTTTCATTGATATTTTCCTTTCAAGTCTTTATACAGCGACTAATTCTGTTTCGATTGTGTCACACAATGGATTGATTTCAGAAACAATACCGTCAATTGTAATACGTTCAGTACGCCCAAACGGGTCAGTAAAGAGACATTGCCCCATAGACATGCTAGACACCCATTTACGTGTTTCTTCTGATTTCACAATACCATGAGTATCTAAGATTAAATCTGTCTCAGTCGGAGAGTTAAAACTAAACAATGTACCAAAACCAGTATCATCTAATTCTGAATTAGAATCTTTGTGAGATTGAGAAACGAATACCAAGAAATTATTAAACGACCGACCAGTTCGTCTGATTTTCATAATAATTTCTCTACCTACATCAGTAATATTAAAGAACCATGCTTCATCAATGAAAGTAATTGATTCTTTCTTGCTTTCAGAACCAAATTTGTAACAGAATTGTCCTAAAGCATAAAGAGCGACTAGAGATTGTCTTTGATTTTCAGTAATACTTGTTTCACTTGTTGGTAATTCAAGACCAGTTACTTCAATAATTGAAATACGTTTTGACATACTGATTGCTTCATTTTGACCGTCAGAGAAACAAAGAGATAGAGTAGAATTGCTCATTTTTTCAAGTAGTAACTCAGCAGTAATTCTCACTCTGTCAGTATCACTCTTAGTGAGGGCTTCCATGATATTTTTAGTACCGACTTTTTCGCCATTTTCACGCAAGACTAGATATTTTTCAATCATTTGTAACAATTCTTTTTCAAATTGTTCATTTTGTTTCAAGTCGTAAAACTCGCCAATCATAGAAATAATCAAGTTTTTAGCTTCTTGTCCTGTCAAGAAAACTAGCGGGTCAAGGACACCATGATTTTCAGAATTTCTAGCGTCAACTGTCACAAAATTAATCTGTTTGATATAGTCACAAATTTCAGGATAGATACCTTGACTTTCATACTCATGTAAAACTTTCATGAATTGTTTTCTAACTTCTGCTTTGGGGTCAAAGTAAAGCAATTTTGTTTTCAAAATACTATTCATAACGAACGTTTGCTTAACAAAGAAAGATTTTCCCATGCCCATTTGACCTGTTACTTTTACAAGACCGTCAAAGCTGATTTTACCCTCTACATCTAACTTGTTAGCTTGTAACAAATTATAATAGACAAGATTTCTTGAATTTTGGAGTGCTTCTTTATAACCACCAGACCAACGGTCATATCTTGAATCCACTCTACCCATATACAAGCCAACATCAGAACCTACTTTTTGACCAGTAAAAAACAGACTTTCCGCAAAGCCTGCCATTGTGGTTGTTTGTAAGTATCTGCGTTCATTCTCAAATAAAGGCTCAGTCAATCTATGTTTATAAAAGAGATAAATTTGGTCATCTTTAGCACGTGCTAACTCAATGTTAACTTTTTTGAAATTCCGCATGACGATTTTTATTTTTTCTTGTAAGCGGTCATAATCATCATCATAGACAAACATTGATTGAAGATAAGAGATAATTGTTTCGCCACGATTTGATTTTTTTACTAAATCTTCTGAAAGGGCTTCTGCTTGTCCGATTTCATCACGAACAATACCATTTCTCATAGCAATATCTTCATTTGTCTTTTTATGTTTTTGTTTAGCACGATTAGCACGTTGTTGCATTGAATTAAAGCCATTCTTCTTAGCAAAGATAGCCTTTGTTTGTACCTCTGTATCAAAACCTAGTAATCGCCGTCTTTCGATAAAGTGATTATAAGATAAGTTTGACGGTGGTATGGCAATCGGCAATATAGCTAAGTAAGTTGTTTGCGCACCGTCACTTAAAGTTAAAATACCATAATTTTCAAAACTAACACCAGCACTGCCAAAATTATCAATATTATTTTCCACTTGAATTACTTCAAGTTCTTTATCTACTGACATACCACGTAAATAGTGATTATTATTGACGAAAATTGTCTGGTCTTGTGTTGGCATATAGCCGTTGAGTGGTAACAGTGTTTGATAAATTTCATAATTGAGTTCTTCAAATCGTTCATACCAATCTTCATCAAAAGTGATATCAGAACCAAGTGTCGCAACTACTCTATTTGAAAAATCAGTAATAGCTGTTTTAAGACCGTCTTTAAAATCAAGTGACACATGATTATTTCTAAGCGGTATGGTTAAAAAGAATCTATCCTCAGAAACTTCTCCAATTTGCTTTTTAAGTTCTTCTGCTTGTCTTTTCATAAGATATAAGCCAAATGGTCTAGTATCTTCTGCTAAATCCTGTTCCAAAAACTTATAATTATGTGTTGCTTCTGTAGAAAATGGAATCGTTGAGACTTCAAAGCCACCAAAAATTTCTAAATCAGATAAGGTATCAGCTACCAAGTCCTTAAATTCATTTTTTAGTGTAATATCTACTGTATTAACAATCGTTTCAGGAATTTCATACATTGCATAGACATCAAGATTTGACCGTAACATCAAATTACCGTGAAAAGCAACAATCCCATTTCTTTTATTCAAATTTCTAACTCCTTATTTTCTTTATAAGATTACCTTGTGACAGGTAATGTGTGTTTTTTCTTCTACCGTAAATCAACCAATACATGATTTTATCAAACAAATATCTATGAAAGAATTTACCGTCAATCTTTAAATCAGCCACAGGGTCAGCAAAGTTCCAAGCAATTAAAGCCGAAAATATAAATGCCCAATACACTGAAAAGAAAAATAATACTTTCCAAAAGAAAAGCATTGACAAAGTAAACTCTAAAATCAAATAAAAAGCCCATGATAATTTCTTTTCGCCAACCAAAGGTATTGGTGGTAAATATGAAGGTGCTTCTAATGATAATTGGTATGAAAATGTATCCCTATCAGGGTATCTCTCTTTATCTTCCATATTACAAAGAACCAGAAATACCGTCAATTACTTTACCAACTCCAGAAATCACAGAACTAATCACTACTTTCCATGCTTCAAATGTTGTTGGACTTAGAATACTAGATACCGTAAGTCCTATTAAGCCAGTCATTAATGCGTTTGTCTTATCGCCTTTCGCAAAAGCTTTCAAAGCACCGATACCAGCACCGATTAGAATAAGTAATGCGACAGCGTTTAAAATATTTGTCATTTTATTTTTCCTTTTCTTCTTTAAAATAATCTTGTGAGACACCGTGATTTAATGTTTTGACAAACCAAGTATCCCCATTTTTCTTAATTGACAACTCAAAATTTTCTTTATGAATTGAATTGAGACTGTCTTTGAAAGAGACTGTCACAACAGCAGTTGTTGTACCAGAAGCACCTTTAGCATAATAAGTGTAAAGTAACTTATCAAACTTATAGCCTTTAATACCGACAATATCAGCACTCATAGTGGCAAGTGTTTTATCATCAGTTGTATAAGCCGTGAAAAAGGCTTCTAAGAACGTGCCAAACTCTTTAACTTCACTTTCTGTATAGTCTTGTGTTTGTTTTGTCAGACCTTGTTTTTTAACATTATTACCTTGTAACTCGCTTAGGGCAGTCACGAAAGGTGTATCTGACACATAAAATCTGTCAGCTTTACTAGCAAACGGAATGTTAAATTCTACAGACCTATCAAGAAATTTACTGTTTTTATCTTCTGAATTTTCTTTTACTTGGTAATTGACAACATATGTCGCTAAATTATTTTCAATTTTAAGCAAAGTACTTGATACTAATTTCATATCACTTTTATTTTCAGGTAGATAAGTCATATTGACATTATCGCCAAAATACTCAGTTAATTTTTTTGAATAATCGCCAGTATTTTGTGACGAGTAGTTAAAATAACTATTAATAAAGCTAGTCATATAAACATTGACTTTATTGTCTGTTTCACTCAATATACGCTTATCAGATACAACTGAGACAGTTGGTTTAGATAAGGCTTTTGACCGTGACATAATGGATAAAGTTGTTGCGCCAACTGACGAGCTTAATAATAAGCCAATTGTGCCATAGACAAGGACTTTACTTTTGAAAGTACCAGAACCTTTAAGTGTGAATTTTTTCTTGGGCTTATTGATGAAAGTAACAGTTTTCTTGTTTTTCTTATCATCTTTAGGCGCAAACAATTCATCTTTCTTAGTTCTGAGTTTTTTCAGTAAACCTTTGTCTTTTTTCTCAGGCACTTTTTCAGGCTCGTTTTGTTTTTCATCATACCGTGCAATGAGTTGTTTAGCTTCTGATAAAGTAAATAAATCATCAGGTTTGACCTCGCCAAACTCTAACTCTTTAGCAACTATAATTAAATCACTTACTCTGATTTTCATTTCATGCGCAATATCGCTTAATTCATAGTAGAGTTCTTCTTGTTCACTCAAATTTTTCACTCCTTACCATATTATTTATTTTTTTTTGAAATAATAAAATTTCAGGTATAGCATTTCTAGCTTCTAAAATCATAATCGCTTTCTTGACATATTCATCAATATTATCATGACCTATTTCTAATTGAATTTCTAACTCAGTACCTAATAATTGAGTAGCAGTCGCATTGAAGTAGCTGGCCATTTTGTCTAAGTTTCTATATATCGCTCATATAAGAACGCAAACTTCGACATTTGCGCCCTTTAAATTAAAAAAGACCTAAGTCTTTTACATACATATCAATTTGTGACTGGTAATCTGTTTCAGAATAAGTCTCAAAGTTACCGTAACCATTGAAACCGATATAATCATCATTCCAGCCTTTGATATTACCAAAATAAACTGCACGTGCGACATCATAAATTGACATACCAGTTTCTTCAAAAAATTCTTCTGTAAATTCGTAAATCTCTAAGTCAATTTCATAATATCCAGTTGACTCAATTTCACGTAATTTATCAATTAAAGATGAAACATCATATTCTCCACGCCATAGACCAGAAACATTCTCTATATCAAATACACCAAGTTCTAACTCAGGCTGTCCGTTAGGATTGTATTTATCTAAATACTCAGCTTCAATTTTTTCATAACTAGAATAAATAAGCTCCTCAACAGTAAACCACCGACCTTTTGAAAAATTGTCAGGATAACTACCGATGAAGAATTTATCATCTTCAATCATTTCATAAACATTAATTTGCATTTTGTCCTCTTTCTATTGATTAAAATAATACCACCCACATTCAGATTAACTCGCTACATCATTTGCCTTACGTGCAAAAGCATAGGTACGTTGACTGAATTTTTTGTGTTGTTCATTAAGAGAATAATAGGACTTGATAACACCCTCCAAAGCGCTGTATTCAGCCCCATTTAAATTCTCAGCTTGTTCTTTCAAAATACTATTTAGCTGTCCTGCAATCGTCCACGCTTCATCAAAATTGTGTTTTTCTACCAGCTCCCCTAAAGTACTAATCAACTGTTTAGTTTTTTTAGGGTCAATTTTTGGATATTCTTGTGTTGCGTTTGCCATAGGTTATACCTCTTTCATTTTTTTAAAAGTTAGTTTTTTTAAAAAAGTTCAATACCCGCCCAATCATTATTTTAATCACTTACTCCCGATAGAGTAATTTGTCATATTCAATGTTTAACCTTTTGAGTTCTTGCAGTTTTTGCGCATTAGTCCAACCATAATAGAGATGTCTGTAATCAAATTTTCTTCTGTCATGTCGCAAATAATTATAATCACACAAAATATCAATTTTGATACGCATGATTTGACACGCTTCACTATTGATATTTTTCATCATGATTTTTCTTTTGGCTTCATAAGTGCCACGAAATTTTTGAGTGCTGCTTTTTAAAGCAGCTTCAATCAATCGTCTTTCACGTGCTTCATTGATTTTTTCAATTTCAGAAAATGTTAAATCAGTCATATTCAAGTTCTATCATTTCATGGAAGTTGTCATAAAATGCCCTTTCCTTTTTCTGTTTAACAATAGAATCTACTAAATTCTGATTTTTTTCGTCAAGTTCTTTTTCGTTAAACAGCTCCATTGTCTTTTGAGAACCAGTTAATCTATCAATCTCCATATTTCTTTTCAAAGAAGCAAAAACAGATGAATCAAGCCATTTTAATGTTCGGTCATAACTGACTTCCCTAGGTTTATTGACAAAGCCATAACTTTTATCGGAACCAAAAACATCTAACCATTCAATATCCCAATTACCTGTATCGTCCTTAATATCCAAGTAATGAGAGATAATTTGACCCGCTAAATTTTGTAGTGGAATATCGTTATACCAGAAATCAAAAATGACTTGTGTCGCTTTGTCGCCGAATAACCTAATCTCATAGCGGTTTTTATAACCGTACAGCTCATGAATTTCATCAACAAATAGATTTCGAGCCATAGATTGTTCTTTATCTTTTTCATAGAAATTGATATAGATTGATTTACTTTTACGTGAACCAAAATATAAAGATAAGCCAGTAGAGATAAACTCGCCGTCTCGATATAAGAAACTTTCATTTGAAGAAAACTGCCTGAAAGGTGTTTGAATTTGACTTGCCAACATTTTGTCATAAAGTTTACGTAAGTCATAGTTACCTTTTTTGGAATACATTTCATCAGTCGCTAAATCAAGACGAGTGAATTTTAAGTAATCATCTAAATCTTCAAAATCAGTTACCTGTTTTTGCTTCATAGAAAAATGGAAACAATCTTGAAAAAACTGTTTCCATGTTCTATTTTGGTCTTTGAGTTCCTGTTCAAACTCACGACAACCACCACCATTAAACTCAACAAGTGTACCCATATCAATATTTTCACTATGTCGTAAAATACGTATACTACCGTAAGACATGCTCATGTTATAGTTGTGCATACTTGATACATCAATATTGAATAAGTTACTATCCATGAGGAGTAAATCTTCAATCACTTCAAACCATTTTAAAGTTTTAAGTCTAATTCTCAGATAGTCAACACTTGTTTCTAGCTCATATTTTGAGTTGTAACTCAGATAGTCAAGTAGAACTTTCTTCTTTTCAGGACTTAATGATTTTTTACCAGATAAAATACTACCTATGAATTGACGAGAAACACCAACGATTTTACCAACGTCTTTTTGAGACAAAAGATAGTTTTTCATGATACCTTTTAAATCAAAATTTTCGTCTATCGTCATGTTTCCAATATTCCTCTTCTGTAATTTCTTTTATCTGATAGTGTGCTAAAGAAAAATTATGACCACAATAATGAGTGCTAATATCACTCTCACCTTCCATTAAGCTATTGGCGCTAATCACGTATGCTTCATCAAAAATACTCATCTCGCCTTTTACAACAACCGCATAATATTTCATATCTTAGTCTCTTTTCTGTATGTTTAAGCAACCTATACTGAATGTCCTAAACCTTGATATAATTGAGTTTAGTTAGTTGGTTGCGATGTTACACCCCGTATTACAATCCGGGGTGTAAGCTGTTTTGCCTGCGCCCTTGCGGACGCAGGCAAAGGTCTTGTAACTGCGCAACAAGACCGTAAAAACCGCACTCAATACGCTTCCGCCTTACGGCTCCGCTTTTCGCCACGTCTTTTACGGTCTCGTTCCACAGACAAGTCCACCGCTCTAAGGTTCTTGTTTTTGATTCTTTCCTCATAATATAGCTTCACTAATAGCTACTTGGTAAGTTTTACCACTCGACTTATAGCTAATTGCCTTTTCAAACATAATTAAATCAGACATACTAAATGTTTTATCAAATTCTTGACCAGCTGTTTCAAACTCAGATTTGTACTTTTTGAAAACTCGGTAATCAAGTTTTAATTCATCAGATAGTTCTTTAGCTGTATAAGTTTCAATAACAACATTACGCTTATCAAATTCTAAATCAAGCCTTTCTAAAGTTTCAAACTCATCATAAAATGAAAATTCTTTAGCTTCAGGCAATTCAGGAGAGAAAAACTCCCTAGCAGGACTACCAAATACACCATAATAACCACGACCATAAACACGTTCGCCATTAATTTGTTCAATATACTTGAAGTATTTATTTTTGTTTTCTTCCCCAAAAATAACCTCATATGAGAATTGAGACAAACGACCAACTGAAATACGTGTCATGATATTATCTTTAAAGGTGGACGGTAAATCATCAGCTTTTACATTCTGAGTTGCGATAACACCAAAGAAACCCGCTTGCCGACCTTTCAAAATTATCTGTTTTAAAGCACCCATTGCTCGCTCTGCTTCTAACATCAGTTCTCTATCTTCTGACATCATAGCACGTAAAGAGGGGAACTCATCAATGATCAAAAAAGCAGGTTTTAATTCATATTCTTGAAAATTGCCTAGCTCTTTTTGATTTTTTTCTTTTTGAAGTTGGCGCATTGTCGCATAACGCATTTCCATGTTTTCTTTGAACTCTATGATTTTATCAATCATATCAGCTACTTCAAAAACTACTCTATCTTGTAGGACTGGTAATTCAGCTAAAGAAACAAAATCAGCTTGTTTAGGGTCTAGTATCTCGACAACACCCTCTCTAAGCAGTCCATTTAAAATAGAGCGTAAGAGAACCGTTTTACCACCACCAGTACCACCAGCAATTAACAGATGAGGGTTATGCACAAAGTCCCAAAAGACATCTTCCATAAGGATAAGTCCTTTATCAACCACTCGTACATCTTTAGCTGAGATACGACCTAGGATAGTGTCCGCAGAATAGACATAGCTGATATAGCCTTTTTCATCTATTCTACCCATCATATCCGCAGAGTACATCACTTCTAAAGCACCGCCAATATTTAAAAACTTATCCTGAAATTGTCGGCCCTCTAACTGAAAAGTTACCACAATAGTGTACTTATTTTGTTTTAGATAGACATTAGGTAGTTTAATTTTATCTGGTTGATCTTTACGCTTTATAGGGTAGTAAATTTTATTTTCTAGCAAATGACGATATAATAATCTTCTGTTGGATAGCTTTTTAAAAAACCAAAATTTGATATGAAGCAACCGATACAAAATAAAAATACCGATAGAACTTACCAGAACTACAAAAAGAAAGTAAACAAGTAAGAAATATAAATTTGAACTCAGTTGTGAAAATAAAAGATAAGTCAAAAGACCAAATAAAAGTAAAAAAGGCAAAAGTAAAATAGTAACTGTCATTCTTGATACTACTTTTTCTTTTTTGCCTATTTTTATACCTCTAAAGTAGAAAATCTGTTTTAACAACTTCATTTAACACCACTCCCTAAAAATCAAAGATTATTTCTTTTGACTTTCTTCTTTTGGTTTGGGTGGTTGTGGTGCAGGAGCAGTTGAGTGATCACTTACTTTTTCCAAGCCTTCAGCAGAGACCGTGAAATAATAATCAGGCACTACTTCTTGACGTGTTCGACCATTTGCGGTAGTCACTTCAACACGTTTTGTGCCCGTTTGTAATCGAGCAACAACTTTACCAGTCAAACGGACGCGATCATTCATTTTGAATTTAGTGTCATCAAAGTCTAATGGGACACGAATGTCCATATTGTCTTTTTGGACTTCTGAATAAACTTGCACATAGAGTTGCTCAATTTTATGTGTATTTTCAACTTTTTGTAAGTTTTTATCAGGTTGCTCTTTATCCAGTTCAGCTTGATTGTCATAAATTGCACCAGTTTCAGTATCTTCATAATTGAACCGTTCCGAAGCAATCGTATCAAGATAAGTTAACCCGCCATAAGTTGCTTCAACATCAACAGAATATTCCTTATTGAAAGTATCAAGACCATATTTTTTCTTTGCTTTTGCCATTATTTCATCTCCTCTACACTATCCGCAAAAATCACAGCGGAATCTTTCAAACCAGCAATACCCTCATCAAACATAAAGCCACCTAGTTTGGGTTTGACTACTTTAACTTGCACACGACCGTCAGGTACAAAACCTTTATTAGCGGGTACAACAACACGGAAATTAGGCTCATCTAAACCACTAGCACTATAGACAAACAAGTCAGGTTGTGTCATAGTTTTTTTGAGTTTAGTCGGGTTAGGATTGACCCAAATTTTCTTATCCTCGATAATTTCTTCCAGTTTTACTGAAAGTGTTTTTAATGCAGACATATGTTATCTCCTAAAAATAATCATTGTAATCAAAAATAAAAGAACTGGAAGCACAGCCATTTTGATTATAGTGACTTCACAACATAAACACAGTTTAAAGACTTGTTCGGGTCAAGTTTAGTCCTCCTTATTAAAAAGGACCGAACAAATCAGTACAAATAAAATGACTTATCCAATCAATTTGTTCTTCCTCTAAAGTAGCTTGTGACTTTAATTCACAATTATTATCCACCTCTCTAAGAAAAAATGGTCGTAAGGTATCTGTCAATTCCGCAACACTCATTTTTTCAATCTTTTTTTTATAGGCGCTATCACTCTTATTTCGCATAACCATTAACCATTTTCTATACCACTATTCCTTATATTTTTTATTTTATGTAGCTTTCAGGGATTGAACCTGTTACACGTTGAACCAAAAACACGCTAGATATTTTAAACATATAATCTTACCATTAAGAAAAGCTACTAAAAAAACAAGATACTCAATACCTTGTTTTCAATCTCATTTAATTCAATTATCATACAGTAGATAAGACCCTGTCCTAGTCTCGACTGATATATTCAGTCATTAATCTCGTTTATATATGGCTAAACAGTTTATGACATGTTCAGGTCAAAATCGAAAAAATAATCTTTTGTAGTCGGATAACTAAAAAAGTTTGACATTTTCTATACCTCCATAAGTTAATACAGTTTTAAGACTTGCTCAGGTCAATAATTTGACTTTATTCGAAAACCTCAATTACCATAACTACATATTCTTCAGGCAACTTATCCGCTTGAAAGTAATTCTTAAGAACATTAGATACATCTTTTAAAAAAAATACTACATGTAAATTAGCAACATAGTTTTTACTATTTACTATGTCTAAATCAGGATTAATTTGTTCGGCACTGTATATCGCTAAAACTTTAGCTTTTAAGCAATCAGCTTCATTCTTATATACATTCGACCAACCACTGCAATTACCTTTATAAAATCGTTTATAAGAAACACCGTCACAGTAATTACAGCAACTTCCTGATGCAAATAGATGTAGCGTATCGCCAACTTCAAAATTTCGGTTATTTTTTCTAATTTTAAAATTCTTCTTCCCCAATTTCACATCATCAAAAAATTCTGTATCTAGCTTTAACTCATGTATTTTCAAAATAATTCTCCTATATTTTGGTAAAGAAAAAGACTAGATTTCTCTAGTCATTTCTTTTAATTCAGCAAAAAATCTGTATCTGATAAAAAGGCAACAAATCTTTCAAAATCATTTTCAGTTAATCGTCCCAAAACATGAATTTTGAAATTTTCATCATTTAACTGATATGCTTTAAAAGTGTCAATCCAAGATTGTCGATTAAGTCCTGCTTCAATATAATCAATTATCTCAAAATATTTACTTTTTATATAATCTGATTTTGTATCATATTTCGTTGTAATTCTTAAAAATTTAATGGTCTTTCCATTGACGCTCAAAATAAATACTGGTCGCCATTTATAGTCTTCCGAATTTTCAAATGGAACTTTTGCAATGAGAATATCAAACTCTTCCATTTAAAGCTCCCAACCATCAAGTAATTTTGCTTTTTCCGTATCAGTCATATCAGAAATATTTTCTACTGGAATCTTACTAATTAAAGCAGATAACTTATTTTTACTTTCCATAGAATAATCAACCCTTTCTGAAATAACCTCTGGTATAAACGGCATTTTCTTTTCGTCAACTACACGCTTAAAAAACATTGTAATAGCAACTGTCGGGTTTAAGCCCATTTCTGAAAAATATTGCTCTGCTTTTTGTTGTAAATCTTCATCAATTCTGTAAGTTTTTTGTATAGTTGTCATAATAAGCAATCCTCCACAACTATATTATACATCACAAATAACTTTTATGCAATCTTTTGAGCTTAAATGAGTTTATTTGAAATAAAATAAACTAAAATATTATCTGCTCTAAACTGCTTACAAGGAAAGTTGGGGAAATACTTATAAGCAGTTTACAACAGACAAACATTGTCTATTGTCATTTTCACAGGAAACAAACGTATCTAAGTTGATACTCATTGACAATTATTTTCTTTATTACTAAAGAAACAAACATACCGAAGTTGGCACTCATTGATAATTGTTTTCCTGACTTAATAGAAACAAGCACATTCATGTTGTATGATGTTCAGCAAATGCTTTCTATCGGAAAATTAAAAAATATCACAGAATGTGATATAATATAGAATGTAACTATTTTCAAACTTAATACTCCTTGTTGTATCTTCATTGTTTACAACCTATGAAAAACATTCACTATACAACAGGAGAAAATTTATGCTTAAAATAGTTATCAAAATTGTTATTCTGATTCTTGTAATTTTATTGTCTTTATTGACAACAATTACAGTTTCATAATAGCGAGCACATTACTACTTTTAGTAATAGTGTGCTTTTTGCTTCAATCTCTAGTCTTTCATTTTCAAGACATAGAGAAATCAAACCTACCACCGTTTGTACTTGTATAAAACAAGGTTGAAATATTTTCATAAGTCAACTAACATCTTACCCATACGAAAAACTTTTAGTCATCTTTCGAGCGCCATGCGTTCCTTTGTTAGACAGATTTACTACATAGACCGAGATTTGATTGTGGCTCACTTTTTCAAGGTTATGGCGCACTAAGTCTATGCAGTGGTTTGTAAGTCACTACTTCTTACTTGGGCTTGTACAGTTCCACTGCCATTATTATTTTGACAATAGCTATACAATCAGTTATAATAAAAGTACGACCAATTATTACAACTGAATTGTAAGTCATTATCTTAATGATTATGATTTATTTTTCAAAGTACAATTATTCAAAATTTATTTTTTTGTATGACTTGATTTTTGTTTGATTTCTTTTAGAAAAATTAATCAAGACTTACAAGATAATTTTTGAATAGTGTTCTTGAAACAAAAGGCTATTTATATTATAATAAGTAGCCTTTTGTTTCAAGAACAGATATCCTAACTAGGATAAATATATAATATCACAACTAGGATATTCGTGTCAAGTACATTTTATAAATATTTTAAATTATTTTTTGGGAGGAAAAAAATGTTCCAAGAACGTCTAAAATCAATGCGTTTAGAAGCCAAACTTACTCAAAAAGAACTAGCTGAAAAACTTAAGATAGGACAAAATACTTATTCTTACTGGGAGAAAGGAATAAGAAAACCTGTAGGAGAAAATCTAAACAAATTAGCAAATTTTTTCAATGTTTCAACTGATTACCTTTTAGGTAACTCCAACATAAAAGACCAAAAACAATTTGACGAAGACTTAGAAAAGTCCCTTGACACATTTAAATCATTTGACGGAAAACCAATGTATGATGAAGACCGTGAAAAAATACGTGAATTTTTACGTAAAAGAATGGAAGATAGACTCAAAGATAACTAATATATGCTATCTAAAATTAAACGACTAATAAAAGAACTTGGAATAGAAATTCAATACATGGAATTTAGTGGTAATGGATATTTTGGTATTGAAGAAAATAAACCTATAATCTTCATAAATGAGCAGTTAAACGATATAGATACATCACTCACAATATTACATGAGACGGCACACTTTCTAAATGGAGATTGTAACAAGTACATCACTAATCATTTTCAAAACGATAACTTGGAATATGAAGCTAACAAATATATGATACAAGAAGTCATGAAAATGTTAGATGAACAATACGACTTCACAACAGACACAAATTACCAACAAATCATAGATAATTTAAATCTTCCCTATCATTTAGACGGTATTATAATTGATGAATTTAATAACATTATTTCTGATAAATTTGGTTTAACTCCTTACCATGAGTCAGATTATTTCTATGAGTAACATCTTTTGAATACAAAATAAAGTCCACCAGTTTTTCCTTGCTGATAGACTTTATTTTTTATTCAACTAATGATTTTTGGTTGCTTGGTTAGTTTTTTGGTTAGTTTTGAAATTTCAATTAAATTTCATAGCTACAAACCCACTGTTATAAGTATTCATAATAATAAAATTTCCATACACCTATTTTGGCATTGAATATAATCAGCCAATGATTTTCATAAATAGCAATTTAAATGAATTAGAGATATCACTTACACTACTTCATGAAACAGCACACTTCCTTAACAGCGACTGCGATAAATATATCGCAAATCATTTTCAAAACGACATCATAGAATTTCAAGCCAATCAATACATGATTAGTGAAGTCATGAAAATGCTAGATCAAAAATATGATTTCACTCCAGATACAAATTATCAACAAATAATTGATAGCTTGAACCTGCCATATCATCTTGATGGTGTTATCATTGATGAATTTAATGATATTATATCTGATAAATTTGATGTGATCCCTTCTTGTGAATCAGATTATTTTTATGAATAGTGTTTTTAAATACAAAATAAAGTCTAACTTTTGGGGTACACAACATTATGATGTTATCCTTAAATCTTAGAGTCACTATTGTATAATTTAGACAAAGGACAAAAACATGAAAAAACGCTACTCAAAAGAATTTAAAGAAACCCTTATCGCCTTCTATCATTCTGGTCAATCCGTCACCCAGCTGTCTAAAGAATACGACGTGGCCCCTGCAACAATTTATAAATGGATAGACCTCTACTCTAAATCTAATGAAAGCTCCGTCTCTAAAGCTGATTTTCTAGAATTAAAAAGACAACTGGCTAAAGTTAAGGAAGAACGAGACATCTTAAAAAAAGTATTGACCATATTCGCCGAGAAAAAGAAGTGAGT
>NZ_JACBNY010000027.1 GCF_013449735.1 Pseudolactococcus laudensis
CTTTAGGAACTTCAAGAAACGCATTCTCCTCATGAACAAAACCTTAACTAATTAAAAAAACAAGCAACTCAACAGTTACTTGCTTTATAGTGGAAAACTATTTTCCCACACGATTTGACAAAGAGCCAATAAAAAACAGCTCAATCGAGCTTTTTTTATTGACAAAATTTTGCATCAAATCTCGACATAAATACATCCGATATCTCAAATTTTTAAAAAAGTACAGAAAAAGCACCCAGATTCCTCTGAGTGCTTTTCTATTTATTGTCCGACCAATAAATAGATTTGGAAGTCTAAATGAATTAAGCTTCGATTTCTGCAACGATACCTGAACCAACAGTACGTCCACCTTCACGAATAGAGAAAGTAGTACCTTGTTCAACGGCGATTGGGTGGATCAATTCAACGTCGATAGAAACGTTATCACCAGGCATTACCATTTCAGTACCAGCTGGGAGTTTGATTGAACCAGTTACGTCAGTTGTACGGAAGTAGAACTGTGGACGGTAGTTATCGAAGAATGGCGTATGACGGCCACCTTCTTCTTTAGACAAGATGTAAACTTCGCCTTTGAATTGTTTGTGAGGTGTGATTGAACCTGGTTTAGCAATAACTTGACCACGTTCGATATCGTCACGTTGAACACCACGAAGAAGGACACCAACGTTATCGCCAGCAAGACCTTCGTCAAGTTGTTTACGGAACATTTCAACACCAGTTACGATAGCGTTTGAAATTTCTTCTTTGATACCAACGATAGAGATTTCATCATTGACGTGAACAGTACCACGATCGATACGACCTGAAGCAACTGTACCACGACCAGTGATTGAGAATACATCTTCGACTGGCAAAAGCAAAGGTTTGTCAGTGTCACGTTCTGGAGTTGGGATGTATGAGTCAACAGTATCCATCAATTCCATGATGATGTCTTCGTATTCAGTGTCGCCTTCAAGAGCTTTAAGCGCTGAACCAACGATAACTGGTGTATCATCACCTGGGAAATCGTATTCTGACAAGAGGTCACGAACTTCCATTTCAACAAGTTCGATCAATTCTTCATCATCAACAAGGTCTTTTTTGTTAAGGAAAACGATCAATTTACCAACACCAACTTGACGTGAAAGCAAGATGTGCTCACGAGTTTGTGGCATAGGTCCGTCAGTTGCAGCTACTACCAAGATAGCGCCGTCCATTTGAGCGGCACCAGTGATCATGTTTTTAACGTAGTCCGCGTGACCTGGGGCATCGATATGGGCATAGTGACGTGATTCAGTTTCGTACTCAACGTGAGCAGTATTGATAGTAATACCGCGTTCGCGTTCTTCTGGCGCTGCATCGATTGAAGCGTAGTCTTTAGGTGTATTTACTGATGAAGGCAGACGACGTGACAATACAGTCGTGATTGCAGCAGTAAGTGTAGTTTTACCATGGTCAACGTGTCCGATAGTACCGATATTAACGTGTGGTTTCGAACGATCGTATTTTTCTTTAGCCATTTTTAAAAATGTCTCCTTTAGAATAAAAAATATATTTTTTTTAGACAGACTGCGCAATACGACAATCTACCATTACTATCTAATTATAAAGGTTTTTTGAAAAAAAGCAAGTATTTCGCCGTAAAAAAAGATGTTTTTTGTTTGTGACGTGATATTTTCATGAAAAATGGTGTAAAATGTAAGTATCACTTCTTATAGAAAAGAGAAAAAACAAAATGGCCTTAACCTTTAAAAAACGCGATGACCTAGATAAAGTTTTAGACGAGTTGGCGGCACTACCACCACAAGTCGAATTCACTGATCCAGATAAAATCGAGAAAACGTCCGATAAAAAAATCAAGTCGCCAGAAGACTTTCTAAAAAAATTCGAAGCACCACAAGCTAAAAAAGATAAGTCTGCCCATGATTAGTCATCTACCCGACGCTCTCTCACAGCTCGCTGCGATTTTTCTATCAATTATTATCGAAGCCCTCCCCTTCGTCCTCTTTGGCTGCCTCATCTCAGGTATCATTGAAACCTACCTATCGCCCGAGCTCGTCAACCGTTTCCTACCCAAAAACCGTTTTTGGCGAGTCATTGTGGGCATTGTAGCTGGTTTCTTTTTCACCTCCTGCGAGTGTGGCATCGTGCCAATCGTCAACCGTTTCCTAGAAAAGAAAGTCCCAGCTTATACGGGTATTCCTTTTCTTATCGCAGCACCGATGATTAACCCTGTCGTTTTACTCGCAACCTTTATCGCCTTTGGTAATTCGTTTAAGTTTGCCTTTTTGCGCCTAGGCGGCGCCATGGTGATGGCTTTAATCGTTGGATTGCTACTTGCTTATCGATTAGATGAGCCAATCCTACTCGATCGTGCAAGAGTAGATGAACACGAGCATCCAATTGCAAAGCAATCTCGGCTGCAAAAGTTCTGGTCTGCACTCTCTCACGCCGTTGACGAGTTTTTTGATACTGGCCGTTACCTCATTTTCGGGAGTTTAGTCGCCTCATCTATTCAGGTTTTCGTGCCAACGAAACTGCTGACGACTGTTACCCATACGCCATTACTCGGTATTATCGTCATGATGGTCTTTGCTTTCTTGCTCTCGCTTTGTAGTGAGGCGGATGCCTTTATCGGCGCGAGCTTGATTAGTCTTTTTGGACCGGCACCGATTTTAGCTTTCCTTTTATACGGACCTGTCATTGATATGAAGAATTTGCTGATGATGAGCGCTTATTTTAAACCGAAATTTATCGTTCGTTATGTTGTTGTAATCTCAGTTTTAGTGTTAACTATCAGTTTGGGGGTGAGTTTCCTATGATTCGGTTTCTTATCTTGTCCGGTTATTTTGAGCTGATGATGTATTTGCAGCTGACCGGTAAACTCAATCAATATATCAATACACACTACAGTTATTTGGCGGTATTGTCTGCAGTTTTATCCTTGGGTTTTGCTATCGTTCAGTTAGTCAATTGGATTCGCCATGCGGAGCACAATCATCATTTACAAACTAAATTTTCGAGAGCATTTGCGCTAGTTCTACTTGCCACACCACTTATGGCTATTGTTTTTATTCCGTCTAAATCATTGGATGCGACTATTGTTTCTGCAAAAGGTTTTAATTTCCCTCTAGCAGAAGGGTCTGGCGATAGTTCTGATGGTACGCAAATCCAATATCTGCAACCCAATACCAGTGTTTATTTTACTAAATCAGCTTACGACAAGCTGATGAAAAAGGAATTAGCCAAATACGAAAATCTGTCAAAGATTACTGTAACAGATAACAATTACATGGAAATTATGGAGTTGATCTATAATTTTCCTGGTACTTTTGAGGGTAAAACCATCACCTACACTGGTTTTGTGTATAATGACCCCACAGATGCCAGTGCTCAGTTCCTCTTTCGATTTGGGATTATTCACTGCATCGCAGATTCTGGTGTATTCGGCCTGAGGACTTTAACGGATGGTATCACATATCCTGACAATACTTGGTTAAGAATCACCGGACAAATTCAGACGGCTTATTACACACCTTTTAAACGAGAATTGCCTATTATCAAACCTGACCACATTGACAAGGTCGAAAAACCGACAAATCCATACGTTTATCGGAACTTCTGAGGTTTTTTCTGATATAATTAGAATAATAGGCAAATGAAATTTTGGGAGAACTAACAATATGACTCAAGTAATATTTACAATTTTTGGTGCGAGTGGCGATTTAGCTAAACGAAAACTCTATCCGTCTCTGTTCCGCTTATATAAATCCGGTGTCTTATCGGAGCATTTTGCTGTCATTGGTACAGCACGTCGCTCTTGGACTAAAGCTTATTTTGAAGGTGTGGTTTTGGATGCAATTGCCGATCTGACGACATCAAAAACAGAAGCTGAAAAATTTGCATCTCATTTCTATTACCAAAGCCATGATGTTGAGGACGCTGGACACTACATCACTTTGAAAAACTTGCAAGATGACTTATGTGCTAAATATGAAACAGGCCATAATAAAGTCTTTTTCCTAGCCATGGCACCAGAGTTTTTTGGCACGATTGCTAGTCATCTCAAATCAGAACATATTGTGGACGGTCTTGGATTCGAGCGACTTATCATTGAAAAACCTTTTGGTACGAGCTTGGAAACGGCTAAAGAGTTGAATCAAGCTTTATCTGAGACCTTTAACGAGAATCAAATATTCCGGATTGATCATTACTTAGGTAAGGAAATGATTCAAAATATTTTTGCCGTTCGATTCGCAAATGTTCTATTTGAACATGTTTGGAATCGTGAGTTCATTGACAATATTCAGATTACCTTCTCGGAATCCATCGGGGTTGAAGACCGCGGTGGCTACTATGATAAGTCTGGCGCGTTGAAAGATATGGTGCAAAACCATATTCTACAAGTTCTTTCTATTTTGGCCATGGACAAACCTGCTTCTTTCTCAAGTGCAGATGTCTTGCCTGAAAAAATCAAAGTACTTGAAAATTTATGTATTCCCGATGAAGCAACAATTGCTAAAAATTTCATTCGTGGTCAATATCAAGCAGGCCGTATCAATCAACAAGATTATCCGTCCTATGTTGATGAACCGTCTGTCGATCCCACTTCAAAAACTGAGACATTTGCGAGTGGCGTCTTTTTTATCGAAACGGATCGCTTTAAAGATGTCCCGTTCTTCTTTAGAACTGGTAAACGTCTAACTGAAAAAGGCACGCGAATTAATATCCTTTTTAAAAATGATCAAAACATTTTCAATCAAGATATCGAGCAGAACATCCTAACCATCTACATTCAGCCAACAGAAGGCTTCTCTCTTCAAGTTAATGGTAAAGAAGTTGGTAAGAGTTTTGAGGTTGAGCCAGTTAAGCTTGACTTCCGTCATGATGCAGATGCGCTTGGTAATTCGCCAGAAGCCTATGAAAAATTGATGTATGATGTCTTAAATGGCGATGCGACGAATTTCAGTCATTGGCAAGAGGTTAAAGCTTCTTGGACTTTGATTGATAAAATTGTCAGCACTTGGCAGGCAGATAAGTCGCCACTTTATCCCTACCAAGTTGGCTCAATGGGTCCTAAAGAAAGTTTCGATTTACTGGAACAATATGACACTAATTGGGTTTGGCAACCAGACCTCTGGTACCGCGAGCGTGGCTTGTTAAAATAAATTAAATCAAAAAAATCCTGAACACGACAGTGAACAGGATTTTTTATATGTCTATTATATTTTAAGTTTAAATACTTATTAAGGGACTTGCCAATGGTAACCAGGAGGTAAACTACCGCCAGGAGGAATGACTGTACTATGACCTTTACGTGTATGCCAAGTATAGCCATCTTCAATCGCCCATTTACTAGCAGCAGTGTTATTAACATTTGCTGTTTCAGCTTGCGTTGCCTGAGCCGCTTCAGCAGCTTTTCTATCAGCCTCGGCTTTTTCTGCTGCTTTTCTTTCTACTTCAGCTTTTTCTGCTGCGGCTTTCGCAGCTTCAGCTGCTTTCTTTTCTGCTTCTGCTTTTGCTTTATCTTCAGCAGGCTTATTACGTTTTTGAGTTGCGGTGATTGTTTCTTTTAAGGTTGCGACAGCTGAATTAGCAGATGATTCTGTTTTAGCAGCTGCGAGATTATCTAAACCAGTATTGAGTAATTGTTTGTCAGTTTCAGATGTATACGAACTTTTCAAAAGCTCTTGAACATTTTTTTGCACCTCAAGTGTTGCTTGAGACTTTCTGACACCTTCAGCGCCTGTCTGATCAATCTGAACTTTGATCTGCTCACTTGCTGTTTTTAACGAGTTATTTTGCTCTTTTAATTTTTCAAAAGTTTTGTCATCAATGTTCTTTCGAAATACTATTAATAACTTGGATAACTTTTCTTTATTTTCCGAGGAAATATTTTTATCATTAAAATAGGCTTCAGCTGTTGCTATACTACTTTCTAGCAAGGTCTGATTAGATTTATTTTTCGCAATCAGCGCTTTAGCTTTATCACTTTCTTTCTTGACACGTTTCGTCTCTGACTTAATTTGCTCTATATCAGAATATTTTTTGAGATTATCATGCTTTTTCTCATATTTTTCAACTTGTGCATCAATTATCTTAGTATACGTTAGCGGTAAAAATTCACTACTTTTAAAATCTGATAAATCATCGATTTGTTGGTATAAAGCACTTTTAGCTGTCTTGACTTGTTCTTGATGATTCGAAATCGTCGCAGCCGTTCCCACACCACCACTGACTAAGATAATCCCTGTTGCTATCATTATCTTAGTTTTATGGCTTAAATTCCTTAAAAAACTTTTTCCGTTCATCCCTATCCAACTTTCTCATAAAATATATGTTATTAATATCATAATTATACTAACAATCACTAATTTAGTCAAGAGATGATTTAAAAAACGTAGATATCAAAATCTACGTTTTTCCTTATTTCTTCAAATGATAAGAATAACTTGATACCACTACATTATCACGCCAGCTGAGGTAGTAACGCATGCGGACAGACATTTGATTGTGAAGGATGTTTTGCCAAGAGTGTTTTGGCACAAACTGAGGAACGATAACCGTCACCGTATGATTCTTCTTCTCCGCTGATTTTGATACTAAATCAACATAGCGAACAACCGGTTTAACAATATCGCGATAGCTTGATTCCACTATCGAAAAACGGACATTCGGATATAAAGCCTTAAATTCTGTCTCAACCTCTTTATCTTTGCGATAAGTTTCTTTAGTTGATACATGAACAGCTAAAACTTCCGAGCCTATAGATTGGGCATAGCTCATAGCACCCACTGCAACATTGGTCACATTGCCGACAAGGACAATAACGACATTGCCTGAATAAACATGGTCAACTACCTTATCTTCAAGTCGTAATTGATGTGCAACTTCCGTATAATGACGTTTAATCGCATAGAAAATCCCAATCAAAATCGGCATGACAATAAAGAAAGGCCAGATATCAGCTAAACGGAAAACTAATAAAATCAAAACGATAATTGCAGAAATCGCAGCGCCAATCATATTAGATATGGCACGACGCCAGAATTTATTGCCCATTTCACGGCGCCACTTGACCACCATCCCAGTTTGAGAAAGAGCAAACGGTACAAAAACACCAATTGAATAAAGCGGAATCAAACGTTCAGTCGAACCATTAAAAATTGCAAGTAGAATCACTGCTCCCGCAGCAAGACTAATGATACCATTTGAGTAGCCTAATCTGTCGCCTTTTTCCATGTACATGTGAGGCATATATTTATTTTTGGCTAGGTTATAACTGAGCATCGGGAAAGCTGAAAAACCTGTATTTGCAGCTACGGCTAAAATCATAGCAGTCGAGAGCTGAAAAACATAATAGAAAATGCGACCGACACCATTAAAATCAAAAATTGTATGTGCAACTTGCGATAGTACGGTTGAATGCGCATTAGGTACCACACCTAGATAATAGTTTAGGAAGGTAATACCCGTGAAAAATAAACCAAGAATCATGGCCATTAATGCAAGCGTCCCTGCCGCATTACGTGCCTTAGGTTTTTTAAAAAATGGTACGGCATTTGAAATTGCTTCAACACCAGTCAGACTGGCTGAACCACTAGAAAAGGCTTTGAGTAAAAGAATGATTGATATACCTGGAACAACACTTCCGATATGACTCGTGGCATTATAAGATAAATCACCGGTCATCACTCTGAACAAACCAACGATTAGCAACAAAACTGTCGCTGCTACAAAAGTATAGACTGGCACTAACAAGAAACCTGCTGATTCACGAAGGCCACGGAGGTTCATCAACATTAATAATAAGACCAAGATAATCGAAATCAGAAGATTATAAGGGTGCAAGGCTGGGAGTGCTGAAGTTATCGCATCAGCACCCGCTGAAACTGAAACTGCTACCGTTAGCATATAGTCAACAAGAAGGCTACCACCTGCTATCAAGCCAGCATTAGCCCCCAAGTTTTCCGTCGAAACGACATAAGCACCACCGCCATGTGGATAAGCGTGGATAATCTGTCGATAACTCAACGTCAAGGCAACTAGTAAGACAAGTACAAGTGCCGCAATCGGCAAGCTATACCAAATAGCTGCCGCAGACAAAGTCAAAAGCACTGTGACAATTTGCTCCGTCCCGTAAGCAATTGACGATAGGGCATCACTAGATAACATTGCTAAAGCTTGGAATTTTGTGAGCAGATGACTATCATCATCTGTTGATTTTAATGGCTTCCCAACCAAAATCTGTTTCACATTTACTTTTTTCAAAATTACTCCGTTAAGTCTGTTCTATATTTTAAAAGACAAGTTAAAAATTTATAGCTATTTTATTAAAACAACCTAATCCTAAGTTAAATTTTGCACCGCTTTTAATTACACTGACTCATTCCACCATTATAACACCAAAGGAAATGAAATCAAAGTATTTTCCTGTATTTTTTTATCAAAAAACACCTGCCATATGGTGGTGTTAATTTGATTGCTTGGCTTGATAAAATTTAGCCAATAGTTGATTAAAACGCTCTTGAACAAAGTCGCAGTCACTTTCTGATTCTGGTTTGAAAAACTGGATAGGTCTTGCGACCATATCTCGATACAGTAAGAAAGTAATAGTTTTGGTTTCAGGAACAATCTGAAATTTAATGGCTGGATGACTATCAAAAGTCCCACAATATCCTGCTGTTGAAAATTCAAGTTCGTAGGTACCGTCACCAAAGTCCTGCACACGGTAATAACCATCCTTGAGATATTCCCTGCTATCACTAAAATGTGCTAGAACAAATTCAAGTTGTTTCATTTGATTATTTAGTACCGAATAAACGGTCGCCCGCATCACCCAAACCTGGGACGATATAGCCATGGTCGTTTAATTTTTCATCCAAGGCAGCGGTAAAGACATCAATATCAGGATGTGCTTCTTGTAAAGCTTTAACACCTTCTGGTGCGGCAACAAGACAGACAAATTTAATATTTGCGGCACTTGCACCACGTTTTTTAAGTGAGTCAATTGCTAAAATAGCAGAGCCACCTGTCGCCAACATAGGGTCAACAACAAAAATTTGGCGTTGGTCGATGTCTTCTGGTAATTTAACAAGGTATTCTACCGGCTGTAAAGTTTCTTCATCGCGGTACATACCAATGTGTCCAACTTTTGCTGCTGGAACTAAAGATAGAATCCCATCAACCATACCAATACCAGCACGCAAAATCGGCACAATTGCTAATTTTTTCCCTGACAATGTTTTTTGGATTGATTTTGTGATTGGTGTTTCAATTTCAACATCTTCCAGTGATAATTCACGTGAAATTTCATAGCCCAAAAGCATGGCAATTTCATTCACAAGTTCACGGAAATCTTTTGTCCCTGTTGATGTTTGACGTAAAATAGTGAGTTTATGCTGAATTAGCGGATGCGTCACAACTTGAAATTTTCCCATTATTATAAACCAACTTTCTGATATTTTCTTTCCTAAACATTATATCAAAAAACTATCGCATTTGCCATGATGCTTTATGATTTCCCTACGCTTTATTTTTATCCTAATCATCACTTGTAAGCCAACATTTGATAAAACATAAGTACGTTATACACAATATCACAAAAGGCTTAGATATGTTAGTATCTAAGCCTTTTTTATCACTAATAACAAATAACTCATGTGTCAAAGATTATTATATCAACAAAGATAGTACTTTATTTAGGGAGTACAGCAGCGATACGTTGTGCTGCTAATTTCACATGGTCAATTGGTGCTGCAACATTAAATCGAGCATGATTTTTACCTTCAATACCAAAGCTTGTCCCATCATTCAAGATGACTTTGGCTTGGTCACGCAAACGTTGCTGTAAGGTGTCATGAGATAAATCATAAGCACTGAAATCTAACCAGACTAGATAACTGCCTTCTGGTTTCATGACTTTAATTCCTGGTGCGTGTTCAGCGAAATAATCTACTAAACAAGTAATATTCTCTTCTAGTACTTGCTTGAGTTCCTCCAACCATGGCTGACCGTAGGTCAGCGCTGTTTCTGTCGCAATGAGACCTAAAGTAGAAATTTCATGTTGATTGTTAGCTAACTGGCGGTCTCTAAATTGCTTTTTGAGGGTTGGATTTTCAATGATAACGAAGGCATTTTTGGTACCAGCGATATTAAACGTTTTTGTGGCACTAGTTAAGATGACGGTAAAATCGCTATAATCACCAACGGTATTGATACTATGGTGCTGATGCCCAAACAGCGCCAAATCTTGATGAATTTCATCTGATACGAGGATAACGTGATGCTTGCGACAAAGTTCTGCCACGCGCGACAACTCTTCCTTGGTCCAAACACGACCACCAGGATTATGCGGACTACAAAACGCATAGAGTTTGACGTCGTTATCAATCATATCTTGCTCCAACTGCTCAAAATCAATGGTATAACGACCATTCTGTTCAACAAGGGGACTTGTCACGACTTTGCGTTTATTGAGCTTAATTGAGCGCGTAAAAGGTGGGTAGAGTGGTGTATTAATCAAAATAGCATCACCTTCCTGAGTGAAAGCTTGTATGCTAACAGACAATGCTGGCACGACACCTTCAATCAAAGTAATGTCATCTGGCTGAATTTCATAACCATGTTGATTTTTTTCCCAAGCCACAATTGCTTCAAAAAGTGAGGGCGCTGGATAGGCATAGCCGTAAACACCAAAATCTGCGAATCTTTGAATGGCAGCACTCATCTCAGGAAAAGTTCTAAAATCCATGTCGGCAATCCACATAGGTAGAATCTCCGAATCTTTTTCCGTTTCTCGCCATTTCACTGAATGATTCCCTAATCTTTTTGGTGCAGTTGTAAAGTCATATTTTCTTACCATTTATCATCACACTTTCAAGGCATTCGCCAAATCATCAATCAAATCAGTCACATCTTCAATACCAATCGATAAACGCAGTAAGTCATCCGTCAAGCCGTAACTCGCTCTGACTTCCGCTGGAATATCTGCATGAGTTTGAGTCGTCGGATAAGTAATCAAAGACTCTACGCCACCTAAGCTTTCAGCAAAAGTAATCACTTTGAGCGCATTAATCAAAGTTGGGATTTTATCTTGCTCATGGACTTTAAAAGCAATCATACCACCCAGTCCTGTATAAAGCACTTCTTTGACTGCTGAGTGCTGTCTTAAAAAATCAGCCACTTGATTGGCATTAACCGTTGCTTGGCGCATCCGTAAAGCAAGCGTTTTTAAACCACGCATGACCAGATAACTATCAAAAGGTGATAGCACTGGACCTGTTGTGTTGAGGTTGTAAATCAACTGCTCATACAAGTCCTGATCCTTAACAATCACAGCACCGGCCAACACATCATTATGGCCTGCCAAGTATTTAGTTGCTGAATGAACAACGATGTCCGCGCCCAGCACTAATGGTTGCTGATAAATCGGGGTATAAAAGGTATTATCAACGATTACTTTAGCGCCATTCTCATGTGCTTTTTCAGCGACCTTGGCAATATCGACTTCGATCATGAGCGGGTTAGTCGGCGTTTCGATGTAGACAACGTCCGTTTCTGGCGTGATAGCAGCCAGCATATCGGCTTCCGTCACCACATAAGTGAAGTCGAAAATCCCACGTTTTTGCTGGTCGTTAAACCAACGAAAAGAGCCACCATATAAATCACGTGAGGCGACGATTTTCGAGCCAACAGGGAAGATATCTAGCGCCAACACAATCGCTGCCATGCCTGAACTAGTCGCAATCGCAAACTGTCCAGCTTCAATCGCTGCCAAAGCTTCTTCCAAATTGGCGCGCGTTGGGTTTTTCGTACGCGTATAATCAAAACCTGTCGACTTACCAAACTCAGGATGCTGGTAAGTCGTTGAGAAATGAATAGGTGAAATCAAAGACCCTGTTGCCTCATCTTGATTGATACCAATATGAGATAAAATCGTATCCATTTTTGCTGTATTCTGTTCCGCTTGCTTAGTCATCTTTCACCTCACCGTATTTTATAGTTGCTATTATTTTATCACGTTTAAGCAACAAAAAATGGAGACTAGTCATAAAAATTTTAAATGACCAACATCCAAATTTTAAATGGCTACCTCAACTTGAGACAAGTCCTATTTCAGTAACTTTTCCAAAGCTGATTTGTCCAATGGTTGATATTGATTGAAAAACATTGCTAATTTTTTAAAGACGAGATGATTTTTGCCGAGCACATCATTTTCGACCTGTAAGACAAGCAAAGGTTCATGAAGGCTCATGCGTAGCAAGAACCATCCCTGACCATAATCACCTGTCAGGTTTACCCGAATGTCCTCTTCGTTATCCGTGTCAGTGTCAAAATCTGCTGTTGCTGTCACAAATTCACCGAGATCCGTAATCACCTGTTCACCATAGGGCCGATAATCGGCCAGATTGATTTTAAAGCGAATTTCCTGAGTTTCGACGGGTTGTTGCAAGTCTGAGATTAGGTCACTCAACTGACGATTTTCTTCTTTTAGTTGCGGTAATAGCATTAAAATCTTGGCAATAACGTAGGCACCATCATCGAGAAAATCATTTTCCCTGATAGCAGCGTGCCCACTTGTTTCAATGGCAAGAGGCGTATCAATCCCTTCTTGATTGAGTTTAATGGCTTTGTTGATGACATTGCGATAGCCACATAAATAGCGGACTTGTTTACCACCAAGTTGCGTGATGAATTTTTTCAAATGCGTTGATGTCGGCGAATTTGTGACAATGGTACTGCCTGGCGTTTTTTCCAAAACAATTTTTGACAAAACGGCAATCAGATTATTACGATTCAAGGTATTGCCAAATTGATCAACGACTGCACTACGGTCAACGTCTGTATCAAAAATCACGCCGAGATCAGCTTGATGATTCAGAACTGCTTGACGAATACTTGCCATGGCTTCAGGATTATCAGGATTTGGAATATGGTTTGGAAAATGACCATCAGGCTCTAAAAATTGACTGCCAGTAGTATCCGCACCTAAGATTGCTAAGACCTTTTCAGCAAAGTAGCCACCTGCACCATTACCGGCATCTACAATGATATGATAACCTGTGAGTGGCTGCGAATCCGCAAGACCTGTTCCCTCAATAATTTGATTCACCAAGTCTTGCGCGTAGGGTGTGAGTAAATCTTTTTTTGAGGTAGTACCAAGACTTGTTTGTGCATTTTTAGCCGTATGTGTCAGAATATAGTGGATGTCTTCATGCTCAGCACCACCATCACGGCTGAAAATTTTAATACCATTGAAGTAATAAGGCAAGTGACTTGCCGTTAGCATCACTGCAGCATCACAATCAAAGTCAGGAAATTGCGTTGACTTAAACATCGCAGGCGTCGTTGACAGTGCTGTATCAATGACATGCGCACCTTGTGAGGTGATACCTGCTATCAAGGCAGCTTTTAGCTCATCCCCCGACAGACGACTATCTTGCCCTACTGCTATTGTTAACTTTTCTTGTTTAAGTTGACTGTCTAACTGCTTTTCAGCAACCAACCAGTTCACGAGACCTCGACCAACTGTTTCTGCAACTTCTGGTGTTAAGGTAATTAGGTTCTCAGGTGTCGCAATCGCAATTCCCCGAATATCCGAGCCATTTTGTAAGTCTGTTATCCGCATGTTTACTCCCTCAATCTCGTTTTTTATCCGCAACACCTAATGTGCACGGTTTAACATTTTTTATCTAGTCACCTCACACCCGATGTCTTATGAGAAACTATCTTTTACCATGACTCATACGACTAGGTATCAAACTTAGTTAATCGTGATCGTATAACTAGCTTTGAATTTTTTGCCATGAGCAAGTGCATTGATGCCAAACTTAGTTGTCAAATCACCATCTGTATTTTGATCATCCGCAATGCCACACCATGGCTCGATACAAACAAAAGGCGCTTCAGCAGGATAAGGACTCCATAGACCGACGAATGGCATATTTTCCCAAGAAATTTTAACTGAACGGTCATTGACTGTGCTAGACAGGCATACTTCAGTTGCTTCTGGTGTTTCAAATACTAAGGCATCATCTTTAAACAGCTCACGAGTCAAAGCAAACTCCGTTTGATCGACTACGTGTTTTTGAGATAAATCAAGGACACCAGTTGCAGGATTTAGTGGGATATATTGGCGAGGATGTGCTGGCGTGATAGTTAAACGGTAATCCTCAAATTTGCCATTTTCTAATGGCACATTGAAAGCTGGATGCGCCCCAATGCCAAAGTACATCTCTTGATCATCAAGATTTTTAACCTCCCACTGTACCGTCAATTGATTCCCAACTAACTTGTAGGTAATCCGAAGGCGAAACTCAAAGGGATAAACCTCTCGCGTTTCTCTGTTAGCTCTTAATTCAAAAACGACTGCATCTTCTTCACTTTCGAGTAATTCAAAGACTTGATCGCGTGCAAAACCATGGCCACCGAGTTTGAATGTTTCGTTATCATAAGTGTAACTACCATTTTTTAATTTACCGACAATCGGGAATAGCACGGGTGCTTGTCGTGCCCAAAAATCAGGGTCACCTTGCCAAAGGTACTCTACGTTGTCTTTTTGGATTGAGTGCAATTCAGCACCAAAATCTTGAATTACGATGCTTAATACATCATTTGAAATTTTTGTCGTTGTCATTCTTTCTCCTTTCTGCGATTTCATATCATGAAATCTTGAAACTTGACCTATGCTAACGCTACGGCCAAGCGGGGTCATTCGTGAACTTCGTCCACTCAAAGTCTTTCTGCGATTTCATATCATGAAATCTTGAAACTTGACCTATGCTAACGCTCCGGCCAAGCGGGGTCATTCGTGAACTTCGTCCACTCAAAATCTTGCTCACTTCTGGTTCGTCTTAATGAATCGTCGGCGTGCAGTAATCGTTCTAAAGTTAGGTCTCCTGGTTAGTCACTGAATGGCTTTGAAACGATTAAACCTGTCATTCTTTAGGGCACCTCTAATAACTACCAATTAATTCACCTCTAAATGAAATTAGAAAAAAACACAGAAAACTAAGCATAGTCTACTGTGTTTTTCTTTATGTTACAGACGCCACTTGACTGTTTATTC
>NZ_JACBNY010000028.1 GCF_013449735.1 Pseudolactococcus laudensis
TGCGAGATGGACGTTCTTTCGGTTTTGAACCTCAAGGGGAACACTCGTTTGATAAAGCGTCTCAATGGTTGTCAGTAAATAAACAAAAACTTTTGGAAGTGTGCTATTATAAGTCATATAAGTCGTGCGCTTTCTAATGCTTAGTGCTTTAAGATTAGGATAGCACGACTTATTTATTTTCCAATGAAATTAACTAGCAATTCGGGTATTAAAAAGTAATAAGTCTAAAAGGAGACAACAAAACATGCGTAAAATCATCGGTAAGAAAAATAAAGTCCATTATGTAGAAGAGACAACTCGATTCCAAATGGTTAAATCTCACAAAGGATGGCTAGTTATCGGTGCATCAATGTTTGCACTTGGGTTAGGTTTAAATATACCAGCCACAACAGCACATGCATCACAACTTGATGGACAATGGACAGCTCGTACTGTGCAAGAAATCAAAGCCGATTTTGACAAATCAGGCACATCACAATCATATAAAATTCAATGGGGCGATACATTATCAGCAATTTCAGCTGCAATCAATGTAAGTCAAGACCGTCTTGCCCAAATCAACTCAATTGAAAACAAAGATCTCATCTTTGCTGGAAATACAATTCAAATTGATGGAAATGGGTCTGATGCTACAATCACAATCAAAGACCAAGATGGAAAAGCAGATAAAGTATACAACGTTGACCCAAATAAACCCGTTGTTAATACTGAAAAGACAAACGAACTTCAATCTGAAAAAGCCAATGGCACAGGGTCAGCCTCTCAAACACCTGTTGCCGCTAATGAGTCAGCCCAAGCGACTAATGCTAATGGGAACATAACTGTTAATGATTCAAGTTCTGTAGCAGGGACATCAAACAATGGAGCAAGTTCAGGAACAAATGGGTCAACGTCAACTAATGTTAAACCAAGTAACCCAACAAATCCAAATGGAAACAATGGATCAGACAATTCTAATACTAATCCATCTCCAAACAAAACTGAATTAGAAAAATTAAAAGAGACATTAGCATCTCAAAATGCAAAACTTTCTGATTTACAATCAAAATTAACAGCAGCGCAATCAGACCTTGATCCAGCCAAATCAGCTTTAACAGCTGCTCAAAACAAAGACATTTCTCAATTTGAGTCTGCTGTTCAAGCTCAAACTGAAAAAGTAAATGCTATTAAAACTGACCTTGACAACATTAAAACCGAGATTGATTTCGATACAAAAAACATTGAATCACTAAAGGGTGTAATTGTCTCAACAAAAGAAAGCATTGCATCAGCTGATGCGAATCTTGTTACCGCTCAAAAAGGATTAGTTACAGCTCAATCTAATAATGACGCTAAACAATTGGCATACAAGCAAATTATCGCAACAATTTCAGCTCAATACCCTAGCATCAATGTTGAAACGGCTGACGGTTTAACCACCCTTGAAACATCAAACCCTGATTTAAAAGCATCATTTGACACGGCTAAATCAGACAAAGATGATTCAGAACTTGTCTTAGAACAAGCAAAAACAGCTGTATCAAATGCAACTGTAGCAAAACCAAACATGCAAGCCTCATTGATTGAAAATGAAAATACGATTGCAGCCTTGACTGAACAAATCAATACCGACACAGCTAAAGTTTCACCTCTTGAGTCAAAACTTACAACTGAAACAGCAACCCTTTCAGACTTACAACAACAACCTGATAATGCTAAAAACAGCAACGTTGAGCAATTGCAAGCAGATGTTAATGCAAAACAATCAGTTGTTGACACTGTGACAAAAGAAACCGAATCAGCTAAAGCTCAAGATGCCGCCGAACAATTGACTAAATCAAAAGTCGATGCATCAACAACTCTTAACGGTGTAGCCTCAGTTGTATCTGACGCTAACGTTGCTGATGCTCTTATTAAAACTAAAGAAGACGCTAAATCAACAATCGACGGATTAAAATTCCTGTCTAACAATGTTAAATCAGAATTGAAAGATAAAGTTGAAGCAGCAACATCTAAAGATGACATTGATAAATTGATTGCTAATCTCCAAGTTGTTGCAGTAAGATTTTCAGTCTTTGGATATAATGGAAATCTTATAAAAACTGTGCCAAAACGTATCGGGGCAGGGAATTACTCCGTAACTCTTAAAACAGCTAAAGTTTCACCTCTTGAGTCAAAACTTACAACTGAAACAGCAACCCTTTCAGACTTACAACAACAACCTGATAATGCTAAAAACAGCAACGTTGAGCAATTGCAAGCAGATGTTAATGCAAAACAATCAGTTGTTGACACTGTGACAAAAGAAACCGAATCAGCTAAAGCTCAAGATGCCGCCGAACAATTGACTAAATCAAAAGTCGATGCATCAACAACTCTTAACGGTGTAGCCTCAGTTGTATCTGACGCTAACGTTGCTGATGCTCTTATTAAAACTAAAGAAGACGCTAAATCAACAATCGACGGATTAAAATTCCTGTCTAACAATGTTAAATCAGAATTGAAAGATAAAGTTGAAGCAGCAACATCTAAAGATGACATTGATAAATTGATTGCTAATCTCCAAGTTGTTGCAGTAAGATTTTCAGTCTTTGGATATAATGGAAATCTTATAAAAACTGTGCCAAAACGTATCGGGGCAGGGAATTACTCCGTAACTCTTAAAACAGCTAAAGTTTCACCTCTTGAGTCAAAACTTACAACTGAAACAGCAACCCTTTCAGACTTACAACAACAACCTGATAATGCTAAAAACAGCAACGTTGAGCAATTGCAAGCATAACGTTAAATACGTACGCGGTGCTAACTTTGTAGGATCCGGTGGTTTAACTGTAACAATTAAAGCTCAAAAAGATACAGAAGTTATAATCTGGATTAATGTCAAATAATTAGACACAAAATGAGCTATATTTTCTTAAAATAGTTTTCTGTTATTCAAGACTCAGCTAAATGGTATGAAGATACTCTAGCAGGGTCTAAAATATCTTATTTGTATCTTGATCAAAATAAACCTGAAATACTAAAATAAGAAAGTAGACAATTATCGGATAAATCTTTTGACTCTGAATTTCCTAGTGAAGTGTCAGAAGAAAAATCAGTATCAGATATGATCCTTGAAAAAGATACAAAAGGTTTATCAGAGCATATGAAAAAAGGCATCAAAAATTATTTACAATCTGATCAGTATGCAACATTTTTAAAAGCTATGGGCAAACTTCACAACTATTCGCCTAAAAACATTCAGCTTCTTTTATCACAAAATAAAATGTTGTTATCATTGATAATGATACGTTCAAACAACAGCACCCAAATTTTGACGAATTAGTGAAACTCTATGAAAAAGACGTAGTAAAACATGCAACATCCTATTCTAATCAGCTGGTAAAACTTAATTAGGTTATATAAGCTTGAAAATAAAGGGTTTGTCCAATATGGACAACCCTTTTTCTTATGTTTTGCCACAGATTTGCCACACTTATTGTGTAAGAGTATCAAGGATAGGTATAATTTGATCCTTTGTTTTTTTAGTGATGTGCAAATAAATTTCTGTTACACGACTACCTCTAGAATGCCCTACACGGTCTTGAATTGCTTCTAGGGGTATTCCTTGCTCTGCTAAGAAACTAATATGCGTATGACGGAATATATGGGTCGTAATATGTTTATTAAAACTAAGTTTATTATCAATATCAATTCCTGCCCGTTTTGGATTACCTTTTCGATTTAATTTTCCATTTTCAGGTGAGTTGAGGAAATTGTTAAGGACACTATAATGAAGAGGTGTTCCATTATAGTCGGGTTTATGACGACTTTTGGAAGTAAAAATCCATCCATTATCTTTATAATCAGGATTGAATCTTATATGTTGGTGATTTAACTCAATTTCCTCTTTAAGAATTTCTATAGCCCTTTTAGATAATTGGACATTTCGGTAACTTTGTAAGTTTTTTACATTACCTTCATAGCTATTTTCTGCAGCTCCTCCGTGAGTGGCCTGACTAATGATGATATTTTGGAGTTTTCGACTCTGTAAGTCAACAGGGCCATTAGTTAGAATACCTATTGGGATGTGGTTTTTATGTAGAGCCAGCAGTAGTTGATGTATCTCAGGAATCATCGTAATCTGATCGAGTTCATATTCATAGTCAGCTTGGAAGTCTAGAGCTTCTGTCCTAGAAATACTATCGATGCCAAATTCTTCCATAGTCTTCTGACAGCGAAAAATTCTAAGCTGCTCAATACTGATGAGTTTTTTCGTGTATTTAGGAAAAGCAACATCAGATCAATATCTGAAACGTTTGTAAATGTTATCTATTTGTTGGATATCAATCGTTGGAAAACATTTTTCAACGCTACGTTTAAAGGGGAGTTGATGGTCATAAAGAGTGTCATCAAGGTCAAAAACAATATTTTTATAAGTTATAATTCTAGTCCGCTTTTAAAATAGTAGTGTACTGGCTAAATTCCTCTAAGTGTTGAGGGCTAATCTGGTTATCTGTAATGATGGTATCGAGTTGATCTAGATTATAGAAGTTAAAGAAATCGTATCCATCGAATTTAGTACTATCTACTAATAAAAATTTTTCTACAGCATTGTTTAGGGAAAGTTGTTGAATCACACCTTCCTTGTCACTATATGTAGCAATAGAATTATGGGTAACAGCATTTGCACTAACAAAAGCTTTGGCAAATCTCATTGCTTTTAAATTTGTCGAAGCCATTGAACCTACAAAAGCTCCAGTTATTTCTCTATATTCACCGCCAAGAAGCAATAAATCAATGGTTTCGCTATCATTTAGAATCAAGAACACAGGGAGACTATTTGTAATGACACGAATTTTATAACCTTTACGACCTTTCAATTCTAATGCCAGTTGTTCAAGTGTAGTTCCGGGTCCAATAAAAATAGTATCGCCATCTTTGATTAAAGAGCAGGCTTTTTTAGCAATGTCAATTTTTTCTTTTGTATTTAGACTTTTCTTCTCGATATGTGTCTTTTCAAGTGGCTTTTTAGAGGAAAGTAATTGTGCACCACCATGAGTACGTGTTAAAAGTCCATCAGCTTCTAGAGCATCAAGGTCTCTACGGGCTGTCATATCGGAAATATCTAGTTCATCTATTATTTCTTTTATGGTTATGGTCCCATCAATCTTTAACATATCTAAAATTTTTTCTAATCGTCGTTTTTTGTTCATATGAAGACTCTTCTTTCATAAAGTAATTTTTTTCCAAAGATAATTCTCTTTTAATTATATCATAAAAGATAATATTTCCAAGGTAAAACAAACAATTTCAAACATAAAAACGTTAGATGATGAAATAAGAACAGAGGATTGACGTATATTAGCTTAGGTCAGATTTTGTATAAGACGAAAATAAAGTAGGACCTCTTAATCAGTAATTTATAGAAAGTAAAAGACTTTTGTAATACTTGAATAGATATTTCACGTCCATTTTGTGATGGATTAAATGAACAAAAATGAACAATAATTTAACGGTGTTATCTATTTTTTAAAAAAAACAAATAAAAAAAAACAAAAAATAAACAAAAAATCGTTGCTTTTTGTTTGAATGTTTGATATTATATAAACAAAGAGATGATGAAAACGTTCTCTCGAACATTTTGCAAAATATTTTCTATTTCTACGTAGCATTTCTTTTTAAAATTTAGGAGGTAGTCCAAATGGCTATTGTTGTTGGTGCAGATCTCAAAGGTACGAGATTAAAAGATGTTGTGAAAAATTTTCTTGTAGAAGAAGGTTTTGAGGTAATTGATGTGACTAAGGACGGACAAGATTTTGTTGATGTTACCTTGGCAGTTGCCTCTGAAGTAAATAAAGATGAGCAAAACTTAGGTATTGTAATTGATGCTTATGGAGCTGGTCCATTCATGGTAGCAACTAAAATTAAAGGTATGGTTGCAGCAGAAGTTTCAGATGAACGCTCAGCTTATATGACACGTGGACATAACAATGCACGAATGATTACGGTTGGCGCTGAAATCGTCGGTGATGAGCTTGCTAAAAACATCGCTAAAGCTTTCGTCAATGGTAAATATGATGGCGGACGTCATCAAGTCCGAGTAGATATGCTTAACAAGATGTGTTAAGAAAAGGAGTTAAAAAATGAGAATCGCAATTGGATGTGACCACATTGTCACAGATGTAAAAATGGCAGTATCAGAATTCTTGAAATCAAAAGGATATGAGGTCCTTGATTTCGGGACATATGACCACGTACGTACTCACTACCCTATCTATGGTAAAAAAGTCGGTGAAGCAGTAGTAAGTGGTCAAGCAGACTTGGGAGTATGTATCTGTGGTACGGGTGTCGGCATTAACAATGCAGTCAATAAAGTTCCAGGTGTTCGCTCAGCGTTGGTTCGTGATATGACGTCAGCTCTATATGCTAAGGAAGAACTTAATGCGAATGTTATCGGTTTTGGTGGAATGATTACTGGTGGTCTTCTTATGAATGACATCATTGAAGCTTTCATTGAAGCTGAGTACAAACCAACAGAAGAAAATAAAAAATTGATTGCAAAAATCGAACACGTTGAAACACATAATGCACATCAAGCAGATGAGGAATTCTTTACAGAATTCCTTGAAAAATGGGACCGTGGTGAGTACCACGATTAAGGTATAACCAATGATTCTGACAGTCACACTAAATCCTTCAGTAGACATCTCTTATCCTCTAGAAACATTGAAAATTGATACAGTGAATAGGGTGAAAGATGTTAGTAAGACAGCTGGTGGAAAAGGCTTAAATGTTACTAGAGTCTTGTATGAATCTGGTGATAAAGTTACTGCTACAGGTTTCTTAGGTGGTAAAATTGGTGAATTTATTGAAAGCGAATTAGAACAATCTCCTGTTAGTCCAGCTTTTTATAAAATCTCAGGAAACACTAGAAACTGTATTGCTATCTTACACGAGGGTAACCAAACAGAAATTTTGGAACAAGGACCAACAATTTCTCATGAAGAAGCAGAAGGCTTTCTTGACCACTATAGCAATCTTATTAAACAATCAGAAGTTGTGACAATTTCAGGAAGTTTACCTTCAGGACTTCCCAACGATTATTATGAAAAACTTATCCAACTTGCTTCGGATGAAGGAGTAGCAGTCGTTTTGGATTGTTCAGGTGCACCTCTTGAAACAGTTCTAAAATCGTCGGCTAAACCTACTGCCATCAAACCTAATAATGAGGAACTTTCACAGTTGCTTGGAAAAGAAGTAACAAAAGATATTGAAGAACTTAAAGACGTTCTTAAAGAGTCACTTTTTAGTGGTATCGAATGGATAGTGGTCTCATTAGGTCGAAACGGTGCCTTTGCAAAACATGGTGATGTTTTCTATAAGGTAGATATTCCTGATATCCCAGTTGTTAATCCAGTCGGATCAGGGGACTCAACGGTAGCTGGTATTGCATCAGCTTTAAATAGTAAAAAAAGTGACGCTGACTTATTAAAACATGCGATGACATTGGGTATGTTAAATGCTCAAGAAACAATGACAGGGCATGTGAATATGACTAATTACGAAACACTAAACTCACAAATTGGAGTAAAAGAGGTATAAAAATGGTACTTACAGAACAGAAACGCAAATCTTTGGAAAAACTTTCAGATAAAAACGGTTTTATCTCAGCTTTGGCATTTGACCAACGTGGTGCTTTGAAACGTTTGATGGCACAGTATCAAGATACAGAACCAACTGTAGCTCAAATGGAAGAACTAAAGGTTTTGGTTGCTGATGAACTTACAAAATACGCTTCTTCAATGTTGCTTGACCCTGAATATGGACTTCCAGCAACAAAAGCATTGGATAAAGAAGCAGGTCTTCTTCTTGCCTATGAAAAAACAGGTTATGATACATCAAGTACAAAACGTTTGCCTGACTGCTTGGATGTTTGGTCTGCAAAACGTATCAAAGAGCAAGGCGCTGATGCCGTTAAGTTCTTGCTTTACTATGATGTAGACAGCTCAGATGAACTTAACCAACAAAAACAAGCTTATATTGAACGTGTTGGTTCTGAATGTGTCGCTGAAGATATTCCTTTCTTCTTGGAAATCCTTGCTTATGATGAAGAAATCTCAGATGCAGGTTCTGTTGAATATGCAAAAGTGAAACCTCGCAAAGTCATTGAAGCGATGAAAGTTTTCTCTGATCCACGCTTTAACATTGATGTTCTTAAAGTAGAAGTACCAGTTAACGTTAAATATGTCGAAGGTTTTGCTGATGGTGAAGTGGTTTACAGTAAAGCTGAAGCTGCTGACTTCTTTAAGGCACAAGAAGAAGCGACTAACCTTCCATACATCTACCTAAGTGCAGGTGTATCTGCTAAATTGTTCCAAGAAACATTGCAATTTGCTCACGACTCAGGTGCCAAGTTTAATGGTGTGCTTTGTGGACGTGCTACTTGGGCAGGATCTGTAGAACCTTACATCAAAGAAGGTGAAAAAGCAGCACGTGAATGGTTGCGTACTACTGGATTCGAAAATATTGATGAACTTAACAAAGTTATTGTTAAAACAGCTAGTCCATGGACTGATAAAGTATAGTAAAAACAGAAAACGGAGGATATGTTGTGAACAGAGAAGAGATGACTCTCTTAGGGTTTGAAATTGTTGCTTATGCTGGAGATGCTCGGTCTAAACTTTTGGAAGCGCTTAAAGCGGCTGAAAATGGTGATTTCGCTAAGGCAGATAGTCTTGTAGTAGAAGCAGGAAGCTGTATTGCAGAGGCTCACAATTCGCAGACAGCTATGTTGGCTCGAGAAGCTTCTGGAGAGGAACTTCCATACAGCGTTACCATGATGCATGGTCAGGACCACTTAATGACTACTATCTTATTAAAAGATGTGATGCATCACCTCATCGAATTTTATAAAAGAGGAGCAAAATAATGCATAAACTCATTGAACTTATTGAGAAAGGGAAACCATTCTTTGAGAAAATCTCTCGAAACATCTATCTTCGTGCTATTCGTGATGGATTTATCGCTGGTATGCCAGTCATCCTTTTCTCATCTATCTTTATCCTTATTGCCTATGTCCCAAATGCTTGGGGATTCCACTGGTCAAAAGACATTGAGACCTTCTTGATGACTCCTTATAGCTATTCGATGGGTATCCTAGCATTCTTTGTTGGTGGTACTACCGCTAAAGCTTTGACGGACTCAATGAACCGTGACCTACCTGCGACCAATCAGATTAACTTCTTATCTACGATGCTAGCGTCTATGGTAGGGTTCCTTTTGATGGCAGCTGAGCCTGCAAAAGAAGGAGGCTTCTTGACAGCCTTCATGGGAACAAAAGGTCTTTTGACAGCATTTATTGCAGCCTTTGTGACAGTTAATGTTTACAAGGTCTGTGTGAAAAATAATGTTACTATTCGTATGCCTGAAGAGGTTCCACCAAATATCTCTCAAGTATTTAAAGACTTGATTCCATTCACTGTATCGGTTGTTCTCCTTTATGGACTTGAACTCATTGTTAAGGGAAGTCTTGGTGTAACCGTTGCAGAATCAATCGGTACCCTTATTGCACCTCTCTTCTCATCTGCAGATGGTTACCTTGGAATTACACTTATCTTTGGTGCTTATGCCTTCTTCTGGTTTGTTGGTATCCACGGTCCTTCAATTGTCGAACCAGCAATCGCTGCTATCACTTATGCCAATATCGATACCAACTTGCATCTTATCCAAGCTGGACAACATGCAGATAAAGTTATCACTTCTGGTACTCAAATGTTTATTGTTACCATGGGTGGAACAGGAGCTACATTGATTGTTCCATTCTTGTTCATGTGGATTTGTAAATCAGAACGTAACCGTGCCATCGGACGTGCCTCAGTTGTTCCAACATTCTTTGGGGTTAATGAGCCAATCTTATTTGGTGCACCAATCGTATTGAATCCGATTTTCTTTGTACCGTTCATTTTCGCTCCGATTGTCAACGTTTGGATCTTTAAATTCTTTGTTGACACATTGAACATGAACTCATTCTCTGCCAACCTTCCATGGGTTACTCCTGGTCCGTTGGGAATTGTACTCGGTACTAACTTCCAAGTTCTATCATTTATCTTAGCCGGACTCTTGATAGTTGTTGATACTATCATTTATTACCCATTTGTTAAGGTATACGATGAACAAATTCTTGAAGAAGAACGTTCTGGTAAAACAAACGATGCTTTTAAAGAAAAAGTAGCTGCAAACTTCAATACTGCTAAAGCAGATGCCATTCTTGGAAAAGCAGGCGTTGCTAAAGAAGATGTAGCAGCAAACAATAATATCACAAAAGAAACTAATGTCCTTGTTCTTTGTGCAGGTGGAGGTACAAGTGGCTTGCTTGCCAATGCCTTGAACAAAGCAGCAGTAGAATACAATGTTCCAGTCAAAGCGGCAGCGGGTGGTTACGGTGCTCACCGTGAAATGTTGCCAGAGTTTGACTTGGTTATCTTGGCTCCACAGGTCGCTTCAAACTTCGATGATATGAAGGCTGAAACAGATAAATTGGGCATTAAACTTGCAAAAACTGAAGGAGCTCAATATATCAAATTGACACGTGATGGACAAGGTGCTCTTGCATTTGTTCAACAACAGTTTGATTAATAAATTTGTAAAAGTTATTTGAGACGAGATTATTCTTTCAGTTCCTTATAATATTGTTAACCATATCATTGCATTTCATTTCCTTGGTTTCCGGAACTCAGAATATCGTCTCAAATGCTTTTTTTGAAAGGATTTATATATATGACTAAAACACTTCCTAAAGATTTTATTTTTGGTGGTGCTACAGCTGCTTATCAAGCAGAAGGTGCGACTCACACGGATGGTAAAGGCCCAGTTGCATGGGATAAGTATCTTGAAGACAATTATTGGTATACAGCAGAACCTGCAAGTGATTTTTACCATAAATACCCAGTTGATTTAGAATTAGCTGAAGAATATGGTGTTAATGGTATTCGTATTTCTATTGCCTGGTCTCGTATTTTCCCAACGGGTTACGGTGAAGTAAATGAAAAAGGTGTTGAATTCTACCATAAACTATTTGCTGAATGCCACAAGCGTCATGTTGAACCATTTGTGACTTTGCATCATTTTGACACACCAGAAGCTCTTCATTCAAATGGAGATTTCTTAAACCGCGAAAATATAGAACACTTTATAGATTATGCCGCTTTCTGTTTTGAAGAGTTTCCAGAAGTAAACTACTGGACAACTTTCAATGAAATTGGCCCAATTGGTGATGGTCAATACTTGGTTGGTAAATTCCCTCCAGGCATTAAATATGATCTTGCCAAAGTCTTCCAATCACACCACAACATGATGGTCTCTCATGCACGTGCTATAAAATTGTATAAGGATAAAGGTTATAAAGGTGAAATTGGTGTTGTTCATGCTTTACCAACTAAATACCCTTATGATCCGGAAAATCCAGCAGATGTTCGTGCTGCTGAACTTGAAGACATCATCCATAACAAATTTATCTTGGATGCAACCTATCTTGGGCACTATTCAGATAAAACGATGGAAGGTGTCAACCATATCCTAGCTGAGAATGGTGGAGAACTTGATCTTCGTGATGAAGACTTCCAAGCTCTTGACGCAGCTAAAGATTTGAATGATTTCCTTGGTATCAACTATTACATGAGTGATTGGATGCAAGCTTTTGATGGTGAGACTGAAATCATTCACAATGGTAAGGGTGAAAAAGGAAGCTCTAAGTACCAAATTAAGGGTGTTGGTCGTCGAGTAGCTCCTGACTATGTTCCGCGCACAGACTGGGATTGGATTATTTATCCTGAAGGCTTGTATGACCAAATCATGCGAGTGAAAAATGATTATCCGAATTACAAGAAGATTTACATCACTGAAAACGGTCTCGGATACAAAGATGAGTTTGTAGATAATACTGTTTATGATGATGGTCGTATTGATTACGTGAAGCAACACTTGGAAGTTTTATCAGACGCGATTGCGGATGGTGCAAATGTTAAAGGTTACTTCATTTGGTCACTTATGGACGTTTTCTCATGGTCAAATGGTTATGAAAAACGTTATGGATTGTTCTATGTAGACTTTGATACGCAAGAACGCTATCCTAAGAAATCAGCACATTGGTATAAGAAATTAGCAGAAACTCAAGTGATAGAGTAATATCACCTGAGAATGTAATAATTTGTTATCTGATTTTTAGATCAGGCTTTGAAAAGGTATATATTATTAATTTCGAAGATTGTCCTATAATTCCTGAGCTTGAAGCTACCTCACTACAAAATGTAGTAACTGGTATGTTTCACCTGGAAAAGAATGGATTTGCCATTCTGATTTAGCATTATCCGAATTTGAATGGGAAGTTTTACAATTACTCGATGTAGCAATATGTGAGACTGTTCACTTCGAGGTAGATTATTTGCCTTTCCAATAACAAAAAGAAAGGAATTGACTGTGACTATCGAATTAAAAAACGAGTATCTTACGGTTCAGTTTAAAACACTTGGTGGTCAACTGACTTCGATTAAAGACAAAGATGGGTTAGAATATCTCTGGCAAGCTGATCCAGAGTATTGGAATGGACAGGCACCAATTCTATTTCCTATCTGTGGTAGTTTACGTAATGATTGGGCTATTTATAGACCTCAAGAAAGACCTTTTTTTACAGGTCTAATTCGTAGACATGGTTTTGTTCGAAAAGAAGAATTTACTCTTGAAGAAGTTAATGAAAATAGCGTGACTTTCAGTATTAAACCAAATGCTGAGATGCTTGATAATTACCTATATCAGTTTGAACTGAGAGTTGTTTATACCTTGAATGGTAAATCAATTAGAACCGAATTTCAGGTAACGAACTTGGAAATTGAAAAAACAATGCCTTACTTTATTGGAGCCCATCCAGCATTCAATTGTCCTTTAGTAGAAGGTGAAAACTATGAGGATTATTATATTGAATTTAGTGAGGTTGAGTCTTGCTCGATACCAAAGAGTTTTCCTGAGACAGGATTATTAGATTTGCAAGATAGGACACCTTTTTTGGAAAATCAAAAGATTCTCGATTTGGACTACTCACTTTTTTCCCATGATGCCATTACACTTGACCAGCTCAAGTCTCGTAGCGTAACGCTTCGGTCAAGGAAGTCTGGTAAAGGTCTTCGAGTAGATTTTGATGATTTTCCGAACTTGATTCTGTGGTCTACAACTAATAAAAGTCCATTCATTGCTTTGGAACCTTGGAGTGGTCTCTCCACTTCACTTGAAGAAGGTAATTTCTTAGAAGATAAAAGACAGGTAACGAAAATTTCACCTCAAGAAACTTCTAGAAAAATCTATGATATTACTATCCTTAATTAAAATTTGTTATTATTTGACTCTTCAATAAGATTTGAATACTCTTACCTTGTGATGATAGATTGGTCTTCTCCGTGCCAGTCTTACATCGCAAGGTTTTTAAGTTTTTTGTGGGTCTATGTCAACTGTAGTGGGTGACGAAAAGCTAATATCTAAAGGGCACCTCTAAAAACGTATGAAAAGAGGTATAATAGATTAAAAATAAGCTAACGAGGTATTGAAGATGAATTTATTTGGAGATAGCGACTATCTTGAAAAATTAAGTTTAAAAGGAGACCCT
>NZ_JACBNY010000029.1 GCF_013449735.1 Pseudolactococcus laudensis
GGTCTCCTTTTAAACTTAATTTTTCAAGATAGTCGCTATCTCCAAATAAATTCATCTTCAATACCTCGTTAGCTTATTTTTAATCTATTATACCTCTTTTCATACGTTTTTAGAGGTGCCCTTTATTATACCATGATTACAATTTTCATATAACTTGTAAATTGGGCATTTATATTATATAATAAATAACTAAGAAAGGTGAAATAACATGGCTAGAAATAAGACTATCTTTAAAGAAGACATTTTACGAGCAGCTGAACAGTTCATTACGGAAAAAAGTCCAAGTGAACTAACTGCTCGTGGACTGTCTAAATATATGAACATATCGACACAACCTCTTTACGCAGAATTTGAAAATATGGCAGCACTTAAACGTGAGCTTTTCTCTCAGATTTATTACAAGCTTCAGAATGATGTTTTTAATAAAAAAATACATGAGGACGCTGTCATCAATCTCAGTCTGAATTATATTAATTTTGCTTGTCAAAATCCTAAGCTTTTCAAGACAATCTACTTAGAAAAACATGGGGAAGATAATCATTCTGTCAATGAATTTTCTTACAATATTTTCCGGACGCTCATTCAGGATGATCCGACTTATTCTAAATTGACTGAAAAACAAATTAATGCACTTCTAACTGGTACATGGGTTATCTCAACTGGATTTGCCAATCTCATTGCGAGTAGTACAATCCATCCAAGTCAATTTGAAATCATTTCATTCTTAAAGGATGCTATTAATGATGTCCTCCAAATGGAAATTTCTAAATCTTAATCAATTTTAATCCAAATAAAAATCCTTCAAAAATAGTATTTGAGGGATTTTTTTGATAGTATTTTTTAGTTTGATTTAAAATCTGGTTTGTAGAAATTTCGATTATCTAACGGGAAAATACGTGGTGTCATCTCGCCTGGAGCGATTTGATTAAGTGCTGTCTGCATCATCATAATGCTAGCATCCATCATATCGATTTGATGAATCACTTCTGCTTCCATGATTTGCGGTCTAACTGGACTACCATACTCTTGAAGACCATGATGAGATAAGAGTACATGACGCAAAATCGTCACATCTTCCTTGTCATTATCAATTTCAAGTTCACGTATCGCTTCTGAAACTTCTTCATCAATTAAGACAATATGTCCAATTAAATTTCCTTTTAAAGTATAAGTCGTATTTTCAGCACCCGAAAACTCGATCACTTTGGCCATATCATGCAACAAGATACCAGCCAATATCAAACTTTCATTTAAAACAGGATAGACTTCGCACATTTTTTCAGCAAGCTGCGCCATAGTTGCCGTATGGAAACTCAATCCCCCTTCAAAAGCATGGTGGTTAGTCTTAGCAGCTGGATATTCGAAAAATTCTTTATCGTATTTCTTAAAAATATGACGCACAATACGATTCCAAGTGGCATTTTCAATTTTAAAAATGGTTTTAGAAATATATTCCCTTAATTCCTGTTCATTTACAGGTGATTTAGGCTTAAAATCCTTGGGATTATTAGGCTCTGTATTTTCAGGCAAGCGTAAAAAAATCTTATTGACTTGTGGTGAACCTTGATAAAGCTCTTTAACTGCACGCATATAGACGACTTTACCTTTGATAAAAGTTTCAACCATATGATCATCAGCATCCCACAAGTTACCACCAATCTGTCCTGTTCTATCTTGAAAAATCATAGCCAAAAATGGCTTGCCTGCTCGTGTTTGACGTAAGTCAGCTTGTTTAATTAGGTATAAACCTTCAAAAGCATCGCCAACCTGTAAATCTTTTAGCTGTGTCATAGTTTAATCGTTCCTTTCGTTTCAGGTACTAAAGTTTGATCACTCGTTAATAAAATGACTTGCCGTTCTTTGGCAATTTCAGCAAGCATATTTGAAAAGTTAAGGCGGCGGTTTTGGTCAAATCTTAAGAAATTGTCATCCAAGAAAATCGGGAAATCAAGATTTTTAGACTGAATAAAAGCTAATCTCAATGCCAATTGGAGCTGATCTCTTGTCCCGGTTGATAAATCAATCAAACGTAAACTTTGAGCTTGAGCATTCTTGACCCATAAAATCTCTTTATCCAAATAGATTTCTTGCCAAGCATTATCAGTCAATTGAGCCAACATACCGCTTGCTCTATTCAAAATATCAGGAAGTGTTTCCGAAGATAAATCAGCCATAACTTGCTCAGTCAAAGCGATTTCAGTTGTTTTCGTCGCAAAATCAATTAGATAGTCACGAAGTTCTTCTTTTTTACGAGCTAATTTAGCCTCTAAAATTGCTAACGTATTATCTGTTTTTTGCTGATTAATTTCTGCTGTGTTTTTAGAATGTTTATCAATCAAACGATTTAATTCATCAGCTTTTTGAATCTTTTCAGATGTTTTTTGGTTAAGCAACTGTTGCTCTGCATTCCCATTAAAAGGTTTCGTGAGATCGATGATACCAGATAACTGTTCTTTCAGACGTGTCAAACGTACCAAATCACGTGATTGTTGCGCCCACTGCTCTAATAATTTTGGTGCTGTATCAATATCTGGTAACTCTGCAAAAATCGCCTCATCTAGCTCTTGTAATCCACTAAGTTTAGCTGTATCTGCTACCTGATCATAACGACTTAAAGTCAAATGTAAACTTTGAGCTTCTTCGTCAAGTTGCGTTAAATCAGCAACTTTTCCGACAACATCTCGACTTTCAGAAGGCAACCAGTCTTTAAAATAAGCCAGCTTATCATCGAATTGTGACAAAATAACTTGATTTTCATCTAATTTTTCACGATCCTGACGACTCGTTTTAACCTGCCAAATACCTAAGCCGACACTGATGACCAAAAAGACAAGTGCAAGGATTGGGCTAAACATAAAGCTGATACCCATAAAAACTAGACTGATAATAGCTAAAATGAGATAAATTTTTGTAAATTTCAACTCATCAATACGCTGTTCAGCAGCAATCGCTTGAGGGTAATCGGCTTTTAACCGTTTCAATAAATCAAGCGTTTTAGGTTCTTGCAAGAATTGATTTTTAGGCGTAGCCAATTTCTCTAATGCAATGGCATTTTCTGCAATTTTTTGATTTAAAGCACTGATTTCCTGACTATATTTTTCATGCAAGGCATGCTTACGGCGTAAATTTTCAGCTTCATCTGCAGATAAAATATTAGTTAAGTCTTGCTTTTCTAACTCTGTATATTCTTGATATTCCGCTAAAAAACTAAGTCTATGTCTGATTTGATTGATTTCAGCATCCAAGTTTTCTTGTGCTGCCCGCCGTGCTATAATCTCATCATGAAGTCGGTCATTTTCAGTCATCAAGGGTAGTAAAGCCTGTTCTTCAGACGTTTTTTCTTGAATCTCGACTTGAACTGCTGCAATTTCAGCTAGGACCTGATTAAGCGGTTTTTTAGTCGCCCGCGTTGTCGTAAAAATTTCGTCTCTTGCTTTAGATAGCGTCTGAATTTTGTCAAACAAAGCTACGGAACCCGTTGTTGCAGACATCCGCCACTCTTCATCCAATCGCTCGGCGTTATAATCTCTAACCGTTGAAATTTGTAGATTTTCTTGCGTCACAGAATAAATTTCAGAAAATGTTTTAACTGTAATCGGTCTAATAAAATCACGCCATGACGATTCATCTAACATGATAACTTGATTGCCATCATCTATTTCACAGACAAAACTTGGCCTACCACTTCGTAAAATTTTCAGGCGCTCAATTCGAATTGTTTTTCCAGCATGCGTCAATAAAATCTGACCACCATAAGTTTTAAAATTTAAGGGGTTGAATTCTTGATTTGAAGTTGTCGCATTTTCAAAGCCGAACAACATATATTTGATAAAGGCAAGAATTGTAGATTTCCCTGCTTCATTCTCACCTAAAAAAGTGGTGAAATCTTCTAAATCATAGGTCTGATTGACAAGTTTGCCGAAACCTTCGATTCTGAGTTGCTTAATTTTCATCTAAAGTTCCTCCAAACTCAAAGTGTTGACTGGCAAATAAAGTTAAATTATCTTGTACCTCTTGTTGAAAATCAGCATCTTCAAATACTGAGCGAATTTCTTGCTTATGTGGCAAGAGGCTGTAAACTTGTTCCAAATCAATAGTTGGTAATGCCAAATCAGGTACAACAATCTTTGAAATCTCCCCATTTTCAGATGAAAGTGGCATTAATTTCAGTTTGACTATCACATGACCGTGACGTAATTCTTCTAACAGTTCGTCATTGTCTACTGCTTCTTGTAAATTATCAGAAATAGCTTCATAATTTTCTAGATTCAAGCTATAAAAAGTAGCCGTATCAATCAAGTTTGATTTGATAAAAGTCAAGGCTTGGACTAGGGTCTGGCAGGCTGACAAATCAATGGTCAGTGTTTCAAAATGAACTTCTGCCAAATCACGGAAATATATTAAATTGCCTGTCGGTGCCATTTCACCAAGAACGACTAAATTAGTTGTTTCTTTTTTATTCCGACCTTGCGGTGTACCGGGATAAATGACATTATCCGCAACTTGATTGGCCAGATGAATATGTCCTAAAGCCCAATAATTATAGTCTTTAGCTAGCATATCTGTTAAGTTTGCTGGTGCAAAAGATTCACTTGAAAATTCCCCGTGAAAGAGACCAATATGATAATCACATGCATCATCTCTTTCAGGATAATCAACAATTTTATTCACTGATAAATGCGGATGTTGATATGAAAAACCTGATACTGCAAGTGTTTCTCCTGTTTTCAAAGTCAATTTTTGTGTTGAAACAGACTCAGACTTGAAGACTGTCACATTATCAGGAAAATCAATCCAATAAACAGATTCTCTATAATAATCATGATTTCCGAAAATAATCACTGCTTGAATATCATAGGCTTGTAAACGCATCAATTGCTCAACAAAATAATTTTGAATCTTGATACTGGGTTGCGATTGGTGAAAGTTATCACCTGCAAAAAGCACCACTTCGACTGCTTCAGAAATGGCTAAATCAATAATTTTTTCCAATATATGATAGGGTTGAAAAGGCGTTTCTTGTACCAAGCCTTCAAATTCCCGATCCAAATGTAAATCTGCTGTATGTATAAATTTCATAACTGACTTTCTATTTTCTAGGTAAGTAAGCTAGTATCCCCTCTTAACCTCTGCTCATGCTAGCGCAAAATCAAAATACATGAAATTAGTTTCAAACACCATTTCACCAATTATCAACTTGCATGCACGCAAGTTGATATTTGATTTTTGTGATTTGTCTAAAGCTATAATCATGTCGTGCGTTTCGATTTCGTACTTACAAGAGTATACGTATTTAAAGCAACTTTGCTCGCAATTTTTCGATATTTTCTTCAATATTGCCATTGAAAATGAAAGAACCTGCCACAAAAACATCTGCACCAGCCTCACGACAGGCAACAATCGTCTGATCATCTACACCACCATCAACTTCAATTTCAAAGTCAAGTCCTTGAAAGTCACGAATTTCTACTAGTTCACGTACTTTTTCAAGACACTCAGGCAAAAACTTTTGACCACCAAAACCTGGATTAACAGTCATCACTAAGACCATATCAACAAGATTCAGCACGTGCTTAATAGCTGAAATATCCGTTCCAGGATTAATAGCAATGGCAGCTCTCATACCAGCAGCCTTAATTTTTTGAAGTGCGCCATGACTATGGTGGGTTGCCTCAACATGAATGGTCATACTATCAGCGCCTGCTTGAGCAAAACTGTCCACATATTTTTCAGGATTTTCAACCATAAGATGACAATCCAAAAGACACTTGGTCACTGGACGAATTGCCTTGACAACGTCTGCGCCAAAGGTAATATTTTCCACGAAGTGACCGTCCATAATATCAATATGCAGATAATCTGCACCAGCCACCTCAAGTCGTTTGGCATCACGCGCAAAATGTCCAAAATCTGCCGCTAAAATTGAAGGTGCTAGTTTCATTTTTTCACCACTTTCTTATAAGTTTCTCGTTTGCCTTGTATTTCTGCTAGAAATAGCAAGTAATTATCATATCTTGATTGTAAAATATCGCCTGCTGCAACAGCAGGTTTGACCTGACATTTAGGTTCATGTGTATGCGTACATTCCCGGAATTTACAGCCAAAAGACTGACGTAAAATCTCTGGAAAAGCAGCATTTAAATCTGGCTGATTATCAATCTCATAGTCCAAAGATGAAAAGCCTGGCGTATCTGCAATCAAGCCATCATATACCTCAAACAACTCCACATGTCGAGTTGTGTGACGACCGCGACCAAGCTTATCAGAAATTTCTTGAGTTGCAAGTAACATCTCGGGTGCTATTTTATTTAGCAAGGTTGATTTTCCAACACCTGTTTGACCCATAAAAACTGTGACCTTGCCAGAAAATTCTGGTAGAATTTTTTCCCAATCATTCATGAAAAACTGATAGCCAATTTTTTCATAATCTGCCTGTGTCTTTTCAAATGTTTTTAAATCTGTCACTAAATCTAGTTTAGACAAATAAATCAAGGGCTCAATCCCTTTATTGGTCAATAAAACCAAAAAACGGTCTAATAAATTCAATGAAAAATTGGGTTCAACTGCTGAAATTACAACCACTGCCTGATCAATATTGGCAATAGGTGGTCTCACTAGCATATTCTCACGCGCCTTTAAAGCCAAGACATAGCCTTCTGAATTGGCCTCAGCAGAAAACTCTGCAAAATCGCCAACAATCGGTTTTGTCCCTTTTTGACGAAAATTTCCTCTAGCTCGCGTTTGATAGACAATACCGTCTTTCTCGTCTTTAATATAGTAAAAGCCACTCAATGATTTTAATATTCTGCCAAATTTTATCATACCTCAATTATAGCACATTCCTTAAGGCGACAGTAGCCATAACTATCATCATCTACCATTAAAAACAGCTGACTTAATACCCAAGCCAAAACAGCCACTCAACACCTAAACACCTTATTAATTCAACTTCTTTAAAAGCAACAAAAAAACCGCAAATCACTTGCGGTTAGCCTAAAACTTTAATCGTTACCGTACGTCGGCCCCAATTAATAGCCTCCTTGGTCGTTTTAAAATGCAAATCAACTTTATGTCCTTTGATAGCACCACCAGTATCGCCAGCAATCGCAATACCATAACCAGGTACTTCCACCATTGAGCCCAAAGGAATCACACTTGGATCAACAGCCACACACATTGGATTAACCCATAAGTCAATACCAGTTGCAGTAATATGACCAGGCGTCATACCATCAGCACCATCTGATGAATAGCCAGTTGTTGATACTGTCAAGCTATTGCCTGAGGGCGTATTCGGCGTAATCGGTGCAGGACTGCTACCACCGGTGTTACCTGTATCAGAAGGAGTACTTGATTGCTCTGATGATGTAGGTTGACTAGGTTTAGGTTCAGCCACTGCCTTAGCTTTTTCTCGTGCTACAGCATCAGCTTGACGTTTTTCTTCTGCAGCTTTTGAACTAGATAAATCAGAAATTTGCGCTTGATTCTCTGCTATCTGCGTCCTAAGGTTAGCCAATTTCGATTCTAATTGAGCATACTCTTCATCATAGGTTTGCGCGTCTGCTTGTAGCTGCGTTTGTTGACTTTCCAAATCAGATTTCAACTTGGTTGACGCTGTTTTTAACTGGTCTAGCTTTTCAACTTTCTCATTTTGCATTTGACGATAGGTACTTAAACTCACCATACGCGTAATCATATCAGCCAGATTATTTGACGACATAATCGTCGTAATAAAGCTAGATGCCACATTTTCTGTCTGTGCTTGACGCATTTGCTCCGACATAACAGACTCACGCGCCTGTAACTCTTCATCAGTCTTAGTAATCTGACGAGTCAAATCCTCAATTTTGCTTTGTCCGTCCGCAACAGCCTGCTTACTTGCATAAGCTTTTTTATAAACCTCATTAACAGCCGCCAAAGAAGTCTCTAGTTCTGATTGAATCCCACTAGCCTTATTCTGTGCCGCCTTAATCTCGGCATCGTAATCCGTTTTTTTATCCTCAGCAAAAACCGTCCCAATAGACGGTGCTAAAAGTATCAGACACAGGGTCATTCCTAGTAATCGTTTTCTCATATCTTGTTATTTTACCACAAAAAAGACGCCCAAACATTGCATTTTGGCGTCAAATGTTGCTAAATTGTAACAACGTGGCGGCTACCGCCGTGAAACGTGACGAGTTGATGAACACCCTGTGCTTTAAGCCAGGTCTTTAATTCATCGAAAGCCAACTCATAGTGTTCGAGTTTATGGCCATCTGACCCTAGTGTAAACAACGTCCCACCAAGCTCTAGCACCATTTTCAGGGCGTAAGTATAGAGGGGTAAATGATGATATAAATGAGTAGACTTGGCGTTAATTTCAAAAGCTAAGTCTGCAGCAATCATTTTCTGAAATATTTCGATTAATTTACTTTTATGTTTATCAAGTTCAGTTGGTGTGACATCAAATAAGCGGATACCATAATCAAAATGTGCTAATACGTGAGCTTGAATTTTATCGTTCTGATCAATGGCAACACTTAGTTCATCCAGATAGGGGCTAAAAATGGTATCAAAATCCATCTCAGAGACGAAATCATCCAAATAATCAAATGCACCATTATGATGAACTGAAAGCAGTTTCAAATCATAGGTTTTATCTGCTAAGTAAGCTAAAATTTCTGCTTCTTTGGGTTGATAATAACCAATTTCAATACCTTTTAAAATCCGATTACCATACTTGAGATTCAAGCGGTCAATCTCAGCTGAATAAGTCTTATAATCTGGCGCATCCGTATGACCAGTGACTGGATTTGCGACATCAAAATGTTCTGTTGTCACGACAAAACCAGTCGAATTATCGAGATAATCTGTAAAATCTGCTTGTGAATCATAGGAATGGTGAGTATGCAAATGTTGGTCGTAATAAGTCATGTTAGGTCCTCATTTTCATGCTGTGTCATCATAATTTTGATAACTGCGAGTTTACTTATCGTCATGATAGCTCTATCATACCATATTTCTGTTGACTTAATTCAGGAATTATTAGTCTCAGAATACTTGAAACAAAAGTCTTCAGGATAAGAAAAAGCAGACCTTACAGTAAAAACCGCTAAGTCACACCTTATTTTCCCCTACAACACAAATCAATACAATTTCAGTAAAACTAGCATTTTCAAAGTATCACCGTAATAGTCTTTTCCTACGATTGAATAATCAAAAATCCATCTTTGAGACGCATATAGATTAGAGAAATTTCTATGACCTTTTGCCGCATAAAGTAGCGGTGCTGAAAAACTATTAGATTGATTTTTTACTAAAGGCTTACCTTTTAGTGTATAACCACCATAGACAGTAGGTTGTTTTTCAAAAAAGAGGAGCATCTTATTTAACACTTTTTTCCACTTTCGGATTGTCAGAATCTGCTAATCTTAAAGGAACTCTAGCAGAATTATAAGCATAGTCACCATCATTTTTTCCAGAAACTTCATATGGTTTAACAGGTGTAATGCTATTTGCCCCCACCCAAGCAAAATCTGGTAGCAAGCCTGTTGGTGTTTCCTGACTCATTTGCGTCAGCGCTTTCGTCGCATTTTCTTCTAATTTAGTCCAAAATGGATCATTTGTAAAATCTGCAAAGGCTTTATAATAAGTTGGCATCATATCGGAAAAACGAATTAACGTTTCAGCTTTTGGATCAACCGTTGCCCAATTACCAACGGTCAATAAACCTGTTTTCTCACTATAATTATTGTTTTTGATAGACTCTAAAAGTTTCTGAGCAGCATCACCGTAATGCTCAATTGAATCCGGCCAGATTTTCTCCGCTTGAATTAAAGCATAGGCAATATCTAAATCACCATCTGTAGCATTATTATCGTCAACAGATTTCCACCCTTTATCAGTTTTCTCTTGTTTCCATTTCATCAATGTATTTTCTTCACTAATCCGAAAAGATCTATAATAGTGAAAGAGACGCATAAATTGTGCTTCTTTTATATAGCCTTTTTGCGCTGCCAGTATCGTAATCAACATGCCGTATCCCTGGCTTTCTTAAAGTGCTATTGGCTTTTTTTCAGAACCTGTATTGACATAAGCGCCTTTAGGGGCTTGGGCTACGTAATTGCGATACCAAGCCCAATAGCTATCTTTTTGTAATGCCTCTTTGTTTGACGAAATACTAAACAGTACTAAGCCAGCATAAGACACTAAAATGAACACTAGAAAAAAATATTTTATTAGTCGTTGTTTTGACATATTTAAGCTCCTCTCTCGTCTTAAAATCGTTGCGTTTTATACCACTTAGACCCATCACGATGTAGCAATTTATCAAACATGAGAGAGAAAAAGGCACTGGTTGCGACAAAAATGAAAAGTTGTGAATAAGTAAAGTAAGATGCAATTGAATATAGCAAATTTCTTGATGTCGCTTGACCATATTGACTCACTAAACCAATATTTATCTGCAATAAATAAATAAAGAACATCAAAACCCAATTGACAAGCAAAATAGCTGCAATTTGTCGATTAGAGCTAGCAAAGGTAAACGGAATCACGAATTGTCCATGGAACAATCAAATAATCATCGCAAACAAATTAACGATAAACAAAAAATTTGAAATGATAATAGCAAAATTAAACCAAAAGAAAGTACTTGTATAATAAAGCACTTCTAGCTTAATACGCCAGTTACTTTTCCTTTTGAAAACATGATGAATATTATCTAAAATAACTTCATAATTTCCTTTTGCCCAACGCTTGCGTTGATAGTAATATGCTTGAATCGTTTCGGGTTCTTGTTGGAAGGCTTCAGAATTCTGTGCTAAAGCAATCAGTTTATTTTGTTGCATAATTTTGAAAGAAATAGCTGTATCTTCTGTCAGGGCCCCATTGTCCCAACCACCAATTGAGCGGACAAAACTGTTTTGATGATGAAATTTGTACCAGGTATCCGCCCAATTTTAAATAAATGCCATAAACCTATATGATGAATCTTTTGAGTTGTAATAATTTCTAAATTGATACAACGCGTTAGGAAATTTTGACGATAATTCCGAGTCTTATTCCTCCCAAAAACAGCAGCATATCGTTCTTCATCTTCTAGTGCTTTCTTAATTAAAAAGTAAAGAGCATTTTCCTGGGGCATGGCATCAGCATCATAGACACAAATCCACTCACCTGTTGCGACCTCTAACATATCATTAAGTACTCCTGCCTTACCACCTGTACCAGTTCGCTCGATAATTTCAATATCAAACCCCTGATACTCAGGTCGAGTAATCATGTCTTTTGCGATGGCATAGGTATTGTCAGAGCAATTGTCAGCAACGACACGAATTTCCATAGCTTCTTTAGGGTATTCCAAGTGTAGCAAAGCATAAACTGTATCCTGAATGACAATTGCTTCATTATGTGCTGGCACAATAATCGTCACCTTAGGGTATCTACTTAACGGTTCATATTTTGAAGAAGATCCCGAGCGAAAATTTTTGATTAAGGCATGAACAGCACCAAAAAGTACCACGAGTGTGATAAGAATTGAAAACCAAATGGATAATAGCGCAAAAACATAACTGCTTCATTCATAAATCACTCCTCTTTTTATAGTTCTGCCAAACTAGTGCATTAATGATAATAGAACATACCAATAGCACGCCGACAGCTACTGCAAAAAAAATCGTGATGACATGACTGACATAGATGAATATGTTTAAAATATCTGTCATTTTTTCTCCATGCTAAATATACTCAACAGCTAAATCAGTCTCAGAACGACGGTTTAAGTATTCCAACACCTGATCCGCTGTATAGGTTGTTTTTCTGCTGATATAACAATCGCTTTTACGAATCGTGATATTCTGAACTTGTTCTGTTTTAAAGACAATTTCACTTAGCTTTAATTTAGTTAAATCATTTAATTTCTCAAATTTTTCTCTTTCCAGCTCATTGTCATAAATGGCTGATAAAATAATAAAAGTCCCTTTTTTTAGGTAAAAGAATAATTCCTCAGGATTTCTCGTACGAAGCAGATTTTCTGCCATATCCCGCACCATTTGATCTGTTGCTTTAGGATTTCGATCAAAATATTGGTCATAAAAATCCACATAGAATAGGCTCACGACAACAAGTCTTGATGACGTATTTCTAGATTGCGACAAACTCTCAACAAACTGTTGATACTTACTAAAAAAAGAATCAATTGTCCGATAGCCCGTCAAAGGGTCTCTAAATTTTAAGTAACTATGAATATCTTCTTCTCTAAATGCAATTAATCTTCTAACATAGAGCGTTCTTTTGATAAAAAAGGCAATAACACTATACATAGGAATCACGAAAATCAATAAAAGCTTGATTTTTGTGAGCATGATAACGGGGTCAAAGTAAAGTAAAAAGGCACCGATAGAGACAAGCATCAAATTAACAATCAAAAGCATCAAAGACGTACTTAAAAGTCCCAATACTAAGCCTAGAAATGTCAACAAAGCCGAAACAATGAACACTTTCTCACTTAATAATTCATAAAAAGCAATTTGCTGCAACAAATAAAGCGCAAGCGTCACACTGACCAAAACCTCTAGCGAAATACGATAGTCCAGTTTAGTCAACCAATTTTTTTCATCTAGCTTTCCTTTTCTATTGCGGGCAGTCTTGTCACTGAATTCAGGAAAAATCTCTACTGCGAAATCAAAATACCGTGCGATAATCGAGACAATTCTCTCACTCGTTTTACCATCACCATATGGATTTTGCGCTGTTGCCATTTTTTCGTAGGCGACTGAATCACTTAATAACACATCAACTGCACTTACCACATCTTCCTCAGATGTGCCAACGACCTTCAAAGTGCCAGCAGCAACACCTTCTGGTCGCTCCGTTGACTCTCGCAATACTAAAACAGGTACCCCTAACGACGGTGCTTCCTCTTGAATCCCACCAGAATCCGTCAAAATGAGGTCAGACCTTTTAGCGAGATTATGAAACTCAAAAACATCCAAGGGCTCAATTAAATGTAGACGACTAGAGGGTTTCAGATGCGTATAGATTAAGGCACGAATTTTTGGATTTTTGTGCATTGGAAAAATAATTTCAATGTTTGTATGCTTATCCAAAATTTGATTCATAGCTTGAAAAACTTGCATCATATTTTGTCCTAAATTCTCTCGACGATGCATGGTAATTAGAATTTTTTTCGTCTCTGAATTTTTTAACGCCTCATGACTAAAATCTTGTGTCACTGTGTAAGCCAACGCATCAATCGCAGAATTACCCGTCACATATATCTGTGAGGCATCATAATTTGCCTTCAATAAATTATCTCGACTTAAACTTGTCGGTGCAAAATAAAGGTCTGCTAATGCATCTGTCATTTGACGATTCATTCTTCGGGAAATGGTGAATATTTAGGGCACCTCTAATAACTACCAATTAATTCACCTCTAAATGAAATTAGAAAAAAACACAGAAAACTAAGCATAGTCTACTGTGTTTTTCTTTATGTTACAGACGCCACTTGACTGTTTATTCTT
>NZ_JACBNY010000003.1 GCF_013449735.1 Pseudolactococcus laudensis
CAGATTCCAGTTAGGCTGGCAGTACAGAATTATATAAATAGCTAAATTATAATATATATTTATTTATTTATTCAATGTAATTAAATAGATGGAGAAAATCTATTTAATATTAAGAAAGAGGTTACATAAATGAAGAATGGTAAGTTACAGGCGATAGACTTATTTTCAGGAGCAGGGGGATTATCTCAAGGATTGAAACAAGCGGAATTTCAAGTAATTGGAGCAGTTGAATTTGTTGAGAATTTTGCTAAAAGTTATGAACTCAATCATCCAAAAAACTAAAATGTATAATGTTATATTAGAGAATTAGACCCTATTATGTTAAAAAAGAACTTAGGGCTTCGTAAAGGACAACTAGATTTACTTGCAGGGTGTCCACCATGTCAAGGTTTTTCTACAATTGGAACTAGGAACAAAGGAAATAAAAATGATCCTAGGAATGAACTTGTCTTTCAGATTACTAGGTTTGTAGAAGTTTTGATGCCTAAAACTATTATGATGGAGAATGTACCAGCTTTAATAAAAGATATAAGGATGAATAAACTTGTCAAAGATTTAGAAACTCTAGGATATATTATAGATAAAAAAGTTTTAAATACTGCAGATTTTGGGGTGCCTCAGTCTAGAAGGAGGATGATTTTACTAGCTTCTAGAAAAAAAGGTTTGAGCATAGATAGTCAAAACCAAAATTTGGAAGATGTTGTAACTGTAAGAAATGCTATCGGAAATTTAGAAAAAGCGGAGGAATCGAAGGATTGGCTTCATAATTCTTTAGTAAATTATAAAGAGAAAACTATAAAGATAATTAAAGCTATTCCGAAAAATGGGGGAAGTAGAACTGATTTGCCTATTGAATTACAGTTAAATTGTCACAAAAAGATAACAGGTTTTAAAGATGTTTATGGAAGAATGAATTGGGATAGGCCTTCTCTGACAATAACTGGAGGGTGTACAAGTGCATCAAAGGGAAGATTTATTCACCCAGAAGAAGATCGAGCAATAACTTTAAGAGAAGCAGCATTATTACAAAGTTTCCCAAGAGATTATAAATTTTATTCTTCTAGTAGTAAGCAAGAAATAGCTACAATGATTGGTAACGCTTTACCGCCTAAATTCATTGAGTATCATGCAAAAGGTATTGTTAAAAATATTAAAAAATAAGAAGGTGAAAAATGACTATTCAAAATTCATTAGAGATGACATTTATGCCAAGTACAATTCAAGCATTGGGTGCTAATTTATATGCAACCGTTCCACCAATAATAGCAGAGCTAGTTGCAAATTCTTATGATGCAATGGCAACAGAAGTATTAATTGATTTAATAGACAATGAGAAAAGTAAAAAAATAACAGTAGCAGATAATGGAATGGGAATGACATTTGAAGATATTAATACTAAATTTTTACGTATTGGTAGGAATAGACGACATGAAGTAACGCCAGAATATTTAGATACTGATCTTTCTTTAAGAGAACGTATTAGTAGAAGGAAAGTTATTGGAAAAAAAGGATTAGGCAAATTATCATTTTTTGGTATTGCCAAAGAGATAACTGTGAGTACAAAATGTAAAGGATTATTGAATGAATTTACACTTAAATTAGATGATATTTTAAGGGAAGATAACGAAAATGAAGTGACATCAAATTATAAACCTAAAATAATATCTCAAAATGTAGCAACTGTTGAACAAGCAGGAACAAAAATTACTTTGGGAGATATTAAAAGGGTATCAGATTTCGATTCTAAAAAATTAGCTAACAGTTTAAGTAAAATATTTATTTTTGATTCTGATTTTGTAGTACGAATTGCTCATAATGGACAGGATTTAGTTGAAGTTACCAATGAGATGAAGTATTCTGGAGTAGATAAAGAATTTATTTGGAACATTCCAGATGATATTTTGGTAGAAGATAACGATGATATGAAGAAACGTGTTTCGGGAGAAGTATTTACAGCATTTAAACCAATTCCCAAAGGGAATCAAATGAGTGGTATTACTTTGTTTTCACGTACTAAACTTGTAAATGAACCAGAATATTTTACAGAAAGTACATCTAGTCATTTTTTTACATATGTAACGGGAATTCTTTCAATTGATTACATTGATGAACTGGAAGAGGAGGTAATTAACACAAATCGACAACAGTTAAATTGGCATGATCCAGAATTAGAAAAACTTCGAAATTATCTACAAAATGTGATGAAGTACATTGAAAAGGATTGGAGAAATAAAAGAAAAGAAGCACAAAAGACTGCTTTGAAGAAAAAAACAGAAATAGATATTGATCATTGGACTGGGACTATGAAAGATGAGGTTAGGGATATTATTAGTCCATTAATCACTAGTTTTGAGAAGTTATCTGATTTCCCAGAAAAAATAGATGATGCGAGCACAGATTTAAAAATTCTTCATAAATTAATTCCAGAATATCCAGATTATCATTGGAGACACTTACATGAAAAATTGAAAGATGTAACATATGATTATTATAAAGAAGGAAATTATTTTACCGATGTATGTGAAGGCGTGAAGAAGTATTTGAATGAACTTCAGAGAAAATCAATTTCAGAATTATCTGATAGAGCATTAATTGAAAATATTTGGTCACTTCAAACACCTAAGTTAAGTGTAGTTGATAAATATGTTAGAGAAAATCCAGATATATTTTCTTCAGACACTATTATTAACATTACACAGGGGCATAGAATGTTGGTTGTTTCCATTTGGCAAGCTTTTAGATGTCCCTTATCTCATCAGATGTTTCAAGATTTATCTAAATCTGGATTGTATACAGATGGAGATTGCTTATACGCATTGGGAATTCTGCCCCACTTATTTAGAAGATTGGATAATTCTGAATTGGTTAATTTTTAGATAGTTAGAAATAGAATACGTATTTTATATAAAATATGTTACAATATTATATTAGAGACGAAAAGGTAGAGTTAAATTCTCTTTTCGTCTTTATTCAATTATTGTGATTGAGAAATTATTTTTCTTACCTCTTAATTTCACTTACAAGTTGATTTTAGTCTGATTTTTCATCAAATTTCACTTACAAATTGATTTTAGTCAGATTTTCCATAAAATTTAATCTACAAATGAAATTCAAACTAAAAGAAAAAAGCATATCACCAAACAAATGCTTTTCACTAAAATATTTTATCCCCAAATCAATCCAAGTGCAATCGTAATCGCAAAGGCACCATTATAAATCATCAAATTATGAACAGACAGGATGAAAGTTTCTCTTTTATCCTGTTTTTTCAGGAATTTATTGACATTTCGGATAATGAAAGGTGAGACCAAACTCATGAGCAGCGTCGTTTTAGGTAGCACACCAGTAATCACGCCTACTAAAACAATGAAACAAGCCAAGCCGTACATGCTAACAAATAATTTCAAAGCGTTATGAACACCAATAAAATGCGGCAGAGTCAAACGACCATTTTTTTCATCTTGCGTCAAATCGCAGATGTTATCAGCTAGCATGACGTTGAAATTCATACAGAAGCACATCATCCCCACCAGGCCAATGGGTATGAGCGTCGCGAAATCGATGTTGAAAGTCAGCAACCATTGATGAAAAGAGGCTGTGAAGAAATTAGTGTCGAAAGCGTTGACGTAGATGCCGAAGAAGAACCCACATAGTCCCTCAGCAAAACCAGCTAGCACTTCACCTAGTGGAAAGCGAGAGAATGCGAAGGGGCCAAATGTATAGAAAATAGCAATGATAAAGCAAAGCGCGCCAATCGGTAAAATGGCGATGTTAGTTGTCAGTACGACAACAATTCCGACGATTAGGTCAATAGCTAGCAGTGTTAAACAAATTTTGAGTGCTAGGCTAGGTGCGATGTTGCGCGTCGACAGGATATTTTCGTGAGATTTGTAGTCAGGGTCGAGCGCTTTCTTATAATCCATTAGATTATTCCAAGCGCTGACAAATAGATTAATCGCGATAAGTCCGATGAAAAATAGAAGAGTTGGTAGAAAATGAAAGCTATTGAAGGTATAAAGTGCGAAAATGACACCGGCAATCGGTGATAGAAGCGCAGCAGGTAAGGTCTGAATGCGCGTGAAATTAAGAAATGTTTTGAAGGTCATTGTTTTCCTCTATCCTAAAAGCCTAAAAGACAAAATTTTCTAAAAATTATGGCGATTTTGTGATATAATATTACTAACTATTATATCAAAAAATAGATAGGAACAGAGTATCGACTAACGAATTCCTAAGAAATAACAGGTTTATCCGTATGAATCATTTCGTTTTGGTGAATCAATCATTTTCTAGGTTTCAAAACAGTCGTCTCAATAGCTTGAAGTTCAAATAAGGAGAATCAAATGCGCGCAATTGTGACAGTTATCGGACAAGACAGAACAGGCATCGTAGCAGGTGTGTCAACAAGTTTGACAGAACTTGATGTAAACATCATCGACATTTCACAAACGATTATGGATGGTTTTTTCACCATGAACATGGTGGTTGAAATTGAAGCAACGGAGCGTTTCCCAGAAGTGAAGACAAATCTTGAAGCACTAGGTGAAAGTTTGAAAGTTGATATTAAAATCATGAATGAAGCGATTTTTGAGGCGATGCACCAACTTTAATTTTTAGTCGTATTAAACGATTGAAATCAGTCATCATCAAAAAAGACGATGAGCGGACGTCGTTCGCTATGGCCTTCGTTTGGATGAAGTGCAAGCGCAGGTCAAGTTTTTAGATTTCAAAAAATGAAATCGCAGAAAGGTTAATGAAGTGAAACAAAATCAAATTCTTGAAACGATTCGCATGATTGAAGAAGAAAATCTCGATATCCGTACAATTACAATGGGGATCTCTCTTCTGGATTGTATTGATAGCGACATTGATAAAGCATGTGAGAAAATTTATCAAAAAATTACTAGCAAGGCAAAAAATCTCGTTAAAATTGGTGATGAGATTGGTGATGAACTCGGTATTCCTATCATCAATAAACGAGTTAGCATAACGCCAATCGCCATTATCGGTGCGGCAACTGATGCGACTGATTACACACCGTTTGCCTTGGCACTTGACCGTGCTGCTAAAGAAATTGGCATTGATTTTATCGGTGGTTTCACTGCACTTGCCCAAAAAGGCTATCAAAAAGGCGATAAAATTTTGATTAATTCCTTACCTAAAGCCCTCGCAGCAACTGACTACGTTTGTAGCTCAGTTAACGTTGGCTCTACGAAAACCGGAATTAATATGGATGCTGTCCGTGATATCGGAGAAATCATTGTAGAGGCAGCAAAATTAGATGATATGAGTTGTGCTAAGCTTGTTGTCTTTGCGAATGCTGTTGAAGATAATCCATTCATGGCCGGTGCCTTCCATGGTGTTGGTGAAGCTGATGTCGTCATTAACGTTGGCGTTTCAGGTCCTGGTGTCGTGAAACGTGCCCTTGAAAAAGTGCGGGGTGAGTCATTTGATGTTGTCGCTGAAGTGGTTAAGAAAACGGCTTTCAAAGTCACACGCATGGGACAACTTGTCGGTAAAATGGCATCTGAACGTTTAGGTGTAGAGTTTGGGATTGTTGATTTATCGCTTGCGCCGACACCTGCCGTTGGTGACTCTGTCGCGCGTATCCTAGAAGAAATGGGTCTCGAAATGGTCGGAACACATGGGACGACTGCGGCACTTGCTTTGCTGAATGACCAAGTCAAAAAAGGTGGCGTCATGGCATGTAACCAAGTCGGCGGACTCTCAGGTGCATTCATTCCAGTTTCTGAAGATGAAGGCATGATCGCAGCCGTTAACGCTGGCGTGCTCAATCTTGAAAAACTTGAAGCCATGACTGCCATTTGTAGTGTCGGTTTAGATATGATTGCTGTACCAGGCGATACACCTGCAAGCACGATTTCTGCCATGATTGCAGATGAAGCAGCGATTGGCGTGATTAATATGAAGACAACTGCTGTTCGGGTGATTCCTAAAGGTAAGGTTGGCGAGCAAATTGAATTCGGTGGACTGCTTGGAACAGCACCTGTTATGCCAGTTCACAAAGAATCATCTGCAGCCTTCATCGCGCGTGGCGGTCATATTCCAGCACCGATTCATAGCTTTAAAAACTAAGACTCTATTTGCCTATTATCAGAATCTATTGCCGATTACGATACTTAAATCGTCATCAAAGATACAGCAAGAGAGCCTAATAAAAAGTGGAGAAATCTACTTTTTTTGTTAGAATGAATATAACCGATGTTGTTGAGCGCTTACATTTTAGAGTATCCGTAACAGACTTCATATTTATAAGCTAGACATCAACGTGATTAATAATTTTTAGTCACCGAGTCAGCTTGTGCAACATATCAAACAAACATTTTTTAAAATGGAGTAGACAGAAATGGTAAATATCTATTTAGTCAGACATGGCAAGACCATGTTTAATACAATCGGCCGTGCCCAAGGCTGGTCAGACACCCCTCTAACATGTGATGGCGAAATCGGCATTACCGAGTTAGGTTTAGGCTTTGCAGCGAAAAATATCAAATTTGATTACGCTTTTTCGTCAGATAGTGGCCGGACAATTCAGACCATGGGACTCATCTTGAAGTATTCTGAAAACGAAGGTATCCCTTATGAGATGGACAAACGTATTCGAGAATGGTGTTTTGGTAGCCTAGATGGTGGCTATGATGGCGAACTTTTCGACGGTGTTTTGCCACGAACTGATGCTTATAAAGGCAAAAGTGCAGAAGAACTAACCTACGAAGACATTGCTAAAGGCCTACTCGAAGTTGACACTGCTGGTTGGGCAGAGCCTTGGGAAGTGTTAAGTAAACGCATCCTCGACGGTTTCTTTGACGCTGCTAAAAAGGCTGAGGCCAATGGTGCAGAAAATATTGTCATCGTTAGTCACGGCATGACGATAGCAACATTTATCAAATTACTCGATAGTCGTCGCCCGAAATTTCAAGGGTTAGATAATGGTTCGGTGACACACTTAACCTACTCAGATGGTAATTTTTTAATCGGTGAAATCGGAGATATGAGCTACCGAGAATTAGGACGGGAGATATTAAATGCAGAATAATGAACAGCAAAACGAACCATATCATAGAAGAAGACCCCGCAAAAAGCCTCGTTATGATCGCTTGGTAGGAGCTGCCATAGTGGGTGTTGTTGCAATTTGTGCAGTTGCTTTTCTGGTGCATTCTTTACTTAAGAAAGAAACGGCAACACCGACCAAGTCAACACCAACTAGTCAGTCTCAAAAATCAGCAGAAAAGGCTAAGTCATCAACAGCACAAACTTCAGAATCTAAAAAAGATAAAAATCTGCCAGATAGTAAATCAACAGATTGGGATCTTGTTTTAGTTAATCGTGATCATCCTAAAGAAGAAATGAGTCCTGATGTCGTACAAATTGATAATATTTGGGTTGATTCGAGAATCGGAGATGCGACAGAGCAATTTTTAGCAGCAGCACAGGCAATCAATCCTGCTGAACATCTGATTTCAGGTTATCGCAGTGTAGCTTATCAAACAACACTCTATGAGCAGTACGTTGACCAAGAAATGACTGCTGATCCGTCGTTAGATCGTGAGGCGGCAGAAAAGAAAGTCCAAACTTACTCACAACCCCCAACGAAATCTGAGCATCAGACTGGTTTAGCCATTGATTTGTCGGATGTTGATAGCCTTAATGAATCAACAACTGCTGAACAAGTTGCTGCAATTGCACCAGAGTATGGTTTTGTTTTACGTTTTCCAGAAGGTGGTGCTGCAAGTACTGGTGTTGACCATGAAGACTGGCATTTTCGTTATGTAGGTGTTGCCAATGCCAAATATATGACAGAACACCATTTGACCTTGGAAGACTATCTTAAATTACTAGACAAAAAATGATTAGAGTTAATCACAATTCTGTATGAAAATTATGGTAAAATAGTAATATATAACGTCATTTAAAGTCAAATTAGGAGCAAAGGCCCTCATGTTTTCAGGAAAATCACCGTCATTTATCATTTTATCAAGTATTGGTTTGCTGATTTATTCAGCTTGGCAAATGATTAACAACATATTACCCAATTTACAAATTTTTAAGGTTGTCTATGACACCTTCCTTAAAGCATTTGATGCTTTTAAGTTACAGTCAAGTGTTTCAATGACTAATATTCAATTTTTGATTTATGTTGTTTTACTAGTCATTTTCATCTTTCTTTTGGCTAAGTTTTGGAAATTTGCCATTTATGCTTTGCTCTTTTTCGTGTTTGTCTTGGTTTGTAATTTTGCTTACTATGCTTGGTCAACAGGTGCAACGTCAGCAGAATGGTTTACCTTTATTGTTATGAGTGTCAGTTTTATCAACGTTTTTCTGACATCTAAGACAGGCGGACTTATCTAAATTATTGCTTTAAAATCAACAGTTTAAAAAAAATAGCACTCTGTACAAAAGAGTGCTAATTTTTTTGTGTTTTTTTCTTGACAATGCCGTAATAGAATTATATAATAAAAGATGTAGTTAGCACTTAGCAACTACGAGTGCTAAAAAGAGGTGTTCAACATGATTACAAAACGCCAACAACAAATTTTAAATCTCATCATATCGCTTTATACACAAACGCATAAAGCGGTAGGCTCTAAGGCTTTGATGAGCTCGATTAATGCCTCTAGTGCGACAATCAGAAATGATATGAAGTCACTAGAAACACTTGGGTTCATCCAAAAAGAGCATACGTCATCTGGTCGCGTGCCAAGTGTTACAGGTTATAAATACTTCGTTGAAAACTTTTTGAAACCTGGGAAATTAGACAATAATGATGTTTATCAGGTGATGAAACGTTTCGACGGTGAGTTTTATAAACTGGATACGCTGTATCAACAGGCGGCTCAAATTTTATCTGATATGACTGGTTTTTCAACCTTCATCTTAAATGTATCATTGAAAAATCAAATTTTATCAAAATTTGATATTGTTCAACTTGATAGCCACTCAGCAATGGCTGTGATGACACTTGATAGTGGATTAGTCAAAACGATGCAGTTTTCACTGCCTAGGTCGATGACTTTAGATGATTTGACGACTTTCAAGTTTATTTCTGATGAACGGTTAGTTGGTAAAAGAATTTTGGATATTCATTATTCTTTACTGACAGAGATTCCGCAAGTCGCACAGAAATATTTTGTCGTGACAACAGATGTCTTGCAACTCTTTGACCATGTCTTTTCAGATTTGTTCAAGGAAAACTTGATTTCGGCAGGTCGACAAAATTTATTAGAGTATTCGGATGATGTTGTTTCTCTTTACAAGATTTTGATGGATGACGAGGCGATTATTCATGAGATCCGAGATATGGTATCCGATGACGAAATCAGAAGTGTTAAATTTGACTCTAGCTTGACAGAGAATCATCAGATTTCAAAAAACATCACCCTTATGACGCAACAATTTGTTGTGCCGTATAGAGGCCTGGGTACTTTAGCGCTAATGGGTCCAGTAGATTTAGACTATCAAAAGGTTGTTTCTACCATGGACCTTGTGGCAAAGATTTTAACAATGAAACTGAGTGATTACTATCGTTATCTTGATGGTAACCACTATGAAGTAATATAACATTCAAATGGTAAAAAAGGAGATGCAATGTCTAAGAAAAAGCATAATGAAGATGTCGAAAAAGAATTAGCTCAGGAAGTTGAGAACGAAACGGTTTTGGAAGAAATTGTTGACGACGAAATTGATGAGTTGGCAGAACTTCAAGCTAAGCTAGATGAGATGGAGAACAAGTATCTCAAGGCGCATGCGGAGATGCAAAACAATCAGCGTCGTGCTAACGAAGAACGTCAAACGATTTTGAAATATCGTTCACAAGACTTAGCGCGTAAAATCTTACCAAGTTTGGATAATCTTGAACGTGCGCTTGCAGTTGAAGGGTTGACAGATGATGTTAAAAAAGGTTTGGAGATGACGCAGGAAAGTTTGCTCAATGCCCTTAAAGAAGAAGGTGTTGTTGAAGTGTCAACAGAAGGCGAATTTGATCCTAACTTCCACATGTCAGTTCAAACTGCACCAGCAGACGATGAGCATCCAGCGGATACCATTGCACAAGTTTTACAAAAAGGGTATCAGCTCCACGAACGCAACCTACGCCCAGCAATGGTTGTAGTTTATCAATAATGAGTTATTTGACCGAAATGTCACAAAACTATGAATAAATTAACGAACGCGCGTAGCGCACAAAAAGGATACGCATCGCGTAAACTTCCCAGATTTTATTTTCTGAAAGTGGTGATTTCATTGAATTCCCCCACTTCAGAAAATAAAATCAAAACAAACAAAAAATAAAATAAAATAAAAAAAGAAGGTAAAACATTATGTCTAAAATTATCGGTATTGACTTAGGTACAACAAACTCAGCAGTCTCAGTTCTTGAAGGTGGCGAAGCTAAAATCATCGCTAACCCAGAAGGTAACCGTACAACACCATCAGTAGTCGCTTTCAAAAACGGTGAAATCCAAGTTGGTGAAGTTGCCAAACGTCAAGCAGTGACTAACCCAGATACAATCATCTCAATCAAACGTCACATGGGTACTGACTACAAAGTCGAAGCTGGTGGCAAATCTTACACACCACAAGAAATCTCAGCTATGATCCTCCAATACATCAAAGGTTTTGCTGAAGATTACCTTGGTGAAAAAGTTGAAAAAGCTGTCATCACTGTACCTGCTTACTTTAATGACGCCCAACGTCAAGCAACAAAAGACGCTGGTAAAATCGCTGGTCTTGAAGTAGAACGTATCGTCAACGAACCAACAGCAGCAGCACTTGCTTATGGTCTTGATAAAGTTGATAAAGACGAAAAAATTCTTGTCTTTGACCTTGGTGGTGGTACTTTTGACGTCTCAGTTCTTGAACTTGGTGATGGTATCTTTGAAGTATTGTCTACATCTGGTGATAACCATCTTGGTGGTGATGACTTTGACCAAAAAATCATTGATTACTTGGTAGCACAGTTTAAAGCTGCTAACGGTATTGACTTGTCTCAAGATAAAATGGCTTTGCAACGTTTGAAAGATGCTGCTGAAAAAGCTAAAAAAGACTTGTCAGGTGTAACATCTACACAAATCTCATTGCCATTTATCACAGCTGGCGAAGCTGGACCACTCCACTTAGAAGAAACATTGACACGTGCTAAATTTGACGACTTGACTGCTGACTTAGTAGAACGTACTAAAACACCAGTTCGTAAAGCATTGTCAGACGCTGGTTTGTCAGTATCTGAAATTGATGAAGTCATCTTGGTTGGTGGTTCAACACGTATTCCTGCGGTTGTTGAAGCAGTTAAAAAAGAAACAAGTAAAGAACCAAATAAATCAGTTAACCCAGACGAAGTAGTTGCTATGGGTGCTGCGATCCAAGGTGGTGTCATTACTGGTGACGTTAAAGACGTTGTCTTACTTGACGTAACACCTTTGTCACTTGGTATTGAAACAATGGGTGGTGTCTTCACAAAACTCATCGACCGTAACACAACAATCCCAACATCTAAATCACAAGTCTTCTCAACTGCGGCTGATAACCAACCAGCAGTAGATATTCACGTCCTTCAAGGTGAACGTCCAATGGCAGCTGATAACAAAACGCTTGGTCGTTTCCAACTTTCAGACATCCCTGCTGCACCACGTGGTGTGCCACAAATCGAAGTAACTTTTGACATTGACAAAAATGGTATCGTTTCTGTTAAAGCCAAAGATATGGGTACAAACAAAGAGCAAACTATCGTTATCCAATCTAACTCAGGTTTGTCAGATGAAGAAATCGACAAAATGATGAAAGATGCTGAAGCGAATGCTGAAGCGGATGCGAAACGTAAAGAAGAAGTTGATCTTAAAAACGAAGTTGATGCAACAATCTTTGCGACTGAAAAAACAATCAAAGAAACTGAAGGCAAAGGCTTTGACACTGAACGTGACGCTGCTCAAGCGGCACTTGATGAGTTGAAAGCAGCACAAGAAGCTGATAATCTTGAAGATATGAAAGCAAAACTTGAAGCTTTGAACGAAAAAGCACAAGCTTTAGCTGTTAAACTTTACGAACAAGCTGCGGCTGAACAACAAGCTGCTGGAGCTGATACTGCTAGCGATGCGCCTAAATATGACAATGTTGTCGATGGTGACTTTGAAGAAGTTAAATAATTAAAACGTATTGAAACGTGATGAAAAGCAGATTTTTAAGAATCTGCTTTTTTTTCGTTAAAATGTTGACAGGGTATAAAAAGTATAGTAGACTTTACGTATAGTTTATTTTACGTAAAGCTAACTATATAGGAGGTGTCTTATTAATAAAATAAAAGACTATCGCAAAGAATATGGTGTTTCTCAAGAGGCGTTAGCTGAAGCGATGGAAGTGACAAGACAAACAATCATTTCACTTGAAAAAGAAAAATACACGGCATCGCTAAATCTGGCCTATAAATTAGCCCAGTATTTCAATACAACGATTGAGGATATTTTTTTTAGTGATGCTGAACATGGTAGGGGATGAAAAAAATATGTTTAAATATTTATTTAGTAAAAATATCAAGACAGACAGTGATTATAAAAAGTATCGGCTTATTGAATATGCTATCATGGTCATTGCTATCATCGCAACTGCTATCCTTGAATTAAAGTTAGCTAGTGGAGAAATGGACTTTATCCTTGGTTTTCTACTAGGACTAGGAATTGTATTTTTGGGTTACTCCTTACAGATATTTAGGGAATTATCAAATCCAGAAAAACTACACGCCGCAAGAATTAAGACAACTGACGAACGCAGAAAACAGTTGGAGTCAGAGATTTGGGCACAGGTAGGCAGAGTCTTAACCTGTCTCATTGCAATCTTTCTGGTCGTGTCAATCAGACAATCTCTAGCACTTAATAATCAAATGCTCATTGTCATCATCTATGCCATCTTATTTTATCGTGCTTATAGATTGAGAAAATAAAAGATTTATACAGTTAAAACCTGGAATATTCAGACTATTATGATAAAATTAAATTGTTATAATGACTTATTAAAATTGTCGGTATGGGGGGATGATATCATATCGTAAGTCTTTAGCGACTAGAAAAAAGGAGAGTAGATGTGTTAAAACTAGAGAGTATCACGAAACAATTTGGTGATAAAATTGCTGTTGATCAGCTAGACATGACCGTCAAACCAGGCGAAATTATGGGGCTGATTGGTCAAAATGGTGCAGGTAAAACGACAACTTTTCGGATGATTTTAGATTTCATCAAACCAGATAATGGTCAGATTACTTGGCAAGGTGCGCCTATCACACAAGATATTAAGCAAAAGATTGGCTTTCTACCTGAAGAACGTGGCCTTTATCAAAAGTTGACGATTGAAGAACAAATCTTGTATTTTGCTGAGCTCCATGGCATGAAACGAGCAGAGGCACGCACTGAGCTTGTAAGTTGGATGGACAAATTAGAAGTTGTCGGTAAACTCACAGATAAGGTGCAAACTCTTTCAAAAGGGAACGCCCAGAAAGTTCAGTTCATCGCGACGCTGATTCATCGCCCTGATTTTCTGATTTTGGATGAACCGTTCACAGGACTTGACCCAGTCAATACTAGTCTCTTGATGTCGGAAATTAAAACGCTCAAGGAAAATGGTGCAGCGATTATTTTCTCAAGTCATAATATGAGTGGTGTAGAGTTACTCAGTGATCAGTTAACCATGCTTAAAAAAGGTAAAGTCGTCTTGCAAGGTGATATTTATGGGATTCGGGATAGTTTTGGTCGCACACAAATTTATGTGGAAAGTGATGTACCAAATTCTGAATTATCAGCTATATCAGGTGTTAAAACGATTGAGAAACAGGGTGCTGGCCGCATGATTCATGTCAGTGAGGCAGCTGTTGGTCGAGAGATTTTCAAGCAAGTTAGTCAATCTGGCTATGTTCAAGCTTTTGTGCAAGCGCCACCGACGCTAGATGAAATTTTCCGTAAGGAGGTCGCTGAAAATGTTTAAACAAATGAAATTAGTCGCAGGACAAGTTTACCGTACAAAAATTAAAACCCCCAGTTTTTGGCTAGCTGTTTTAACGCCTTTGCTGATACCTATTGTGATGTTTGCTGTCGGTTTTATTATCGCCAAAACAAGCGATGATGCAGCGCCCAAACTTGCAGTGGTAGATAATCCAGTACTTGCGCAGACTATAAAGTCAGGTAAATTACTAGATGCTGACATTATAGAAGTATCTGATGTTGACACGGCGAAGAAAAAAATTATATCCGATAAACTAGATGGTTATTTAGTTAAAAAAGACGATAGCTATACCTTGGTCACGTCAACAGATGGGACGATGAAATTTACAGAGGGTACAGTTAGAACAGCATTATCACAGATTGAGTTAGCAGACAAGGCGAGCCAATTGAAGTTAAGTGCACAGGAGTTAGCGAGTTTACAACAACCAGCTGAATTGACCATGAAAACTTTGAGTGATAAAGGTGAGACAGATGGTGGTGCAGGTAAAAATGTCGCAAATTCCGCTATTTCTTTAGCAGTCACAATTGTCATTTTTACATTGTTAATGGTTTATACAAACATGATTGCACAAGAAATAGCGAATGAAAAATCAAGTCGTATCATGGAAACATTACTAGCAGCTACAAGCGCTAAAGTCCAATATTATGGAAAAATTATGGGTATTGGCTTACTTGTACTCACGCATATCTTGTTTTATGTTGTCTTGGGAGTGGGGGCAAGCGTCATCTTAAACGATAATAAGATGGTCAAAGGTGTCCTGGAGATGGTTAAAGGAGTTGATAGTAACTTTTTGATTTTCTCTGTTCTGATGTTAGTCGTTGGACTTTTATCTTATCTATTCTTGACGGCGATTATCGCAAGTCTTATTAATGACCAAAGTCAGGTACAACAAGCAGTTCAGCCTATTGTTTTCCTATCTATGATTGGTTACATGGCCGGGATTGTTGGCGGAACTGTTCCAAATAATGTTGTTTTAAAAGGTTTGAGTTTTATACCTTTTGTGTCGACAACATTAATGCCGAGTCGTTTGGCTACAGAGGTGTCTACACTGACTAGTGCTTACATTGCTTTAGCGATACAAGCACTTGCATTGATTGTTGTTGCAAAATTTGGTGAGCGAATTTATGCCAAAAATGTCTTGAGTTATTCTGACGAAAAAATCTTTAAACAGTTTGTCCAAAACCTCAAAAAATAATAAAAAATCCCTGAGATAAACGGGGATTTTTTTCGTATATAAAAGTGAGGTGAAAATATGCATATGAAAATGATAATTGCACAATTAAAAGAACATTTAAAACTTGTTATAGGCATCAGTATTGTTCTTATTTTAGTTGTATTTTTTTGGTTAAAAAGCACGACTAATAGAATTGAGGATTCTCCTATACTGTCAGATAAAATTTCAGTTCCAGAACAGAATGCTCAGCCAAATTCTAAGAAACTTATCGAAAGTCAAAAGTCTGAGATTAATAAACAAATTATGGTCGACATTAAAGGCGCAGTGAAAAAACCTGCGGTCTATAAAGTAAATAGTAATGCTAGGGTCAATGATGTTATTACTTTGGCAGGAGGTTTGACAAGTCAAGCGGATGGGAAATCGATTAATCTAGCTCAAAAGGTGACGGATGAGATGATTATTTATGTAGCAAGTGTTGGTGAAAATGTCACTGCCGTGCCCTCATCATCACCAACAGATAAAGCTATTAATGAACAAGGTAAAGCAGTGACCACGACATCAGATAAAGTGAATATCAATACGGCTGATATTGCGCAGCTCCAAACCTTGAAAGGTATCGGAGCAAAGAAAGCTCAGGATATCCTTGATTATCGAGAACAAAACGGACCTTTTAAAACACCAGAAGAATTGGGCAAGGTCTCTGGTTTTGGGGAGAAAACGATTGAAAAACTTAGAGAAAGCATTACAGTGGATTGATTTACCAACGATTTTTATCGCCTATTTTTCAGTCATTATCTACTATACGATTTTTCGGTTCTCCTATTTGATATTAGTCTATCTTGTGATTTCTTTACTAGCGTTAATCTGGCACAATGGTATTGGAGCTTGTCTAAAGCTCAGTTTAATTTTATTTGTCTTTGCGAGTATATGCATGGTGATTAAGCAACAAGAAACTAATGATTTTGCGCGTGAGACAAAAGTGACAGAAATTACCCCAATACTTGATACGATTCAAGTGAACGGAGACCAAGTCTCGTTTCGTGGTAAGTCAGGTAAACAAATCTACCAAGTTTACTATAAGGTACCCACAGAGCAAGAACAGCAGTACTTTATGACATTATCGCAATCAGTTGTTCTATCCGTTTCGAGTCAGTTGGAACTAGCTAATCAGAAACGAAATTTCAACGGCTTTGATTATCAAACCTATCTTAAAACACAAAATATTTATCGTGTTTTGACAATTGATCAAATATTAGACATCAAAACGAAAAAAAGCTGGAGTCTGCCGCTTTTAAGACGCAAAGCTATTTTATTTTGTGAGCAAAATTTCCCACAACCGATGTCAGCCTATATGACAGGGCTACTTTTTGGACATCTAGGGAAAGACTTTGATGAAATGGGTAGTATTTACACTAGTTTGGGGATTATGCACCTCTTTGCCTTAACCGGCATGCAAGTTTCATTTTTTGTTGATTTTTTACGTAAAGGTTTATTCAGACTCGGTTTTAGACGCGATGTCGTTGATCTATTTCAAATACCATTTTCAATCTTTTATGCCGGTATGACAGGTTGTTCAGTATCTGTTATCAGGTCATTAATTCAGAAAGTTTTAGCCAATTTTGGTAGCAAGCATCTTGATAATTTCAGTCTGACTCTGTTTCTTTTATTTCTGATCATGCCCAAATTTCTTCTAACCACGGGTGGCACCTTGTCACTCCTTTTCGCATTTGTCATCTCCACGTTCGGCGATCGCTTTGAAAAGCTACCGAAATATCGCAAGCTACTAGCTGAAAGCTTGACACTTTCTCTATCAGTTCTACCGCTCCTTATCCTTTACTTTCATAATTTTCAACCCTTCTCGATTCTTTTTACATTTGTCTTCAGCTTTCTTTTTGATGTTCTTTTTCTACCAGGATTATCCCTTATTTTTTTGTTGGCAATGGCGACAGGCTTTTCGTTAACGCAAGTTAATATGATTTTCCAGTGGCTTGAAGGCCTTATAAAATTAGTCGATAGCTGGCATCATTATCCACTGATTCTAGGAAAACCAACAGCCTTCGTTTTTCTGGCAATGTTAGTTGTGACTGGCTTTTTAATCGATCAGTGGTTCAAGCTAAAAGTCAGGTATAGTTTGTTGCTGATTTTGCTGAGTTTATTTTTCGTGACTAAAAATCCACCACTACCATCGATTACGATGGTAGATATTGGTCAAGGAGACAGTATTTTTTTACAGGACAGATTGAACCGTCGAAATATTTTAATTGATACAGGTGGTCGGGTTCAGTTTGGCGCGACGAAAAAGTTGCAGGAGCGAACGACATCAGCAATGGCTGATAAGACTTTGATTCCCTACTTGAAAAGTATAGGTGTCAGTGAAATTGACACGTTAGTTGTGACACATACAGACGAGGATCATATGGGAGATTTGCTTGCAGTCGCCAATCAAATTAAGATCAAAAGAATATTGACTAGTGAAGGGAGTCTCAAACATGCAAAGTTTGTCAACCTTCTAAAAAAAACGCACGCTAAAATTCTGGTGGCACATGTCGGTCAACGTTTAAAAATTTTTGACCGTTATTTAGAAGTGCTGTATCCATTAGCCTCAGGGGATGGTAAGAATAATGATTCGATTGTTTTACATGGAAAATTGTATGGTAAGAATTTTTTGTTTACAGGGGATTTGGAGGAGCCTGGCGAGCGTGAGTTGTTGGCGCATTATCCGATACTTGCAGTGGATGTTTTAAAGGCAGGTCATCATGGCTCGAAAACGTCATCATCTGAGCCTTTTGTTAAGGCGATTAATCCGTCTATCGCTTTGATTTCTTGTGGTTTGGATAATCGCTATGGGCATCCAAGTACAGAGACTCTCACGACTTTTAGGAGATATGGCATTCAAATTTTTCGAACAGATGAAAGTGGTGCTATTAAATTTGAGAAAAACAGTAAATCTTGGCATATCTCGACGGTAAAGTGATAGAATAGAGGCAATACTTTAGAAAAAAAGTACTGATGGAATCACTCTGTTTTGACATAGCGTTAGCTTAGGTCAAGTTTCAAGCTTTTATAAAATGAAAGTGTAGAAAGACTTGAGTGGACGTGAGGTCGCAAATACCCCTACTTGGACGCAGCGATAGCGTAGAAAGGCATTGTGCGTTGAAAAGACGTGCAAATTTATATCATGGCCCTATTAAAAATCGATTACTACTCAGAAATACTAGGTATGGTGCGCACGGTCAACGTGTTATACCCTGAATCTCGGAAAAATCCAGATAAGGATGTGCCGACAACAGATATTCCTGTTCTTTACTTGTTGCATGGGATGTCTGGCAATCAAGATTCTTGGTTAAACCGTTCGGGGATTGAGCGTTTGGTTAGAAATACCAATTTGGCAGTTGTCATGCCGTCAACAGATTTGGCTTGGTACACGAATACAACTTATGGGGCAAGATATTATGATGCAATTGTAGATGAGTTGCCAGAAGTGCTGCATAATTTCCTACCGAATCTGTCTACAAAACGGGAGAAAAACTTTATTGCTGGTTTATCTATGGGCGGATATGGGGCTTTTAAAATAGCGCTTGCGTCTAACAAATTTTCCTATGCGGCGAGTTTATCAGGTGCGATTTCATTTGAAAATGTTGCAAGAGAAGAGATGGGAGATTTGTCTTATTGGCAAGGTGTTTTTAGTGATTTAGATAAATTTGACGAATCGGTTAATTCTGTCCAAAAACTGGCTTCTGATTTTGCGAAAACATTTGGTAATGATAAACCAAAACTTTACGCTTGGTGTGGTCACCAAGATTTTCTCTATCCCGCTAATAATTTTGCGGTCCAAGACTTGAAGGATAAGGACTTTGACGTTATTTATGAAACGGCGGATGGGACACATGAATGGTATTATTGGACTAAAATGATGGATCGTGTGCTTGAATTTCTTCCTATAAAATATAATCAGGAAGAACGTTTATCATAAAAGTGAAAACTTTTTTGGTTTTTTTCAGAAAATCAGTCCAGAGTCTGATTTTTTTGTTGACATTTCAGCAAAATAGGACTAGAATTTTACTGTTAAGTAAAAACGTAAGGTATTCTTACAAAAAATATTTATCCAAATTATAGGAGGACAAATTAATGTCATTAGGAATTCTCGCTTTAGGGATTGCAGCACTCGGTGCAGGTATCGGTGAAGGTCTCATCGTTAGTAGTATTTTGAACGCAGTGTCACGTCAACCAGAACTTGAAGGCAAATTGCGTTCATTGATGTTTGTGGGTATCGCATTTATTGAAGGAACTTTCTTTATCACACTTGCTATGACATTCGTCTTGAAATAAGACGGTTCTCAGTTTATGCACCGTCAGTAAGACTATTAAGTAGAGTAATTTCTTATTAAATAGTTTGAGATGTGTGTATATATAAGAAAGGAAGTGAGTATTCGTGGAAAAATCTTGGTCTTTTCATATTGGACCGGTTTATTTTGATGGTGCTGTCCTTGTCATGACTATTTTAACTTGTGCGATTACCTTTGGGTTTATCTTTTGGGCGAGTCGTCGAATGACTTTGCGACCAAAAGGTAAACAAAATGTATTAGAAACGCTCATTGATTTTGTCAATGGTGTCTCTCAAGACAATTTGGGTGCGACTGAATCACGTCACTACTCACTTTTTGTCTTTGTCCTTTTCATGTTTATCTTTGTTGCCAATAACATTGGCTTGTTGATTAAAATTGAAGGATCAAATGAGTTAACTTATTGGAAATCACCAACGGCAGACGTTGGTGTGACATTGGCTTTATCATTAATGGTGTCGCTTGTAGCGACATTGTCGAGTATCAAGCGTTTTGGCTTTAAAGGCTACATTAAACACGTCTTTTTATCGCCTGCTGCTATGCTACCAATGAACATTATAGAAGAATTTACCAATTTTCTAAGTTTAGCCTTGCGTCTATTCGGTAATATTTTTGCTGGTGAAATTGTGATTGGCTTGATTGCACGTATTGGTAATATTCAGGTTTATTATTTACCACTTGCGATTCTTCTTGAAGTGGCCTGGACAGGGTTCTCTCTCTTTATTGGAGCGCTGCAAGCATATGTTTTCGTCTTGTTATCAACCATGTATATCAATGAAAAAATCGCAAGAGATGAGTAGAAAGGAGTAGTCATGAGTCCATTTATTTTGTTAGAATCTGCTCCGAGTTCAATGCTAGGCAACATTATTGTGGTCAGCGGTGCCTTTTTAATCTTAGTTTTCTTGATTAAAAAATATGCTTGGGGTGCGGTGACATCAATTTTTGATGAACGTGCAAAAAAAATCAACGAAGATATTGATAACGCAGAAAATGCGCGTCTACAAGCTGAAGCTTTTGCAGTGCAACGCGAGACTGAATTAGCAGGATCGCGTGATGAAGCTATTAAAATCATCAATAATGCAAAAGATACTGCTGAAGCTAATAAAGCTAAAATTGTAGCAGAGGCTGCAGAAGAAGCACGTCGTGCAAAACAACGTGCTAATGAAGAAATTGAACAGTCTAAAAAAGAAGCCATTTCAGGTATTAAAGGTAATGTAGCTGATATTTCAGTTAAGATTGCCGAAAAATTAATTGGCGAAACATTAGATGCGTCAGCACAATCAGATTTGATTGATCAATACTTGGAAAAATTGGGGGAATAAATATGTCTCTCATTATTGCTCAAAAATATAGTAAAGCTTTGCTTGAAGTCGCTCAAGAAAGTCAGCAATTAGAGGCTGTCTTAGCCGAAGTGGCTGCTTTTGATAAAGTCATTCAGTCGACGGATCTCCAAGCTTTTTTAGTTGATGTAGCTTATTCGGATGACAAGAAACATCAAGTCATTGAGAGTTTACAAAATGTGTCCTCTGATATTTTCAAGAATTTCTTGGAAGTGTTGGTGAAAAATCAACGGATGGCACTCTTGCCTTTAATTATTAAAGAGATTCGGCATCAAGCCGATAATCTATTCAAGATTTCAGATGTTGATGTTACGAGTGCGATTGCACTGTCAGATGCACAACTCAGTAAACTTGAAACGACGATTAAAAGCAAGTTTGATCTTAATGAAGTCACAATTAAGAATACAGTCGATAGTAGTATTTTGGGCGGTGTGATTATAAATGCCCGTGGTAAAATCATCGACGCAAGTATTAAGTCGCAGTTAAACAAAATTGCGAAATCAATTATTTAAAAATGATACTGAAAGCTTGGGCGACACAGTCGTAAACTTTCTTAGAAAAAGGCTTTAATTGATTTGCGCTTGCGCAGGTCCGGTAAACATTCTTTTTTCTAGAAAAATAGCTTGAAGTTCAAATGTTCTAATAAGGAGGCGACAATCTTTGGCTTTTAACGCTAATGAAATCAGTTCACTGATTAAACAACAAATTGAAAATTTCACACCTGATTTTTCGGTCGCTGAGACCGGAGTTGTAACATACGTCGGTGATGGGATCGCCCGTGCTCATGGACTAGAAAATGCCATGAGTGGTGAATTGCTTGAATTTTCAAACGGTTCGTATGGTATGGCACAAAACTTGGAGTCAACTGACGTCGGGATTATCGTTCTCGGTGAATTTGGCGATATCCGTGAAGGCGATACTGTCAAACGGACAGGTAAAATCATGGAAGTCCCTGTTGGTGAAGCGCTGATTGGGCGCGTTGTCAATCCTTTGGGAATTCCTGTTGATGGTCTTGGTGATATTAAAACGGACAAAACACGTCCGGTTGAGTCAGCAGCACCTGGAGTTATGCAACGTAAAAGTGTTGCAGAACCTCTTCAAACTGGTCTGAAAGCGATTGATGCTTTGGTACCAATCGGCCGCGGTCAACGTGAGTTGATTATTGGTGACCGTCAAACAGGTAAAACTACAATTGCAATCGATGCTATCTTGAATCAAAAAGGTCAAGACATGATCTGTATCTACGTGGCGATTGGTCAAAAAGAATCAACTGTCCGTACGCAAGTTGAAACGCTCCGCAAATACGGTGCGCTTGACTATACAATCGTTGTGACGGCATCTGCATCACAGCCTTCACCTTTGCTTTATATCGCACCTTATGCTGGTGCAGCTATGGGTGAGGAATTCATGTATAACGGCAAACACGTTTTGGTTGTTTACGATGACTTATCAAAACAAGCCGTTGCCTATCGTGAATTGTCACTCTTGCTCCGCCGTCCACCAGGTCGTGAAGCCTATCCTGGTGATGTTTTCTACTTGCACTCACGTCTTTTGGAACGTGCAGCTAAACTTTCAGATGAATTAGGTGGTGGTTCTATGACCGCCTTACCATTTATTGAAACGCAAGCAGGTGATATTTCAGCCTACATCGCAACAAACGTTATCTCAATTACCGATGGTCAAATTTTCTTAGAAAACGATCTCTTCTATTCAGGTATTCGTCCAGCCATTGATGCGGGTTCATCCGTATCACGTGTTGGTGGTAGTGCACAAATTAAGGCTATGAAAAAAGTTGCCGGAACGCTTCGTCTTGACTTAGCGTCATTCCGTGAACTAGAAGCCTTTACACAATTTGGATCAGACTTGGATGCAGCAACACAAGCCAAATTGAACCGTGGTCGCAGAACAGTGGAAGTTTTGAAACAACCGTTGCATGAACCACTTGCTGTTCAATACCAAGTCTTGATTCTCTATGCTTTGACGCATGGTTTCCTTGATACAGTGCCAGTTGATGATATTCTTGCCTTTGAATCACAATTGTTTGATTTCTTTGATGCTAATCACAAAGACTTGCTTGAGACAATCGTTACAACTAAAGATTTACCAGCTGAAGATTTACTAGATGCAGCTATTCAAGAATTCAAAGCATCATCAGCAATTAATTAAAAGGGAGGTTTGCTATGCCAGCTTCGCTAAATGAAATCAAAGTCAGAATTGCATCAACCAAAAAAACAAGTCAGATTACAGGTGCTATGCAAATGGTATCCGCTGCTAAGTTGACAAGATCTGAACAAAACGCAAAGAATTTTCAAGTTTATGCTCAAAAAGTTCGGGCGATGACGACCGATTTGATTGGCTCAGAATTATCTGAGGGGTCAAATAATCCGATGCTGATCAAGCGACCGGTTAAAAAGACAGGTTACATTGTCATTACATCAGATAAAGGTCTCGTCGGTGGTTATAATTCAACGATTTTGAAGGCTGTTATGCAGATGTTGGAAGATGATCATGACAATCAAGATGAATATGTCATCATTGCCCTTGGTGGCATGGGAGCAGATTTCTTCAAAGCTCGCGATATCAACGTCTCTTATGAACTTCGAGGTCTGTCTGATCAGCCAACTTTTGATGAAGTTCGCAAAATCGTCAATAAATCAGTTAGTCTTTATCAAAATGAATTATTTGATGAATTGTACGTTTGTTACAATCACCATGTTAATTCTTTGACGAGTCAGGTACGCGTTGAAAAAATGCTACCCATTACTGATTTAGATGAAAATGAAGCTACATCTCATCATCAAGAATTTGAACTTGAACCGGATCGTGATACCATATTGGAACAACTTTTGCCACAATATGCGGAAAGCATGATCTATGGTAGTATTATCGATGCTAAAACGGCTGAACATGCTGCGGGTATGGCAGCCATGCAAGCCGCAACAGATAATGCGAAAAATGTGATCAATGATCTGACTATTCAATACAACCGCGCCCGTCAAGCAGCCATTACCCAAGAAATCACGGAAATTGTTGCCGGCGCGAGTGCCTTGGAATAAATAGTCAACTGAATATCTTAATAAAACAGGAGGTAATATGAGCTCTGGTAAAATTTCACAGGTAATCGGACCAGTTGTAGACGTAGAGTTTGCAGGTGGAGAAAATCTTCCTGAAATTAATAATGCGCTGATTGTTTATAAAGACAATGGCGATAATACAAAAACTAAAATCGTGCTAGAAGTAGCGCTTGAGCTTGGTGACGGTGTTGTCCGCACCATTGCCATGGAGTCTACTGATGGTTTAAAACGTGGTCTTGAAGTTCTTGACACAGGTCGCCCAATCAGTGTACCTGTCGGGAAAGAAACCCTTGGTCGTGTATTTAACGTTATTGGCGATACAATCGACTTAGAAACACCATTCCCTGAGGATGCTGAGCGTAGCCCAATTCACCAAAAAGCACCTGCTTTTGATGAATTGTCTACCTCTAACGAAATCCTTGTGACTGGTATCAAAGTTATTGATTTACTTGCCCCTTATCTTAAAGGTGGTAAAGTTGGTCTTTTCGGTGGTGCCGGTGTTGGTAAAACCGTTTTGATTCAAGAGTTGATCCATAACATTGCCCAAGAACATGGTGGTATTTCCGTGTTTACTGGTGTTGGCGAACGGACGCGTGAAGGGAATGACCTTTACGAAGAAATGAAAGAATCAGGCGTTATTGAAAAAACTGCCATGGTCTTTGGTCAAATGAATGAGCCACCTGGTGCGCGGATGCGTGTTGCCTTGGCTGGTTTGACAATTGCGGAATATTTCCGTGATGTTGAAGGTCAAGATGTGCTTTTGTTTATCGATAACATCTTCCGTTTCACACAAGCCGGTTCTGAAGTATCTGCCCTCTTGGGTCGGATGCCCTCAGCCGTTGGTTACCAACCAACATTGGCAACAGAAATGGGGCAATTACAAGAACGTATTACCTCAACTAAAAAAGGCTCTGTTACATCAATCCAAGCGATTTATGTACCAGCCGATGACTATACTGACCCAGCGCCAGCGACTGCCTTTGCCCATTTGGATTCAACGACCAACCTTGAGCGTAAATTAACGCAACAAGGGATTTATCCAGCCGTTGACCCATTGGCATCAAGTTCACGTGCCTTGACACCGGAAATCGTTGGTCAAGAACACTATGAAGTGGCGACAGAAGTGCAACGTGTGCTCCAACGCTACCGGGAATTGCAAGATATCATTGCAATCTTAGGTATGGATGAATTGTCTGACGAAGAAAAGACCCTTGTTGGTCGCGCTCGTCGCATTCAATTCTTCTTGTCACAAAACTTCAACGTGGCTGAACAATTTACTGGTCAACCTGGTTCTTATGTGCCAGTTGAAGAAACAGTTAAGGGCTTTAAAGACATTCTTGCTGGTCAATATGATGATTTACCTGAGGATGCTTTCCGTGCCGTTGGTCCAATCGAAGATGTCATTGCCAAAGCTAAGAAAATGGGTTACTAAGGAGGTCTGATATGGATTACATGACAGTCCAAGTCATCACACCTAATGGGATTTGTTACGATCACCATGCCTATTTTATCTTGTTGTCAACTGTTGATGGCGAACTTGGGGTCTTGCCTAACATGATTCCAACGATTGCATCTTTGAAAATTGATGAATTGAAGGTGCGCCGAATTGATGATGAAAAACACGTCGACTGGATTTCTATTAATGGTGGGATTGCAGAAGTTCGTGATAATTTAGTCACAATTGTTGCCGATTCTGCAGAACGAGATCGTGATATTGATGTGACACGTGCTGAACGTGCTAGACGTTTAGCTGAAAGTGCTCTTCAAGAAGCTGAAAATAAACGTGACGTCGATGCTGCTAAACGTGCCGAAGTCGCACTTCACCGTGCGCTCAATCGTTTGCGGGTATCTGGTCACAGATAAATTGATAATACACAAAAAAACCTTGTCATTTGATAAGGTTTTTTTTGTTCAAGTGAGTGAGTTTCAGGTGAAATATCCTACTGTTTCTCAGAAAGTCTATGAGGTCATCAAGTAATCAATTAATCTACCGATTTCGAATTGTTTTGGCAAAAGAATACCGATATGGTAAAAAAAACAGGGAATAATTTACCGATTTCGCATTGTTTTGTAACATTTTCATGCTGAATTACAATTGATTGATAAGCGGTATAGAAATAGATGATGCCCTATTTCAATTAGCGTATTTAACATCTATTCTTTAGAAACTCTTTGCAATAAGACAATAAGAAAAGCTCAGAATGTCAATATTCTGGGCTTTTCATCTCTATTTCGATTTAACCAAATATCTCAGCCTTCAATCGTTTGCCTGTTGGTGTTGCAGCAAGTCCACCTTCGGCTGTTTCTCGGAAGGCACTAGGCATGGCTTGTCCGACTTGATACATGGCTTGGATAACTTCATCAGTTGGAATTCTGGACTCGATTCCAGCTAAAGCCATGTCAGCAGCAACCAAAGCGAAACTTGCACCCATGGCATTACGTTTAACACAGGGCACTTCAACTAGTCCAGCTACAGGGTCACAGATGAGACCGAGTAGATTTTTTATGACAAAGGCACAGGCTTGACTGGCCTGATGAGGATTGCCACCAGCAGCCATGACAAGGGCGGCTGATCCCATAGCGGCAGCTGAGCCAACTTCTGCCTGGCAACCACCTTCAGCGCCTGAAATTGAAGCATTGTTAGCGATGACGAGACCGAAAGCTCCAGCAGTAAATAAAAAATCGAGCTGTTGTGCTTGGGTTAATTGTAGTTTGTCAATGGCAGTAGATAGTACTGCTGGGACACAACCTGCACTACCAGCGGTTGGTGTGGCACAGACGAGTCCCATTTGGGCGTTACTTTCATTGACTGCCATGGCATTTCGCGCGGCGCTCAAAACGGTTGTATCTGATAAGGTACGACCAGATTTGATATAACGATCAAGTTTGAGTGCATCGCCACCAGTCAAGCCAGTGCGCGATGTGTTTTCTGTCATGCCATTATCAATCGAGGCTAACATAACCTTGAGATTTTCTGACATAAGGTCGAGAATTTCAGCACGTGTTCGACCAGATGTTTCGATTTCGGTCGCAATCATCAATTCAGAAATGGACCCTTCAAATTCTTGATCAGCCTGTACGACTAATTCTTCTATTGTATAGAACATGGGGTGTCTCCTTTAAAGTTAACCGAAGAAGTTGACGTTGTGTAAATTGTCAATGGCTTTGATTTCGGCGAGGGCTTGGTCGACATCACGAGAATCAATTTCGATGATCATGATGGCTTTTTCACCTGCATTTTCCCGCGTGACGTTCATTTGAGCGATATTAATATTGTGTTTTGAGAGGCTATCGGTTACTTTAGCAATCATACCGGGAACATCTTGATGGACGATGATGAGTGTTGGTGTATTCATATTCAATGCGACATCAAAGCCATTCAACTCAGTCACCTGAATATTACCACCACCGATTGAAATGCCTTTGATTGACATGGACTTTGTAGCAGATTTAATGATAATTTTAGCTGTATTTGGATGGTCAGCTTTTTCGTCTTTATGGATATGCCAAAAAACTTTTATACCAGCTTTATCGGCAATTTCTAGAGACTCTGGAATTCTAGGATCATTTGTCTCCATACCCAGAATTCCTGCAACAAGTGCCAAGTCTGTACCATGTCCACGGTAAGTTTTTGCAAAAGACTGATAAAGATGAAACTCGACCTCAGTTGGTTGCTCACCGAAAATCGAGTGCACAATTTTACCGATGCGAACCGCACCGGCAGTGTGTGAGCTTGAAGGGCCAATCATGACTGGTCCCATAATATCAAAAACGGATTTAAATTTGAGATGCCTCATCTGATGTTCTCCAAAAGTTGTTGCGGATGAGCGATGATGATGTCACTGCCAGCTTTTTCAAGCTCGATTTCATCACCGAAACCCCAGAGCACACCGATAGTTTTCGCTACCTTGTTCTCCAATCCACCAATGATGTCATAGTCTCTATCCCCAATCATAGCTGATGTTTCAGGCGTTGATTGTGTGTTCATGAGTGATTTCCTAAGGACGAGGGTTTTAGAGTGGGATTGTGGCGTGTTGCCAAAAATCCCCTGAAAATGTTGCGACATATCGAGTTCTGCGAGCATATTTTTGGCGACATCCTCTTTTTTCGATGTAGCGATGTAGAGTTTATAATCTAAGCGTTGCAGATTATCGAGCATTTCTAAAATGCCGTCATAGGGCTCAGCCTCGTGCATGCCTTTTGCAGCGTAGTATTTGCGGTACGTTACAATGGCTTTTTCGGCCCATGCGTCATCACCATTTGAGAGTCTTGCAAAGGTTGTTTCAAGAGGTGGACCTATGAAACTATTTAACTCGCTATCGGATAGCTGAGGATATTTCATTTCATCAAATGTATAACGAAAACTGTTAAGGATGCCTCTGGAACTTTCCAGAATAGTACCATCCAAATCGAAGAATAAATTTTTTAATGTCATAGGTTTATTTTATCACGATATGGTCTGTTTTGATAGGTTGAAGGTTTAATTTTCCGAAGTAAATAGTATCATTTTGTGAAGATTATTTTGGTGGTGGAATATGAGTAAGTGATTGTGTGAAACACTCTTTTTTGTGCTGTAATAGAGAGGTGAATTGATATGAAATATGTTATACTTTGGTTGAGAAATCATGAGGAGGTTTGAAAGATGAAGTGGATTAATCATTTGAATAAGGCTATCAATTATATTGAGGCACATTTAACAGATGAGATTGATTTGGAAAAGTTAGCACAACTTGCCTGCTGTTCAACTTTTCATTTTCAAAGGATATTTTCTTATATTGCAGAAATTCCTTTATCAGAATATATTCGCAGAAGAAAAATGTCGTGTGCAGCCTTTGATTTACAAAATAGTTCGGAAAAAATTAGTGATATTGCTTTGAGATATGGTTATGAATCACCAACTGCTTTCAATCGTGCTTTTCAAACCATTCATGGTGTCGCACCATCCATTGCGAGAAGTGAGGGAACGAGACTGAAAGCCTATCCACCAATTTCTTTTACGTTGTCAATAAAAGGCGAGACGGAATTAAATTACCGGATTGAAAATAAATCAGCTTTTAAGATTGTCGGATTTAGTGAGCACTTTCAAGTTGATGTTCAAGAAAATTTCAAAGCCATTCCTATGTTTTGGGGAAAAATGGGACAAGAAGGACTAATGCCTCAGCTCGTTAGTCAAATGTCATGCCAACCGTTTGGGGTACTAGGGGTGAGTACCTGTATGGATGGTGAAACTTTTGACTACTATATTGCTGTTGCAAGTGACAATGAAACACCTTCTGGTATGGTTGATGCTATTGTGCCAGATTCTAAGTGGGCAATTTTTGAAAGTGTTGGTGCCTTGCCAGATGCTTTACAGGACTTGCAAAGGCGAATCATTACAGAGTGGCTACCAAGCTCTGGTTACGAGTATGCTAATGCGCCAGATATTGAAGTTTATTCGGAAGGGAATCAGCAGTCTGAGGAGTATAGGTGTGAAGTTTGGCTACCGATTAAAAAAGGAGATGACTAGGATGATTCATTTAGTGTATTGCGATGACAAGGAGAAAGTTTTAGAGAAGATTTTGTCTGGTGAGAAAACGATGATTGTACGTGGTGCAGCAGGTCGAAAAATTCCTCATAGTCGAGTCTTTGAAGGAGAAACTTTATATTTTTTAAAAAAGGGAACACGAGATATTGCGACTAAAGCACATGTAAAATCAGTTCAAAATTTTGTCAAATTATCTGATGAAGAGATTACTTCTACTTTAGAAAAAAATCAGGAGCAGCTAGCACTCTCAGACAAACAAAAGGCAAGATGGCATAAGAAGTGTTTATGTTTGATTGCGTTTGACACTGTTGAATCTATTTCACCATTAGAATTTGAGCATCAGGGCAATATGGATGATTGGCTGATTTTAGAGAAGATTGATGATGTTGTGGTGGGGACAAGTGTGCCTTATGATTATAAAAATGCTAAGTTTAAGGTATAATCTGCTGGTATTGCAGTAGTGATTGGTTAATTTGTGTTGAGATAAAGATAACAATGGTCAGTTCTTATTCCCTTTTGGGGATAAAGCAGATATTATTGTTATTTTTTATTTATGTCAAATGACCTGATTTATGACTACTTTTAAATGAGGTAGATGTTATCATGTTTAGACAATTTTTTAAAGATGAATGTGATATACTTTGAGTAGAATATGACGCACAAGATCAATTTGGAAAATGATTAGGAGGTTACTTATGGTGGCGCAAACTTATTTAAAAGCTCGTCAATTTATTTACAGAAATGCTCGTCCAATCGACTTAACACGTTTCCAATATCATTTTGAGAATGGGACTAAGAAAGCTGTATTAGATGCGCTTGCAGTTTACCAAAACGAAGATGGTGGGTTTGGTCATGCTTTAGAGGCTGATTCGTGGAATCCAAATTCAACGCCTATTCAAACTTGGGCAGCGACTGAAATTCTACGCGAGCTTGACGTTTTTGACCTTCAAAATCCGATTGTGAAAGGAATTTTGAACTATCTGGCGAGTGGTCAAGATTTCGGCAATGATTTTTGGTATGGTGTTGTGCCGTCAAACAATGACTTTCCTCATGCACCATGGTGGTCGGCTGGAGCGGATTTTCAGGAAACTGACACTTATAATCCAACCGCAAGTCTGGCATCTTTTTACGTTAAAGTGGGCGACAAGCAGCATCCCTTTTACAAAAAAGCTGAGGAGATTGTGGCTAAAGCAGTTAAAAGTTACATGGCATCAGCCAAGCCAGATATGCACGAAATCTATTGCTATATCAACCTGTTAGATGATTTGCGCGAGATGGACGTGTCAGCACCTTTCGACTACGAGCGCTTTAAAGAAAAGCTGATCCAAGATGTGCATGATAGTATCGAAAAAGATACCTCGCTTTGGCAAAAAGAATATGTCAGCATGCCCTCTGAATTTATCAGAAGTCAAGAGAGTATTTTCTATCCAGGGCTTGAAGACCTAGTAGCTTATGAAGTGAAACTCATTCGAGAGACCCAGCTTGAATCAGGCACGTGGCAGGTTACTTGGAAATGGTCGGACTATGCGCGAGAGTTTGCAATCAGTAGCAACTGGTAGCAGTCTTACATGGTAATTAAATATATGTTATATCTTAAAAGTATAACTAAATAAAAAAAGAGCAGCTGCGTCAATGTGAGACAAGCTGCTCTTTTTATATTGTTTCGCCAGCTGAAAGTTTTTGAAGACCCTCTGCCGTTTTGAGAACTAATCGTCCAGCCTTATCGATGCGGAGCACCTTTCCAGTAAAGGTTTTCTGAGCGCATTGGATCTGGGCGTTTTTGTCCAGATCGCTAAAATGTGCTCGATAATCATCAAGGAATTTACCATCTTGGTAAGTGTCATACAAGCCCAAGAACTGATCAATCAGTGAGGCTGCGACTTGGTTTCGGGAAATCGCGAGCTGACTGGTGAGGTAGCCTAGTTCAGTTTGTTTATTTGTCAGGTTCAGCCCAATGCCGACGATGAGCGCCGAGTAGGTTTGGGTTTCAAAATTTACAATAGCTTCCGTTAGAATGCCCCCAACTTTTTGGCCTTGATAATAAATATTATTAATCCATCTGAAGTCTAAATCAATATCAAAAAGTTCCTTAACTGTTCGCCCAACAGCGACAGCAATCGCAGTTGCTAGAAGACTTGGCACGACTTGCTGCTCTGGTGTAATCGGTAGTGCAAAGCTGAGATATAAGCCAGTTTGGGCAGGAGAGTCGAAAACTCGACCAAAATGACCTGTTCCTCTAGTCTGGATATTGGCGATAATAACAGTTGGCTCAGTCACTTCACCATTGACTAGACCTTGTTTGGCATAAACGTTGGTCGAGGGCAGACTGTCAAAAACTTGAACAGCAATATCATGCTGTAAATCATGGCTAATACCCGCGGCACTCATTTTTTCATCTGGGATATAACGGTAGCCCTTACCAGGACCTCGTTGACTCTCAATCGTAAATCCATCAGCAGATAGCTTGGTGATAGCCTTCCAAATTGCTGCACGCGAAAGATTTAGTCTAGCGGCTAATTCTTGGCCAGAGACCCACTCATTTTCATGGTCAATTAAAAGATTTAAAATGATTTCTGCTGTTGAAGTTGTCATACTTCATTTTAACATAAATGCCCTAAAAAATCGGTTTGTTAACGCTTTCTTATCTGTTTTTTGTTATAATAAGAGTTATGAGAAAGAAAAATAAAAAAGGAATAGTTGCCCTTACGATTTTGGTACTGATTTTTGTTGCCTATGGTATCCGAATTAATTCGAATACCGATGCTAGTAGCAATCAGTCGAAAACTGAAAAGCTGTCATCAGCAGACATTCAAGCCAAAGCTGATGAGAAGGCTGCAAAGGCTTATGAGCCAACACAAGAAATTAAAGCCATAACTGAAAAAATCGGGTTCACAAAAAAAGGACGTGTCTTATTTTATGCGTCTGATCCCCAACTGTTAGATGCGGAAAATTTTAATGAGGAGGTACCTGATAGTACTGATTCACGTACAATTTTGGGATATTACGATCACCGACAAATCTATCTTTATAATATCCAAAATCAAGATTTATCAGGTATTGTTGAAGTTACCTCAGCACATGAAACTTTGCACGCTGTTTGGGATAGATTATCCAGTAGTGAGCGCCAAGAGCTGACAAAACTATTGGAAGCGGAATATGCCAAAGTCAAAACAGATAAATCGGAAGAAATGTTGGCTGATTATGCCAAGTTTGAGATTGGACAACGTGATAATGAGTTACATTCGTATTTAGGCACTGAATATCGTCATCTGTCGCCAGAACTTGAAAAGCACTACGCCAAGTATTTTGAAGATAGAGACAAAATTGTAACCATGTTCGAAAGCTATGAATCTAAGTTTGATGCATTAGATAAGCAGTCAGAGCAGTTATCAGCGGAGTTGACGGCATTAAAAGCACAAATCGATACTGATATGCCTCAGTATGATACTGATCTCGCTAATTTAAATGATGAAATTGAAGCCTTTAATGTTAGGGCAGAGAATTATTACTATACTAGCGAGGCGGACTTTTATGCGGATAGAAATGCTTTGGAGCAGAGAGCGGCCGAATTAGAAGCGCGTCAAACACAAATCAATATTAACATTGATCATTATAATACCAAAGCAGCTGAGCTTAATCAAATTGCCTTGAAAGCTTCAGAATTTAATAAGAGTATCAATTCAAAAGCAACTGATCCAAGCCAACCTGCTAAGAAGGCAGAGTGAAGTTACTAACAATAAGATATTATCTTAAAAAAATCAGGTTTATGGCTTGGTTTTTTGAGTAAAAAAAATCTCAAGTCAGTAAACTTGAGATTAGGGTGGCGATTCATAACATTAATTTTAGCTTACTCTAACATCGTCGCCTGATACCATAATTACTTGATCATTTGAGATAGGTTTTAGAGTTAATTTATTGTCGTAATTCGTTAAGATTTCTTGCGCTTCATCTTCAAAGGGCGCATTGGTGACATGTGGTACTGTATAAAAATCAACCAGGTTAAGTCCTTGTGTATTGGTCAGTAATGGTGCTTTTTTAGTGCTATCCATGGCTGAGATATAGGCAATATCAGGTGATGTGATGATTGAGCCTGCAGATTCACCGATATATGGTTTGCCTAGGTTGACTTGTTCAATGATGAGTTGATCAGCACCTGTTCGTTTTAATTCTTGTAGTAAAAAGAAGGAGTTGCCACCTGAAACATAGATATAATCATTTTGGCAGAGCTTGCTTTGGATATCGCTTGCTGAGGCCGTAGAGACTTCTAGGATGTCAATAATTAAACCAAGTGTTTCAAAAGCTGCTTTGGCGGATATAACATAACCATCATATTCTTGTGGCACATTGGCAGTTGGAATAAAGGTTACAACTTTTCCAGCTAATTTTTCGCCGATAAATGCTGGTAAACGATTGGCAACGTCATCAAATGAAGACGTGAGAAATAATTTTTTCATGCGTTAAACTCCCTAATTTAGTGTACCTATAGGCAACTTTGTACTAAATACCAGTATAACATAACAGAGGTCTGAGGACTCATCTTGATAGATCTAAACCTGTTGTTGCCGGTAGCTCACACGTATTTTCCAAAAGTGCCCTTACCTAGCAATCCGCCGGTAAATCTGCTATACTAGAATAGTTAATGACGCCCTTCAAAGCGATTGATTAACGGGGAGCAGCTTTGCGTGTTCCTAAATAAAATTTGATGGGAGGATTATTATTTTGCAAAATGATAATTCAAAAACTCGTGTCGTTGTTGGCATGAGTGGTGGTGTGGATTCCAGTGTCACAGCGCTTTTGCTCAAGGAGCAGGGCTATGATGTGATCGGGATCTTCATGAAAAACTGGGATGATACCGATGATTTTGGTGTCTGTACGGCGACGGAAGACTATAAAGACGTGGCTTTAGTGGCAGACCAGATCGGTATCCCCTACTATACGGTTAACTTCGAAAAAGAGTACTGGGATCGCGTATTTGAGTACTTCTTAGCAGAATACCGTGCAGGTCGGACGCCAAATCCAGACGTCATGTGTAACAAGGAAATTAAGTTTAAAGCTTTCCTTGATTACGCTATTGAACTTGGTGCAGATTACGTGGCAACAGGGCATTACGCCCAAGTCACACGTGATGAAAATGGTATCGTCCACATGTTACGCGGCGCTGATGACAATAAAGATCAGACTTATTTCCTCAGCCAATTGTCACAAGAACAGCTCCCAAAAGTGATGTTTCCACTTGGTCATTTGGAAAAGCCTGAAGTCCGTAAAATTGCGGAACGTGCAGGCCTTGCCACAGCTAAGAAAAAAGACTCAACAGGTGTTTGTTTCATCGGTGAAAAGAATTTCAAACAATTTCTCAGCCAATACTTACCAGCTCAAAAAGGTCGTATGATGACCTTTGAAGGCCGTGATATGGGTGAACACGCTGGCCTCATGTACTATACCATTGGTCAACGAGGTGGTCTTGGTATCGGTGGGCAACACGGTGGCGATAATGAACCTTGGTTTGTTGTCGGTAAAGATTTGTCACAAAATATTCTTTATGTTGGGCAAGGATTCCATAATGAAGCCTTATATTCAACAAGCCTTGATGCCAGTGATCTATCTTTCACACGTGACATGCCAGATACTTTTGAAATGCACTGTACAGCTAAGTTTCGTTACCGTCAAGCTGATACAGGTGTGACGATGAAAGTCAATGGTGACAAGGTTACAGTCGTCTTTGACGAACCAGTTCGTGCCATTACACCAGGACAAGCTGTTGTCTTCTATGATGGCGCAGAATGTCTAGGTGGCGCAATGATCGATCACGCTTATAAAAATGAACAAGTCATGCAATATCAATAATATTTTTATGGTAGAAAACGTCTTTGGACGTTTTTTATTATGACTTTGAAACCTTCGCCTGGACGTTTTTGTAATTTACCTAATAGCCGTTATAAAGTATTATGTCGTTGGTGGAAAAATACTGTAATCTAATTTATTTATTAATCAAAACATGCTCAACCGTGCTAAACATGGAACTGATACCGTATTTTGACCACAAGAAATTCATAATCAGGTTCATCAGTTTGGAACTGTGAACAGTGACTTATATGTATGTTGCTCTTTATTAAAGTGTGATATCTTGCTTTACATGATACTTGATTGAAAGGAGTTATTTTAAATGCAATATGTATTTTCTGCAAAAGGTAATGTAAGCGTTGACATTAAAAAAATTTAAGGTATACAATAGTGACTGTGTATAATATAACCAAAGGAAGAAATTAGGCAAAGACGTCAATCAAAAGAGTAAGGAAACTATACTAGAAGTTTATATAACGTATTTCAAAGTTAGGTTGAGGAAAAATTATGAATCGTACAATTATAAATATCAAAAATGTGACAAAGGAAATTACGTTAGGTAAATCGAACAATATAATAAGAATAATAGATGATATTTCTCTTGAAGTAAACAAAGGTGAGTTTTTAAGTATAGTCGGTCCATCTGGATCCGGTAAAAGCACACTATTAAATATTATTTCTGGTCTGTCAACGCCTACAAGTGGCGAGGTCTTTTTGGAAGCTCAAAATATATACGCGCTAAATTCAAAAAAATTGGCTAGATTAAGAAGAGAGAGAATCGGATTTATTTTTCAACAATACAATTTAATTTCTGCTCTGCCAGTATTTGAAAATATTGCTTTACAATTAAGACTAAGTCATCAAAAAATTGATAAGAATCAAATTGATAAATTACTCAATAGTATTAATTTTGAGCCAAAATCAACGGCAAGTATTGATTCTCTATCAGGAGGGGAAAAACAAAAAGTTGCGATAGCCAGAGTATTAGCAACTGATTGCGAAATTATATTTGCAGATGAGCCAACGGGTGCCTTAGATTCAGTTTCAAGTGAAAAAGTATTTGAAATTTTAAGAGAAATAACCAATCAAGGCAAAACAGTTATCATGGTCACTCATAATATTGAAATGGCATCAAGAACTGACCGGGCAGTTGTGATACGTGATGGGAAAATACAAAATATTTTGTCGAATCCTACTGAAGCCTCACTTCTTCATGAAATAGCGGGGAATTTATAATATGATTTCACTAGCATGGCTTCAATTTAAATATTCTTGGAAAATATGGATTTTTTCCCTCCCTGTTTTTATGACTTGTGCTTTTGTCATTAATATTTGCTTAACTAATTTTTTTAACTTTAGTAATAGTAGTTTGATAAATGATGACATGTCAAGTAATACCCAACTGTTTTTTATTCCAATAGTATTTGGTGGGATTATGGTACCAATAGTTTTAAAAAATACTGTTAAAGAAATATTAAACGGTTTACGAAAACAAAATAATTTACAAATTATTTTGGGAATGACGCCTGAGTATCTTGCTATTTTATCAGGTATAGAATTATCTATTGCCAGTATATTAGGTGCAATAGGTGGTTCTATTATAGCAACTCTCTTTGCTCAAACTTTTTATAATTTTCTTGTCAGCGCCCAAGGAACTCAACAATTTCCTGTTCTGACGATCAGGTTTTCGTTCCAATCTTTTTTTATCACATTGTTACTCATTACAATTGTGACTTTGTATAGTGGCTATACTAGATCAAGACGAACATTCTATAAAATTCAAAAAAATATCGAAAATATAAATATAAAAAATAGGGATAAATTTTATTATTTGAAAGTAATCTTTATGCTAGTTTTAAATATATTTATCATGACATACTTCTTGTCACTTTTACCAGAGAGAATAGGGATAAGTTCTTTTGGTGCCCAAAGCGTTTTATTGATTTTCCTAGAAATAATTGCTATATCATTGTTAATAAATGTATGCGGAAAAATAATTTTATTATTCTTTTCTAGAATTTTCAATATGATAGCCAATAGATTTAGATTATCTTTGCTAAACTTAGCAACTTATAGCATTAATGAGCATTTTGATACGTTCAAAAAAGTCTATATCCCGATAACAATTATCAGTATATTTGTTTCTGGGTTTTCTTCACTACTTATTGATTTACCTGACGGTGGCGATGCAGGAACTAGAACTTCAAATATGGTTGTCTTTTTAAGTGCGCCAATACTTATTGCATTAGCAATTACCATATGTATGATGATGTTACTGCAAGAAAAAGAAACCTTTGAAATCAAACAATTATTTATTTTAGGGTTAAGACCTCTAGATATTTTTTTAAAGAAAGAATTTGAAATTCTAATTTATTCATTTACAACACTACTAATATCTCTGACGTGTAATTTTGTGCTGAGTTTAATGTTTGTCAGAATAACTCAACTGTTTAATAAAAATATGGTTTGGACTAATATCTGGCTCCCCTCCCTTTTGCTTTCATTAGCAATCTTTGTTTTAATGTCAATTGTAGCTATGATTAAAGTAATAAACACGAAATGGGATATTTTAGAATTTAATATAGATACAGATATCTAGTAGGCTAATATTTTTAAAGCTGATAAAAAAAGAAAAATGATTGTATTGATGTGAACCCAAGTATATAGATTTTCCAAAAAAGGGAAGTCTTTTCTAATGGCGAAATATTTGTTTGATTTTTTGCATGAAAAAGATTAAACAAAAGTTTTTTGAGGACGAAAAAGAATCAATACCAATTTCGCATTGTTTTGTCAAAAGAATACCGAAATGGTAAAAATTCACCATGTTTCCATAAATTACCGTAGGCTATAAAAAAATCCATCACATGATAGTGATAGATTTTCATAATTTATTTAAGGATAAAAGAGTCGAATCAAGATACCGCCCATGATCAGTACGATAGCACCACAGAGTCGATTGCCCATTTGGGCGAAGGCAATCATTTCCATCCGGTCGGACGCGGATAGAACGGCGATATTACCAGTACCACCCATGGAGTTATTAATCATACCAGCGCCAATGGCTGTCTCCACTGGATACATACCGAGTACCTTACCTAGGAACCAGCTCGCTAGTCCCATGGCAACAACACTTGTTAAGCAGAGAATGACAAATTGCCAAGTCAAGGCTGAAGCTAAAGTTTTCAGGTCGATTAAGGCCAAACCTATCCCAGCTAAAACAGCATGGGTTAGATTGGTCATGACGACTTCATTAAACATAATGACCGATTCTTCTAATTGTTTTGGTACGGTATTTGTTGCTTTGATGATAAAGACGATGATAATCATAAAGGCATATTCGTGAACTTTTGGAAAGAAGTTATTGAGTAGACAACCCACCATCAGTAGTGAGAAGGCAAAGAGCATACCGACACCGATGCGTTGGGCATCAAGTTTAATTTTTGGTCGCTCAAGTTCTTCTTTAGTTGCTGAAATTAATGTCCCATGGCCATTGTATTTGGTGTTAGCAAAAACTTTTGAAATAGACAGGGCACCAATAATCGCCATAATGTTCCCGAAAGTCACAGCAGGTGCGAGTTGTGAGAAGATAGCGGCTTGGCTACCATGTGCTAGACCATAGGCATAGATTTGAGACAGTGGTGTGATCCCTGCGCCCATACCGCCTGCCATCATTGGCATTGAAACGTACATGACTGAGTGCGCAAAACCTTTGCCAAGCAACATCCCCATGCCACCGACTGCAAAAAAAGCCGATGACCATTGTAATCAAAGTGACAGGAATAAATTTAGTAGACGCTTTAATCAAGAGCTTGCGATTCATGCCTAAAATAGAGCCACAAATCAGTGCTGCGATATAAAAATCAAGAAAGCCGAATTGACCGCCCATGAATTTACCAACGGCACCAATAACGTTTTTAGGAATGACGTGGCCAAAAGATAGAAGTGTTGCGCCAATCAGCGTAAAGACAGATCCATCGCCAAGATAGGAGTTGACGATAGGCAGTTTTTCACCGATATAGTAGAGGAGATGTCCTAAGACAACTAGTAACAAGGTGATACCAACCATATTTAGTGGTAGTTTACCAAGTGCAATCACGCTTGCGAGAATCACGATAAAAAAGGTATAGAGTGGCAAACTAATCCCTGAAATTTTGATAGTTTTTAAATCTTTCATTTTCTCTTCTCTTAAGTCCTCTTAGTATTCTGGATACCATTTGAGGTCTTGGACAGCTTTAGACATATCAGTTTCTTCAGCTTGGGCTAAACCTTGTTTTTGAGCCATTTTTGCGACTGCTTCAGCGACTTTAATAGAGACGTCCGCAACATATTGGAATGGTGGGAGAACTGGCGCACCTGGTTGGTTTAAATCAACCATACCACTCAAGGAATGAGCAGCTGCACCAATCATTTCATCAGTCAAGAGTGATGCTTCAGACGCTAACATACCAAGTCCTAAACCGGGATAAATCAAAGCGTTATTTGCTTGACCGATTTGATAATCAACACCTTTATATTGAACGGTACCTGAAGGAACGCCAGTTGCGACAAAGGCTTTACCTTCTGACCACTCAATGACTTGTTCAGCAGTCGCTTCTAATTTTTTCGTTGGATTTGAAATTGGGAAAATGACTGGACGTTCTGTATTGTCACACATGGCTTCAACGACTTCTTTTGTGAAGGCACCAGCATCAGTAGACGTACCAACTAAAATAGTTGGTTTTACTGTTTTGACAACATGAAGTAAATTAGTCATATCACCAACATTTACAAAATCGGCATGTTTCTTAGCAAAAGGTTTTTGAGCAGGCGTTAAGTCTGTCATGTCATCAAAGAGCAAACCTTGTTTATCCATCATAAAGAAGTGTTGGTAGGCTTCTTCTTCTGAAAGACCTTCGCTGACCATTTCTGCATGCACGCGACTAGCGATACCTGCACCTGCAGACCCACCACCATAACATAGATAAACTTGATCAGTTAACTTATCACCTGTAATATCAAGGGCACCAAAGACACCACCGAGCACGACGATACCAGTACCTTGAATGTCGTCATTAAAGGTTGGGATTGATTTTTTATATTTGTCTAAAATGGTTGCAGCATTTGAGCGACCGAAATCTTCCCAATGCAAGTAAAGTTTAGGGAACATTTCTTCAGCGGTTGTGACAAATTGATCGATAAAGTCATAATATTGATCCCCGTAGAGACGTTCTTGATGATTACCGAGGTACAATGGATCTTCTAAAAGTTCATTTCTGCTTGTGCCAGCATCGATAACGATTGGCAAAACAGACGCAGGATCAATCCCAGCTGCTGCTGTATAGATCATCAATTTACCGACTGAAATATCCACACCTTGTGTGCCCCAATCTCCAATACCTAAGATTCCTTCTGCATCCGTTACAACAATGAGACGGATTTTACGGTCGCCTGCAGCATTTTTAAAAGTTTCTGCGATGTTTTCTGGGTGGTTGATATCGAGGTAAGCGGCATATTGTGTATCCACAAAGAGGTGGCTGTAGTTTTCGATCGTGTCCGCAATGATTGGATCGTAGACGATTGGGTTAAATTCAACGATGTGTTGGTTGAAGAGGTAGTAGAACAAAGTCCGGTTGGTGTTGAAAATTTCCATTAAGAAATGACGTTTTTCCAAGTCGTTGGGTTTCATCAAATAATGTTGATAGGTTTGTTCAGCTTGTTCTTCAATGGTTTGAACATGGGGCGGTAAAATACCGATCAGGCCAAGTTCTTGACGTTCCTCCATGGTAAAAGCAGTTCCTTTATTTAGGAACGGGTTGTTTAAAATGTCGTGTGCACGCATGTGTGTCTCCTCTATTAGTTATAAAATATTTTTTATATTGGCTAGTTTACACCCTATAAAATCTTATAGTCAACTCAAGCTGTTACGATAAATTTTATTTATAACAAATAAGTGCTGATATGTTAAAATGGTCAAAAAGGGGTGCGTTCTATCATGAATTTAAGAGATTTTGAGTATTTTAATGCTCTAGCTGACTTATTGTCCTATACACAAGTGGCACATCAATTTGACGTGAGTCAACCAACAATTAGCTATGCGATTAAACGTTTGGAACAACATTATGATTGTGATTTGATTAAGAAAGATCCGTCACATCGGACGGTTCAGTTAACGAGAGAGGGTGCAATTTTAAAGGCACATATTCACCATATACTAGACGAATTCGTAGCTGTAGAAAGAGCGATTGAGCACGCTAAGAAAAAGCAAGTTCATGTTGGTTTTCCGCCGATTATAAGGGCAAGAATTCTATCGAAATTATTAAGAGAAAAAGAGGCGGTCAACTTTATTTCAAATTTTGATTTGATTTCAGGTGGCTCAAACGAATTACTTTCTAAATTATTATCTGGCCGGCTTGATTTTAGTTTAATTGGTAGCGTGACGCCTTTGGTTCATCCAAATTTAACGGTGCAATTACTATATCAACGTGAATTCTATATTTTTGCTTCTAAAGATAATCCACTATCTCAAAAATCTGAAATATCATTTGAAGAGGCTGCAGACTATCCTTTTATTCTATTAGAGGAGGGGTTTGTTCACGCTAAGGCGTTTCAAAGGCTTAATGATAAGTATGACAAAAAGGCGCAAACTTTACTTCATTTTTCTGATGTTCAGACGATTGGTCAATTGGTTAAGTCAAATATTGGTATTACCTTAATGACTGATTTTATTCCGTTTAGGGATATGGAAAATCTAGTCAAAATTCCATTAGTGGCTAAAGATAAAGAGATTTTTTATGTGCAGTATGCTCATCTAAAAACTGCCGTGCTAAATGAAGATTTACAACAACTTGTTGTTATGTTGGATAAACTTTCTAAAGTAGATGATACTTGTGCTAATGAATGACTCGGATTTTAGCTACTCTTGACTATACTTTTCTGGTATAATCAAAGGTATGAATAATAACGATATTTTAATCCGTCTGCGCTACACGTTTGATATTAAAGATAGTGACATGCTCGATATTTTTGCCTTGGGTGGGGTGACACTCACCCTAGAAGAGCTCCGTGTTATCTTAAAGAAACAAGAGCCTGATACGGATCGTGATCAAGCCTTATCTCGCGAGAATTTGGAACGTTTCTTAAATGGTTTCATCATTAGCCAAAGAGGTGTGAAACGTGACAAGGAGGGGCAGGAGGTGCCTGCGACCTTTGATATGACGAGCGATGCGTTGATTAACAATGTGACGATTAAGAAGATTAAGATCGCTATGACTTATACGACGGATCATCTTCAGGATTTTCTGGCGCAGTCGGGTAAAACGGTATCGACGAGCGAGTTGTCTGCGATTTTGCGTAATAAAAATCACCGTAATTATAAGCCTGCTGGCGATCAAATTTTGCGTAATATGCTGAAAGGTATGGCTTTAGATTACCGAGGCAAATCTTGAGTTGAGTAAAAATCTTGACCGACTAGGACAATTCTGCTAAAATATAAGTATCAATAATTCAAGGTAGTCAAGTACCGAGAAGAATAGCGTAGCTATTTTTCGTGTACTTGGCTTTTTGGTATGAAAATATAAAAAGAGGTAATCATGCAATTTCAAGAAAATTTTGATGTCATCGTCGTTGGTGCCGGTCATGCAGGAAGTGAAGCGGCGCTAGCGTCTGCGCGGATGGGCAGTAAGACCTTGCTCGTCACGATTAACCTAAATATGGTCGCGTTCATGCCGTGTAATCCGTCAGTCGGCGGATCGGCTAAAGGGATCGTCGTTCGCGAAATCGATGCGCTCGGTGGCGAGATGGGTCGCAACATCGACAAGACCTATATTCAAATGAAGATGCTCAACACCGGCAAGGGTCCTGCTGTTCGGGCGCTTCGCGCACAGGCGGATAAGGATTTGTATGCGCGTGAGATGAAAAAAACGATTGAGCAGACGGAAAATCTGACTTTGCGTCAAGCGGTAGTGGATGAGATTCTCGTCGGAGACGGTCAGATTACTGGGATTAAAACCTCAACGGGTACGATTTATACGGCGAAATCAGTTGTTATTACAACAGGGACAGCCCTTCGTGGTGAGATCATCATCGGTGAGCTCAAGTATTCGTCAGGGCCAAATAACTCCCTAGCTTCTATCGGTCTTGCTGACAATTTACGTGACTTGGGCTTTGAGATTGGTCGTTTTAAAACGGGTACGCCTCCGCGCGTGAAGTCTAGTACCATTGATTACAGTAAAACGGAGATTCAACCAGGGGATGAGAAGCCAAATCACTTTAGTTTCTTATCAAAGGATGCGGATTATTTGACCGATCAAATTCCGTGTTGGTTGACTTATACAAAAAATGCGACGCATATGATTATTCAAGAGAATTTGCATCGTGCGCCAATGTTTTCTGGGATGGTTAAGGGTGTTGGACCGCGTTATTGTCCGTCGATTGAGGATAAAATCGTGCGTTTTGCTGACAAGCCACGTCACCAACTGTTTTTAGAGCCTGAGGGTCGGGATACAGAAGAAGTTTATGTGCAAGGCTTGTCGACATCGATGCCGGAAGATGTGCAGTTTGAGATGTTGCGCTCAATTCCAGGTTTGGAAAATGCTGAGATGATGCGTTCAGGCTATGCGATTGAGTATGATGTGGTTTTGCCGCACCAACTGCGTGCGACGCTTGAAACAAAATTGATTTCAGGCTTGTTTACAGCAGGTCAAACCAATGGCACATCAGGCTATGAAGAAGCAGCAGGTCAAGGTTTAATCGCAGGGATCAATGCCGCGCTGAAAGCACAAGGTAAACCTGAGTTTATTTTGAAACGTTCAGATGCTTATATCGGTGTGATGATTGATGACTTGGTAACGAAAGGGACGATTGAACCTTATCGTTTGTTGACAAGTCGTGCTGAGTATCGTTTGATTCTCCGCCATGATAATGCCGATATGCGCTTAACACCACTTGGCCGTGAAATTGGTTTGGTGTCTGATTATCGTTGGCATACCTTTGAGATTAAAAAATATCAATATGAAAACGAACTATTGCGCCTGCAAAAAAATAAACTCAAACCAATCGCTGAAACCAATGCTAAGATAGAAGCTTTAGGCTTCAAGCCATTGACGGATGCCTTGACAGCAGCAGAGTTCATGCGTCGTCAAGAAATCACTTATGAGATTGCGACATCCTTCATCGGACCCGCACCAGAAGTCTTGAATGCGAAAATTATTGAATTGATCGAAACAGAGATCAAATATGAAGGCTATATCAAAAAAGCAACCGATCAAGTCGCTAAAATGCACCGTTTGGAAGCCAAACGTATTCCGAAAAATATTGACTGGGATGCTTTAGATAGCATTGCCACAGAAGCGCGTCAAAAATTCAAGAAAATCAATCCTGAAACGATTGGCCAAGCCAGTCGTATCTCAGGTGTCAATCCTGCGGATATTAGTATTTTGATGATTTATTTGGAAGGTAAATAAGACGTAATAAGCTTAGACTATCTGGGCTTTTTTCTATGGTATAATGGAAACGAAATACGTGTACCAAATGAGTCACAGTTCAAGATATTTGTTGCAATTTTACATAGAGTGCTATCAGATTCTTATGAAAGCTTGTAAGAAGGATTAAGTTTGAGTAATTTAAATATATATGCTTTAACATTCAAAATGAAGTATTATACCAAATGACATAGAAATCGATAAAATATTGATATTTTGGTATAATTAACCTATTCTATGTCAGGAGAAACTATGTCTTATCAACCACTGTTCGACATCACAGACGATATGTTAAATAAAATCGTTGAAATAACAGAAATTGTAACAAAATTAACACTCACACAACCGCAAAATTTTCATTTACGTAAGGAAAATCGCCTACGTTCAATTCATTCAAGTCTTGCTATTGAAGCAAATTCTTTATCTTTAGAGCAAGTAACTGCCATAGTCAACGGCAAGCGTGTATTAGGTAAACCGCAAGAAATTAGAGAAGTACAAAATGCTTATCAAGCCTATGAACAAATTTTTAAACTCAATCCTTATCAAGTCACTGACCTATTGCAAGCGCACGACTATCTAATGGCTGATTTAGTAAAACATTCAGGAGGCTTTCGTTTAGGTGATGTCGGTATTTATGATATTGCTGGAAATCTTGTGCATATGGGTGCTCGTCCACAGTTTGTGAGCCATCTTGTTAATGAGTTACTTGAGTGGGGACAAAGTGCAGTTATTCCAGCCTTAATAAAGAGTAGCGTTGTGCATTATGAACTTGAAAAAATTCATCCTTTTGAAGATGGTAATGGCAGAATGGGACGGTTGTGGCAGAATTTGATTTTAGCACAAGATTACCCAATATTTGAATACCTGCCAATTGAAACGATGATTTATGAGCATCAAGAAAGCTATTATAAGGCTTTGAGTGATAATAAAAGTGCCACGCGATTCATTAATTTTATGCTTGATATTATTATGGAGACAATAAAAAATAGCGATATAACAAGCGATAAAATAGCAATAAAACAATTAAGTAAACCACAAACTGAATTTTACCATCTTATACGTGATTATTTACAAAAAAATGAGAGTGTGACGAGTGCTGAAGCACAAATATTATCAGGTAAATCAGCAGCAACAGTGCGTAATTATTTTGCGAAATTGGTTTCAAAAAACTTATTAGTCGCTCAAGGTGAGAATAAAGCCCGAAAATATTTTTTAGCAAACTAGGCCGAAAGAGAATGCATGGCGACCCACAGTATCAATTGATGCACCGATAGGCGTTAGTGGTGCGATTGCAATCCGAGAATTGATGAAGAAAAACGAAAAGCTAAAAAAATCAGCACGTGTTAATAATCGAGCAGATTTTAAATTCACTTTTGAAGATGAGATTGATAAAGCGTTAACAGATGGCTATACACAAAATCAAGATTTCTTTGGTATTCTACTAAATAATAATAGTTTAAAAAAAAGAATTGCCCAGATTTTTGTAGATGATGTATATCAGAGCATGCAAGAATAAAGAAATAAAAAATAATCAACTAATTCTATTGACTTAACCACAAAAACTATGATATACTAGAGAAGTTGAAAAGCAGAAAGCCCCCGCTTTCTCGCCAATATTGCGTAAGCTACTTGGCATGGAAATGAATTTATTCTCTGGATTCAGAGTTGATTTATAGCGGGCTTTCTACGGAAAGTCCGTTTTGTTTTTCAATGGAGAAGTTGGCTCATTTAGCCAGCAGAACATTTACAGTAATTGAGTTTTGGTTACTTGACTTGATAGTTTGCTACGAGTCACGTAACCGTCTCAACATCTTTAAGACAAGGAGAACAATCATAGCAAGAGAAAGAGTTACAATGAATCAGGCGATTCGTGCAAGCGAAGTTCGTTTGATCTCGGCAGATGGTGATCAACTCGGTATTACACCGACCAGCGATGCGCTTAATCAAGCGATGGACCAAGATATGGACCTCGTATTGATTTCAGCGCAAGCAACACCACCTGTTGCCAAAATTATGGATTTTACAAAATTCAAGTTTGAGCAAAAGAAAAAACTGAAAGAACAAAAGAAAAATCAGGCTGTTGTCACAGTCAAAGAAGTTCGTTTGTCTCCAGTTATTGACCAAAATGACTTTGATACAAAATTGCGTCAAGCAACTAAGTTCCTTGAAAAAGGCAACAAAGTTAAGGTATCTATTCGATTTAAAGGTCGGATGATTACCCATAAAGAAGTTGGTCAAAAAGTCTTGGACGATTTCGTTATCGCAACCCAAGATATTGCCCACGTTGAACAACGTGCCAAAATGGATGGTCGTCAAATGTTTATGCAATTGGCACCAGGCGAGAAAAAGAAATAATACTAAAATTTTAGAGGAGATTTGAGAAATGCCAAAACAAAAATCACACCGCGCTTCAGCAAAACGTTTTAAACGTACTGGTTCTGGAGGATTGAAACGTTTTAAAGCCTATACAAGCCACCGTTTCCACGGTAAAACTAAAAAACAACGTCGTCACCTTCGTAAAGCTGGTATGGTATCAACTGGTGACTACAAACGTATCCGTAAAATGGTTTACTCTCTTAAATAATAGAGACCTGAATCAAGCATAGACTACATTAAACTAAGATATTATAAGGAGAACTATAAATGGCTCGTGTTAAAGGTGGCGTAGTAAGCCGCAAACGTCGTAAACGTGTACTGAAACTTGCGAAAGGTTACTATGGTGCAAAACATACTTTGTTCCGTACTGCCAAAGAACAAGTAATGAACTCATATAACTATGCGTTCCGTGACCGTCGTCAAAAGAAACGTGATTTCCGTAAATTGTGGATTGCACGTATCAATGCAGCTGCACGTATCAATGGATTGTCATATTCTAAAATGATGCATGGTTTGAAATTAGCTGAAATTGAAGTTAACCGTAAAATGTTAGCTGACCTTGCAGTTAATGACGCAGCAGCTTTCGCATCATTGGCTGACGCTTCTAAAAAAGCTTTGGCTAAATAATCAAAATACCTAAAAAGCAAGCTTCGGCTTGTTTTTTTTGATATAATGGCTAAAAACACCGTATAATTAACTTGTCAAAAACTTTTTGCAGTCATTTCGGGTCAATGACAACTGATTTTGATGGTGAATAGTTGAAAATTATCCTAGAATGAATTTGTCAGAAGGAGGACTAGCAGAATGAAAATTTGTGAGCAGTTGAAAACTTATCGGAAAAAAATGAACCTTTCTCAAGATGATTTGGCAGAGATTGTTTATGTCTCTCGCCAAACGATTTCAAATTGGGAAACGGGTAAATCGTATCCTGATTTGAAAAGTCTACTGTTAATGAGTGATTATTTTGATGTCTCCTTAGACGAATTAGTGAAAGGAGATCTTCAAATGATGAAGGAAAGAGTAGATGCTACAATTTTAAATCATTATTCATTAGGAATGGTTGTCGGGTTTGTGGTCATGATCTTTGGTGCGGTGTTTTATATAAAAACACAAAAAAATATAGGAATGGTGATGACTATTTTAGGGGGCATCATCATGTTTTATTCAGCAATTAAAGCTGAGAAAATCAAGAAAAAGTTGGATATTCAAACTTATTCAGAGATTATGGCTTACATGGAAGGAAAAGAAGTCGTTCGTAGTAAAAGGATGCGTTCTATTCTAAGTGTGGTCTTAAAAATTGTCTTATCTACTATGGTAACGCTTATGATAGTGTATCTAGCTTTATTCCTCTTTTGATTTCAGGTGATTCAAAAATCGAGTTAATCCCTCGATTTTTTGATTTTCTGCAAAATGTCGGAAAATATTTTCAGTTTTTGTCTAAAACCTTTTACTTTTTGTGCTATAATAAATGAGTAAACAAATCATTTGATTTTGATAGTTAAATCTGATATGTATTGATAGCCGAAAGGAATGATGCGTGCTTTTGTCAAAAAGCAGCCTCAAAATAATAATATGATTACATTAACTAGCTGCCCACTCAAGCAAACCTATTTTGTTTCAGAAATTAAAGGTGACCCGGATAGTAGAAAGCATCTGCAAAACTTAGGTTTTGTTAAAAACGCTCGCGTCGCCGTGATGAATCGTGACAAGCATAATGGCGTCATTCTCATTCACAATTCTCGTGTCGCATTAGACAATACCATTTTGGAAAATATTGCATTATCCAAAAAATTGATTGGCCATGGCAACTTAACTAAACTATCATCAGTCAAACCAGGACAGATGGCCATGGTCATTAGTATTGCCGTTGCACATCCGTCAGACCCTGCTGAAGCAGCTATTAAAAGACGCTTGCTAGACATGGGTGTGACACGTGGCACACGGATCTTTGTCAGAAAAGTTGCACCCTTAGGCGATCCGATGGAATTACACGTCAGGGGATACGAACTGACCTTGCGGAAAAATGAGGCGGAAAAAGTAGAAGTGAGTGTACTAGAAAATGACTGAAAATAAACGATTTGCGCTAGTCGGAAATCCCAACTCTGGTAAGACATCAACCTTTAACTTGTTGACAGGGTCTAATCAATATGTTGGTAACTGGCCAGGCGTGACCGTCGAGCGGAAATCAGGTAAATACGTTAAAGATAAGTCAATTGTCATCCAGGATTTACCGGGTATTTATTCCCTATCCCCTTTCACACCAGAGGAAAATGTCACTCGAGACTACCTATTATCTGATGACTATGATGTTGTTATTAACCTCGTAGATGCAACGAATATCGAGCGTAATCTTTATCTAACAACCCAGTTGATTGAGATTGGGAAACCAGTTGTCATCGCCCTCAACATGACCGATTTGCTGGTGAAACAAAACATCTTCATTGACACAGAAAAGCTATCTTATTCACTTGGCGTACCTGTTGTCAATATCTCAGCCCTTAAAAACCAAGGCATTGAAACCTTAGTTGCCCAGAGTCAAAAAGCAACGGCCCCTCAAGTTCAAGTCCATTATGATGAACGCTTTGAGGCGAGCTTAACGGAACTTTCTAATGTCACGCACGTCACAAATCGCTTTGAGCTAATTAAGGTTTTTGAAAATGACGAAAAAATAATTGAACGCGTTGCTTTATCAGCCAAACAAGCTGAGGAAGTCTCAGAAATTATCGCGATTGCAGAAGATATATTTCTGGATGATAGACAAAGCATCGTCGTCAATGAGCGCTACCAATATTTGACAACCTTGGCTGATATGGTTGAGAGTCGGACACAAGGTGTTCGGCTGAATGTGTCAGATAAGATTGATCAATTTGTGACATCGCGTCGTTTTGGTCTACCTTTTTTCCTCTTCGTGATGTGGGCAGTTTACTATGTCAGCATCCAGACGATTGGCACTATGGGAACAGATTTTGTAAATGAGAAATTATTCGGGGAAATTGTCCCACATTATGCACAAAATTTGCTTGATTTTTTAAATATCGCACCAATTGGCCAGAGTTTGATTCTGGACGGCATTATCGCCGGAGTCGGCGCTGTTCTTGGTTTTGTCCCACAAATTTTTGTTCTCTTTATCTGTTTAGGGATTCTAGAAGATTCAGGGTATATGAGTCGCGTTGCTTTCGTCATGGACCGTATTTTCCGTCGCTTTGGTCTATCAGGTAAATCCTTTATTCCAATGTTGATTGCGACAGGATGTGGGATTCCAGGTGTGATGGCGTCTCGGACAATTGAAAATGAAAGAGATCGTCGGATTACGATTATGGTGACAACTTTCATGCCATGCTCGGCTAAATTACCGATTATTGCTTTGGTGGCTGGTTCTCTTTTCCCTAATAATTCCTTGATTGCGCCAAGTGCTTATTTCGTTGGCATCTTTACGATTGTCATCAGTGGTATCATGCTGAAAAAGACTAAATTATTAGGTGGTTCTGTGACACCATTTATTATGGAGTTACCAAATTATCACATGCCTAAATGGTCAAACGTCTTACGCTATGCATTAGATAAAGGTTTGAGTTTTATCAAGCGTGCAGGAACGATTATCCTTGCCATGACGATATTGCTATGGTTCCTAACGACCTTCAATTTCCGCATGCAGGTCGTTGATACAGAGCGATCTATTTTGGCAGGAATTGGTCGAGTGATTATGCCAATTTTTGCACCACTAGGTTGGACTTCTTGGCAGGCGACAGTTTCAACGTTTACTGGTTTACTTGCAAAAGAAACACTCGTCTCGACCATGGGTGTGTTGTATCACGCGAAAGGTGGTGCAGCTTTGAATACTGCCATGCAGAGTAATTTCACTGCCTTATCTGCTTATACCTTGCTCTTGTTTAATTTACTTTGTGCACCATGTTTTGCCGCTATCGGTGCCATTTATCGTGAAATGGGAACAGCAAAATGGACAGGCATTGCAGTTGGTTTTCAATGTGGTATTGCTTACGTCATTAGTTTTATCGTCTATCAGATTGGTAGGACTATTGCTACGGGACATGTCAATATATCCACAGTTTTAGCGATTTTATCTCTATTGCCTGCTTGTTACTTTGTGTTTAGAAAACCAGTCTACCAAGCGCCTAAACTCTCAGAAAGTGTGATTGTATGAACATCCAAACTTTGATTATTTTTGCCCTAGCTATCGCAGGTGCGGGCTATGCTTTCTATAAATTCATCAAGTCACGCGGCGCTTGTGAAGATTGTGGTTGTTCTTGTCCGGTTAAAGAGCAGATAAAATAAAACATATTCAAACGAAAGTTTGAATATGTTTTTTCTTTATGTTAAACTAAAATTAATCAAATGGCGACTTGAATAATAGGAGGCTATATAAAATGCGTGAAGAAAGTTGTGGGATTCCCTGCTTTAATGAAGAGAAAGTAGAGGCAGTCAAAGAAGAACTAGCCGCGTCTGATACATTTGCTATCAGCCAGCTTTTTAAAGTGTTAGCAGATGAACGTCGGTTTAAGATTTTGTATGCCTTGACAAAACAAGAGAGACTCTGTGTTTGTGATGTCGCACTCATCATCGGAGCAACAGTTGCCACAACCTCTCATCATTTGCGTACTTTGAGTAAACAGTCAATTTTGACACATGAAAAAATTGGCAAAATGGTTTATTATCAACTCAGCAATCCAATGATTCAACAGCTCGTGCTAGACGCGATGAACCAAGAAAAAGAGGGGGTTACCTATGGCTGACAAAGAAATACATCATTATCGACTGACTGGTCTATCTTGTACAAGTTGTTCAGCTAAATTTGAGAAAAATGTTCAAGCAATTGAAGGTGTTAGTGCGGCAAAAGTTAATTATGGCGCAGCTAAGTTAACCGTAACAGGACATGTATCAGTTGCCGAGTTGGAACAAGCGGGTGCCTTTGACAATATTAAGGTAAGACCAGAACAAGATACTAACTCTGATACACCACATCGGCAGACTTCTTTTTGGCGTGAAAATCGCAGCCAATTGATTGCGGCGGTTCTGATTATTCTAGCTTTCATTAGTCAATGGTGCTTAGGAGAGCCGCGGTTTCTGTCGCCTATTTTATTTGTTATGGCAATCTTAGTGGGTGGTTATGCCCTATTTATCGAAGGTATTCAAGACCTTATCAAGTTTGAGTTTTCCATGGCAACCCTGATGACAATTGCCATTATCGGTGCTACCTTGATTGGTGACTTTGCTGAAGGCGCTGTTGTTGTTATTCTTTTTGCGATAAGTGAGATGTTAGAGCGATACGCGGCTGAACGGGCGCGACAATCCATTTCAACCCTGGTGAATGTTGCCTCAAAAGTCGCAACCATTCGCCGTAATGATTTTGAGCAAACCATCGCAGTACAGGACATTCAAATCAATGATGTTATGCTGATTAAACCTGGTCAGAAAATCGCCATGGATGGCGTCGTTATAAAAGGTGATTCAACCGTTAATCAAGCTGCCATTACAGGAGAATCCCTACCTGTTGACAAACGAATTTCAGATGAAGTCTTTGCAGGAACACTTAACGAAACAGGTTACCTAGAAGTTCAAGTTACAAAACGTGCAGCAGATACAACTCTTGCAAAAATTATCCAACTCGTTGAAGCAGCCCAAGGTGAACGTGCGCCAGCCCAAGCTTTTGTCGACAAATTTGCGAAAATTTACACCCCATTCATCATCTTGCTAGCGACCTTAATCGTCATCGTCCCACCATTGTTTTTCGGCGGCGACTGGCAGAGATGGTTCTACCAAGGACTATCAGTCCTAGTCGTCGGCTGTCCGTGTTCTTTAGTCATCTCAACCCCAGTTTCTATCGTGTCTGCCATCGGTAACGCTGCGCGTCATGGTGTCTTGATTAAAGGCGGGATTTATTTAGAAGAAATCGGAAAACTTCAAGCCATTGCCTTTGATAAAACGGGTACTTTGACAGAAGGTAAGCCTACAGTAACTGACTTTGTTGTAGTAGATGAACGCTATAATGAACCCGACCTACTTCAAAAAATATCAGCCTTGGAAAGTTATGCGCAACATCCCCTTGCCTCTGCTATTGTAGAGGAAAATAAAAGACGAGGCATCGACATAATACAGACCAGCATTGAAAATTTTCAGTCAATCATAGGACGTGGTGTGCAAGGAGATATTTCAGGTACGACTTACCTTATCGGTAGCCCAACATTATTTTCATCAAACTCAAAAATTACTACCATAGCACAAGCCTTTCACGAACAAAGTAAAACAGTTATCTACTTTGGCACAAGTGAACAAATCCTAGCGGTTATTGCCATGCAAGATTCCGTTCGACAAACGAGTCAACAAACGATACAAGAATTACAATCACTTGGCATTCAAGAGACGGTTATGCTGACAGGAGACAACCAAGCAACAGCGAATCAGATTGCCAAAGAAGTGGGTGTTTCATCAGTCAAAGCAAATCTAATGCCAGCAGATAAATTACAAGAGATTCAAAACTTACAGACGACCTTAGGTCGAGTTGCCATGATTGGAGATGGCGTTAACGATGCGCCAGCTTTAGCAATCGCGAATGTCGGCATTGCCATGGGTGTCGTGGGAACAGATACAGCTTTAGAAACCGCAGATGTCACTTTAATAGGAGATGATTTATCTAAATTACCATTTCTTATCAGACTGAGCCGTAGCACTTTACGAACCATTAAGCAAAATATTACTTTTTCATTAGTCTTGAAAGTAATCGCCTTGCTACTGGTTATCCCAGGTTGGCTCACACTTTGGATTGCCATTCTAGCCGACATGGGTGCAACGATAATCGTTACATTGAATGGTATTCGGTTGCTGCGGGTGAAGTGAAATATAATTAGATTCAGTATCAGAATTAAAGATATAAGAATGTAAAATCGTAAGAGAAATATGTTTTAAGCATTCTAATCTTACGATTTTTTAAATTGATCAAAGATAATACTTAGGTTATCTAATTGAAGAATAATTTAGTGGAAACAGTTTATAAAATATGCCAAATAGTAATCTAGTCTAAAAATTCAATCCATTGAATTTAAGAGATAGCAGTAAAAGTAGATAAAGAAACTTCTTATATGTGAAATTAATTGCTATAATAATTCTTTATTTTTGTATTCTTCTTACTTATTATGGTAGAATTATTAAGAAAGACCTTGTTTTCTTATTTAGATTGGAGGAAAGTGTTTGACAAAATTACAAGAAGAAATGTCTGAACAAATGGAATTGCGTACATTCTATCAAAAAACGCGTGAAGAACGTGGTTATACCTATGGTGAAATTGAGACTGGCTATCTCCATAGTTCTCAAATTTCACGTTTTGAAAAAGGTGAAAGTATGTTTTCGGCTGAGTGTCTTTTATTAGCGATTCAGGGGCTTAACATGACCCCAACCGAGTTTTTTGCTTTGATGCCGACTTATGAACCCAGTAGGTTACATATTTTTATGAAACAAATGAGTGACTATGCTATAACTAATGACATAGAGGGGATGAAAAAGCTATTAAAGCCAAGAGCTAAGAAAAAAATTGATAAAATCTATAATGTCATGGTTAAAGTGGCGATATTTGATTCATCAGGGGAAAACTTAATTACAGATAATGATCGAAAGCTCATTCAAGATTATCTAACAAGTATCAAGCAATGGACACTTTTTGAAATTGATGTTTTTTCCAACTGTTTGGAAGCATTAAGTTTGAAAGAAGCCTATTATTTGGGGCTAGAGATGCTAGATAGTGATGAATTGTCTAATCTATTATATTCTCATGCAGATGTTGTTAAAAGAACTTTAGTAAATTTATATGTCCATATGGTATGTAATGAACAGTACACGCGAGCGAATAGAATTAAGAATGAGCTAGATGAACTTTTGGATGCGTGGGATATGGAAGGGAAAATTATAGTTTACATTTTTGAAACCTTTTCTAAATTTAAACGTGAAAAAAGCTCTGAACTTTTCGAGGAGATACAGAGCGATATTCAGGTTTTAAAAAAATTTGGTATCGTAGATTTGGCTAAACGAATAGAGATGTTTATGGCAAAGGAACACTAAGTCCTAGTTATTTCATCTGTAATCATTTAGTAAAGATAAGTGAGCGTAAAAAATCTAACATACAATTTCTCCTTTCGTTTTACTTGATAGCTTTATTATAGCATCAGAAAATATCTCAAAATGCAAAATTGAGAATCTGCAAGGGTAAAAGAATTAAATTGATAATTCTCAGGACTTTAGCTTTAAATCATGAGAATTATCATTTTTTGTTTTAAAGTCAAGAGAATATACAATTTTTATCATCTTTTATCATCAAGTCATGCAGATTCTCAATTTTTGAAATTTAGGGATTTTTATGTAGTAGAATTAGCCTTGTAAGTTAGTTCGAACGACTTTCAAAACTTAATTGTTTATCTTTCTCTACTTTATTTGTTTTGAGTGGGGGGATAGCATGCTAATGACAAGATAGAAGGAGTCAATATGACGAAAATTAAAAAAATTACAATGTTAATAGTTGCAGTAGTAACATTAGGTGGAGCAGTTGTTGGAGGAGGGAAAGCATCCGCAGCCACTGATTATCCTCATCCTTGGGCTAGAGATAAATGGGATCACAACATAAGCTTAACAAACGTCAGCTCGTCTTATAAGAATTGGTCTATGTCTGGCAAAGCAGATATTGTCAAAAATAATAAAGTCCAAACTGGTGGTTGGAAAGGTGCAGGGCAAACTAGTTCCATTAGTGTTGGACACCTACCGTGGGAAATCACAAGTACGCCAGAGCCTTGGTGGGAATACCAATAATTTGTTGATTTTGTAGACTTCAATACTGCATGTTCAATCAACCGTAAAACCAAAATGTTTGACATAATTCATATGTGAATTTTGGTTTTATACTTGTTTGAATATCAATCTGTTGAAAAAATATCGTCATCTACTTTTTAGGAGTGAACATTTGATATGAAGAAAATCTTACAAAGTAAGTACCTAATTATTTTTATCGCTACATTTTTTCTTGGCTTGCTATCATTTGTTCAAGTGCGAGAAATTAAGTCATACATCGTCTATCCGGCATCGGAAACCCTATCGATTAAGCAAGTCGATGATATGAAATCTAACAAAGATTATTTTAAAATCTTAGAACAATTTGCTGTTACGCATCATATAGAGTTATATTATCCTGTTGTGACTTCAGGCAAAACAGAAACCTTTACTTTTGGAAAAGGTGAAGATTTGACAAAGTTAAAGAATAGTTATGTGGTTGGTGGCTATTGGTCATCGGACAATCTGAGTCAATCTGATTTAGATTTTTTGAAAAGTAAAGGTATTATTTCTGAGAAATTTCCAGCCTTTTCACCTCAAATGTCAGGTTTATCACTCTTGTTTAGTGGTTTGAAATCTTTAATTACTTGGGGAATTATCATAACTTTTATAACAATCTTAACGTTGTTGAAACTACTGAAAAGTAAGGCGGTAATTATCAGAAGAAGTTTAGGTACTTTAAGAAAATATGCTTTGATAGAACTAGTAACGGATATTGTGAGTTATCTAGTGTTTAGCATGAGTATTTTTACACTTGTTGGCGTTTTAAATGGTGGATTAGTTTATACCAATGTTTTTTCAATGGTGATTGCTTTATTTCTAACGTTATCAATCGTCATTATCATCTTACTTATATTGGCCAATTTATTATTGTTTTTGGTTATTCAATTTTCAAACCCGATTTCAATTTTCAAAAATAAAATACCTAATAAAGGCTTTTTAGGTATTCTATCTGTTTTAAATATATTCATCCTTATTATTTTTGGGACATCCTTAATTAAAACTATCAAAACAATTCAGCCGATTTATGAAGCCTATCATAGTATGAGTCAGTGGCAAAATTACCAAGATTATCTGACTTATAGCCGTCATGGTTTAGATAATCCAAATAATATCGATACAGACCATCGTTTAGATAAAAATCAAATGGCGGAAGAATTGACCTATACACGAAAATGGGCAGCGTTCTATCTGGCTTATCCTAAGGATAAGGTCATTACCAATCTGCCATTGAATTGGCAGGTTGAGGAAGTGGCGAAAAACGCTTATAGTTCGCAAAATACACATATTGTGAATTGGCAATTTTTGAAAGAAAATCAAAAAATGGGTTATCTTGAAAAAATGTCAGAGCCCGCTGAAAATTATCTTTATACAATATATTTACCAGAGAAATATGCTGATGAGCGAGGTAATTTGGCAAAACTATTGGATATGGGAGAGTTAAGCCTAGATAAGACGATTAGTCGGTTTCAATTTATAACAATCAAGAATGGGCAGGAAACGTTTCAGTTTAATTCAACGATTGAAGGTCAGGCTGTTCCTGAACAACTCCAAAAGGATCAGATATTTGTTGTGGTGAACACGGCATTACTTGATATGAATAACATTGTAGCAGCTGATTTGCCACGCGCCTTATCGGAGCAATCCATTTTTGAAAGGCATGATTTTGATGCTATTGCAAAGCAAACAGATGTTCAAAAAGGTATTTTAGATACGACAAACGTTTATCAACGTATGTCAACTTATGTGACTGAGTTGTTTAATAGTTTATTAGCGAATGCTATCTCACTTGTTCTATTGTTCATTTTTTAAATTATGATTTTTTACAAATTCATCAGTTTAGCTATTAGATTAAAAGCGAAACAAATTGCGATTACAGCCCTATATCGTCCGAAATCGAAAAAAATATTCCTCTCTATTTTAGCCTTGGCTATTGGGATAAATAACGTCTCAAGCATCGGTGTCTGGCTATTGACAAAAGAACTGGTATTTACCTTAATGATGCTGAGTTTTCTGATTCTTGAAATGTTGATATTAATGACAGTTTCAGCCATTAAATTAAAAAAATATAGGGTACAGATTTTGAAGGGAGAAGTTGAGGTTGTATGATTGAAGTCAAAAATTTAAAGAAAACGTTTGGTCAAAAAATAATTTATGACGGCATTGATTATCAGTTTGAGTTTGGTAAATCTTATGCGATTATAGGTGAATCAGGTGGTGGCAAAACCACTTTTCTCAATGCGCTTGCAAGGCTTGATAAGCCAACATCTGGGACGATTGAATTAAAAAATCAGGATATTTGGAAAATGAAAGAAACGGCTTATTTCCATCATCACCTAGGCTATATTTTTCAAAATTATGCCTTCATAGATGATGAGACCGTTTCGCAAAATTTAGGACTTGTTACTAAAAATAAAGCGAGACAATTTGAAGTTTTAGAACAAGTTGGTCTTGATGAAAGCTATCTGAAAGCAAAAATTTATGAATTATCTGGTGGGCAGGCGCAGAGGATTGCGATAGCAAGATTATTGCTGAAAGAATCGGACATCATCTTAGCTGATGAGCCGACAGGTGCCTTGGATGAAAAAACAGCCGAGGAAGTCGAGCATTTACTATTATCCTTGGTTAAACCAGAACGTGTCTTGATTGTTGCAACGCATGATGAGCGCTTGGCAAATAAAATGGACGCTATCATTGATATGGCGTCATTTAAATAAGAAGGTTGGAAAATATGAAAAAAATAATCGTTGCGCTTGTATCACTTGTTGCTATCTTTGCTTTGGGTTTTGCCTTCATGTCTTGGAAAAATCCAAGAAATCATCCAGAAAAAGTTTCAGGCAAGGCAGAAACGCTTGTCAATGAAACTTCTGGAGAGAAAAAAATAAAAATTAAGACAGCTGGCTACTATGATTTGACAGCGATTAAGTCAGATGATCTGGTAGCAGGCAGAGAATTTCCGCTAGTAGGTCAGACAAATGTTGGGCAATTCTTTAAAAAAAATCAAGAAGTCACTTTGAGTCCGAATAGTGAGGTTGAGATGGTGCCAAGTAAATTTGAGAAGATTGAAGTAGAAGATGGTGGCATCAAGTTACAAAATTCAGGTGCTTATCTAATCGGGAAACAATTTCCAGAAGGTGATTATGAGGTATCGTTTTCTGGTGTGGCGACAGATGCAAGTGGCGTGCAAATTATCATTGAAACATTAGGCGGTAAAGTTAAGCAAGAAGTTAGTCTATCAAATGATGCTGATAAAATCAATCTGATAGTCTCAAAAAATACTTTCTTAAGATTGAAAAAGGGATTAAATAAGGAGCTGATTCTTATTTTAAAAGAAAAATAGAATCGTTTGTTTTTCAATATTTTAGTATTTTTGTATTTTCGAACGAAGAAATGAAACTAAATCTTTTTTTCGCTTGACAACTTGTCAGAATAATCGTAAAATTAAAACAATAGCAGAAGAAGTAGCGAGATAATAGGACTTTCAGGGACTTGTCGGTGATTGCGAGACAAGAGTTCGATCACGTGAATGGGCTGCAATGTGTGAACTAATGTCAGATTAGTTCAATCTTGATTCGAAACGATAAGAATCACGTGGGTGCCCGATATCGCCCAATCCCTTGCTTGAGGGAGATGAGATGTAAAGAAATGCTATTTCAAATAGGTTTTTTCGCTACAAATTGAGGTGGCACCGCGTGTGATAACGTCCTCGACGAAAGTTAAGTCTTTCGTCGAGGACTTTTTGTATAGAAAGAGCAAGTTTATGACTTTAAGAAAAACGATTAACGCAGACATTATCACACCAATTCTAGCTTATTTGAGATTGGAGTTGAAACACAAGCTGATCTTGGAATCCATTCCACGTGAAAAGGAAAATTCACGCTACTCCATGATTGCTTACAACCCTGTGCATGAAATTAAGTTTGAAAATGGCGTGCTGACGGATAATGGTCAGGTCAAAACAGGTGATCCACTCGATTATCTGGGTGAGTTGACTATTAAAAATACTGAGGCTTCAAGCCTACCATTTACGGGCGGAGCCATTGGTTTTGTGAGTTATGACACCATTTCCTTCTATGAAAATATCGGGGAGATTCCTGAGGATGTGATTGGGACGCCGGATTTGCATTTTTTCCTATATGAGTCATATCTGATTTTCGACCATAAAAAGGAGCAGATTACGATCGTTGAATCGGATATATATAGTGGGCGCTCGGAACTTGATCAGGAATTGGCCATGGCCTTGGTGCTGTCAAACCTGACGCGACCGCATAAAAATGAATTTGAAACGGTTAAGCTCAATCCTTTATCATTTACAAGTAATACGGCAAAGGCAGAGTTTATGGGGATGGTTGAGCAGGCGCAGACTTATATCAAAAATGGCGATATGTTCCAGATCGTTCTCAGCCAGCGTTTGACGAGCCAGATTACGGGCAATCCCTTTGATTACTATCGCAATCTACGCCTGACCAATCCGTCAAATTACCTGTATTTCCTAGATTTTGGTGATTATCAAATCATGGGTGCCAGTCCTGAAAGTCTCGTATCTGTCAAAAATGGCGTGGTGACAACTAATCCGATTGCGGGAACACGACCGCGCGGTGCTGATGAAGCAGAAGATGATGCCTTATCCAAAGATTTGCTAGGGGATCAAAAAGAAGTCGCGGAGCATCGGATGCTAGTCGACCTAGGCCGTAATGACATCGGGAAGATTTCTAAAGTTGGTACGGTCAAAGTGACTAAATACATGGAGGTTGAGTATTTCCGCTATGTTATGCACCTGACCAGTGTTGTCAAAGGGGAGCTTTTAGATAGCGTTTCTAGCCTAGATGCCCTCAAGTCAACCTTGCCGGCAGGTACCGTATCAGGCGCACCGAAAATCCGCGCCATGCAACGGATTTACGAGTTAGAAAAAACAAAACGCGGCATTTATGCAGGTGCCATCGGCTATCTGTCAAGTAATTCGGATATGGATTTCGCCATCGCCCTGAGAACCATGGTCTTAAAAGATGGCAAAGCACACGCCCAAGCAGGCGCCGGCATCGTCTTTGACAGCGTCCCAGAAAACGAATATCAGGAAACCCTGAACAAGGCCAAAGCCATGACCAAGATTGGAGAAAGTAATGATTTTATTAGTTGATAACTACGATAGTTTTACCTATAATTTAGCCCAATACATCGGCGAATTTGCCGAAGTTAAGGTTTTGCGAAATGATGACCGAGACCTCTACGACGTGGCCGAGGCGGCAGATAAAATCGTCTTTTCACCAGGACCTGGTTGGCCTGCTGACGCTGGCAGGATGGAAGAGATGATTCGTGACTTTGCCGGCAAGAAACCAATCCTAGGTATCTGTCTCGGACATCAAGCCATTGCTGAAGTATTTGGTGGCAAATTAGATTTGGCGCAACGTATCATGCACGGCAAAACTTCCATGGCTGAAAGGTTGCAAGATACACCATTATTGGCAGACATTCCCCAAACGCATGAAATCATGCGCTATCATTCCATCGTGATTTCAGACATGCCAGCAGATTTTGACATCTTGTCGAAAACAACTGATGACCACGAAATTATGGCGATACAACATAAAACCCTACCGATTTTTGGGATGCAATATCATCCAGAAAGTATTGGCACGCCTGATGGGCTTAAGATGATTGAGAATTTTGTGGGAGGAGAAACGAAATGACAGTAATTATTTTTGATAATCCTGGTGAGCTTTCGCCTAAACAAAAAGGTAAAGATAAATTATTGAAAGACTTTAAAAAAGATCAAATCAATAAAAAATTGGATTATCTAATCAATAGAAAAGGTGTTTATCTTATCGATGTAGATGGTAAAAAATATGTCGGTTCTGCTTATGGAATGAAAGGTATATATGGTAGATGGAATCAGTATATTAATTACTTTAACCCAGATAGTGAATCAAAAAGAGATAGTAATAATTCTCAAAGGAGAATAGGCGAAAAATTACGAGATTTTCACCAAGGAAAAAATTTTCAAAAAATTTCCTTTGAAGTGCTTGAATATTTTGAAGAAAGTACATCTGATGAGGAAATTATAGATTTCGAAACTAAAAGTAAAAAAAATTATAAATCTTATCATATTCAAACCGGTAATAAAGATGCATCGGCTAATGGTTTGAATATGAACTAATTTTGAAGTGCATAGAAAGTATATAAATTATGAAAGAAAATCTAGTTAAACTCATGAACCGTGAGAATCTCTCACGTTACGAAGTCAATCAAATGGCAAATGCTATGTTTAATGGTGAGCTGACGGATTCACAACTTTCAGCAATTCTCATCGCCCTTGCGATGAAAGGCGAAACTGTTGATGAAATGGCGGGGATTGTCGATGTTGTCCGGGACAAAGCCTTGCATATTCCAACGACTGTGACAACTGCCATGGATAACTGTGGCACGGGCGGTGATTTGTCCTTTTCATTTAATGTGTCAACGACATCAGCTTTTGTCTTAGCCGCCGGTGGTGTGAAAATGGCAAAGCATGGCAATCGCTCGATTTCTTCAAAATCTGGTTCGGCTGATGTGCTAGAAGCACTCGGTATCAATCTTTATCACACGCCAGATGAGCTGGCTGAGATTTTTGATCAGACGGGGCTTGTCTTTCTTTTCGCCCAACACGTCCATCCCAATATGCGCTATGTCATGCCAGTTCGGCGTGAGCTGGAGGTTCGCACGGTGCTCAATCTCATCGGCCCTTTCACAAATCCAGTCGATCTCGATACCCAGTTACTCGGTACCTCTCGTCCCGACCTTCTAACAACGACGGCTGAAGTCCTGAAATCATTGGGACGGCGACGTGCTGTGGTCGTGAGTGGGCCAAATAATATGGATGAGGCGAGTCTGGATGGCGTGAATCGCTATGCGCTGCTGGATGAGACCGGTGAGATTACGGTGCATGAGTTCGATCATGAGAGTCTGGGCATGCCGCGCGTGACCCTGCAGGAGATTCGCGGTGGCGAGGGCAAGGAAAATGCGGTGATTCTCAAGTCCGTGCTCAATAACGAGCCGAGTCCTTTCTTGGAAGTGACGGTTTTGAATGCTGGTCTTGGTTTTTTTGCCAATGGTTGTGTGGAGTCAGTAGCGGAAGGCGTTGCCAAAGCGCGTGATGTGATTGCGAGCGGTGCCGCAATGGCTAAGTTAGTCGAAATGCGGGAGTTGAAATGATGGCTGAAAGTCTGAGTCAAGTTCGTGCTGAAATTGATAAAATCGACGATGCTCTGATTGGTTTGATTGCGAAACGTGGTGAGTTCGTCAAGCAAGCTGCGACTTTTAAAAAGACAATAGCGCAAGTAGCAGCGCCTGAACGCGTGCAGCAAGTGATTGATAAAGTGACCAAACTTGCGATTGAAAAGGGCGCTGATACACAGCTTGTCGAAAATCTCTATCGTCAAATGATAGCGGATTTTATTAGGATTGAACATCAGGCGTTTAAGGTTAATCTTAAAGATTAGTTTACCGTGCAGTAAAGGAAAAACAAGTAATGGAAAATTTTCTCGAAAAAATATTAGCAGAAAAGCAAATCGAAGTGGCAGAGATGGTTATGGAAAGGCCTGGAAAAGTCCGGAAAGTCAAGGGTTTTATCGAGCGACTGCGTGATAATTCTGAGACCTTGCAAGTGATTGGCGAAGTCAAACGTGCCTCACCGTCACTTGGTGCCATCAATATGACTGTCGATGTCTTAGAGCAAGCGACGAGTTATGCAGCGGCGGGTGTTTCAGCTATTTCAATTTTAACAGACCCTGTTTTTTTCAAGGGATCGATTGACGATTTGCGCTTGGTTGCCCAAAACGTTGATGTACCGGTGTTGAACAAGGATTTTATCATTGATAAAAAGCAGATTGCGCGTGCGGTCAACAGTGGGGCAACGATTGTCTTGTTGATCGTTGCTTGCCTGACTGAAAAAGACTTGCAAGACTTGTATGACTATGCCATTTCGCTCGGCTTAGAAGTCTTGGTTGAAGTGCACAATGCTGAAGAATTGGCTGTTGCGCACCGGATCAATGCTGAGTTGATTGGCGTTAATAATCGCAATCTTAAAACATTCGAAGTCAGTCTTCAGAATAGTCTTGACTTGGTCGCCTTACAAGAACCTGGTCGCTTTTATATCTCAGAGTCTGGGATTAAGTCACCAGTTGAGGCTGAAATCGTAGCTCATGATTTCCGTGCAGTCCTCGTTGGCGAAGCCTTGATGAAGGATGGGAACCCAAAAGCAGCGGCGAAAGGACTTCAGGTCAAGCGCCATGTGGATTAAAATTTGCGGTTTATCAACACACGCAGCTGTTGAAACGGCGGTGACCTCTGGTGCGACGCATATCGGGTTTGTATTCGCCGAAAGCAAGCGCCAAGTCACGCCAGAATACGCCAAATATTTGGCAAAAGATGTGCCGAAAACAGTCAAAAAAGTCGGCTTATTTGTGAATGAAGACTTGGCAGTTGTCCAAGAAGTGGTAGCCAAAGTCGGGCTCGACATGGTACAACTTCACGGGCAAGAAAAGGCGGACTATGCGGCGCAAGTCGGTGTACCCGTTATTAAGGTTTTTGGCATCAAAGATGGTAAAATACCAGCTGCCATAGCCGATTTTAAAGCACACACAATCCTATTAGATGCCCCACCAACGCAATTTGCGGGTGGCAGTGGTCAATCCTTTGATTGGGAAAAGGTCGATTTGACCACTTTAGACGGCTACCGATTTTTTGTAGCCGGAGGCTTGAATCCCGAGAACGTCAGTCGAGCCATTGCTATTTTCAATCCGACTGGGGTTGATGTCTCTAGTGGGGTTGAGAGTGATGGACAGAAAGATTTGGCTAAAATAGAACATTTTATCTCATCTGCACAAACTAAATGTCATAAACGATAAGCTATCTCAAGCATATTATAACGTATAAGGAGACACCATGACCTACCAAAACCCAGACCAAGCCGGTTTCTTCGGCACTTACGGCGGCACCTTTGTACCCGAAACATTGATGTACGCTGTCAAAGAACTCAAAGCTGCCTATGAGGCTAGTAAAACGGATGCAGCTTTCCAAGCCGAATTATCAGACCTCCTCAAAAACTATGTCGGTCGTGAAAATCCCCTTTACTTCGCGAAAAATCTGACTGAAAAATGTGGTGGCGCCAAAATCTACCTCAAACGTGAAGACCTCAACCATACAGGTGCTCACAAAATTAATAATGCCCTAGCACAAGTCATGCTCGCTAAAAAAATGGGTAAAAATAAAATCATCGCAGAAACAGGTGCCGGACAACATGGTGTCGCAACGGCAACTGCTGCCGCGCTTTTTGGCATGGACTGTAAAATCTACATGGGCGCTATCGACGTGCAACGCCAAGAACTAAACGTTTTCCGCATGCAACTTTTAGGTGCAGAAGTTGTGCCTGTAACTGATGGCTCTAGTGTCCTCAAAGATGCGGTCAATGCCGCCCTTCGTGCTTGGGTTGAAAGTGTTGAAGACACCCACTACATCTTAGGTACAGCTGCTGGTCCAGCTCCTTTCCCAGAAATGGTGCGTGATTTCCAAGCCATCATTGGACGAGAAGCGCGGGCGCAAATCCTCGAAAAAGAAGGCCAACTTCCTTCCGCTGTTGTGGCTTGTGTTGGCGGTGGGTCAAACGCAGCTGGACTTTTCTATCCTTTTGTCAATGATGCATCAGTTGCGATGATCGGGGTTGAAGCGGCTGGTCGTGGTCTTGATAGCGGTGAAACGGCTGCCTCTATCAATCGCGGCACAGATGGCGTTCTCCATGGCAACATCATGCGCCTGCTCCAAGATGAAAATGGTCAGGTGCAATAGGCTTATAGTATTTCAGCTGGTTTGGACTACCCAGGCCTTGGGCCTGAGCACTGTCACTGGAACGAAACAGGTCGAGCAGAGTACATCTCAGCTACTGATGATGAAGCATTAGCAGGGTTCAAAATGCTATGCGTTACTGAAGGTATCATCCCCGCGCTAGAAAGTTCACACGCCATTTCCCAGCTGCCAAGCTTGGCGAAACGATACAGCAAAGATGAGAGCATCATCGTCTGCCTCAGCGGCCGCGGTGACAAGGATGTCGCGCAGATCAAAGCCCGCGCTGAAAATCATGATACTGAAAGCGGTGCGACATCGTCGCAAACTTCTGTAGAAAATTAGGAATTTGCTGGTTCTGCGCTTGCGCAGGTTCATAAATTGTCTATTTTCTACAGAAGTTAGCTTGAAGTTCAAATAAAGGAGAATTTTAAGATGAAAACCTTACGACAACACTTAGAAACACTCAAATCAGCTGGCAAAACCCTGGTCGTGCCCTATATCATGGCGGGCGATCACGCAAATAGCATCGCGGGACTCCCTGAAACCATCGACTTTTTGGTGGCAAATGGTGCCAGCACCATTGAAGTCGGTATCCCTTTTTCAGATCCAGTAGCAGACGGCCCTGTGATTGAATTAGCGGGGATTCGCGCTTTGAAAAATGGGACGACTTTGACGAAGGTCATCGAAACCCTGAAAACCATCAAAACAGATGTACCACTGGTCATCATGTCCTATTTCAATCCAATCTATAAATATGGCATCGAAAAATTTGTCAACGACCTCAAAGACACACCAGTAAAAGGACTGATTTTGCCTGATGTCCCACGTGAACATGAAAATATGATTGCACCGTTTTTAACAGATACTGATATTGCTTTGGTACCACTTGTGACTTTGACCAGTATTCCAGAACGCCAAGCTGAATTAGTGAAAGATGCCCAAGGATTTATTTATGCTGTGACGGTCAATGGTGTCACAGGAGCTGGCCACGATTACCGAGCGGATTTGAATCAACACTTGGCAAAATTAGCTGAGATTTCTGATGCGCCTGTCTTAGCTGGTTTTGGTGTGTCATCCATCGCTCATGTTGAAAATTTCCGTAAAGCAGTCGACGGTGTCATTGTTGGCTCTTACATTGTGAAAGGATTACACGAAGGCAAAACAGCTGAAATTGCTGAATTTTTACAAAAATCAAGTCAAATATAAAATAAAAAGCGATTTCTATACAAAAATCACTTTCTTTTTAGGAATAATTATGGTAAGATAAACATTAGGACTGTATATATCGTAAAAGATGTGTGCCAGTCAAATTGTTGGAGGAAACTTTTTAAAAAATGAACGAATTTGAAGAACTATTGAACAGCGTCGGTGACGTTAAAGTCGGTGACGTCGTAAGCGGTGAAATCCTCACTGTCGAAGGCGACCAAGCTACTGTAGCTATCGTTGGTACAGGTGTTGAAGGTGTTTTGACACTTCGCGAACTCACTAACGAACGTGACGCTGATATAAATGACTTCGTCAAAGCTGGTGAAGTTAAGGAACTCTTGGTTGTTAAACAAATCGTGGGTAAAGAATCAGAAGGTGCTAATGTTTACTTGCTTTCTGAAAAACGTCTTGCTGCACGTAAAGCTTTTGCTGACCTTGAAGGTAAAGAAGGCGAAGTTGTCACTGTTAAAGTCTTAAAAGACGTTAAAGGTGGCTTGTCAGTAGACTTCAACGGTGTTCGTGGTTTCATCCCAGCATCTATGATTGACACTTACTTTGTACGCGATACTAAGAAATTTGTCGGTGAAGAATTTGATGCTAAAATCATCGAAGTTAACGCTGCTGAAAAACGTTTCATCTTGAGCCGTCGTGCGGTTATCGAAGAAGAATCTAAATCACAACGTGCTGAAGCATTTGCTAACTTGCACGAAGGTGATATCGTTGAAGGTACTGTTGCACGTACAACTGATTTTGGTGCTTTCATCAATCTTGGTGGTGTTGACGGACTTGTTCACGTGACTGAATTGGCTCACGGACGCGTTAAAAAACCTAGCGATGTCGTTAAAGTTGGCGAAACTGTTCAAGTTAAAGTCTTGAAAGTTGATGAAGAAGCTGGTCGTGTATCACTTTCTCTTAAAGCTACACAGCCTGGCCCTTGGGATGACATCGATGAAAAAGCACCAGTTGGTTCTGTTCTCGATGGTACTGTTAAACGTATCACTGACTTCGGTGCTTTCGTTGAAATCTTCCCAGGTGTTGAAGGTTTGGTTCACATTTCTCAAATCTCTTGGGAACGTGTTGAAAACGCTAAAGATGTCTTGTCAGTAGGTCAAGCCGTTCAAGTTAAAGTACTTGACGTGAAACCAGCTGAAGAACGTATCTCATTGTCTATCAAAGCATTGACTGAAGCGCCTGCACGTAAAGAACGTTCAAACGATTCAGGTAACGCTGCACAAGGTGGACAACGTCGTGATGCTAAACCACGTGCGCCACGTCGTAACACTAAACCAGAATACACATTACCAGAAACACAAGAAGGATTCTCACTTGCTGACTTCTTAGGTGATGATTTCGATATCAACAACTTTTAATTAAAGGTTGTGAAAACGTCCGAAAGGGCGTTTTTTTGATATAATAAAGATACTATGAATGAGACAATCAAGGCAAAACTAGCCATACTGCCAGACAATCCTGGCTGTTATTTGCATAAAGATAAAAATGGGACGATTATCTATGTCGGTAAAGCCAAAAATCTAAAAAATCGGGTACGCTCATATTTTCGTGGCTCACATGATACTAAGACTGAATTATTAGTATCAGAAATTGTTGATTTTGAATTTATTGTCACAGAGTCGAATATCGAGGCGTTACTCTTGGAAATTAATCTTATTCAAGAGAATATGCCTAAATATAATATCATGCTCAAGGATGATAAGTCCTACCCTTTTATTAAAATCACACGCGAGAAGTACCCACGTCTTTTGATTACGCGGCAAGTTAAAAAGGATCAGGCTCATTATTTTGGCCCTTATCCGGATGTTGGGGCGGCTAATGAAATCAAGCATCTGCTCGACCGAATTTTTCCTTTGCGTAAGTGTAATGTCTTGCCTAATCAAGTTTGTTTGTATTATCATATGCACCAGTGTCTGGCGCCATGTGTTTTTGATGTTGACCCTAAAGTTTATGAAGGAATGACTGAGGAAATCACTAAGTTTCTCAATGGTGGTGAGGACAAGATTGTCAAAGAGTTAGAGTCAAAAATGCATGAGGCTGCAGCTGGTTTTGAATTTGAAAAAGCTGCTGAATACCGTGATTTAGTTAAGAGCATCGGAACACTTAGAACTAAGCAGCGGGTTATGAATCATGATTTACAAGACCGAGATGTGTTTGGTTATGCGGTAGATAAGGGGTGGATGTGTGTGCAAGTTTTCTTTGTGCGTCAAGGAAAACTTATTCAACGCGATGTGAATTTATTTCCCTACTATAATGATGCAGATGAAGACTTTCTGACTTACGTTGGTCAATTTTATAAAGGGGCTGACCATTTTATTCCCAAGGAAATTTTTATTCCGTCGGATATTGACTTGGCATCAGTTCAAGCTTTGACGCAAACGAAAGTGATTCAACCGTCTCGTGGTGAAAAGAAACAGTTGGTAAATCTCGCAACGAAAAATGCACGTGTTAGCCTACAGCAAAAATTTGAATTGGCTGAGAAAAATATCGAAAAAACACACGGCGCGATTGAAAATCTAGGAACTATCATGAATATTCCGACGCCACGTCGGATTGAGAGTTTTGATAACTCTAACATCATGGGGACAAGTCCAGTTAGTGCTATGGTTGTCTTTGTTGACGGGAAACCTTCTAAAAAGGATTATCGTAAATTTAAAATCAAGACTGTCGTTGGACCGGATGATTATGCTAGTATGCGAGAAGTTATCTTGCGGCGTTATAGTCGTGCCATTAAAGAAGATGGTATTTTACCAGATTTAATCATCATGGATGGTGGTGTTGGTCAGATTAATGCAGCCAAGGAAATTCTTGATAGTTTAGGGCTCGATATTCCAATAGCAGGTTTGGCGAAAAATGATAAGCACCAAACGCAAGAGTTACTATTCGGAGACCCTTTGGAAGTTGTACCATTGAGTCGACAAAGTCAGGAATTCTTCTTGTTGCAGCGAATTCAAGATGAAGTTCACAGATTTGCCATTACCTTTCACCGACAAGTTCGCTCGAAAAATTCATTTTCTAGCAAATTGGATGGTATTGACGGCTTAGGGCCGAAACGTAAACAGAAATTGATGCGCACGTTTAAATCTCTGACTAACATCCAGGCAGCAACGCCTGAAGCGATTCATGAAGCAGGCATCCCTTATGAAGTCGCACGTCGTATCAAAGAAACCCTATCACCAACAGAAGGTGAGCAAGAATAGGCAGGTCATCAAATCGCAAAAATATGCATCAAAATCGCAATTTTGCTTGTTTTTTTGATAAAATAGTGATTACGGGAAACAAAGTTATAAGGATACGACGATATGAAAAGAGGTGACAGATGACAAACAAAGCCCAGCTCTGGACGGCAGATGATATGTATCGCTTTGCGCGAGAAAATAAACTTGGTTTTAACATTTGGGGCGCATGGTTGCAGAAATTACATTTTAAGGTTGTAGCAGAAAGTTTGTTAGATGATGAATACGCTGTTTCTAGTTTTATTGGTAGACATACAGACTACGATGATGACGAAGGCGAGGAAAACGAAGGTGCGCAAGCAGACCCGAAATTTTTTAACACGCAAGGTTATTATGCCTACATCATTACGAATGAGAATCGGCTAGTTTATGCTCGTTGGCGCCCCTTTTTTCACAAAGTATCCTCAATTCCGCTCAACTATATTAAAAATATCGAGCCGATCACTCACATTATTTGGGGGCATGTTCGAGTGGAGTCTTTAGGTGATAATTTTTCAGTCTTTTGGACGAAAAGTGTCGTTAGAAGAATTGCCAAACGAATCCAAGAAGGTGTGAGTGACATCAAAAATAGTCACATGTATGGTGGATATCAAACAAATGCACCTATGCAAGAACCACCACAACAACAGCCTATGCCTGAAAAAACGGCAGAGCCAAAAGTTGTCTATGACACATCCACAATGTATGAAAAATTGTCATCTGCTAAGCTTTCAATGGAAGAAGGTTTAATTACAGCAGAGGAATATGACGAGTATAAAGAAAGGTTATTAGGAAGAAAATGACACATATTGATTTTAAAGCAGAGGTTGCTGCACGAAAAGAAGACTTATTAGCAGACTTATTTTCACTTTTGAAAATTAACTCAGAACGTGATGATAGCCAAGTGACACCGGAAACACCGTTTGGACCGGGTCCAGTTGCTGCACTCCAACAATTTTTGAGTTTAGCTGAGCGTGACGGATATGCGACGAAAAACGTTGACAACTATGCTGGTCACTTTACTTATGGTGACGACCTACCTGAAGATGCAGAAGTTCTTGGTATTTTTGCACACATGGACGTTGTCCCCGCAGGAACTGGCTGGGATAGCAATCCTTATGAACCTGAAATCCGCGACGGGAAGATTTATGCCCGTGGCGCATCAGATGATAAAGGTCCTACAATGGCGTGTTACTATGGTTTAAAAATCTTAAAAGAATTGAATGTACCATTGACTAAAAAAATCCGCTTTATCGCAGGAACTGATGAAGAATCAGGTTGGGGTGACATGGATTACTATTTCGCACATGTAGGATTACCTGAGCCTGACTTTGGTTTCTCACCAGATGCGGAATTTCCAATTATCAATGGTGAAAAAGGTAATATCACTGAGTATCTACATATCTCGGGTGACAATTCAGGTGCTGTTCACTTGCATAGCTTTACAGGTGGTTTGCGTGAAAACATGGTACCAGAATCAGCAACTGCCGTGATTTCCGGTAATGTAGCAGATTTAAACACCAAACTTGAAGCATTTGTTAGTGCACATGCAGATAAAAATCTTAGATTTGAGACTGAAGTTAATTCAGATGGTCGAGTAACGGTTATTCTTCATGGTCGTTCAGCTCACGGTGCCATGCCAGAAAAAGGTGTTAATGGTGCCACTTACCTTGCTAAATTCCTTGATGAAATCGGCGTTGTGTCTCCATTCACTAAAATTGCGGGAACGATGTTAATTGAAGATCATGCTGGTGACAAAACAGGTGTTGCCTTCGAAGATCCTAAAATGGGTGCTTTGTCTATGAATGCGGGTGTCTTTAACTTTGACGATAAGTCATCTGACAATACCATTGCCTTGAATTTCCGTTACCCGCAAGGAACAGATTCTGATGCGATTTATCAAGTACTCGCAGCACTTGAAGGTGTTGAAAAAGTCACTAAATCAGCGCATGAGCACACACCGCACTATGTGCCAATGGATGATGAATTGGTGAGCACTTTGCTTTCCGTTTATGAAAAACAAACAGGTCTTAAAGGTCATGAGCAAATTATTGGTGGTGGGACTTTTGGTCGCTTACTTAAACGCGGCGTAGCCTTCGGTGCTATGTTCCCTGGTGACATTGACACGATGCACCAAGCCAATGAATTTATTCCAGTCGATGTCTTATTACGTGCGGCGGCAATTTATGCTGAGGCAATTTATGAATTAGCGAAATAAGATAGTTAAATGTAAAAAAACATCTCTGAATTGGAGGTGTTTTTTTATGATTGAGCTTGTGGCTATTGGTGTTTTGTATATCTTTATCACGGGCATAAATTTTTGATATGTCAAATGATAAAATAGCATGAGAAAATAGGTCTATATTAATTTAAAGGGGAATTCATGACTATCTTATCATTACTTATTATACTATCAGGTTTTATTGGTAGTTTACTATGGCTTTTTCGGTTGCAGTTAAAGCATATTAGCTTTAACAAGCGGGTGCTTTTTGGCTTATTTGGCGGTATTATTTTCGGTTTAGTGATTCGACTTTTGTTCGAAAAAGTTTCTAACTTTTCTACGAGTCTATCGTGGATTTCTTTGGTGGCGGATGCTTATGTGGCTCTGTTGCAAATGCTAGTCATGCCGCTTGTTTTTATCTCTATTGTTGGGGCTTTTACAAAGTTAGAGGTATCGAAAAATTTGGGTAAAATGGCGCGTAATGTTCTAGCTATTTTATTGGGAACAACTGCGATATCAGCTGCTGTTGGTTATTTATCAGCTATCGCTTTTGGTCTGAATGGTGCCGTTTTTTCTGAAGGAGCGGCTGAAAAAGAAAGAATTGCTGCGCTTTCAGAAAAACAACTCCAGGTTAAGGGGGTACCAATCACTGAGCAGTTGCTTAATTTGATTCCTCGTAATGTATTTGCAGATTTTGCTGGAACACGCCCGACAAGCACGATTGCCGTGGTTATCTTTGCTAGTTTTTTGGGAATTGCTTTTCTAGGCATTCAAAGAAAGTACGCAAAGGAATCTCAAACCTTTGCTGATTTGATTCAGTCGCTTGAAAAAATTATCTTGCGTGTGACGACTTTAGTCTTGAGACTCACACCTTTTGGTATATTTGCTTTAATGGCACGTGTTATGGCGACGAGTGATTTTGAGGCGCTTGTTAATCTTGGACGATTTATCATCGCAAGTTATGCGGCAATTATTGTGATGTTTGTCGTTCACTTTGTTCTTTTACTTTGGGTGAAAGTATCACCGAGTGAGTTTTTGAGTAAAGCGTGGTCAACGTTACTCTTTGCCTTTACCTCAAGGACGAGTGCGGGGACACTGACGATGAATGTTGAAACGCAAATTCAAAAATTTAGTGTGAACGAGGCAATTGCTAACTTTTCAGCAAGTTTTGGTTTATCAATTGGTCAAAATGGTTGTGCTGGTATCTATCCAGCCATGCTTGCAACGATTGTTGCACCGACGGTTGGGGTTAACATTTTCTCAATTGAATTTATCTTCTCACTTATTGCGATTGTGACGATTTCGTCGCTCGGTGTGGCGGGTGTAGGTGGTGGTGCAACGTTTGCATCCTTAATCGTTCTATCTTCTATGAATTTACCGATTGCTATTGTAGGGCTTGTCATTAGTGTTGAGCCTCTAATTGATATGGCAAGAACGGCACTTAATGTCAGTGATGCTATGGTAGCAGGAATTGTGACTGATAGATTAATAAAAAAACAAGCTTAAATCAGCATCAAAATGATTAAATCCCCAATCAAGGGGATTTTTTTGTTATAATTAGAATATGATTTATGGTAATGGTGTTGATAATATTGAACTTTCTCGGATTGAAAAGGCCTTAACTCGAAATCCAAAATTTGCGCAACGCGTGCTCACAGAAAATGAATTGGCAAAATTTATGTCGCTATCGGGGCAACGCCAAATCGAGTTTTTAGGTGGCCGTTGGGCAGCTAAAGAGGCCTACTCCAAAGCCTATGGTACCGGTATTGGCGGTCAACTATCCTTTCAAGATATGACCATTTTACCAGATGAGTTAGGTGCACCAAAGTTTATTCAGCATCCTTTTTCTGAACAAGGAATGGCGCATGTATCCATTAGTCATAGTCATTTGGAAGCTATTGCTTTCGTCATTTTAGAAAGTCGTGAATAAAAAATGAAACCAAGTACACATCGGCCAACGCAAGCAATCATTAATCTTGCAGCGATTCAGGCTAATATAGAGAACTTCAAGAAGTATACAGGCAATCACACCAATATTTGGGCAGTTGTTAAAGCCAATGGTTACGGACATGGTGCCAATGATGTGGCGCAAAGCGCCAATGACTTAGTGTCAGGCTTTTGTGTCTCTAACCTTGATGAGGCAATTGAACTTAGAAGTCATGGCATTGTCAAACCGATTTTAGTCTTGAGTGGCATTGTGCCAGAAGACATCCATATTGCTGTTAACTTACGTATTGCTGTAACTGTTCCTTCATTGGATTGGCTTAAACTCGTCGTACAACATCTTGAAGATGTCGAAACTGAGCATTTGAAATACCATATCAAGGTAGATTCTGGTATGGGAAGGATTGGTGTGACGACAGCTCGAGAAGCAAATGAGATTATTGCACTAGCAGACCAGTCCGGCATGGTATTTGATGGTATCTTTACACATTTTGCCACAGCAGATGAAGTTGCACAAGAAAAATTTGAGTCACAATGGACGAAATTTGAATCGATTGTATCAGATTTAAGTCGTCGCCCACAGTATGTTCACTCTAGTAATTCGGCTGCTGGTATTTGGCATAAGGAAACAATTCAAGATATTGAACGCTTAGGAGATGCTATGTATGGCTTAAATCCAAGTGGTCAAACGCTTGAAATGACTTATGAAATAACGCCAGCGCTTGAGTTAAAATCAGAATTGACACATATCAAGACCATTGAAAAAGGGGCGACGGTTGGTTATGGTGCGGCATTCGTCGCAGAAAAACCAACAATTGTAGGTACCGTACCAATTGGTTATGCGGATGGTTGGACGCGTGATATGACTGGGTTCTACGTTTTAGTCAATGGAAAAAAATGTCCGATTATCGGTCGGATTTCTATGGACCAGATGACAATTGCTTTAAATGAAACATTACCAATTGGAACAAAAGTAACTTTGATTGGACAAGATGGAGATGAAAAAATAACAGTAGACGATATTGCAGTACATCGTGGGACTATTAATTATGAAGTTGTTTGTTTGTTAAGTGATAGGATAAAACGGATATATATAAATGGGTAGAGAAATATTAAGGGGAGATGTCTTTTTTGCCGATTTGTCACCAGTGACAGGAAGTGAACAAGGGGGAGTTAGGCCTGTTTTGGTGATTCAAAACGATGCAGGTAATACTTTTGCACCAACGACAATCGTTGCGGCTATTACAGCGAAAAAGACAAAAAGAGCTTTACCGACTCATGTTGCGATTTGTAAAGAGGCGGCAGGAGTTGGCTCAGATTCAGTTATACTGTGTGAGCAAATGAGAACAATTGATAAGTGCCGTTTACGAGAAAAAACGGGACATCTCAGTAGTGAGATTATGGCACAGGTCGATGTTGCAATCAAAAAAAGCTTATCTTGCTAAAAGATAAGCTTTTTTGTTATATAATTGTAACAAAAAATAACATTAAAATATAGTTAAAACCATTTAGAAAAGCATTTAGTTACGATATAATAATTTTATAAACGAATTAAATAACAAATTTGTTTAAGTTTTCGTAATTTTTTAATATTATTTAAAGATAAGAGGGTTATGATTAAAATATACACAGTTGCCCACAGTTCGTCTTGTGATAAGGCTAAAGCGTGGTTGAACGAACACAATTTAGAATATGAAGAAATTAATTTGATGAAAGCAGAGCTGACAGATGAAGAAATTCTGCACCTCCTAACATTAACTGAGAACGGAACTGAAGAGATTATCTCTAAACGTGGTAAGGCTTATAAAAAATTAAATGTTGATTTGGAAGATTTATCCATGAGTCGCTTGATTGAAGTGATTGAAAAAAATAGAAGCTTATTGAGACGACCATTAATCGTTGATGAAAAAAGACTTCAAGTTGGCTATAATGAAGATGACATCAGAAAATTTTTACCACGTTCTGTTCGAAAGATTGCCTTTCAAACAGCAGAAAGTAGCATAAAGCGTGACTTGCTGTTGCAAGGCATCATTTGAACTGACACATAGTAATACCGAACATTTTACATATTCAGCACCAAAAACAGCAGAGAAACAGCGGTAAATTCGCTGTTTTTTTGTTAAAATAGTGTCATACCTCGTTTTTTTGCTAACAATAAAAGTGATAACGCTAAGGTAAAAAAGAAAGACGGAGAACAACATGACCTTAATTGACGGCAAAGCATTAGCCGATAAAATGGCAATTGAATTGAAAACAAAAGTTGATGACTTAAAGTCTGCCGGTGTCACACCAGGTCTGGTCGTGATTTTAGTTGGCGAAAACCCAGCAAGTCAAGTCTATGTCAGAAATAAAGAGCGTCGCGCCTCTGCAGCAGGCTTTCATTCGGAAGTCATTCGTTTGCCAGAAGAAACGACAGAAATAGCACTACTCAACTTGATTGCACAACTCAATCAAGACGATAGATGGCATGGCATACTAGTGCAACTCCCCTTGCCAGCACATATTTCCGAAGAAAAAATCCTACTCGCTATTGACCCAGATAAGGACGTTGACGGTTTTCACCCAACCAACATGGGACGCCTCTGGTCAGGTAATCCTGTCATGATCCCCTCAACACCAGCGGGCATCATGGTCATGCTAGAGACTTATGGTGTTGAGGTGGCAGGCAAGAACGCGTTAGTGATTGGACGCTCTAATATTGTAGGGAAACCAATGGCACAGATGTTGCTAGACAGACACGCAACGGTTACAATCGCCCACTCGAGAACAAAAAATCTACCAACAATAGCCAAACAAGCGGATATTTTAGTGGTAGCAATTGGGCGTGGCAATTTTGTCACGGCAGATTTCGTCAAACCAGGAGCTGTTGTCATCGACGTCGGTATGAACCGAGATGAAAATGGCAAGTTAATCGGTGACGTCAAATTTGATGAGGTTGAACCAATTGCTAGCCTCATTACACCAGTACCAGGTGGTGTTGGCCCAATGACAATCACCATGTTAATGGAGCAAACCTATGAGGCAGCCAAACGGACTTTGGACAAATAAGCACTAAATTCAGACGGGGAAAATTTCCCGTTTTTTTGGTACAATAGTATCATGACAGAATATTTGAGTGTGTCAACATTAACTAAATATTTAAAGACTAAATTTGACCGTGACCCTTATTTGGAGCGGGTTTTTCTGACGGGCGAAATTTCCAATTTTAGACGCCGTCCCAAACACCAATACTTTGCAATCAAGGATGAGAAATCCGTGATTCAAGCGACCATGTGGGCGGGCGCTTTCTCTAAGCTCAACTTTGAACTAGAAGAAGGCATGAAAGTCAACCTTGTTGGCCGCGTGCAGCTCTATGAACCGGGTGGCTCTTACTCGATTATCATCGAAAAAATGATGCCTGACGGTATTGGCGCCCTTGCGGTTCAGCTCGAGCAACTCAAGAAAAAATTATCCGCCGAAGGTCTCTTCAATCCTGACTTCAAGCAAGCTATCCCAGCCTTTTCGCGAAAAATCGGTGTCGTTACAAGCCCTAGTGGTGCAGTCATTCGTGACATTATTACTACCGTCAATCGCCGCTTTCCGATGACAGAAATCTTGTTATTTCCTGCTAAAGTACAGGGCAATGGTGCAGCCGAAGAAGTTGCCAGTCGCATACGCGAAGCCAATGAACGTTTAGACTTGGATGTCCTAATCATCGGTCGAGGTGGTGGGTCAATTGAGGACCTATGGGCTTTTAATGAAGAAATCGTTGTACGTGCGATTTTTGAATCAAGAATTCCAGTCATTTCCTCAGTTGGACATGAAACGGATACGACATTAGCGGATTATGTTGCGGATAGACGGGCTGCAACTCCTACCGCCGCAGCAGAGCTTGCAACACCAAACACGAAATTAGATATTTTACAGTATTTGACAAACAGTGAAATGCGACTTAGCACCAGTGTACAACGCAGTGTCAATCAAGGACAAGAAAGTCTCATTAGACTTCAAAATTCAGTGATTTTTCGGCAGCCTGAACGTTTATATGATGGTTATCTGCAAAAATTAGACCAGTTAACAAGTACATTAACCCAGAACTTACAACAGCATTATCAAAAAAAACAGCAAGCCCAAGCACTTTTGACAAGCCGCTTGACAAGTTTACGATTGTCGCAAAAAATCACAGAATCCAGTCGATATTTAGACCGTGAAATAGCGAGTTTAAAAATTAATTTTACTAACTTTTTTGAGCAACAAAAAACACGAGCAGAAAAAGCTTATGATAGTTTGAGCTTGATTGACCCAGAAAAAATTGTCAAACGCGGTTTTGCAATTGCAAGAACGGCAGAACAAAAAGTAGTTAAGTCTACTCAAGATGTTAAAATAGGTGATTATCTAAGCTTAGAGGTTTCAGATGGTCAGATAAATGTAGAGGTGAAAAATGGTTAAAGCAGTAACTTTTGAAGAAAATTTAGCAGCATTAGAAGATATCGTCAAGCGCTTAGAAAATGGTGATGTTCCTTTGGAAGAGGCAATCGCGGAATTTCAAAAAGGCATGAAGTTATCTAAAGCCCTACAAAAAACCTTGAAAGATGCTGAGGCAACCTTGGTAAAAGTGATGGCAGATGACGGGACAGAGCAAGTATTCGATGGACAATAAAGCACTTTTGACAGCATTGACAAGTATTTTTGATGACTTTTATGATGCGGATGATTTAGTAGCCCACCTGACGCAGAGTATTCAATACTCGATTCAAGCAGGTGGCAAGCGGATTCGACCCTTGTTTCTACTTGAAACCTTGCAGGCCTTTGGCGTGAGCATCACGACAGAACATCTCAAAGTAGCTGGTGCTGTGGAGCTGATCCATACTAGTTCGCTCATTCACGATGACTTACCGGCCATGGATAATGACGATTTTCGTCGTGGCAAACCGACCAATCACAAAGTTTTCGGAGAGGCACAGGCGATTTTGGCAGGAGATGCCCTCTTACTTGACCCCTATCTTTTACTGGCAAATGCCGACCTACCTTCAGGAGTCGTTGTTGCATTAGTAAAAGAATTAGCGCTAGCCTCAGGCAGTCACGGGATGGTTGCAGGTCAAGTCTTGGATATGGATGGAGAGACGCAAGCCCTCACTTTTGAGGAGCTGAAACAAATTCATGCTCTGAAAACAGGTAAAATGCTAACGTTTCCTTTCGTTGCCGCAGGCCTTATCGCGCAGCAGTCAGATGAAGTCATCTTATCACTCCGCAATCTAGGGGAAAAAGTCGGTCAAGCCTTCCAAATCCGAGATGACATTTTAGATGTCACTGCAACATTTGACCAAATCGGGAAAACACCTGGTAAAGATGAAGTTGCAGATAAGTCGACCTATGTTAAATTATTAGGTTTAGCAGGTGCCAAGGCAGAATTGTCAGCCAATCTGGCGGCAGCTGAAAGTATTTTGGCGGAGCTTTCGCACACAACGCAGCTAGTACCTGACAACATTTTGAAACAAATTGAAAGATTAAAAATTGACTAAAGAACGAGTAGATGTCCTAGCCTATAATCAAGGACTATTTGACACACGCGAACAGGCAAAACGTGGTGTCATGGCAGGTATTGTCATCAATGCCCTCAACGGAGAGCGCTTTGATAAGCCAGGTGAGAAAGTTTCCGATGATTTAGAGTTGATGATTAAGGGTGAAAAGTTACCTTATGTCAGCCGAGGTGGTTTGAAACTGGCGAGAGCGCTTGACATATTTAAAATTTCGGTTTTAGATCAAACTGCTATTGATATTGGTTCATCAACAGGTGGTTTTACTGATGTTATGTTACAAAACGGGGCTAAGTTAGTCTATGCTGTTGATGTTGGAACGAATCAGCTAGCCTGGAAAATTCGACAAGACGACCGTGTTGTTGTCATGGAGCAGTTTAATTTTCGCTATGCCAAACCAGAGGACTTTAACCATGACTTGCCGACTTTTGCATCAATTGATGTTTCTTTTATCAGTCTGGCTTTGATTTTACCAGCTTTATTCGATATTTTACTTGAAGGTGGTCATGTTGTCGCGTTGATTAAGCCACAATTTGAGGCAGGGCGTGAACAAATCGGTAAAAATGGCATTATTAAAGATGCCAAAATTCATGAAACAGTGATTGAAACGGTTGTCAATATGGCAAATGGTCTAGGCTTTTCGACTATTGGCTTGACGAGTTCACCTATAAAAGGTGGTCATGGCAATATTGAATTTCTATTGCATTTGACAAAAAATGCAGAAGTGATCGATCAAGTGACGCCACAGATTAAAACGGTTGTTGCAGATGCACATGGAGAATTAGATGAAAAAAAGTGAACGGATTGATTTAATCAAAAAAATATTGGTTGAGCAAGACATCATGACACAAGATGACTTAGTAAACGCCCTTTTAGATTTAAATATTGAAGTCACACAGGCTACTGTTTCACGTGATATGCGAGAACTGCGTTTGGTAAAAGTACCGGCTAAAACTGGTGGTTATCTTTATGCCTTGCCTGAAAGCAATCGGCTCAATACAGATGCAGAGTTTTTTAAATCAGTTGTTGAAGAAATAAAAAAACAGGGTAATCAATTGGCGATTAGAACAAGTCCAGGGTCAGCTATGCTACTTAAACATCGCTTGTTGACACGCTTTGAACCGTTGATTTTTACAGTGCTGTCAGATGATGATACGATTTTATTAATCGCCACTACGGATGCAACTGCTGAAAAAATCTACACAAGTTTATCAAATTGATGGTGTGATAAAGGAAAGCCTTGGCACCTTGATGGAGGGAAATTGATGTTACAAGAAATATCTATCAAAAATTTTGCCATTATCGATACAATTGCCATGCAGTTCGACCAAGGCATGTCGATTTTGACAGGCGAAACAGGTGCTGGGAAATCGATTATTATTGATGCCATGAACCTGTTATTAGGCTCGCGGGCACAGACGTCATTTGTCCGACATGGTGCTGATAAAGCGGAAATAGAAGGTTTATTTTTCTATCAGCAAGATAACCCTGAAATTGCCCAGCAACTTGAGAAACTTGGCTTTGAGAATACAGGCGAGCTGATTTTACGTCGGGAGATTTTTGCCAATGGTAGGTCTTCTTGTCGGATTAATGGTGTTTTAACACCTTTGTCAAATCTTCAAGCGATTAGTAGCTTTTTGGTTGATATTCATGGTCAACATGACCACCAGGAGCTGATGAGTCCTACTCATCATTTAGCGATGCTAGATGAGTTTGGTGATAAAAAATTCTTAAAAATCAAACAAGACTATGCGCAGAAGTTTTCAGATTATAAAACATTACGCCAAAAATTGCTCACACTTAAAAAAAATCAAGCTGAATTTGCGCAACGTATTGATATTTTGAGGTTTCAAATTGATGAAATCACCTCAGCAGAGATTGATATCAAAACAGACGAGGATATCTACCAGAGACGCGAGCAACTCACGCATGCTAACCACATTGCAGAACACTTGAATGCAGCTTTATATTCATTAGATGATGATGCGTCAGATTATTCAAGTCTTTCTATGGTAAGAAATGCTATGAATGAGCTGGAGTCAGCGAGTCAGTTTGATGCCCCAAGTTATGCCAAATTGTCTGAAAAAATTGCAGATGCCTACTATCTATTAGAAGATGCTGCGGCAGATTTAGAAAAGCGAATTGACGATTTGGAATTCAATCCGTCAGAGTTGGCTATGATTGAAGACCGAATTTCTGTTTTGACAACCCTCAAGAAAAAATACGGTCCTGAATTAACAGACGTACTAGCTTATTTAGCAAATTGTCAAAAGGAACTAGACGCACTAACTGGGGATGAGAATTCTTCAGAAAATCTGGAAACATCATTTAAAGCGGCTGAAAAATCACTATTAATCAGTGCACAGGCCCTTTCAGATGCCAGAGCAACCATTGCTGAAAGACTTGCTAAAGATGTCAAAGGCGAATTGGCAGATCTCTACATGGCTAAGGCAGATTTTAAAGTTCAGTTTGAGCCTGCGAAGTTTTCAGTAAATGGTAATCAGCACGTCGAGTTTTTCATTCAAACTAATCCGGGTGAAGGTTTCAAGCCTCTTGCTAAGACAGCATCGGGTGGGGAAATGAGTCGGATTATGCTTGCGATTAAGTCAAGTTTTGCTAGACGTGAAAATAAAACAGCGATTGTTTTTGATGAAGTTGATACTGGTGTTTCAGGACGTGTCGCCCAAGCGATCGCTAATAAAATATATAAAATTTCTCAAAGTGGTCAGGTCTTGTGTATCTCGCATTTACCGCAAGTTGTTGCGATTGCGGATACCCAATACCATATAGAGAAAATTCAATTGACTGATAGTACCACATCAACAGTTAGAAAATTAACATTTGAAGAACGGGAAATCGAAATTGCTAAAATGCTTGCTGGCGATGATTTAACACCTGAAGCATTAGCACAAGCCAAAAAATTACTGGAAAAATAAGAAGATGAATCGAGAAAAACTAAAAACTGCTAAAAGAATCGTTGTTAAAATTGGGACCTCAAGTCTGATTTTGTCAAATGGTCAAATCAATTTAAAAAATATGGATGACTTGGCTTTTACCCTGTCAAGTTTGAGGCACGAAGGCTATGACATTATTTTGGTGACATCTGGTGCCATTGGTGTTGGCTTAAATGTCTTAGGTCTAGATAAACGACCCTCAGAAATTGCACAACAGCAAGCTTTGGCATCAATTGGGCAGGTTGAGTTAATGAGTCTTTACAATCATATTTTTGCACGCTACCAACAAAAAGTGTCGCAGCTTTTGTTGACCAATGATGTGATTGAGTATCCTGAGAGTCATCAAAATGCGTCTATGTCTCTACAAGCGATTTTAAGTCTCGGTATTATTCCAATTATTAATGAAAATGATGCAGTCAGTGTCGATGAGATGGATCATAAGACGAAATTTGGTGATAATGATAGATTAGGTGCCATTGTGACGAACTTGGCTGATGCAGATTTGTTAATCATGCTGTCTGATATTGATGGTCTATATGACAAAAATCCCAATATTTTTGACGATGCCAAACTCATTGACACTGTCTCTGAAATTACAGACGAGTTGATGAAAGTAGCAGGTGGTGCTGGTAGTCGTTTTGGTACAGGTGGCATGACTAGCAAATTAGAGGCAGCCAAGCTGATTTTTGATAATGATAAACAAATGGTGTTGACGAATGGTGCTCGAATTCGTGAGATTCGGGATATCATTGCCGGCAAAAAGAAGGGGACATATTTTGGACAGTAGTCAATTTACAGTCATCACAGCAGCCAAATTTGCGGATTTTGTGGCGACACGTGATGACATTCATTTCCAACAAACTAAGGCATTTGGTGATTTACAAGCTGCTTTAGGACATCAGCCATTTTATTTGGCAGTAAAAACAGACCAAACAATCGTGGCTGCTATGCTTGTGACACTTGCAAAAGTTAGGTTTGGGTATTTGGCAGAGGCACATGGTAATCCTTACTTTTCAACAGTAGCAAACGATAATCAAGTGCTCATTTCAGGTGCCAAAGCTTTACTTAAAAAGCAAGGTGTCTTGAAACTCATCATCCATTCTAATCAGATGATTGAAAAGTATGATGATAACTGGGAAAAAATAGGTGAGTTTAACCAAGGGTTAGATGCTTTTTATCAAGATTTAGGCTTTTCACAAGGTCATTTGAGCGATTTTGAAAAAGGCTTTAACTACAATTATAGTAAAGCCTTGACGGGTTTTGAAAATTTTGCTAAACTTGAAAAATCATATAAAAAAAATGGTCTTCAAACAATTAAAAAGGCGCGTAAACTAGGCATTCAAGTCTATGAGGCGAGCTATGATGAATTGGCTGATTTTAAAAAAGTAGTCGATGAAGCAGGGGAGCGTAGGAATTTCTCAACTCGAGAATTGTCTTACTATCAGGCTGTCTATCGCGCTTTTGGTGAACGTGTTAAGTTTGTCTTGGCTAAGCTTAATTTCCAAAAGGAATTGGTAGCGAATCAGTTGGAGCTGGTTGGTATTTATCAGGAAATCGAGCAGGCTGAGGCACAAAATAAGAAAAAAAGTCTTGATACACTTCATCAGAGAGCATCACGACTTGAAAAATTCCAAGCGGAACTTCAAAAGTTGGCGGAGATGCATGGCGACCAAGATGTTATCTTAGCTGCGTCACAATTCTTTATCATGCCCAATGATATCCTCTATATGTTTAGTGGGATGTATGATGCGTATAGAGAATTTTCTGCCCCTTTCTTGATTCAAGATTACATGTTACAATTTGCTTTTGAGCATCACATTGAGCACTACCATTTTATGGGAGTCAATGCGCCTGATAATCCAGATCAGGGTGTTTTGAAATTCAAACAAAACTTTAAGGGCTACATTTGGCAGTCCTCAGGTAACTATGAGTTAGTTGTAAAACCAATCTTAAACAAGATGACAGAAATTTTAAAAGCTGTCATAAAACGTTAGAAAGCAGTCGTCATATCATGAAATTTAATACAGCAGTCGATGCGAAAGCACACGATGAATTTGTTAAACAAAGCCCACTCAATCATTTATTACAATCCAGCACATGGGCTGAAGTCAAAGATAATTGGGCATCTCAAATTGTTGGGGTGACAGATGATGCTGGAAATCTCATTGCAACTTCTCTGGTCTTGATTAAAAAATTACCACTTGGCTTTACCATGTTTTACACACCACGTGGGCCAATCATGGATTATGAAAATGCTGAGTTGGTGTCTTTCTTTTTCGACCAATTGAAGAGAATGGCTAAAAAGCAGAGAGCACTATTTATAAAAATAGATCCTGCAATCCTTTACAGGACATCAAAGTTTGGTCAAAAAGAAGCCACCGACATTTTCCCAGAGGCTGTCACAATGTTGGAAAATATTAAAGCAGCTGGTGCTGAACATCTTGGCTTTAATCAAGTTATGAGTGAGACGATTCAACCACGTTATCAAGCCAATGAGCCGTTGGTCAGCGACATGACGACGATTTATCCAAAACACGCTAAGCGGATTATGAAAGATGCGATTAACCGTGGTGTGACTGGTCGTCGTGTAGGTATGGACAGTTTAGATGAGTTTAGTACGGTTGTCAGTATGACTGAGAGTCGTAAGGGTGTAGCGCTTAGAAATCGCGATTACTTTGAGCAGCTTATGACCTTGTATGGAGAGGATGCTTACTTGCATTTGGCAGAAGTCAATCTCAAAGAAAAGTATGCTGAGTTGCAGGCGCAACTAGCACAGATTGAAAAAGATATTGCTGAAACGCCAGAAAATCAGAAAAAACGTTTCAATCGATTGAATGATCAAAAAAGATCGGTCGAAAAATACCTGAAAGAGTTTGCAGACTATGATACAGCGTCTGATGCCTCAACTGTCATTGCGGGGATTTTGTCTATTAAATTCGGAGATACGATGGAGATGCTTTATGCTGGGATGAATGATGCTTTTAAAAAATTCTATCCGCAATATCTTTTGTATCCACAAGCTTTTGATGATGCCTTTGCTGCTGGTGCCAAATGGGCAAATATGGGTGGTGTAGAAGGCGATCTCAATGATGGTCTATCTAAATTCAAGAGTAATTTTAACCCCGATATTCAAGAGTTGGTTGGTGAATTTAATATCCCAGTCAATGGTTTGCTCTATTCTTTAAGTAATCTTGCCTACAAATTCCGTAAAAAAATGAAATAAAGTGAGGAAAACAGATGATTGAGACGCTTGGTAAACATGCTAAAACCGCTGCCTTCGAGTTGGCAAAATATGCTACTCTTGAAAAAAATCAATTTCTCCAACAACTAGCGCAAGTCCTTGTTGACAATACCGATAGCATCATCGCTGAAAATGCCAAAGATTTAGCCCTTGCAGAGGCTAATGGGATTAATCGGATTATGTTGGATCGCCTTCGTTTGACGCCGGAGCGAATCGTTGACATCGCTGAAGGTGTTCGCCAAGTGGCTGCATTGCCTGATCCAGTAGGGCAAGTGATTAACGGCTATACCAATATTGATGGTTTAAGAATCCTTCAAAAACGAGTACCTTTAGGTGTCGTTGGGATGATTTTTGAAAGTCGTCCAAATGTTGGAGTAGACGCTTTTGCCCTATGTTTCAAAACAAATAATGCGGTTATCTTGCGCGGTGGCAAAGATGCTATTCACTCTAACCAGGCGCTCGTTCAAGTCATCAAAACGGCATTAACAGCTGCAGGTATCACGGAACATGCGGTAGGACTCGTGACGGACACAAGCCATGAAGTAGCAAGAGAAATGATGCAGGCTACTCAATATTTGGATGTACTGATTCCACGAGGTGGTGCAGGACTTATCAAGACAGTCAAGGAACAATCTCGCGTCCCAATTATTGAGACTGGAACTGGTAATGTCAGTATATATGTTGATGAATTTGCTAATTTAGATATGGCAACAAAAATTGTCATCAACGCTAAAACGCAACGACCAAGTGTCTGTAATGCAGCTGAAAGTTTGGTTGTCCATGAAAAAATTGCAGCTGAATTTTTACCAAAACTTCAGGTTGCGATTAATGCGGTACAGGAGATTGACTTTAAAGTTGATGAGTTAGCTGCTACCTTGATGACGGGCGAACCTGCAACGGAAGCGGACTTCGGAACTGAATATTTAGATTACAAGATGTCAGTTAAGGTTGTCTCAAACATTGATCAAGCGATTGCGCATATTAATCGGTACAGTACTAAACATTCAGAGAGTATCATTACTGATAATTTGGTACATGCCGATCAATTCCAAGCACAAATTGACTCAGCTGCGGTTTATGTCAATGCCTCTACAAGGTTTACAGACGGTTTTGTTTTTGGTTTAGGTGCCGAAATTGGCATTTCAACTCAAAAACTACATGCCCGAGGTCCAATGGGACTTGAAGCACTCACGTCTTATAAATATTTAATTAATGGAAATGGTCAAACAAGAGGCTAACGGTTAGGCTGCCATTGACAGAATGTTTTATGGCACTGATAAACACAAATCTGATGAAGTGATTTAGATATTCGTCACGATTTCATGACTAAAATATGACAATTCAGTAAAAATCTAGATATTGCTAGATTTTTTTGGTATAATAAGATTTGTTTAGGAGATGCGTCAATGCGTCAACTGATTTTGAAGTCATAACATCAAAATCAGCTCTAAACACTAGAAAGTGAGTATACATGTCAGACCAGACAACTTTTAAGCATGATACCGTTCTGCTACACGAAACCGTTGATATGCTTGAAGTCAAGCCTGATGGCATCTACATTGACGCCACACTAGGTGGTGCAGGCCATAGCGAGTATTTGCTGAGCCAACTCACTACAGGGCACCTGTATGCTTTTGACCAGGATGAAACTGCCCACCAAAATGCTAAAATAAAACTAAAAACACAGCTTGAAGCTGGACGTGTGACGTTGATTAAAAATAATTTTCAACATCTTAAGGCGGCACTTGCAGAATATGGTGTCACTGAATTTGATGGGATTCTCTATGACTTGGGAGTCTCAAGTCCTCAGTTCGATGACAGTCAACGCGGTTTCTCTTATAAAAAAGAGGCTAGATTAGACATGCGTATGGATCAATCACAGGCATTGACCGCGCACGATGTTGTCAATACTTATGCCTTTAACGATTTGATGCGGATTTTTAGCCGTTATGGTGAAGAAAAATTCTCTAAACAAATTGCGCGTAAAATTGAAAAAGCAAGAGAAATTGCACCAATAGATACGACATTGCAGTTAGCAGATATCATTAAATCTGCTTTACCTCAAAAAGAATTGAAGAAAAAAGGTCATCCGGCTAAACGAATCTTTCAAGCTATTCGCATTGAAGTGAACGATGAACTGGGTGCGGCTGCTGAATCAATTGAAACAGCAATTCATATGCTTAAAAAAGATGGCAGAATATCTGTTATTACTTTCCATTCTTTAGAAGATAAGCTAACAAAGTCACTCTTTAAAGAATATGCAACGGTTGATATCCCTCGGGGGTTACCTATGGTACCTGATGATATGAAACCTCTTTTAACGGTAGTTAACCGTAAACCAATTCTCGCATCTGAGGATGAATTGGCTTATAATAATCGTGCACATTCCGCTAAATTGAGGGTTGCACAAAAAAATTAGTGATATTTTCATCAAGTGTCTGAGAAGATTTTGAGTGGTCTGATATTGGTGAATGACCTATCTTTTTTCAATGAGGTGTAAGCTAAGTTTTAAACGTTCAGACAGATAAATTTTAGAAAGGTAAAATCATGGCAGCTAAACCAAAAGAATATTTTGATATTAAAATCGCCAACCAAAATGGTAGCTATAATATTTCTGCGGATTCAATTGCGCCAGAGCTTTTGACGCGAAAATTTAAAAAACTGTCAAATGTTGAAAAAGTATTTTACCTTTCAGTGATTGTGACAGCGATTGTACTTGCGATTGGCATGGTGTTCGTCAGAACTAAAATTATTGAAGTTGAGCAAAACACTTTGACAATTCAAGCAGAAGTTTCAACAAAAGAAGACCAACTCAAGGCTTATGATCAACAAATCAATGAGTTGATGGGTGATGATAGAGTTATGAAACAAGCAAGAGACAGTGGTCTTAAACAGAATAATGACAATGTGATAAAGGCAACGAAATAAATGATAAATTTTTTGAAAAAACTTGTACTCTTTCCATTTAGAAAAGTAGCAAAAAATGCCGCTAAAACGCATTTAAGCCCACAAGCCAACCGTAAACGGATTGCGCAGGACATCTTGATTCTCGCTATCTTTGTGTTTACGGTTTTTATCGTTAGATTTTCTTGGATTATCGTGACAGATTCTAGTAATGGTGTGAAATTATCCACACGCGCTAAAGCGAATTATTCAGAAACGACGACAATTTATGCGAAACGTGGCACGATTTTTGACCGAAATGGGACACCAATTGCGACGGATTCAAGTGACTATTCTATTTACGTGATCCTTGATACGACTTATGTGTCAGGTGAAGGTAAGAAACTCTATGCTGCACCAAAAGATTTTCCAGTGATTGCACAATTGTTCAAGGAAAAATTAGGCATAGATGAAAAATATACCTTAGAACAACTTCAGCGTAAAGGCGCGAGTCAAGTTGAGTTTGGGACTGCAGGTAAGCACATCTCATTCACGAAAAAAGAAGAAATTGAAAATGCAGCCAAGGAAAAAGGGCTTGCTGGTATTGGCTTTACTTCTCATTTAGCACGTTCTTACCCGAATGGTAATTTTGCATCAAACTTTATCGGACTTGCGGGTCTTAAAGATGGGGATGATGATACTAAAGGACTTGTCGGTCAATTTGGTTTAGAAGCCTCATTAAATGGCATTTTATCAGGTAAAAATGGCGTTGAAACCTTAGAAAAAGACAAAAATGGTCAAGCACTTCAAGGTGTCGCTAAGTCAGTGACACCATCTAAAGATGGTCAAGATGTTTATACGACAATTGAGGGTAATTTACAAGGTTATTTAGAAACCTTGGTTGATACAACCGGTATCAAAGATGCTGGTGCGCAAAATGTTGTGGCTACCCTCGTCAAGGCTAATACGGGTGAAATTTTAGCGACAACGCAACGTCCAACCTTCAATCCAGCTACTCAAACTGTTATTGGTCCTAAAGATGATAAAAAATCTGATAAAGAAAATCTTTTTGGACAGAATAACCTGCTTTATCAAGCGGCCTATGAACCAGGGTCGACCTTTAAACTATTTACTGTGGCGGCTGGGATTGAAACTAAAACTTTTAATCCTAATGCATCCTATGTTTCATCACCTTTAGAAGTCGCAGATACTATAGTTAGTGACTGGGATGTTAAAGATTTTCCTGATGGTCGTGGCATGAACTTTGCTCAAGGATTTGCGCATTCCTCAAACGTAGGGATGTCTAAACTTCAAATTGCTATGGGTGATAAATCTTGGGATGACTACTTGAAACGCTTTAGATTTGGTGTGCCAACCCGTATGGGTGTAGGTGGTGAAAGTTTCGGTAATCTACCTGATGAAAATGTCGTCTCACAAGTCAATTCATCCTTTGGTCAAGGGATTGGTGTGACAGAAGTTCAGATGTTACGGGGATATACCGCCTTCGCAAATGGTGGTAAGATGTTAGAGCCACACTTTATTTCTAAAATTGCGGATATTGATGCAGGCACTGAACGCGTGAGTCAGCCAGAAATTGTAGGGAAACCAATTGAGAAATCAACGGCAGATGATGTACTTAAATATATGGTAAATGTTGGTACAGACCCTACTTTTGGTACAGCCTATGACTGGAAAAATAACCAACCTTATTTCCGTGTAGACGGTAAAGACGTCTCAATCAAGACAGGTACAGCCCAAGTTGCGAAAACGACAGGTGGTTACTATGAGGGAACAACATCTTACCTCTATTCCGCAGTTGCTATGGTACCGTCAGAAAATCCAGATTTCATTTTCTATATGACGGTGACATTACCAGAACATTGGACCCTATCTTATATCTCAGATGTTGCTAATCCATTATTGGAGCGCGCTTATGAGCTAAAATCAACGATTGATGAAACATCAATGGCAACAACAAACAATGAAAATGTTAAAGAAGCCAAAGTCACTTTGAAAGATTATAAAGGTGAAAATCCTGGAAGCACACTGGATCAGTTGCGCCAACAAATCTTACAACCAGTCGTTGTGGGCAGTGGTTCTGTCATTACCAAACAATCAGTTGAGGCAGGGACTAAACTTGGTGCCAATGCCCGTGTCTTATTATTGACAGATGGTGACGTGGATATGCCAGATATCTATGATTGGTCTAAGGAAGATGTTGAAACCTTAGCTAAATGGACTGGTATGACAGTCACTTATAATGGCTCTGAGACTGGAAAAGTAACAGAACAAAGTATTAAGATGAATTCGAGCTTGAAAAAAGGTCAAAAATTAACAGTGACACTTAATTAACTCGTGACAAAAATGGATGCGCTAGAGAGAATGAGTTACCTTCCTTTCAAGCTAACGTTTTTGTTTTGTCAAATTCAAGACAAGCATCATCTATAAATGATGCATCATTTAATTCTCTAGAAAATTACGGAAATGAATATGATTTTAAATTCTATTATTGCTGGACTTGTGGCGTTTATCGTGACAGTTCTTACAATTCCCGCCTTTATACGCTTTTACCATAAAGCAAAAATTGGTGGACAACAAATGCACGAAGATGTTAAACAACATGCTGCAAAAGCGGGGACACCTACTATGGGTGGCTTTGTTTTTGTTGTGGTAAGTTTGATCGTTTCGCTCGTATTTGCGCTTATTTTTGTTAAACTGACTGCTGCCTTTATGGTCATTTGGTTTGTCTTTACTATCTATGCTGTTGTCGGTTTCCTAGATGACTTCTTGAAAATTTTTAAACAAATTAATCAGGGATTGACAAGCTGGCAAAAACTGATAGCTCAAATCGCAACGGGTATTATTGCCTACCTTGTTTATACACACGAAACTGCGGCTAATTTTTTAAATATTTTTGGTTTTCGCGTTAATCTTGGTGTTTTCTTTGTTGTCTTTCTTGTCTTTTGGTTAGTTGGTTTTTCAAATGCTGTCAATCTAACGGATGGTATTGACGGTTTGGCATCTATTTCAGTCGTGATTTCTCTTCTTGCCTATGCAGTGATTGCAGTACACCAAAGTCGTTTTGATGTTTTAATTTTAATCGTTGCTGTTATTGGTAGCTTACTTGGCTTTTTCATCTTCAACCATAAACCAGCTAAGATTTTTATGGGGGATGTCGGGAGTTTAGCACTTGGTGGTTTACTCGGTATTATCTCGATTATTTTAAATGTTGAGTGGACTTTGCTTTTGATAGGGATTGTCTATGTATTTGAGACTGTTAGTGTGATGATGCAGGTGACTTACTTTAAAATGACACATGGTAAACGCATCTTCCGAATGACGCCTGTTCATCATCATTTTGAACTTGGTGGGATTTCGGGGCATGGTAAACCTTGGTCAGAGTGGCGTGTTGATTTCTTTTTCTGGAGTATTTCCTTGATAGGGTCAATTTTGGCGCTTGTTATCTATTTTATTGAAAATTAAGTTTGACGATATGATATTAGAAAAGGTTCGGATTTCCGGACCTTTTTTCTTTATCTCATAAATAAGAAGGTGTATAATAAAAGTGTAGAAAAGTTAAGCGCTTTCACATTTTTGGATGTCGTGTTGACTTAGATAATGAGTTGTTAGTTTTGATTAGTAACTCAGTAAGAAGGAGCTAGGATAATGGATAAAATTAACGCAGGTGTTGCAGCTGTAAAAGTTTTGGAAGAATGGGGTGTGAAACATATCTATGGGATTCCTGGTGGCTCTATCAATTCTTTGATGGATGCTTTATTGCATGAAAAGGATAAGATTAACTATATTCAAGTGCGTCATGAAGAAGTTGGCGCACTAGCAGCAGCTATGCATGCTAAATATACGGGTCATATTGGTGTTGCTTTTGGTTCAGCTGGACCTGGTGGTACGTACTTGCTGAATGGTTTGTATGATGCGCGTGAGGATCATGTACCTGTCTTAGCAATTGTCGGACAATTTGCGACTAATGGGATGAATATGGATACCTTCCAAGAAATGAACGAAAATCCAATTTATGCAGACGTTGCCATTTATAATCGAACAATTACAACCGCAGAACAAATCCCTCATGTCATTGATGAGGCTATTCGCCAAGCCTACGCCAAAAATGGTGTCGCTGTTGTGCAATTACCAGTCAATCTAGGGACCTTTGATATTCTAGCCAAACCGTTTTATTCTGCAGCAAATGCGCACCGAACATTTCCGAATCCTACCCTCCATTTCGGAGATATAGAGGCGGCAGCTAAGATACTAGATGCGTCTGAAAAAACGATTATCTACGCTGGTATTGGTACACGAGGTGCAGGTCAAGATGTCGTTGATTTATCCCGTAAAATTAAAGCACCAGTAGCAGTGACAGGCATCAATTTTGATGAATTTGATGCTGATTTTGAAGCCTTGCTAGGTTCTGCCAATCGCGTGGCAACTAAGCCAGCCAATGAAGCTTTTCCAAATGCTGATACGGTCGTTTTTGTTGGCAATAATTATCCCTTTGCAGAAGTCACGAATCTTTTTGAAAATGTCAAAAATTTCATCCAGATTGACATCAATCCAGCCAATCTCGGCAAACGAAACTATAATGATGTGACGATTTTAGGAGATGCTGGTGAAGCCATTCGTGAGCTGACAAAACTTGTCCAAGAAAAACCAGAAACAGGCTGGTGGCGTGCCAATCTCGCTAACATTAAAAATTGGAATGCTTACGTTCACAAACTTGAGACTAAAACAGAAGGTGACTTGCAACTTTATCAAGTCTATCATCAAATCAATACCCACGCCGAAGATGATGCCATTTTCTCAATCGATGTGGGTGATGTGACGCAAACTTCAGTTCGCCATTTGCACCTTAATCCTAAACAAATGTGGCGGACATCTAACCTCTTTGCGACCATGGGTATTGGCATTCCGGGTGCTTTGACTGCCAAACTTGATTTTCCAACACGTCAAGTCTGGAACTTAGCGGGTGATGGTGGCTTTAACATGGTCATGCAAGACCTAGCCACAGAAGTACAGTACAAGCTACCGATTATCAACGTTGTTTTCAGCAACAACCAGTTTGGTTTTATTAAAGATGAGCAAGAAGAAACAAACTCTGGCTACATCGGTGTTGAATTCATGGGGGTAGATTTTGCGAAAATTGCGGAAGGCATGGGGGCAAAAGGTTACACTTTAACAAATATAGGGGATGCGAAATCTGTCTTTGATGCAGCGTTAGCAGATATTGCCAAAGGTGAGACTGTCCTGATAGATGCCAAAATCTCTGGCGACAGACCAATTCCAGTTGAAGCGCTTGTTTTAGATGAAAAAATTCATGATAAGGGTGCAATTGCAGCTTATCGTGAACGGTATGAAGCAGAGGACTTAGTGTCATTGGCAGTCTACTTGAAGGCAGAGGGTATTGAGCCTGAGTACAAGGCAATTGATTTAGGTGGTTTCTGATAAAAATACAAGTTTATGATATAATAATCTCGTTGGTAACAATGGGGTTATTTTTATTTGAAACAAGAGAGAAGGGAAACAATGAAGAAAAAAAGTTTTATTTATCAGACTTGGTGGATTGGCTTGATACCTATGCTAGTTGGCTTTATTTTTATGATTGTAGCGACGGTTATACAACTTGTCCCAATGGATGGTGTTGACATTAATAGTGTTTATACTGAAAATGCATCGGCAATCCGTGACTTTCGTTTCATTTTTTTAGCGGCTTTTGGTGGTACTGGTCTCTTTATTTTCATGATAGGACTACTTCTTATTGGTTACCCTAAGTACCAAAAAGTTAAAAATCAACGGTTAAAAGAACAAGGCATTAAAATTAGTGCTGAGGTGATTGATTTTCAGGGAACAGCGCTCACCGTTAATAACAATAGGTTGACGAGACTAACGTGCACAGCTAAAATCAATGGTACAGATTACATTTTTAAAAGTCAGCCCCTGCGCCTAAATCCTGTCCCATTTTTAAAAAATGATTTGGTCGATGTTTATTATGATTTAGGGAATATGAAGCGCTATTTTGTCGATGTGGACGGTAGTGTACGTGATGTTGTAGAGCTTTGAATTAAGTCGGTAGTATAGTAAGTTCAATGGAGATAAGATGACGGTTAAAACAATTTTTTTCGATTTAGATGACACTTTATTGTCAGATGAGCAGGCGGTTCAATTAGCGATTGATAGGACGACTGCTTTTTTGGTAAGTAAATACCCAAGGGTTCAGGCACAAGAGTTTGAGGCAGCCCTTAAAAATCGCGCAGTAACGCTTTTTGATACTTATGCGATTTATGATTTTACGGTACAGATTGGTATCAGCCCTTTTGAAGCTTTATGGGGAGAGTTTACAGATGAGACCTTACGGTTCCCTGAGTTATCTGAAGTCGTCAGGGCTTATCGTCAGCAAGTTTGGACCATGGCATTGGCGGACGTGGGGATTTCGGATAACCGATTGGCCAAGTTAATTTCTTTGATGTTTATCGTCATTAGAACTGAAAATTCGGTGCCTTTTGAGGATACTTACACTGCATTGGATGCTTTGTATGAGCGTTATCAATTAGTCCTTTTGACTAATGGTGCGCCTTCTTTGCAGAAACTGAAATTAGATAAAGCGCCGAAACTAGGAAAATACTTCAAGAAAATTATTATTTCTGGGGATTTCGGTCAGGGAAAACCAGCACCAGAACTTTTTAATTTTGCTTTATATCGTGCACAAGCGGATAAGTCAACAAGTCTCATGGTAGGTGACCAGTTATTTACCGATATTTTAGGCGCTAACGCAGTTGGCATGAAATCGGTCTGGATCAATCGCAAAGAGGCCTCTCAAAGTGAAGTAGCACAACCAGATTACACGGTAAAAAGTTTGACAGAAGTTGTTGGGCTACTTGAGAAAGAGGATATTTGATGGAGATTTCAGAAAATTATTTGACTAACCGTGTGACTGGAGAAATTGGTCAAGCGACTGCGATTTATTTTCCAACATCTCAAGATGATGTAGTTGAGTTGATGCAAGCAGTCAGAAAAAATCATCAGAAATTGATTACAATTGGCGGACATACGGGACTTTCGGGTGCGACCTTCCCTGACAATAACCAGGTTTTAATGAGTCTTGAAAAAATGAATCGTATCCTTAAATTAGATACTGAAACAATGACCTTAACTGTTGAGGCGGGCGTGACCATTGCAGAAATTTCGGAATTTCTGGCAGAGACTCCTTACTTTTATGCACCTGACCCGGGGAGTAAAGAAGCGAGTATTGGTGGGAATGCAGCGACCAATGCAGGTGGGATGCGAGCTGTTAAATATGGTGTAACTCGAGATAATATTCGAGCAATGCGCGTGATATTGGCTGATAGTCGTGAACTTCAAGTCGGTTCTATCAACCGAAAAGACAGCTCAGGCTATGACCTTAAAGATATTTTTATTGGCAGCGAAGGCACGCTAGGTGTCATTACTGAACTTGATTTGAAAATTCAGCCCAAACCGAAATTCAGTCGAGATATTTTGTTGGGCTTTGAAAGTTTAACGCAGTTATCTCCTAAAGTTTTCGAAATTCTAGCATCAGGTCTTGTGCCAGCAACCTTAGAATTTTTCGAGCGAGACAGCATGTCTTATTCTGAACGCGCTTTAAAGCTAGATTTCCCTGATTTATCGGGTCAAGCGTTCCTACTCATTACCTTAGATGGTAATGCTGAACAGCAACTAGAAAATGAGCTGGACTATTTAGCAAGTCTAAGTGACGAGGCTCTGATTTTGAAGGATGAGCAGACACGTAATGCTGTCTGGCAACTCCGGGGGGCAATTGCCTCCTCAGTAGAACTTGAGAGTATCCAAGAACCACTGGATGTGGTTGTTCCCGTCAATAAAATAGCACCGACGATTATAGCGCTGAAGCAAATGGCAATAGCAGCGGATCTATCCGCTATCTTTTTCGGTCATGCAGGCGATGGTAATATCCATGCCAACATTATCAAAAACGATTTGACGGATGAGGAATGGACGGAAAAACTCGAAGCCTATCTGGATGAGCTATATGCCTATGTAGCAAAAGTCGGTGGCAAGCCTTCAGCAGAACATGGTATCGGGTTGTTGAAAAAGCCTTATTTTCAGAAATATATCGGAACTAGTGAGTTGGTGGCTATGAAGGCGATTAAGCGTGCTTTTGACCCAGAGAATATTTTGAATCCGGGTAAGATTTTTGACTTGTGATAGGTTGATAAACTAATTTCAGAAAAATGCTTGAATAATCAAGGTATTCTGGTATAATGGATAGGTGCGTAATGGACGCATACAAACCGCTCATCCGCTGAGGCGTGTGCCAAGGGCACGAATACTTAGGTAAGTCTTAAGATGAGTAGAATAGGAGAATAATAATGAATCCATTAATCGAAGCTATCAATGAAGGTCAACTTCGCAGTGACATCCCTGCTTTCCGTCCTGGTGACTCTGTGCGTGTTCACGCTAAAGTTGTCGAAGGAACTCGGGAACGTGTCCAAATTTTCGAAGGTGTTGTAATTGCCCGTAAAGGTCAAGGCATCTCAGAAACTTATACAGTTCGTAAAATTTCAAACGGTGTTGGTGTAGAACGTATCTTCCCAATCCACACACCACGTGTTGAACAAATCGAAGTGGTACGTTACGGTAAAGTCCGTCGTGCGAAACTTTACTACTTGCGTGCCCTTCAAGGTAAAGCAGCTCGTATTAAAGAAATCCGTCGTTAATTTGTCGGTCAGGAACCCTTATTTGATAAGGGTTTTTTTGATGTCTTGGAATTTTGATTTTATGTCACTCAGATAGTTCAGCTTATCAAAAGGATCAGTTTTTCACCGATTTTAAAAAATCTGTTAAATGAAGATTCTTTCATGTATGAAATTCAAAAGTAGTTTTAAAATGTTTTTTTTTGTATACTAGTCTGTTTGTATTAACAAAATGACGATAATTTTTGGGCTCCTTATTTGATTAAGGGGTTTTCTTATATTCTATTTAGTAATAAAGAATTATTAGCCAAAATAAGAATGAACTTTTCAATCATGCTATAATTAAATAAAAAAGGAGTATTTATGCAAGATTTAGAAAATAGAATTAGACAGTTAGAAATAGAAAAATTAGGTTTGCAATTTATAGTAGAACTATTATTAAATAAATTGGATATCTCAACTGATGAGATGAGGTCATTTGCTCAAAAATGTTTGACTGAACTGTCAAAGGAAGAAAAAGAAAGTGATATGTATTTATATTTATCAGGACTGATAAAGGGTGAAGATATAGACTAGTCCGAAAACCAAATTAGTGATGAAGTGAAAAGTAACTCAAGTTAATTCATTAAATAATCTAAAATCCACACCAAAACTATGGTAAAATAGTCTCTAGAAATCACCAAATAACGAGAGAGCAGAAAAAATGATTGATTCAGAGCAGTTACTAGACAAAACAAAAAATCAAAAAGTCAACTACGACAAGATTTTGCGCCAGATGATTCAAACCTGGCAGACAGAGAAAGTACGTCCAAAACTCATCATCCATTCCTGCTGTGCGCCTTGTAGTACCTATACACTGGAATTTCTGAGCAACTATGCCGACGTGACAATCTACTTCGCCAACTCAAATATCCACCCAGAGGCCGAGTACAGACGCCGCGCCCTCGTCCAAAAAGCCTTCGTCCACGATTTCAATCAGCGCACCAATCAAAATGTCGCCTTCCTCGAAGAAGATTACCGACCAAATGATTTTATCCGAATGGTCATGGCGCGTGAACTACAAGATGAGCCTGAAAAAGGTTTAAGGTGCAGCGCATGTTTTCAATTCCGATTGGATTTAGTGGCAGAAAAAGCAGTCGCCTTAGGTTATGATTATTTCGGTAGCGCCCTCACCTTGTCACCACAAAAAGACAGCCAACTGATCAACGAAATTGGACTAGATGCTCAGAAAATTTACACCGTCAAATACTTGCCGAGTGATTTTAAGAAGAATAAAGGCTATGAACGATCTGTCCAAATGTGCCGAGAATATGACATTTATCGCCAATGTTACTGTGGTTGCGTTTTTGCAGCAAAACAACAAGGCATTGATTTAAAAGCTGTGAATCAGAACGCCAAAGCCTTTCTTAAAACTAAGCAAGAAGTTAATGGCTAACGAATTGATTTTCTTACTTTAAGCTAGAAATCGTCTGACGTGTGACAGTATTCCAGAAAAATAAATCAACTGAAAGAGAACGTTTCAAAATGATGCGTTTTCTTTTTATCCCTTTATCAGTGCTATCAAAAATAATGAATTTTCTGAAAATTCACTTGTCATTTTCAATTTTTTTTGGTAGAATATTCCTATATCTTTTGTCAGATAATTTTACAAAAGTAAAAGATGTTTGACATTATCTGCGAGAGGATGATTGAATGGATAAATTACAAGCTAGACGGCAAACTTTGTGGGATCAGTCTTTTGAGTCTGATGCCTGCGGTATGGGCTTTATTGCCCAAATAGATGGTAAACCGACTCACGAGCTAGTTGATTATGCGATGACAATCTTAGAACGCATGAATCACCGTGGCGGTACAGGAGCAGAACCTGATACTGGTGATGGTGCCGGTGCACTTTTTGCCATGCCACATGAATTTTTTACAAAAATTGCAACAGAAAATAATATCACTTTACCAAACTCAGGTGACTACGCCGTGGGTCAGTTTTTCTTACCTAAAGCATCGGATAAAAAAGCAGCCCTTTGCAAATCAATTCGTAATGAAATGCAAGCTGATGGCTACCAAATCTTAATGACACGTGATGTGCCTTTTAATTTTGATAACTGCGGTCCAGGTGCGCAAGCTATCATGCCTTCTTTTGTTCAATTCATCATTTCAAAACCAACTGATAGCAAAAGCGGTCGCGATTTTGAAGATAGACTCTATCGCCTCCGTCGTAAACTTGAGAAAACATTTGCGACGTCTGAGATGTTCATCAGCTCACTTTCAAGTAAAACAATCGTTTATAAAGGCATGCTCCATGCTTTCCAAGTCCGGACGTTCTACCCTGACTTGTCAGACCCTGCCTTCAAATCAACGATAGCCTTGACACACTCACGTTTCTCAACTAATACCTTCCCGTCATGGGACCGTGCGCAACCTTTTCGTTTCCTCGCCCACAACGGTGAAATCAACACCTTGCGTGGCGCTGAAAACTGGATGACCTCGCACAAAATCGAGATATATAATGAAGAAAACTCCGATTCGGCCAAGCTCGAAAACTGTATGGAGTACCTCTACCGCAATGGTCGTGAGATGCCTCATGCGCTTTTGATGATGATACCAGAGGCTTGGGGCAAAGAAGCTGGCTTATCGCCAGAATTAACATCGTTTTACGAGTATACCTCTTCCTTTATGGCACCGTGGGACGGTCCAGCAGCGCTAGTCTTTACAGATGGTGATACCGTAGGTGCCCGTCTTGACCGTAATGGTTTGCGTCCAAGTCGTTACAGCATCACCAAAGATAACTTTATCGTCTGTTCATCAGAGTCTGGTGTCGTAGACTTCGAACCTAGTCGTGTTGTCGAAAAAGGCGTGCTTGGCCCTGGTAACATGATGCTCGTTGATACTGTTAACGGTAAGATCCTCCGTAATGAAGAAGTTAAAAAACATTATGCCGCGCAATTCCCTTATGAAAAATGGTTAGACAACAATTTGCTTCATATTGATGACCTAACAGAAAAAGTAGCCTTTGATGCTATTTCTGAAGAAGAGCGTCAAACTATGCACAAACTCTTTGGCTATACAGAAGAAGTGATCAGAACCGTGATTGTCCCTATGGCAGAAAATGGTCAAGAGCCAGTCATTGCTATGGGGTATGACAGCCCGCTTGCTGTCCTATCACAAAAAAATCAATCTCTATTTACTTACTTCAAACAACAGTTTGCCCAAGTTACCAATCCACCGATTGATGCCATTCGTGAAAAAATCGTTGTCGGAACAGAAGTCTATCTGGGTCGCGATGGTGATTTGCGTGTAGATCATGACGAAAACTGTGTGAAACTCAAACTCGATAGTCCAGTTTTAACGACTGAAGACTTCGAAAAAATAGCAGCACTATCAGATCAAAAACACCAAGCCCAAACGATTTCAACTTTATATGACGTGACGAAAGATACACCAAACCGTTTGGAACATGCCTTAGTCGATATGTTTAAAGTGGTCGAAGCAGCAGTTGATAAAGGTGCTAGCATCATTATCCTAAGTGATCGTGATCAAAAAGAAGGCTTGATGCCAATGCCAATCTTGCTTGCGACGTCTGGTTTATACAACTACATGGTCGAAAAAGGAAAAGGCAGCCAGTTCTCAATCGTAGTGGATACAGCGGAAGTGAATGAAGTCCATCATTTTGCGACAATCGTTGGGTATGGTGCGAGTGCGATTCACCCGTATGGCGCTTATGAAACCTTGAAAGACTACAGTATGTCTGATAAGGCTGAGTCTTTCCGTCAAGCAGCTGAAAAAGGTATTATCAAGGTCATGAGCCGGATGGGAATTTCGACTGTCTCTGGTTACAAAGGTGCACAGCTCTTTGAAACAGTTGGTCTTTCCGATGCTGTTGTTGACAAATATTTCCGTGGCACAGTAACACGGATTAGTGGTTTGACGCTGAATCAAATCGAAGCTGAGTACCTAGAGCGCTACGAATTTGCCTATGGTCACCGCAGTCACGAAACCTTGCCATCTGGTGGGTCATTCCAGTTTAAAGCGGATGGCGAACACCATATCTTTAATCCATTGACGATTTACAACTTCCAAAAAGCGGTTCGTCAAGGCGATTATGACTTGTATAAGGCGTATTCAGCTGAGCTTGATTTGGAAGCTGACGAAACGCCATCAAATCTCCGTCATATTTGGGAATTAAAAGGGGAGCGTACACCAGTTGCTTTATCAGAAGTTGAACCGGTTGAAAATATCGTCAAACGCTTCAAAGTAGGGGCTATGAGTTTTGGGTCGCTTTCAAAAGAAGCCCATGAAACGATTGCTGCTGCCATGAACTCGATTGGCGCTAAGTCTAACTCAGGCGAGGGTGGTGAAAACCGTGCACGTTTCTATAAACAAGCGGACGGCACCAACCTCAACTCTAAAATCAAACAAGTTGCCTCAGGTCGTTTTGGTGTTAATGCTGAATACCTGATGAGCGCCGAAGAATTACAAATTAAATTAGCCCAAGGTGCTAAACCAGGAGAAGGTGGTCAGTTACCAGGTGGTAAAGCCTTTCCATGGGTTGCAGAAATCCGCGGTTCAACGCCAGGTGTGACCTTGATTTCTCCTCCACCTCACCATGATATCTACTCAATCGAAGATTTGGCACAATTGATTTATGACCTCAAGGCCATTAATCCTTATGCGAAAATCAACGTGAAACTCGTTTCATCTACAGGTGTTGGGACGATCGCGACTGGTTGTGTCAAAGCTGGTGCAGATAAAGTCGTCATCTCTGGTTATGATGGCGGAACGGGTGCCTCACCAAGGAACTCAGCGCGTGATGCTGGATTGCCGTGGGAGATGGGACTTGCTGAAGCACATCAAACCTTGACGATGAATAACTTGCGTCAACGGATGACCCTTGAAACGGATGGGAAGTTGATGACAGGTCGTGACATCGCAGTTGCTGCTCTATTAGGTGCTGAGGAATATTCATTTGCCTCACTTGCCTTGGTGGCTGTTGGCTGTGTCATGATGCGTGTTTGTTCATTGAATACCTGTCCAGTTGGTGTCGCAACCCAAAATCCTGAGCTACGTGCCCATTTTGCTGGCAAGCCAGAACACGTTGTCAATGGCATGAAATTTCTAGCACAAGAACTCCGTGAAATCATGGCTGACCTTGGTTTCCGTTCAGTAGATGAAATGATTGGTCATGCCGAAGTCTTGAAACCTAAGTTTATCGCAAAAGGCAAAGCTAAGTCGCTTGATTTCAGTCGCATCATTGGAACAACCATGCCGATTGAACGTAAAGTGGTCGATCCATTTATTGAAGAACGTCAATGGCAAGAACTTGACGGCTTTGCCAAAGCTGCCATTGATAGTGGCACTGGTGTGACCGTTAAAGAAACGATTAACAATGTGACACGGACAGCAGGAGCTCGTATGGCCGGCTGGATTGCAGAACGCTACGGTAACTATGCACTTGAACCAGGCTTGCTGAAATATGAATATACGGGTATCGCTGGTCAATCCTTTGCTTCTTTTGCAACACAAGGGATGGAAATCACTTTGATTGGTGAAGCCAATGACTACATCGCCAAATCACTATCAGGTGGTCGTGTCATTGTGAAACCACCAGTTGATGCAGGCTTCAATGTTGAAGCTTCTCCGATTGTCGGAAATGTGTCCTTGTTTGGTGCAGTTCGTGGGGAAGCCTACTTCCGTGGCCGTGCAGGTGAGCGTTTCTGCGTTCGGAACTCAGGAGCTAAAGTCGTTGTCGAAGGTGTTGGCGAACACGGTTGTGAGTACATGACAGGTGGTTTAGCCGTAATCCTTGGCAGTACAGGTCAAAACTTCGCTGCTGGTATGAGCGGCGGTGTTGCCTACGTCTATGACGCAAAGGGCGATTTTGCAGAAAAAGTTAACATGGAAATGGTTGACTTATATAAAGTCGGTCAAACACGTGGTGATGAAGTCCTGAAAGAAATGGTTGAAAATCATGCAACCTATACTGATTCTGAAAAAGCAAAAGCCTTGCTCGCGGATTGGGACAATGCTGTTGATAAATTTGTAAAAGTTTATCCGAGAGAATTCCATGAAATTAAGGAAATCGAATACCATTTGGCACAAACAGGCTTGACCGGAAGCGAACTTGAAATGGAAACATTTGAGAAAGCAATGCGGACACCTGCAGCTGAAAAAGCTGAACTAATTAAAGTAGGGGGCAAATAATATGGCAGATCCATTTGGCTTTATGAAATATAAACGTAAGGATAATCCTTACCGTTCTGTTGCTGAGCGTGTCTTGGACTTTGAAGAATTACAAGTCCCACTTGAAGTGGATGAACGACAAGAACAAGCAGCCCGCTGTATGGGATGTGGGATACCTTTCTGTCACGCTGGTGAATTTTATGGTGGCGGTCGCGCAGTTTCAGGCTGTCCAAACGACAACTTGATTCCTGAGTGGAATGACCTTGTCTACCGTGGTGAATTTAAAAAAGCGTTTGACCGTTTGTCACGGACAAATCCACTGCCAGAAATGACAGGTCGTGTCTGTCCTGCCCCATGTGAAAAAGGCTGTACAGAAGCTCTCAATGGTGACGGTGTTGCCATTCATGATAATGAACGCTTCATCATCGATAATGCCTTTGAACAAGGTTGGGTAGCAGACAGTGGTCGTCCAAAAGAACGGACCGACTTCAGAATTGCCGTTGTTGGCTCTGGCCCTGCAGGACTTTCTGCAGCTTGGCAGTTGAACCAACTGGGACATAATGTGACAGTATTCGAACGCTCAGATCGCTTTGGTGGCTTGCTCATGTATGGTATTCCTAACATGAAGCTTGACAAAGACATCGTCCAACGCCGAATCGACATCATGGCAGAAATTGGGATTGAATTTGTTGCCAATACAGAAATTGGTCGAGACATTTCATTTGAAGCTTTAGAAGCAGACTTTGACCGCGTGATCTTGGCAACAGGTGCAAGCGTTCCACGCGATTTACCAGTACCAGGTCGTGAACTCAATGGCGTGAAATTTGCGGTTGATTTCTTAACAGACATCACAAAAATTGTCCTTGCCAATGGCGACAAAAAAATGCGTAAATCTCTTGAAGGTAAAAACGTTGTCGTTATCGGTGGTGGTGATACAGGTAATGACTGTATCGGCACAGCGATCCGTCTTGGTGCTGCAAGTGTGACCCAACTTGAGATCACACCTCAGCTCCCAGTTCAACGGACGGATGCCAATCCATGGCCTGAATATCCAATGGTTGACCGTAAAGGTTATGGCCAGGAAGAAGCTATTGCTGCTGGTAATATCAACTTGACCCGCTATGCAACATCAACAACTGAATTTATCGGTGCAGAACGTGGCCAATTAATTGCGATTAATACCGTTCAAGTCGGTCCAGGCTTCAAGCCAGTCGAGGGCACAGAAGAAACCTTGAAAGCTGATTTAGTCCTCCTTGCTATGGGCTTCACTGGCGCGGAGCAATCTATCTTCCAAGGCTTCGGCATCACGCAAATCTTTGATGACAATACGACAAATAACGAAAAAGTCTATGTATCAGGTGACGCCAAACGTGGCCCATCCCTCGTTATCTGGGGCATTCGTGAAGGCCGTAAAACAGCCGAAAAAATTGATGAAACCTTGCGCGTTATGGTGACACAATAATCATATATGAAAATGGTAACAGGATTCTGGTACCATTTTTTTGATGGCATTGAAAAGATACCCTATTTATGATAGACTATTGCTATCATTATGCGTAAAGGAATAAGAGTGTGCTAGTTAATCACGAAAAAGAAGATTTGGAATGTGCTCCGATAAATGCCTCGTCAGCAGATACCTTGCCTGACGCACATCCGCTATATGGTCGGATCAATGAACAGTTGATCGAAGCAGGCGATCAGTTGGCTCGTGAAGTGATTAAAGGGTTGGTGAGTTACCATGATGGGATGGCGGGACATTCAGATTTGATTGCGCAAACACGATCACCGCAAGTCTTTAAATTACTCGGAACAATGGATGAAAGTGAAGTTTTTAAACTGTCCTTTATCGAAACAATGACTTTATATGGTTACACAATCTATGAAGATCGTGATACCTATATTAGTATTGATGGTACACATCTAGATCATGGGCTTAAACGCTTGTTTAATCGGCTCAAAGATATGCTTCATAAAGAAAGACGATATGATGCGCAAGCCATTGAGCAAGAGATTGAGGCATTGGCAGGTGACCAGCGACTAGATGATCTCATGACTGTCATTTCAAATATTAATCGTTATAGATATCGTAAAAATTTCATCGCTAAGCTATATTCAGTAGCACCTGATCTTGATCAAACAGTCATTCAAACGCTTGTGGTTAAAACGCTGAGGAATAAGTATCGCCGTCTGTTTCTCTGTCGGAATGCGTCACATTTTGATAAGTGTTTGAATTATTTCTTCTCTAAAGATAAAGTATGATTTTTTTTAGTCAAACTGGTGAAATGGAAATTTGACAGAATACTCGACATCGCGCTATAATAAAGGGCGGTAGAGTATCCAAAAAACACTAAAGCACCTCATCTGGTAGGATTGGGTGCTTTTTCATTCTCATCATGACACTTGTCAGGGATAAAAATCCTGAGTAGATAGCCAACTAGTCAAACATGTTTGTCAAAGTCATTAAAATTTGATAAAATAGACATACTAAGTGTAAGGAAAGGTTTGTGACCAATTATGGCAAATTATACCCCAGAAGAAGTAGAAAAAATTAAAGATAGAATCCTCTCAGCACTTGAGAGCGTGATTGACCCTGAGTTAGGGGTTGATATTATTAACCTTGGCCTTGTCTATGCGATTGAATTTGAAGATAGCGGCCGAACTGAGATCCAAATGACCCTGACAACAATGGGTTGTCCGCTTGCTGATCTTTTGACAGATCAAATCCACGACGCCATGAAAGAAGTGCCAGAAGTCACTGAAACTGAAGTGAAGTTGGTCTGGTATCCTGCATGGTCTGTTGATAAAATGTCTCGCTATGCGCGGATTGCTTTGGGGATTAGATAAGTTTAGAGAATAAAGAATCCTGTTTGTATCAATATTGACACATACAAGATTTTTTTGAATTTAAGAGTTAAATTTTTTTACAATTTAAGAGTGATGAGATATAATTGACTGATCAACTGTTGACTAATCAAATAATTAAGACAACAGAAATAAAGGGGATAACCATGAAAATAGTCAATGCTAAATTTACTATTAAGCTAGAAAAAAGAGAAAACTTTCTAGAAGATATTTTAAATTTAATCCAAGCCAGCCAAACTGATGCCGGATGTCTTGCTTACGATTTATTCGAATCACATACTGAACCAAATGTCTTTATGATGATTGAAAAATGGTCAGATGCGCAAGCACTAGAAAATCATAATAAGAACCAAACACTTTTAGCATTTGCTACAAAAGTGCCTGAGTATCTGTCACAAAAACCAGAAATTAGCGTCATGGACGACTAAAATTCTGTAACATTTAGCCTTCAGTCAAAATAGACTGAAGGCTTTTGATGTACTCTTGAGAGAAAGTCCTCTGTTATATTTTTGACATCAGAGTAATAGAATATTATAATATAAGATGTAAAACGCTTACATTTGAATTAAGATGATTTTCATATAAATTAACACAGTAATGAAGTAGGAGTTTTCATGTTAGATATTATTATTTTCCTGTTGCAGATAGTATTAGGGATAACGATGATTTACCGGGGTGTCACTAACAGAATAGAACCGATGGATGTAAAAATATTTAAAAATCCAAAACATATGTATGTTGCTGTCGGCATATTTGTGCTTGTTCTAGCATTTTGGGGGTTTATATAATCTCAAATCAGTCCAATGGCTGATTTTTTTGACGTTTAAAATGGTAAAATAGGAGTATGAATAAATTTAAGCTTTTTATCATCATAGAAATTTTGTTGCTAGTGCTCTTGGGGATTTCTCTAGTTAGAAATCCATTCTTTCTGATTGTTCTTGGGATTGGTCTATTTTTAGGCTATCTCTCTAGTCGCGTAAACTCATGGACTGTACAAAAAATCCTACAACAAATTGCCATTGGGTTTGGTGTTGTTGCTTTGATTATGTTTGTAGCAAATGGCTATACTTGGTTAGCTTTGCTCTTTCCAGTTATTGCTGCGATTCTTTTTTGGAAATCGTCAGGCACGACCTACACCTCAGTGAACGACCCTAGGGCTTTCAAATCAGAAGAGACAAGCTTTGAGCGTCGTGCTATTTTTGATAACCAATCTGAAAATACTGTGTCTCGCTTGTCAGGTAATGATGTCATTGATTTAGGCTGTACGACTTTTCAATCCACAGGGAATGATTTGACGATTAAAAAAGCCTCAGGTAGTACAAAGATTATTGTACCTGATGATGTTGCTGTCATGCTTGATGTTACGGCACTTTCAGGCGTCGTCAAGATTTTCGATGACATTACCAAGGTTAATACAGAGCATGTCAGATATATGACCGATGAATTTGGCACATCTGATAAACGTATTCGGATTACTGTTCATGTTGGGCGTGGTAATGTTGAAGTTGTCAAAGGATAGGCAGGCAATATGATTTTAAAACGTAATATTGTCGCGAGTTTCATCACTTGGTTCCTTATTACCTTGGGCGCAATTATTGCGCTCTTGAGTTTGTTGAATATCAACTTATTTGATGTCAAAACGTCTTGGCTCACCCTAACTGTCTCGGCGGTTTTAACGCTAGTCTATGCTAGTTTCTTCTTGTTGCAATATGGCGAGGAGAAGTCACGTTTGACGCAGGATATTGATAAAATCCTAAATAACGAAAAACCAGAACTCGATATCTTACAAGGCTTATCTAAGCGTATGCAGGAGATGTCTCTGGAGTTGCAAAATCTCTCTGTCACCCAAAATATAGAACAGGCAGTCATTGTTGAGGCGGAACGCATTCGGATTTCGCGAGAATTGCATGATTCAGTCAGTCAAGAATTATTTGCGGCGACGATGATTTTATCGTCTGTGGTCGATAATCCGAATCTGACTTCAAAACAAATTACGAGTCAAGCAACTTTGACACTGAAAATTTTGCATGAAGCACAAGATGAGATGCGGGCATTGCTATTGCATTTACGTCCGTCAGAGTTGGCAGATAAGACCTTGACTGAAGGTTTAAATGCACTAATAGATGAACTCCAAGCGAAAATATCAGCGAAAATATCAGCTAATATTGCTGAAATTAAGGCCGATAAAAATATCGAAAACAACATTTTCCGAATGACGCAAGAATTGCTGTCGAATACGCTACGCCATGCCAAAGCACAAAATATCCATATTTCCTTTAGTCAAACGGCTGGGACTTTGGTACTTGTGGTTAAGGATGATGGTGTTGGGTTTGATCCGACAGTTGGTAAGACGGCTAGTCAGGGTTTGAAAAACATCAGAGAGCGGACACTTTCTTTGGGTGGAACAGTTGAGTTGAATTCTGCGCCCGGAGCTGGTACTATCGTTAAAATCGTAATCCCCAAGGTAAAATAAGTTAGGAATGAAGATGGAAAAAATAACAGTCATGCTTGTCGATGATCACCAAATGGTGCGTTTAGGACTATCAAGCTATCTGAATATGCAGGAAGATTTAACAGTCGTGGCAGAGGCAGTCAATGGTTTAGATGGTGTTCAGAAGGCTAAGCAACATCGACCAGATGTGATTTTGATGGACTTGGTCATGGAAGAAATGGATGGAATCGCTGCCTCAAAAGCAATTTTATCTGAAAATCCAGAGACGAAAATTTTAATTTTAACAAGTTTTTTGGATGATGAAAAGATATTCCCAGCGCTTGAAGCAGGTGTCAAAGGTTATATCTTGAAAACTTCTCAAGCGCATGAAATTGCGGCATCTGTTCGCAAAATTGCTGAAGGGCAAGATGTTCTTTCGGACAGTGTGAGAGCTAAGATTTATGAAAAGCGACATGCGCAACCAGAGTTACATGAAGATTTGACGGCACGTGAATCGGAGGTTCTAAAAGAAATTGCTAAGGGTTTGTCTAATCAAGAAATTGCTGATGAACTTTATATTTCACTAAAAACTGTAAAAACGCATGTGTCTAATATTTTATCAAAGTTACAAGTAGAGGATCGAACACAAGCTGCAATATATGCCATTAAGCACAAAATTGCTTGAAAATGATATAATAAAAATATGGAAAAATTACTAAACAGAGCGAAAGATATTAAAATTATTTTTTTTGATATTGATGATACGCTACGTGTGAAAGATACTGGTTATATGCCAGCGTCTATGCCACAAGTCTTTGCTGCACTTCGTGAAAAAGGGATTTTAACAGGAATTGCTACAGGCCGTAATTTATCTGGTGTCGTACCTGAAATTCGTGCGCTTAATCCGGATATTTTTGTGACAGCCAACGGTGCCTATGTTGTTGATTGTAAAGGTCAGGTCATTTACGATAAACCTTTACCAGAAATTGTTGTGACGAACCTCGTTACTTGGTTAGAGGGTTCTGATGTTGATCATGTATTCTACGGTTCAGATCAGGTTGTTGCCTCTAAATGGACGAATTTGATGAGTAACGCCATAACCCCTGTCTATGGTAAATTACCAGTTGATCCAGATTTTTATCAGACTCACGCTGTTTATCAAATGTTAACTTTATCTGAGCATGACGAACAGCTTGTCCTACCTGAAAATTTGGCAGATCAGGTCCGAATGGTTCGCTGGCATCAGCATTCATCTGATATTGTTCCGATGACAGGTAGTAAAGCTGAAGGTGTTCGTCGCGTTCTTGATAAATTAGGACTCAGTGTTGACAATGTCATGAACTTTGGTGACGAACTCAATGACGTTGAACTATTCGATCTTGGTGGGCTTTCCATTGCTATGAAAGTTTCCCACCCGAAAATTTTGGAAATGGCAGATTACATTACTGACACCGTTGAAAATGACGGTATAGAAAAGGCTTTGAAAGCTCTGAATATCTTATAAATATAATAAATTAAAAGAGGAAAAATAACATGACAATTACTTACCCACAAACAGATTTAGAAAACTATACTGGTACAGTCGCAACAATTCACACTAATCTTGGAGACTTAACCGTTAAATTATTTGACGATGTTGCACCTAAAACAGTTAAAAATTTCGTTGAATTGGCCGAAAAAGGCTATTACAATGGTGTGATTTTCCACCGTATCATCCGTGATTTCATGATTCAAGGTGGCGACCCAACAGGTACAGGCATGGGTGGTGAATCAATCTATGGTGAAAAATTTGAAGATGAGTTTTCTGAAAATGTCTTCAATATCCGTGGTGCGCTTTCAATGGCCAATGCTGGTCCGAATACGAATGGCAGCCAATTTTTCATCGTTCAAAATGAAAACTTACCTTACGATAAATCTGCTCTTGTCAAAGGTGGATGGCCAGAAGAAATTGCTGAAATCTATACAGCTGGTGGGACACCTCATTTGGATGGCCGTCATACTGTTTTTGGTCAATTAGCAAATGCTGAAAGTTTTGAAACACTTGACCGTATTGCAAAAGAACCAACAGGTTTCCAAGATAAACCAGAAAATGATGTTGAAATCATCAACATTGATGTAGAGAAAAAATAAACCATGAGTGATAAACCTATAAAAATTGGGGATATTATTAAAGCTGAAATTACAGGCTTGCAAAAATACGGGGCCTTTGTCAAGTTTGGCAAACATCGTGGCTTGATTCATATCTCAGAAATTAAATCAGGGTATGTTGCAGATATTCATGATGTGATCGAAGTTGGACAAACATGTCAAGCACAAGTGATTGATGTTGATGAATTTAACGGAAAAATTTCGTTGAGTTTGAGAACTCTTGAAAAACAGCCGCAAACACATCACGTGCAACGGAGATTTCATTTTAATAATCCGGCCAATAAAATCGGATTTAAGCCCTTTACAGAGCAATTACCCGATTGGACAAAGGAACAAATGACTTATTTAAAAAGTCGTAAAGAAGATATCACTGCTTAGTCTCTCAAAATGATAATAAGCGACAATTCGCCTTTAGTGGCAACCAAAACGGTGGCTTGTACCATTTTGGCTTAATAACTTGATACAAGTAATTAAAATAGAGACAATAAGGACTTTTGTATAAGGTAAACAGGATGGGAAAAGAAGGATATGAATGAAAAGGTTTTAAAAATCGTCCAGAAAATTTTTAATGTTATCTCGATTCTTGGGATTATTGCTTGTTTAATTGGCGGTTATTACCTTTATCGTATCGATATTTTACGCGACCCTCAGGCGCTATCAGAGTTAGTCATGGCGCACTACATCTTAGGCCCTTTCATTTTCATTGGTCTACAAATTATTCAAGTCGTAATTCCGATTATCCCCGGAGGTATTACGACCGCGGCGGGCGTTATGATTTTTGGCCCTTATACAGGATTTTTGTATAACTATGTTGGTATTGTCATCGGCTCAATTATCCTTTTTCATATGGGACGTGTTTATGGCTCTGTCCTCGTCAAAACTTTTATCAAGGAAAAACACTATAATAAGTACATGAGATGGGTAGATAAAGGACAAAAGAAATACGATATTTTGTTTTTTATCGCTATTCTGCTGCCAGTTGCACCAGATGATGCCTTGGTATTAATCTCAAGTCAAACCAAAATGACCTGGAAATACTTCTTATTTACGATTTTTATTGGTAAACCCTTGCCAATCTACCTTTATTCTTACATCCTTATCCATGGTAGTGGTTTTCTGGCTAATCTACTTACCTAATCAAAAACACATCAGTCAAGTTTTTATTGACGGATGTGTTTTTTGTTATAACGGTTATAAAAGATGAAGCTAATCAAAGCGAGAACAAAGCAGAGAGCACCAAGTTTAAGTCCTTGTGGGACAAACTTAAGCTTGACTGTATGCATTCCCTTAGTTACCGGAACGGTCATGAAACCAGTTTGAGCTTGCTTGATTTTAACTGGCTTGTCATCTATTGTGGCAGACCATCCCTTGTCAAAAGGTAGTGTCAGAAATAAATCACCGTTGGTATTGGCAGTGACAGTGGTTACCAGACCATTCTTAATGGCTTTTGCCGTGACTTGATTCGTTTTGAGCTTATGTATGGTTGATGTATAAGTGCTGATAGGCATGGTCCAGAATTCTGTTGTGTCAAAATTAACATAACGATTTTCTGGGAAAGTTAGTGTGATATTGACGGATGTCTCCTGTTCGAAATAACCAAGATTGATAAAGGCGCCTGTATCGTTGGTATTGATATAAAAGATGCGACCATTGATGTTGACTTTGACATATTCAGCATCGGAATTTTGATAAGTCACATCAGATAATTTAAGATAGGCTTGACCACCTGCTGGTGCTGTTACCGTATAGGAGAGGGTGATGTCATCACTCCCTTTTTTTGTCAGCGTTACGCGACCTTTACCTCCAGTAATCGTACCTGTTGTTGATTCTCTATCCACATAAAATTGTTTAAAAAATGTGGTATCAGTTCCTGCTAATTGATTAACAAACTTGGTCTGATTCTCAAGGATATTTTTATCTGATAATTTGACATCTTTATAGCCCTTTTCAACAAAAATAGCTGGTGGTAAGGCATAAGAGTTCTGGGTCAGATTGGGAACATCTGCATGAGCGAGGTTAAAACCATATTTATCGGGTTGACTTGTATTGAGATTATAACGGATATTGAAAATCGAATCCATCAGCAAGGTATTTAAGGGATAGCGAAGATTGAGATTGGTACCTGTTGATTGAAAACCGAGTAGATTGAGTGTGGCTGAGGACTTACGGTTTCTTACAGAAGAGAACTGTCCCAGAGATTTATAGCCGTATTTCATACCATCATTAGCTGTATCTGGCTTGGTTTTATCCATCCGATAAAAGTCAGTATCGGATGCAATCTCTTTTGCTGCTGGAAGAATTTTCTTAGTTTGCTCATCATAAGAAGTACGAGAGGCGTAGTGCCATTCCTCAGAGACGCCATTGAGCTGATAATAGCCATTAATGCCTAGTTCGAAAATCATAAAAACACTAATTAAAATTGGAAAGGCATTTGGCAGGAGCCATTTTTTTCTATCAGCAATGAGGATAATGAGATAAGCTAGGGCGAATAATAAGGTTAAGGAGATATTAAGGTTTTTCACATAGCTATAATGTCGGCTGAGGACTGTTGCAGTAAAGCCTGTTGTTAAAACAAAGATAGTGAATCCAAGCCAACGTAGTCGAATTTCCGATAGTCGTGTAAGTGTCTCAGCAGCCATGAGAATGATTAAGAGGCTAAAGACAAAACTGTAACGATGGAGGAACATATTCGGTGTGTGCATGCCTTGCCAAAAGAGATCAAGTGGGCGCAGATAGAATGAGGCGATGATGAAGCCGAGTAGAGCAGTATAGGCAAACTTTGTACGCAGACGGATAGATTTGGTGACAAAGAGTAGGCTTGCGAGAAGGAGTGGGAGCAGACCGATGTAGATTGTTGGTACGGCGCCGTACTGGGTGGTGTCATAGCTTGCAACAAAGTTTTTAGCGAAGACATCAAAATACCAGGATTTTTCTGTAAATAGTTCTGTGATTTTGGTAAAACATTCACCGTTAGCTTTTAGATCCAGATACATAGGTAGAATCATGATGAGGCTGGTGCAGCCTGCTAGGAGTGAAGTGATGGCGAAATCAAGGCATTTACGGAGAGACCAGCTGTCAAAGCTAAGTCTGACTAAGAAATAGCCGATGAGAAAGAGTGCCATCATAAAACCAAAATAGTAGTTTTGAATGAAAAGTAGGGTTAGACTGATGTAATATAGTCGCCGTTTGCCGTTCGCCATCATGCTGTGGAGGCCGCAGATGATGAGGGGCATCCAGATGAAGGCATCGAGCCACATGATGATTTCGGACTGATTGACGATGAAGCTCATGAGGGCGTAGGCACTTGATAAGCTGATAATGAGCCAATTTGATAGGGAGCGATACATATTTTTGAAAGCGACAAAGCCAGATAAGCCGATCAACCCGAATTTAAGTAGGGTTAGCAGATAGAGGCCATCAGGCATATTTGATGCGTTAAAAAAATAGGTCAGTGGCATGAGTAGACTGCCTAGATAGTAGGATGAAAAACTTAAAAAATTAAGTCCTAGGCCACTGGTGAAGGTGTAAAAGAAACCTGAACCGTGATGTAAAATATCTGAAAATAGGGCATGAAAGGCAACGTACTGGTGGTAAGCATCGCCTGCTAAAACTGTCTTATCACTTCCCCAATAAATACCAAGGAGGGCAAAATTGATACCGATTGCAAGGAGGGGGATAAGGAAACTGATGAGTAGCGCTAATTTATTTTTCTTGATAAATGCTAACATACGTTTATTGTACCATCTTTTGAAAAAATATAGGGTGGTAGATTATAAGAAAAGTGATGTGCAATGTTGTCATTTGTCGTAAATTTTGGTAGAATTAATCTAATATGAGAAATTCGAAACCTATTCAAAATCAACCTATTAGTAAGGCCGCTGTCGCTGGTCTTATTTTGGCGATTATTCCAATCACAGCCCTGCCAGGACTGATTTTTAGCTTGACTGCTTTTGAACATATTGATGCGCATGATTTGAAAGGCCATCGATTTGCCAAACTTGGTACAATTATTTCAATTCTTTGGATGCTTGTTTTTATTGTTACTGGATTTTTCCTCTTCAGGTATTTTGGTTAAGGTAGGTCAACCAGAAAAATACAACATTTTGAATATAACCTTTGGTTAAATCAATCGTTTATACTTTAAAAAAATTGGCATAGACCAATTTTTTTGTTATAATGACACTATAAAACGTTTTCATTTTAGATTGAAAAAGTTTTAAAACATATTTTATGAGATTTAATAAGCAATGGCGCTAGGCGCCTAATGGAGGAAACACATGAGAAAACTTGGCATTTCTATTTATCCAGAACGCAGCACATTTGAAAAGGATAAAGCTTATCTTGATTTAGCGCATCAATATGGTTTTAAGCGCGTCTTTACAAGCCTACTCGAAATCAATGGTGATAAGGATGAAGTTCTTGCAGTTTTTAAAAAGCCTGTTGACTATGCCAATTCACTTGGCATGGAAGTGATGGTGGACATTAACCCTGCGCTTTTTGAACAGCTTGGTGTGTCATACGATGACTTATCATTTTTCAATGATATGGGAGCTGATGGTATCCGTTTAGACCTTGGTTTTACGGGCGCTGAAGAAGCGAAAATGACACGTAATCCTTATGGTATCAAGGTTGAAATCAACATGAGTCAAGGGACTAACTATGTGGATAATATTATGAGCTATTCACCAAACCCTGAACTTCTATTGGGTAGCCATAATTTCTATCCAATGCGTTATTCTGGTTTGGCTTTGGACCACTTTATTTATTGCACCAAGAAATTTAATCAATATAACTTAAATACCATGGCGTTTGTTAATTCACATGATGCGACATTTGGTCCTTGGCCTTTCAGCGATGGTCTTGTCAGTCTTGAACGTCACCGTGATTTGGATATTGCGACACAAGTTAAGCATATGAAGTTATTGGGTGGTATCAATGATATTACAATAGCAAATGCTTACGCAAGTGAAGCAGAAATCAAAGCAATGAGCGAGGCTTTCTTTGCTGCTGAACCTGCTTTGAAAATTGTACCAAGTGCATCAATTACAGACAATGAACGTATCGTCCTGTTTGAGAGCGAGCATAGTTATCGTGGTGACCGAAGTGAATATATCTTACGCTCAACCATGACACGTGTGTGGCATAAAGACAAAGAATTCCCAGCACATGATACGAGGGATATTAAACGTGGTGATATCTTGATTGGCAATGTCGAATTTGGCCAATACAAGGGTGAAACACAAATTGCGCTTAAAGATATGCCAAATCAAGGTCAAATCAATGTTGTCGGTCGTATTTCTGATGATGAATTGTTCTTGCTCGACTATATCAAACCTTGGAGCGGTTTCACGTTTGAAGAAGTGAAATAAGCTTGAAGGTATCAAAAAAACAGGTAACGTTTATTGTTATCTGTTTTTTGCTTGTCTTTTTTCTAGATTCAGCTACCATTTTTAGTCGTCAGATAAAATATAGCTAATTGTGTGCGGTCACGCAAATTTAATTTGTCAAGGATGGTACTTAAATAGTTGCGAATTGTGCCTTCACTTAGGAACATTTGAACCGAGATTTCCTTATTACTGAGTCCATCTGCGACGAGGCCGATTAATTGATATTCTTTGGCAGTCAGACTGTAATCTTCATAATTAAATTTCGCTTGTGGGTCAGGCTGTTTTGTGTGTAGAAGTCCTGGTATTTTAGCAATTATTTCTGTACCAAAGACGGTTTGAGATTTGCTGACAGCATTTAAGGCGGGGACGATGCTGCTATAATCCTGTTTGATAAGATAGCCTTTAACACCGTATTTGAGTGCCTGAATAATATACTCGTCGTCTGAGAAAGTGATCAAAAGTAAGATTTTAGCATCTGGGTATTGAGATAGAATCGTTTTTGCAGCATCTAATCCGGTCATTTCTGTCATTCGAATATCCATGAGTAAGATATCCGGTTTGAGTGTTTCAAAGAGTTGAATTGCCTCGCTGCCATCGTGGCCAACGCCTACAACGTCAATTTTGTCGACTTCTAAAATCATTTTTAAAGCGCTAGTGATGAGGGCATCATCATCCACGATTAAGACACGCATATAGGGTACTTCTTTCTGTATTTATTTGTATTCAATCTTAAATTCTGTTAATGTTTGGGTATTTTGATATAGATTCTAAAGCCATTTTGGCTGTAAAAAGTGATGCTGCCTTTTAATTTTTTTACGCGCTCAGCCATATTTATCAAGCCGATACCAGGTGTGTCGCTATTAAGTGGGTTAGTAGGCATATCAGGTGAGAGCCTTGTTCCATTATCTTCAATGATGACCTGGTAGAGTGCCTCAGATTCAGAGACGGTTAATCGAACAAGCGTGGCATCACTATGTTTGATGGTATTATTGAGTGCCTCTTTGACAATGGCAATGACATTATATTTAACATCACGTGGGATGGTTTTTGCCATGTGATATGAAAAATCGACGGAACAAAAAGTAAAATTTGTGATAAGCTCTTCAAGTGTTTTTTCAAGGTCTACAGCATCATCGTGCAAATCATGGACACTTTTTCGGATACTGTCCATCGCCTCCCCTAGGGAACTATCAAGGCTATCAAAAGGCTCACGGAGATTGCTAATGTGATTTGTCATCCTCATCGCACCCGTAATTAAAATGGCGCGAGATAATAGATGACCGACATTATCATGAATCTCACGTGCGATACGATTCCGTTCTTTTAGGGTTGCGGCATAAATCTCATAGTCTTGTTTGTCTCTCAAGGTACGGTTTTTATCCTGTAATAAAAGCGTGAGTTCAGTACTATCATCTCGCGTTTTTTGAAGACTATTTGTCAGCGTGTCTATTTGGCGTGTTTTTTCAGCAGCATAGGCTGCTAAGATTAGACCAGTAGCTAGGAAAGTACCTATTGGAAAAAGTGGTAAGATAGCGCTATGGTAGACCAAATACATCATCAGCAGCAAACTGATAACAAGTAACAATTTATTTTGTCGTGATATTAAATGATAGATGATAAGTGGTAAAAAAAGTAGACATAGTGGACAGAAGAAGGAAAAAGCGAGAAATAGACCAGTGAAAATCAAATGTCGCCATAAATCAGTTGTTTCTGTTAGTGTCATTAAAGCAAGGTATATGATGGCAATAAGCAGCGCAATGACAAGCGAAGTATCTACTTTAATTGTACAAGCCAAAGCTAGACTGTAAATCATCAAGATGACCTGGTCGTTTACACGTCGCATGTCTATTCTCCATTCTTAATTAATTTTGAGTTTTTATTGGTTACTCCATTTTACACTGTATTTGTTCTAAAATCTAGTGATTTCTAAGATGATGCAATAGGTGATGACATTTGTCACTTAATTTACTGACATCTAACACTTACTTTGCCTTGGATGATTAGTTATAATAAAAGTATAAATAAATGATTTTTTAGGAGGTAATTCTCATGATTCATATTGAAAATTTAGTAAAACGATACGGTGATGTTTTAGCGCTTGACCACTTAAATTTGGCTATCAAAGAAGGTGAGATATTCGGCTTGCTTGGCCCCAATGGATCGGGCAAAACGACTGCGATTAACTGTTTGTTAGCCTTGCTGAAATATGATAAGGGCGACATCACTATTTTTGAAAAACCGATGCGTGTTGACAGTTATGACATAAAACAAGAGATTGGGATTGTCATGCAGAATGTCGCTGTTTTTGAGCAGATGACAGTTTATGAAAATATTGACTATTTTTGTGGCTTGTATGTGAAAGATAAGACAAGACGTCAAAAAATGGTTCAAGAGGCGATTGAGTTTGTTGGACTGTCAGATTATGTCAAAATGTTTCCTAAAAAATTATCAGGCGGCTTATTACGTCGCTTGAATATTGCTTGTGGTATTGCGCATAAACCCAAACTCATTATTTTAGATGAGCCGACGGTAGCTGTCGATCCTCAAAGTCGCAACAATATTTTAGAAGGTATTCAAGAGTTGAATCGTCAAGGGACAACGGTGATTTATACTTCTCACTATATGGAAGAGGTGGAACAAATCTGCACAAGGATTGCCATTATTGACCATGGTCGTGTGATTGCTGAAGGCTCAAGTGAAGAGTTGAAGAGCTTACTTAAGGTCGGTGAAACGATTAGCATAGACGATATTGTTTTAGAAGAATCTGATTTAGCAGCAATTCATAGCTTACCGCATGTCTTAGATTTGAGTTATCAGGGACGAACTTTAATGATTCGCTGCACGGGTTCCCAGCACAATTTGGTGCGAATTCTTGCACATTTACAGGCACAAGAGATTGCATTTGGTCGCGTTTTGTCGGAATTGCCAACCTTAAATGATGTCTTTTTAGAAATTACTGGAAAGCAACTTCGGGATTGATGACTGGTGTATGATAATGAGAGATGAAATAGATATGAAACAAGTAAAAATAAAGCGTAGGAGGGAGGAACAAGCATGAGACATTTATTGATCTATCGCTTAAAACAAACTTTGGGAGAACGGACAATTCTTTTTTGGACGATTGCTTTTCCGATGATTTTAGGTACTTTTTTCTTCATGGCTTTTGGGAATTTAGCTAAGAATGAAGAAGTTGCAACCGAAATTCCGATTGCCATGGTTGTAAGCAATCAGTCAGCTCAGACCGAAACACAAAAAGCTTTCCTAACTGAGATGCAAAAAGAAAAATTGATTACGATTAAGTCTTATCCAACAGAAAAAGTAGCCAAGGAAAAATTAGAGGATGGCAAAATTAGCGGTTTATTTTATCTTGGACAAGATTTAAGTCTGACGGTGACAAAATCTAGCTTGAGTACCAGTATTTTAAAGGTTGTTTTGGACAGCTACAATAAAAATGTCGCCATGATTTCCGATATTGCTAAAGCACATCCTGAAAACCTCCCAGCAGCCATTGCTGCAATGTCTGATTTGAAACCAGCTGTTAAAGCTGTGGCGCCTAATGGTAAAACAACGTCGAGCTTTATGCAATACTTTTTTGCACTAATTGCTTACGCTTGTTTATCAGGTATCTTTTTAGGCGTGAACAATAGCTTTGAAACTCAAGCCAATCTTTCAGCCTTGGGTGCAAGAAGAAGTATTTCGCCAACGCCAAAACTTACTTTAATTTTAGTTGATTTCATGACGATTTTGACGGTTGATTTTATCAGTGTCTTGCTATTAACGCTTTATATTACGAAAGGATTTGGCATTAGTTTAGGCGATAATATGTTAGGAATTATTGTGACGGTACTGATGGGCTGTGTGATTGGTGTTTCCTTAGGTATCGTATTAGGTGCCTCTAATCACGCCTCAAGAAATCTAAAAATGGGATTGACCGTTGCTTTGACTTTGGTACCGTCATTTTTTGCGGGTTTGATGTTTGAAAATATGGGGATTATTGTCGAAGAGTACTTCCCTCTACTCAATCGTATTAATCCTGCCGCACTTTTGGCTGATGCCTTTTATTGTTTGAGTGTCTATGATAATCCAGCTCGCTATGCTAGAGATATGTGGATCTTGGCGATAATGAGTGTCGTCTGTATTGCCTTAGCTTTTAGTCTATTAAGGAGGGAGCGTTATGACAGTATTTAAAGGATTTCTACTTTTACTCAAACGAGATGCCAAATCTGTTAGTCTCTATCTTGTTATTTTCATAGCTATAGCTGTTATGACCCAATTATCAATGGGGGATAATCAATCAACATCTACCTTCAAAAGCATGAGCACACGCATTGCGATAGAGGATAAAGATCAGAGTGAACTTTCTAAAAATCTGGTGAACTATCTTGAAAAAACACAAAGTGTTAAAAATGATTTGACTATCAGTACTCCTGATATGATTCAAGAAAATCTCTATTATAGTAATGTTTACAGTGTCATCAAAATTCCGAAAGGCTTTGAAAAAGACTATTTTGACAAGCAAACACCCTTAACCCTGATAAATAAACCAGGATTTGATAGTACCTATGTGACTAGTCAAGTAGACCAATTTCTAAGAAGTGTTAAAGTCATTCATGAAAGTGGTGATACTGTGGCGCAAGCCGTTCAAAAAGTTCAGCGCTATGACAGCCAAAAGTCCAGAGTCACGCTGATTGCCCAAAATAAAAGTGGTGGCGAAATGCCCTATCATAATTATCTTTTCCAATATCTGCCTTATATTTTGATTTCTATGACCAGCTATTCGCTCGGCATCATCTTAATCATCTATGCGGAACCAGATAAGAAAAGAAGAATGCTTTGCGCTCCAGTTTCTTATCGGTCTATGAATTTACAGCTCATGCTAGGTGCAGCAGTCATCGGTACTGGTCTCTGGTTGACTTGTGGGGTTGCACTACCGATTATTTTAAGTGCCAAGGCATTTTTGGCAGACCCTAACCTCCCCTATTATTTGCTCAATGTCGGTTTGATGATCTTGGTTTCGTTGGCACTTTCATTCTTGATGAGTAAACTTATCCAAAGGGTCAATATCATCTCAAGCGTCACCAATGTTCTTACCTTGGGGATGGGGTTTCTCTGTGGGGTGTTTGTCCCACTATCTGTTTTAAGTCCTGCTATTAAAAAATAACGCAATTTTTACCGGTTTATTGGTATGAAGTGACGAATGAACTCATTGGTTATCAGACGACTTTCAATGCCTCGCAAAAAATGGCACTTTATAAAGGCTTTGGTATTCAACTATTGTTCGTCATTGCATTGCTGAGTCTAGGCATGCTAATTGGCAAGTTGAGAGAGCAGAAAATTTAGCCAAAATGCTAAGATAAGAAATAAAATCCTCCGGGGTTTTATTTTTTTTATGGCGGCCATAATCTTTCATGATGATGCAGACAAATGAAGTATGATAAAATAAAAATATCTTAATGAATAGAAAAAAGGGGATTTTTTTGATGAAAAAATATAAAAAAATAATCGTGTCAGGTTTAATTTTAAGTGCAGCAGTTGCCCTTGCAGCTTGTGGGAAATCGTCATCAACTGCGACATCTGAGACATCAAAAAATGATAAAGTTACGACTATTACAGTTGCAACCGATGCAGATACGAAACCCTTCACTTTTTCTGAGAATGATCAACCGACAGGTTATGACATTGAAGTGGCGCGTGCGGTATTTAAAGAATTACCAGAATATAAACTCAAAGTAGAAGTGACTGACTTTGATAGTGTGATTGCAGGTGTAGACTCAGGTCGCTATCAGTTTGCGGCTAATGATATTGGTTGGCGAGAAGAACGAGCTGAAAAGTATTACTTCTCAGCCCCCTTGTCTAAATCGAATAATGCAGTTGCTGTGAAGTCAGATGTTAAAGTCAAAACCTTGGGTGATTTAGCTGGGAAATCTACAGAAGTACTTCCATCAGCAAATTACACCACCATTTTATCCAAATATAATGAGGCAAATCCGGATAAACAAGTTAAACTTAATTATGTCGATGGTAGCTATCCAACAGCTAGCCGATTAGCAGATGTTGACTCTGGAAAGATAGATTTTCTTTTATACGATGCGATTTCGCTTAAAACAATTATCAAGGATAAGGGGTTGGACGATTTGAAGGTGGTTAATATCGCCTCAGAATCAACAGATTCTCACGATGGTTTTGAGTATTTCTTATTTACCAAGGATGCACAAGGCAAGGAATTGAAAACTAAGGTTGACAAGGTCTTGAAAAAGCTAGAGGCAAATGGTACACTCAAAGAGTTATCAGAAAAATATTTTGGTGGTGATTTTGTGCCATCAGCTGATGCCTATAAATAATCTGAATTATAAAAAAGGGTGTCATCGTCATCAGCCCGAAAAAGTATAGAAAGTTTTGATATACCATGAAAAAAGCAAGCAAAATAGCCTTCGGGATATTGGCAGTCTTTGTGTTAACAATTGTGATTGTAAGTGTCACGGTCAAAGGGCAGTACACGTTTACTGAGTTCTGGACCATGTTTTTTGACAAGATTTTTAACTGGAATGCCTTTATTAGTGCCTTTAAGCCTATCATCAGTCGGGTTCCAACATCCTTTATTATCACCTTGATTGCCATGGCGATAGGCCTTGTTTTAGGCTTACTTTTAGCCTTAATCAAGCTAAATCGAATTCCTGTTTTAGACCAAATCCGTGCGCTCGCAGTTAGTTTTATTCGCGGGACGCCGATTTATGTGCAACTTTTATTGACTTATACTGGCATTCCTTTGATTCTCAAAGCGATTAACCTTAATTATGGCATGGCTTATAATATCAATGATATTTCGCCGATGCTTTTTGTCATTTTAACCTTTGCTTTTAATGAGGCAGCTTATAATTCTGAAACGATACGTGCAGCGATTGAGTCTGTCGATGTTGGTCAGATTGAGGCAGCAAAATCACTCGGTATGACTAATTTTCAAGTTTTTAAACGCGTGACATTGCCAGAAGCAGCAACAGTTGCTGTTGCACCCCTCGGGAATGCGCTCATGGGCTTACTCAAAGGGACATCTCTTGCCTTTGTTGCAGGTGTCATTGAAATGACCGCTGAAGCTAAAATCATCGGTGGTTCAAGTTTCCGCGTTTTCGAAAGTTACCTCGCCGTCGCACTCGTTTACTGGGCCATTAACCTCGTCTTTGAAAATTTGATTAGATTATTAGAGCGAAAATTACAGATTACACCGAAACAAAAAAATAAACGCCACTTAATCCCAACAGGAAATCCCTTTGAACAAGGTTCTGTGGACAATGGTGGAGGAGATGCCGTATGACCATCAAACTTTCAAATCTATATAAAAAATTTGGTGACACTGTCGTCTTGGATGATGTGTCATTAGAAATTGAGCCAGGTGATGTAATTGCACTGATTGGGGCGTCTGGAGCTGGTAAATCGACTTTTTTGCGCTCGATTAATTATCTAGAAGCGCCGGATTCAGGTCATGTTGATATTGACGATTTGCATCTCGATTTTGCGAATATCAGTAAAGAGGATATTCTTAAACTTCGACGTAAAACGGCCATGGTCTTTCAACAGTTCAATCTATTTGAGCGTCGAACAGCACTTGAAAATGTCATGGAAGGCTTAATACAAGTCAAAAAACTAGATAAAGCAACTGCAGCGGAACAAGCCGCGCAAGAACTCATCAAGGTTGGTCTATCAGATCGGATGGCTTATTATCCGAAATTTTTATCAGGTGGTCAAAAGCAACGTGTCGGGATTGCGAGAGCACTAGCTATGAAACCAGAGTTGTTACTCTTAGATGAACCAACATCTGCTCTTGATCCAGAATTGGTTAGTGAAGTGCAGGAGTCAATCATTCAAGCCGCTAAATCAGGTCAGACCATGATTATCGTTAGTCACGAGATGGATTTTGTTTATAATGTAGCGAGTAAAGTGATTTTTTTAGAACAGGGGAAAATCATAGAATCTGGCACGCCTGAAGACGTCTTTTACGCGCCAAAACATCCAAGAACGAAAGAATTTCTTGCGCGCCACACTAAAAATCTCGTAATAGGGAGTTTTCTTTAATGCAAGCTATTTTAGCCATTTATCTTAAATCTTTGTTGATCTCAGCTGTCGTTGTGTTAATTCTCAGTGGCCTCTATATGTTAGGCACCATTTCCCGAAATTATGATAAGCCTTTAAGTGTTCGACAAAATAAAATTTTTGATGTCTTGTTGATTGATATCTTAACAATTCCAATCTTGAGTTTTGCTGTTTTGGCTATCTTGATTATTTTGAAGTCTAGATGATTGATTACAGCAATGTTTGTTTTATCTGGGATACGTATGATCTCTAAAAGTTGGAGTTTAATTCTAACCTTTAACGGTCATTTTTCATGAGGCAATTATTCTTATGTAGGTTATAAAAGTCGTACAATATTTTCATCGGTTAATAAAACGATATACTTGCATATTCAACGTGAGAAATATAGAATGTAATTACCATTTATATTCCTGAAATAATTATTCAAGGAATATCAATAAAAAGTGAGGGAAAAAATGACTTTATATGATACAATCGTCATCGGTGCCGGTCCTGGTGGGATGACAGCAGCGATGTATGCAGCTCGTAGTGAACTCAAAGTATTACTACTTGAACGTGGCGCACCTGGTGGCCAAATGAACAATACAGCTGAAGTAGAAAATTATCCAGGCTTTGATACGATTATGGGGCCTGAATTATCAATGAAAATGTATGAACCACTTGAAGGATTAGGTGTCGAAAATGCTTACGGCATTGTCCAAAATGTGACTGTCAATTCTGAAGGCGTCAAACAAGTCATCACTGAAGATGAAGTTTACGAGGCTAGAACTGTCATTATCGCGACAGGTGCGCAACATCGTCACCTCAATGTTCCTGGTGAAGAAGAGTACGGTGCACGCGGTGTATCTTACTGTGCGGTCTGTGACGGTGCTTTCTTCCGTAACCAAGATATTTTGGTTGTTGGAGGTGGAGATTCAGCCGTAGAAGAAGCGCTATTTCTCACGCGTTTTGGTAGCTCTGTGACGATCTTACATCGTCGTGATGAACTCCGCGCCCAAAAAATCATCCAAGAACGTGCTTATTCAAATGAAAAAATTTCATTCATCTGGGATTCAGCCGTAGAAGAAGTTTTAGGCAATGACATGAAGATTACAGGCGTTCGGATTAAAAATCTTAAAACGGGTGAAATCAGTGAAAAAGAATTTGGTGGCCTGTTTGTCTATATCGGTATTGATCCAATGACAGATACAGTGAAAGATCTGGGGATTACGGATGAGATTGGCTGGATTATAACTGATCAAGGCATGCAAACTAAAGTACCAGGAATCTTCGCAGTGGGAGATGTCCGCCAAAAAGATCTACGTCAAATCACGACAGCAGTCGGAGAAGGTGCACTTGCTGGTCAAGGTGTTTACAAATACATCACGGATAATGCTTGATATAAATGACGAGATAATTTAAAAGAATCGAAAGGTTCTTTTTTTATTTTAAGCAAAGATATGTTTTTTATGTTATAATGACTATATGATGGCTATTTCTAGCATCAGGATTTTAAAGGATGACAGTCATCCGACCTGATTGGGACAGAAATAACCAAATGTTGAATGTAGAAAGTCGGAGAAGATGATAAAAGTTATTTACGATATTTTAATTGCAGTCTTACTTATATTGTCAGCAGTTTTAATTGTGTCAATTATGATTCAACCCTCTAAACAAGACAGCGCTGCAAGTGCCTTTACAGGCGGTGGTGATGAACTATTTGAGCGACGTAAAGCACGAGGCTTTGAAGCCGTGATGCAACGTTTTACTGGTGTGATGATTGGACTTTGGCTGCTTGTTGGTTTTGCACTAGTTGTTTTATCTACCAGATAATGACGGGAATCTCTAAACTTTGTGCTTGAAGGCCGTTTTTCGAGACAGGACAGATGAGGCGATTCTTGCTTTATCTATTGCACCATTGTCAAAACGGTTGAGTCGTGAAGTGTCAGGTACCCTAAAAAAAGGCTGGGATAAACTCTCAGCTTTTTGTGTTATCACAACGAAATATACTGAGTCCTACTCAAAAAATAGAAAGAATATATGAAATTAAGTAAAAAAGTAACTGATTTTTTGGCAAATATGCCATCAAAATCAATCTCGCCAAAAATGTTAGCAACCAATCTAGGTTTAGCTGATAATGCGAGCGATTATAAGCATTTGCTCAAAACAATTGCCCAATTAGAAGAAAACAAAGCTATTGAAGTAACAGCAGCAGGCAATCTTGCCTTGCCGCAACCAGAGGCAGAAGTCCTAGAAGGTACTTTCTCAGCTAACCCTCGTGGTTTTGGTTTCGTTAGAATTGGTGAAAATGAGCCAGATGTTTTTGTTAAGCGTGGTAACACCAAATTTGCCATGAATGAAGACACTGTTGAAGTGAAGATTACGTCACCAGCTAATGCACTCAAAGGCAACGAGGCAGAAGGTAAAGTTGTCGCGATTAAATCTCGTGCTGTGACGAGTTTAGTCGGTGAATTTTACGCTTTTGACCCTGAAGAAAAGAAAAATAGCGGCTCGCTCTTAGGCTACGTTATTAATAAAAATAAGAAAATTCCATTCAGAACGAATATCTCTAAAAAAGGCTTGCACCCAGAAGTCGGTGATATTGTTCGTGTGGATGTTACGCACTATCCTGACCGGGACTTCCCAGAAGTTCTCCAAGGTATCGTAACTGAGATTATCGGTAAAGCAACAGATACAGGGATTGACGTCTTAGAAGTTTTGGAATCACTTGGTATTCCATCTCCATTCCCAGAAGACGTCATCGCTGAAGCTAATGCTGTGCCAGATGAAATTGATGAAAAAGATATCATTGGTCGAGTTGACTACCGTAATGAAATCACCTTCACCATTGATGGTGCAGATGCTAAAGACCTTGACGATGCCGTCCATATCAAAGCACTAGATAACGGTAACATTGAGCTTGGTGTGCATATCGCTGATGTCAGCTACTATGTGACAGAAGGGTCAGCTCTTGATCGTGAGGCGCTCAACCGCGGTACATCAACTTACGTGACAGACCGTGTTGTACCGATGCTACCAGAACGTTTGTCAAATGGTATCTGTTCCCTTAATCCACGTGTGAACCGTTTTACGCAGTCATGTGTTATGGAAATTAATTCAGACGGCCATGTTGTTAACTATCAAATTTCTCAGTCTGTGATTAAAACAACGGAACGTATGACTTACTCTGATGTCAACGAAATGCTCGCTGGCAATCAAGAGTTTTTGGATAAATTTGCTGTAATTGCTGAATCAGTCGAGCAAATGGCGAAACTTCATGAGATTTTGCTTGCCATGCGTGCTCGCCGTGGCTCAATTGACTTTGAAACGCAAGAAGCGAAAATCATCGTTGACAAACTTGGTAAACCAATCGAGATTCAAGTCCGCAAACGTGGGACAGCTGAGATGATGATTGAGTCCTTCATGCTGATTGCTAATGAAACGGTAGCGCGTAGCTTTGCGATACGTGAACTGCCGTTTATCTACCGTGTTCATGAGCATCCAAAAGCAGACAAATTAACCCGTTTTATTGATTTTGCATCAGTATTTGGTATTCCTTTGAAAGGGACACCTGAAAAAATGCAGTCAAAAGACTTGCAAGATTTCATGCTGAAAATTAAAGGTCAACCAGGTGAAATGGTACTCTCAACTATGCTTTTGCGCTCAATGCAACAAGCGCGTTATGATGAAGATAACCTCGGTCATTTCGGTCTAGCTGCGGAATACTATACGCATTTCACTTCTCCGATTCGCCGTTACCCAGACTTACTTGTGCATCGCTTGATTCGTGCTGAAAGCCATCCGACGACTGAAGTCATCGAGCATTTCGAAGAAATCATCCCTGAAGTGGCTAAGCTCACATCGTCTCGCGAACGCCGCGCCATTGATGCTGAACGTGCCGTTGAAGCCATGAAAAAAGCAGAGTACATGGAAAGTTATGTTGGTACTGAGTACGACGTGACAATTTCATCTGTCACACGTTTTGGTTTCTTCGTGTCACTTCCTAATACCATTGAAGGCTTGGTGCACATGTCGACGCTGGGTGATGATTTCTACAACTTTAACGAGCGGGATTTGACCCTCAAAGGAGAGCGTACTGGTAAAGTGTTCCGCATGGGACAGCCTGTTAAAGTCAAATTGGTAAAGGCCGATAAAATCACTGGCGACATCGACTTTGAACATGTCGACAGCGATTTAGACGTCGTTGAAGCTGTTGAAAAACGTAGTAGAGACAGCCGTGGCGGACGTGATTCACGTGATAAACGTCCTGATTGGAAGAAAAATAAAGATAAAGACAAGAAACCTTTTCATAAAAAAGGCGGAAAACCTACTAGAAAAAAATAGGAGGTGTTTGTAAATGGCAAAAGATAAAGTCAAAGATAATGTTGTCGCTCAAAATAAAAAGGCGCATTATGACTATGAGATTACCGAAACATTTGAGGCTGGCATTGTGCTGACTGGTACAGAAATCAAGTCAGTTAGACAAGCTCGAATCAATATCAGAGATGGTTTTGCACGTGTGAGAAATGGCGAAGTTTGGCTGAGTAATGTTCACATTTCACCTTTCGACGAAGGTAATATCTGGAATGTTGACCCGACGCGCAGTCGCAAACTCTTATTGCATAAAAAGCAAATCGCTAAAATTGAAGCTGAAATTTCACAAGCTGGTATGAGTTTTGTGCCTTTACGAGTCTACATTAAAGATGGTTTTGCTAAAGTCCTCATGGGTCTTGCCAAAGGTAAGAAAAATTATGACAAACGCGAGACGATCAAACGCAAGGAACAAAACCGTGACATCGCCAAACAACTGAAAGCCTTTAACCGTTGAGCAATCAACGGTTTTTTTGATGTTCTTTTGATGTACTAAAGTAGAATATGTCCTGTTAGTACAAGCTCATTGTCCTGAAATTACATATGCAATTAAAGTTCATGCTGTTATAATTTAATTATAGCTATGGGATATAAAGTGAGTAAGAAAATAATTTAAGCGCAAAATTATTAGATTTATCGACTGATTGCTATATCTGATTAGCTAGAAGTTACATAAGCAAGTTTCTATCGTCGTCTATGAGGTAGACGATTTTTTTATGCCTCAAAATATCTTGAAATTAGCATCGCATCTATTATTTTGTGAATTTGTTCCTCTTTTTTTGACTTAATACTTCTAAAAAACAAGGAACTTGTCGAAAGATATTATCATATAATGAGCTGTACTGCTTATTTTTATTAATTATAGAAAAGAAAAAAACAAGATTGCGAATCAATGGGAAAATGAGGATATCGGTATTTGGGTTAGGTTATGTTGGTCTAGCGAATTCATTGTTATTAGGTCAGCATGAAGAGGTGGTGGGCTATGATATTGATAGTCACAAGATAACATTATTGGAACAAGGTTGCTCGCCTTTAATAGATGATTACATCGAGTCATTTATTAAAGAGAAACGTTCTAATGTGAGCTATACTAGTGATTTTGAGCAGGCGGTTTTACATGGAGAGTATTTGGTGATTGCAACACCAACAGACTATGATGAATCAACAGATTATTTTAATACATCGTCTATTGAAGAGGTGATTGAAAAAGCAATTCAAATCAAAGCTGATGCGAAGTTCATTATCAAATCTACGATTCCAATCGGCTATGTTGCGACCCTAAAAAAACAATTTCCAAGTGTTCAAACTATTATTTTTTGTCCTGAGTTTTTGAGGGAAGGAACAGCACTGTATGACAATCTTTATCCGTCTAGGATCATCATTGGTGATACAACTGATGCAGCAAAAGAAATAGGTGCTTTATTTTTGAGAAATGTCTGGGATAAGGAAGTGGCTGTGCTATACACGGGTGAAACCGAGGCGGAAGCAATCAAGTTATTTGCCAATACTTACTTAGCCCTTCGTGTCGCTTATTTTAATGAATTGGATACTTTTGCGCAGATAAATGGACTTGAATCTAGACAAATCATTGAAGGAATGGGATTAGATGAGCGCATCGGTTCTCACTATAACAACCCAAGTTTTGGTTATGGTGGCTATTGTTTGCCTAAGGATACCAAGCAGTTAAAACAAAATTATCGTCAAGTCCCTGAGAGATTAATTTCAGCGATTGTTGCATCAAATGATGTTCGAAAAGATTTTGTTGCTGATAAGATTGTGGCGAAAAATCCTAAAACAGTCGGTATTTATCGTTTAAAGATGAAGCATGGTAGCGATAACTTTAGATATAGTGCGATTCAAGATGTTATGACGAGACTAAAATCTAAGGGTGTTGAAATTGTTATTTACGAACCAACTTTGAGTGTGCCAAATTTTAAGGGAAGTCAACTTGTGCATAGTTTAGAAGACTTTAAAAAAGCGGCTGAGATTATAGTTGCCAATCGATGGGATGAAAGTCTGCGCGACGTTGCACATAAAGTGCACACGCACGATGTATTTGTGAGAGATTAAAATATAAAGTCTATCAACTGGATTAATGGAGAGAAGATGTTAAACTTTTTAAGTATATTTTTATTGGTTTATGGTGTGCTTGCTATTTCGCACATTGTATTTCAGATTATTTTATGTCATAGTGACCATAGAAAACAGAACAAGGAAGCATTTAAGGATTTTCATAGTCAATATCAAGCTAGTGTTTCGGTGATAGTGCCTGCCTATAACGAAGTACCACAAATTTTGAAGAATTGTATTGATTCTATTGTGGCACAAAAGATAGCTAACATAGAGATTATTGTTGTGGATGACGGCTCAAAAAATCGTGAAGAATTGATTGAAAAAGTCTATGACACTTATCAATCGAATCAAAATGTTAAAATTTTATTGCCTGAGAAAAACAGAGGCAAGCGTCACTGTCAAAAACTTGGATTTGATATTGCTAAGGGAGATATTATTGTCACAGTGGATTCAGATACCTTACTACATGATGAGGATGCTGTTGAAAAATTAATTCAGCGTTTTGCGAATAAGAAAGTTGGGGCTGTCACTGGTGATGTTCGAGTCGAAAACAAAAATAAAAATATCTTAACACGTCTGATTACGTATCGCTATTGGTCTGCTTTTCACCAAGAGCGAGCGGCTCAAAGCCGCTTTCACGTTGTCATGTGTTGTTCTGGACCATTTTCAGCCTATCGTAAAGAAATAATTGAGGAAGTCAAAGAGAAGTACATTACACAATATTTCTTAGGCGAAAATTGTACCTATGGGGATGACCGTCATTTGACAAATTTGGTTCTTGAGTCAGGCTATGAAGTTGCTTTCCAAAGTGATAGTCAAGTTTATACTTTTGTTCCTGAAACAATTGGTGGGTATATCAAACAGCAAGTGAGATGGAATAAAAGTTTCTATCGTGAGATGCTCTGGACGATTAAGTTTGCACATCAGCATCATTTTTATATGATTTATGATTTGGTCATGCAATTTATCTTACCGTTTATGTTGGTTGTGTCTTTAATCGCTATGATTGGCCAAACAATTTTTTATCAGGATTTCGGACATTTATATCAGTATCTGATTGTTTTGGTTCTGATTGCTATTTTCCGTTCACTGTATGGTATTTATAGAACTAAAGATATTGGATTTTTACTCTTTGTTGTCTATGGTTTTATGCACGTGCTACTTTTATTACCTGTTAGATTCTATGCACTATTAACATTAAAATCGACAAAATGGGGAACGCGATAAATCTCATCTATAACACTATTTTAAAGACACTATTTTAAAAAACAACTTGCTTACGCAAGCTGTTTTTTTGTCATTAAATAAATCGAATTGACAAAATAGTATGACAAAAAAAGTAAAAACATATTTACATTTTGTCGAAAGTCGGGTATACTGAAATAGTTATAAAAAATAATGAGACTGAAAAGCTAGAGATAATATTGCGTATAAATTTGTCATCTGGGATTTGACTAGAGTAGCTTGAAGTCCAAATATATAAGGGGGAAGAAATGTTTACCATCAACAAGAAACGGAAAATACCGATGATTGTATGGGTTGTACTGTTTCTGATGATGATTATCATATCTGTTATCGTTTCGGTCAGCAATGGTCAGGCTGAGATTTCATTTTGGGATGTCGGTCGTATTTTAGTCAACAAGATAAGTCACGGTACAATTGGTGAGATTAAGGATTTACCAATCTCTTCTATCAACATCATCTGGTTTATCCGGATGCCAAGGATTCTATTGGCAATTTTTGTAGGTTTGGGTTTGGCCTTATGTGGTACAGTCATGCAAGCAGTCGTTCAAAATCCGCTGGCTGACCCTTATATCTTAGGGATTTCATCCGGTTCATCTCTTGGCACAACTTTTGCTATTTTGATTGGCTTTGGGTCTGGCTCGATTTTATCTCAGTTTGGCGTTGGCATTGGTGCTTTCGCCGGCGCTATGCTTGCGACTTTATCCGTTCTGATGTTGTCCAATATTGGTGGTCGAATGACAAGTGTCAAGTTGATTTTATCGGGTTCAGTCATTAGCAGCCTATTTGGTTCTATCTCGAACTTAATTGTTTATCTAGCAGGTAACTCTGAAGGGATTAAAACAATTCAGTTCTGGCTGATGGGAAGTCTCGCATCAGCAACTTGGTCTAAATTAGGCATGGTGATTGTGCCCGTTTTACTGGTTTTGGCTTTCTTCTTGACGCAGTCAAGAATCTTAAATGTGATGCTTTTGGGAGATGAGGCAGCGATTACACTAGGCGTTTCACTCGGTAAATACCGCCGAGTCTATATGGCTATGACCTCGCTGATAACAGGACTCATCGTCGCAAATTCAGGTATGATAGGCTTTGTCGGTCTCATCGTGCCACACATTGTACGCGGCTTATTTGGTAGTGACCATAAGGTGACACTGCCGTTAACAGCCGTTTGTGGTGCCTTGTTTATTATTTGGGCGGATTTGATTTCTCGGATTTTGATTCATAATGTGGAACTTCCGATTGGGATTATTACAGCCATGATTGGTGCACCGCTATTTATCTACATTATCATTAAAAAAGGGTACAGTTTTGGGGGCTAAAAATGAAATTATCTATTCAAAATCTTGAGATAGAAGTGGCGCATCAGTCGATTGTGCGTCAGGTTTCCTTAGAGGTACCAGATAAAAAAACGGTCGGTCTCATTGGTGCCAATGGTTCAGGCAAATCGACATTGTTAAGAAGTATTTACAAGAGTATCGCCCCGACACAAGGGACGATTTATATAGATGATATTGATGTTTTGAATTCGCCTAATAAAAAGGTAGCAAAACATCTGGGTGTGGTAGGCCAGTTTAATGAACTGAACTTTGACTTGACAGTTGAGCAGATGGTTCTGTTAGGTAGAACACCTCATAAAAAAATGATGGAGGCAGATAATCTCTATGATTACCAACGCGTACAGGAGGCGCTTTTAAGAACGAATCTGATGAACTACAAAGACAGGAGTTATATCTCCTTGTCTGGTGGGGAAAAGCAGCGGGTGATCCTAGCCAGAACCATTGCCCAAGAGCCTCAAGTTATGATATTGGATGAGCCAACCAACCATCTGGATATTCGCTATCAATTAGAGATTTTGACGGCGGTTCAAAATCTTAATATCACAACCTTTGTTGCACTCCATGACTTGGAGCTGACAGCATCATATTGTGATTACATCTATGCGTTGAAAAATGGTGAAGTCATTGCGCAAGGGACGCCTGAGGCAGTCCTGACAGAAGAATTAATCGCTGAGATTTATCAAGTCAAGTGTCAAATTTATGAAAATCCAATTACGCATCGACTGGGGTTTCATTATTCAATATAGTATAAAGGACTTTGAACGGCAGTAGTTCGCGAATGACTCTGCTTGGACGGAGCGAAAGCCGAGGTCAAGTTTCAAGTCTTCACAAAGTGAAGGCGCAGAAAGGAAGAAAATGAAAAAAATTATAACGGCAACTATTTTAGGTTTATCAGCTTTGACATTAGCTGCTTGTGCTCAAAAAACGACAGAAAAATCAACATCAACGGCAAGTCAATCAGATAAGACGACTTATCCACTGACGATTAAAAACTATCGAAAGAGTGTGGGAAGTGATTCGAAAGCAGACCCAACTTGGCCTGAAAGTACGCAAACATTTACGCATGCACCTAAAAAAGTACTAGCCAATACCCGCCCGATGGCTGAACTTTTACTTCATCTCGGACTTGAAAAATCAATCGCAGGTGTAGGGGCAGTTTTTGGTGAGAAAGATGCGAGCGTTGAAGCCGAATTTGACAAGCTTAAAAATCTAGGTGATAACTATATCCCACAGGAAACAGCTTTATCAGTTGACCCAGACATGGTTTTTGGTCGTGGTGGCTTGTTTGAGAAATCTGAGTGGGGCGTTGGGACAGTTGAGTCATTGAATGAAATGAACATTCCAACTTACATTATGAAGACATCCATCAAAGGTGGCACATTTGATTCGATTTATGGCGATATAGACAATCTTGGTAAAATTTTTAATGTGAAGCCTGCTGCAGATAAATTTAAAGGTGAGTTAAAAGCACGTGAAACGGCTTTGAAAGACAGTCTAAAAGATGTCAAGAAAACACAGACCTTTGCTTACATCCATTCAAATGACCCAGCTGACATCAGTGGTTACTCATTAACTGGTGATACATTCTCTGTTAGTTTGTTCAAAATGTTGAAACTCAAACAAGCCTATGATGTGCCAACAGGTACGGTAAGTATTGAAAAAATCATAGAATCTGACCCAGATATTATCATCATTCCAAAATGGGATGACACAGATAATGCTGAAAAAACTGTAAAAGGTCTTTATAGTAGTGATAAAGTTTCAAACTTAAAAGCGATTAAAAATAAAAAAGTTTACATTTTGAACTATAACTATATGTTTGGTTATAGCTATCAATCGCTCGCAGGATTTGAAGAATTTGCCAAAGTCGTATATCCTGAACTTGCCAAAAAATAGACGAGGTAACCAAATGACAGAAACAAATTATGATGTTGTGACTGTAGGTGGCGGACCATCTGGCCTTTATAGTAGTTTTTCGTGTGGTATCCGTGGTTTAAAAGTTAAGTTACTTGAAGCACGCGCAACACTGGGGGGCAGAATTCCCTTATATCAGGAAAATATCATCTGGGATTTAGGAGGCGCTCAAGGCAAGTTAGCGAGTGATATCGCAAACAATCTACTAGACGCTGCTCAACAATTCTCACCGGATATTGCTTATAATCAACAAGTAAAGCACATCAAAAAAGAAGAAACCGGCTTTACCTTAACGACTCAAAGTGAGCAAGAATACCAAGCAAAAACGGTTATTTTGGCATCATCTTTAGGGATTATTCAGCCTAGAAAGCTGAAAATACCTGATGCCTATGAAAATCTCCATTATCCTGTTAGTGAAGTGATTAACTTCAAGGAGTATACGGGTCAAACTGTCCTTCTCTATGGCAATCCTGAATCCCTGTCTAGCTATGCCATTCTACTCCAACAAGTCGCTAAAGCGGTAATTTTAGTCACGAAAAAAACAGACTTTCCAAATACCGAACATTTTGCGGCAAATGTTACTGCCTTAACGCAAGTTGAGGTAAGCGATTTTACATCGGAAGGAGACCTCATCTCTTCCGTTACCTTATCCGATGGACAGATTATTCCTGTTTCGCAAGTCTTGATTCATCTGGGGATGAAACGGGAAACCAACACAATCACGTTTGAGAATTTTGAATTAGAAACAGTTGACCAACATGGTCATGACTTCATTAAAAATGAAGCAGATACGACAACAAGTATTGAAGGTCTATATGTTGTTGGTGATTTAGGTAGCTATCCTGATAAAAATTATATGCTAGCGTCTTGTATGACAGAAGGCTCAAATGCAGCTAGTCAAGCTGCTCGTTATCTGGATAATACAGCAGAGGCACAACTCATTGTTTCAACACATAATGACGTTTTTAAGACTAAAAACATAGACATGGTTTCGCAATACTTTTCTTGATATTAAAGGACGCCGTTAAGCGTCTTTTTTTACCATTCTTTTACATGATTTTTACAAAAAATCGGCGGAACTTTTACACAAGATTTGGTGGTTCAGCGGTATAATTATTTTTGTAAGGCAATGGTGCCTACAAAAAATAAAAAATAATGACAAACACTAAAAAGAGAAATTAGTTAGCCTAAGCCTATCCAAGTTTGGGCGATGAGCGATTTTGATTTTAGTGGGCGTTAGGTCTTGTAAAGGGAAAAAATCATGAAAAAATCAGTTTTGATCGCAGCAGCAGCTGTTTCACTTTTTGCACTCGCAGCTTGCGGACAAAAATCTTCAGGCACAGCATCTTCTTCATCATCAACAGCTAAGGCAGAAAAAATCACTGTCGCAGGCTCAACAGCCTTGCAGCCTTTGGTAGAAGCTAATGTTGAGAGCTTTACACAAGAGAACACTAACCTACAAATCACTGTTCAAGGTGGTGGCTCAGGTCTTGGTTTATCACAAGTCTCTAGTGGCGCGATTCAGATTGGGAATTCTGACCTTTTCGCGGAAGAAAAAGATGCGAGCTTAGCAGAAAAAGTTAAAGATCATAAAGTTGCTGTTGTAGGTTTTGCGCCAATTGTTAATAAAGACATTAAACTTGAAGGTTTGACAACTGCTCAACTTAAAGATATCTTCTCAGGCAAAGTAAAGAACTGGAAAGAAGTCGGCGGACAAGATCAAGCCATTACAGTTATCAACCGTGCTGAAGGTTCAGGTACACGCTTTAACTTTGAAAAATATGGTCTTGAAAACACACAAGTTGTTAAAGCAAGCGAACAAGATTCATCAGGCGCAGTTGTACAAATGGTCTCACAAACACCAGGTGCGATTAGCTACGTTGCCTTCTCAAATATCAAAGACAGCGTTAAAGCACTTGAACTTGATGGTGTGAAACCAACTGAAAAAAATGTTGCAACAAATGATTGGAAAATCTGGTCTTACGAGCACATGTATACAGAAAAAGGTAACACAACAGATGGTCAAGAAAAATTCATCACTGCTGTAAAAAAAAATAAAGCACTCCTTGAAAAATTAGGTTACCTCTCTATCGAAGATATGAAAGTAACCCGCGATCAAGATGGTAAAATCAAATAAGATAAATCGTTAACATTTCAAATCGTTCAATGTTCAAAATCAATACGGTATCAACGACGCAAGTTTGAGTAGTCAAATTTGCTGGTACATAGCAAAACCTCCAAAGTTTTTACACAAAATTTACATTTATCCGCGGCATAAATGTTAAAATAGAAGTATTGAACGATTTGGAGGAGTTATGAGGAGAAAGATAGTACTTTTGGCCTCAGCCTTGGTAGTCCTTGCGACATTATCAGGTTGTGCCAAGTGGATAGACAAAGGTGAATCAATTACGGCTGTAGGATCTAGTGCCTTACAGCCTTTAGTTGAGTCTGCAGCTGAAACATTTGCCCAAGAAAATCCAGGAAAATTTATTAATGTTCAGGGTGGTGGTTCAGGAACTGGCTTGTCACAAGTCCAGTCTGGCGCCGTTCAAATTGGGAACTCGGATTTATTCGCTGAAGAAAAAGATGGGATTGATGCTAAAAAATTGGTCGATCATAAGGTTGCAGTCGTAGGGATTGCACCGATTGTCAATAAAAAAGTAGGCATTAAGGCTTTAACAACAGATCAGCTACGTCAAATTTTTACTGGTGAAATTAGTAACTGGAAAGAAGTTGGCGGCAAAGATCAGAAAATTGTCTTGATCAATAGAGCTACAGGTTCTGGTACACGTTCAACATTTGAACGTTGGATTATGGATGGTAAACCAGCCAAAAACTCTCAAGAGCAAGATTCATCTGGTATGGTTAAATCTATTGTTGCGCAAACCCCAGGTGCGATTAGCTACCTTGCTTTTTCAAATATAGATACATCAGTGACAAAAATTTCACTTGATGGGTACGATCCGACAACGGCTAATGTTGCTGATAACAATTGGCCGATTTGGGCGTATGAACATATGTATACCAAAGGGCAACCTAATAGCCTGACAAAATCATTTTTAGATTACGTCTTGTCTGACGCAGTTCAAGACAGTCTTGTTCAAAAAATGGGGTATATTTCTGTTAATCAGATGCACGTGGAACGTGATGCTGATGGTCGTGTCACGACAAAATAATATTGCCTAACGCTTAAATGAGGGGGATGTAATGAGGTTTGCATGCCGAATCCCCCTAACACTTAATATAGAAATTAAATCGAATGAAAAAAGAAAATATTCAAGAAAAGTTACTTTCTAAATCAAAAAATTCCCAACTAGAGAAATTTGGCAAGACAATTACCTTCTTTTGTATTGCTGTTATTGTCTTTGTTGTTGCTATGATTTTCTTCTTTGTCGCACAAAAAGGGTTCTCAACCTTTTTTGTTGACAAGATTAATCCATTCAAATTCTTGTTTGGGACGACTTGGAATCCGTCAGAGCTTGGTCCTGATGGTAAACCTTTAGTTGGTGCGCTACCGATGATTGCTGGGTCACTCATCGTAACAGTTTTGTCAGCGATTTTAGCAACACCTTTTGCCATTGGTGCTGCTGTCTTTATGACAGAAATCTCACCAAATCGTGGTGCTAAATTATTGCAACCAGTTATTGAGTTATTGGTTGGGATTCCGTCTGTTGTTTATGGTTTTATCGGCTTGACAGTCGTTGTACCAGCTATTCGCGGTGTCTTTGGTGGGACTGGTTTTGGTCTTCTATCAGGTATCTTCGTCCTTTTTGTTATGATTTTACCAACCGTCACCTCCATGACAGTGGATGCCATGAAAGCTGTACCTAGCTTTTATAAAGAAGCCTCACTCGGCTTAGGAGCAACACGGTGGCAGACAATTTGGCGTGTATTGCTACGTGCAGCAACACCTGGGATTCTAACCGCTGTTGTATTTGGTATGGCTCGAGCTTTTGGTGAAGCCTTGGCCATTCAGATGGTTGTTGGTAATGCCGCAATTTTGCCAACAAGTTTAACATCACCTGCGTCAACGCTGACTTCTGTCTTGACGCAAGGTATCGGAAATACAATCATGGGCACTGTTCAAAATAATGTCCTATGGTCACTCGCGCTAATTCTATTACTCATGTCTTTATTATTTAACATTGGAATGCGCGCTATTGCGAAGAGAGGAAGCTTATAATGAATCCTAAAAAAGTTGATAAAATGGCAACAAGTGTCCTCTATATTATTTCTGGCATTATCGTCGTCATTCTGGCCTCTTTATTGCTATATATTCTCGTTCGAGGGTTGCCGCATATTTCTTGGCATTTCTTGACAAGTCCCTCAAAAGCCTATGAAGCAGGTGGCGGGATTGGTATTCAGCTCTTTAACAGTATCTTCTTACTTGTGATTACGATGATTATTTCATTTCCATTGTCACTTGGTGCTGGCATCTATCTTTCTGAATATGCCAACCAAAAATCTTGGGTAACTAACTTGGTTAGAACATCGATTGAAATCTTGAGCTCACTTCCTTCAGTAGTCGTTGGTTTGTTTGGTTTCTTGATCTTCGTTGTTCAATTTGGCTATGGTTTCTCAATTATCTCAGGTGCTTTAGCCTTGACTGTCTTTAACCTCCCTTTGATGACGCGTAATGTCGAAGAATCGCTAAAAGCGGTGCATCATACGCAACGTGAAGGCGGCTTAGCTCTGGGCTTGTCGCGGTGGGAAACAGTATTACACGTGATTGTACCAGAAGCCTTGCCTGGTATCGTGACAGGCGTTGTCTTGTCATCTGGTCGTATCTTCGGGGAAGCAGCAGCGCTCATCTATACAGCTGGTCAATCTGCCCCTGCCCTTGACTGGTCAAACTGGAATCCAATGTCAGTTAGCTCACCAATTTCTATTTTCCGTCAAGCAGAAACTTTGGCTGTCCATATCTGGAAAGTCAACGGTGAAGGCACTGTACCAGATGGTGCAGCAGTCTCTGCAGGTGCAAGTGCTGTCCTCATTATCTTTGTTCTTTTGTTTAATTTCGGTGCACGCTTTATCGGCAAGAAAATTCATAGCAAATTGACAGCATCGTAAAACAGGAAAATGAAACAGGAAGAAAGGAAATGACGATATAATGGCAACTTATGATTGGCAAGAACGTCATATCATTGGTCTTGATGGCCATGAAATTGCCCTTGAAACAAAAGATTTACATGTCTACTACGGTAGCAATGAATCGATCAAGGGAATTGATATGAAGTTTGAAAAAAATAAAATTACTGCTTTGATTGGACCTTCTGGTTCTGGTAAATCAACTTATCTGCGTAGTTTGAATCGAATGAATGATACGATTGCGATTGCAAAAGTAACAGGTGAGATTAACTATCAGGGTGTTGATGTGAACAAAGAAAACGTCAATGTTTATGAAATGCGTAAGCATGTTGGCATGGTTTTCCAACGTCCCAATCCTTTTTCAAAATCAATTTATCGTAATATTACCTTTGCGCTTGAGCGTCAAGGTATTAAAGATAAGAAAACACTAGATGAGATTGTTGAAACGTCTCTAAAACAAGCGGCACTTTGGGATCAGGTGAAGGACGACTTAGATAAGTCAGCCCTGGCACTTTCGGGTGGTCAGCAACAGCGTTTGTGTATCGCGCGTGCGATTGCGGTTAAGCCAGATATTTTATTGATGGATGAACCAGCATCAGCACTAGACCCAATTTCAACGATGCAGCTAGAAGAAACGATGATGGCACTCAAAGAAAATTATACAATCATTATCGTGACGCATAATATGCAACAAGCAGCGCGTGCAAGTGATTATACTGGATTTTTCTATTCAGGTGATTTAATCGAGTACGATAAGACGGCAAAAATCTTTACGCGTCCTGAGCTTAAATCTACTGGGGATTATGTATCAGGACATTTCGGTTAAAATGTTGGGACGCATGGTTGAAGGCTTTAAGATGTCAAGATACTAATAGTGCGCCTAACCAATAAGATTAAGGAAACATTATGACAGAACCTATTTTACAAGTGAAAAATTTATCGCTTTTCTATGGCAAAAAGCAATCATTATTTGATATCAACATGGATTTTTATCCGGGTGAGATCACTGCCTTGATTGGACCGTCAGGATCAGGAAAATCGACGCTTTTGCGCTCAATTAATCGGATGAATGATTTAGTTCCCTCAGCTAAAGTGACGGGTAAAATCATGTATAAAGATGGCGATATTTATAGCTCAAAAACAGATATGGTTGAGCTGCGTAAGGAAATCGGCATGGTTTTCCAACAGCCTAACCCGTTTCCGTTTTCTATCTATGAAAATGTGATTTACGGCTTGCGGCTTAAAGGTGTGAAGGACAAGGCGATTTTAGATGAAGCAGTTGAGGAATCATTGAAGGCTGCTAATATTTGGGATGAGGTCAAGGATAAGCTGCATTGTTCAGCGCTTGGTCTCTCAGGTGGTCAGCAGCAGCGTGTTTGTATTGCTCGGGTTCTAGCTGTCAATCCTGATATTCTCTTGCTAGATGAGCCGACATCCGCACTCGATCCAATTTCTTCTGGTAAAATTGAGACCATGCTGTTAGACTTAAAAGAGAGATATACGATTTTAATCGTGACACACTCAATGCAACAAGCTAGTCGAATTTCTGATCGGACAGCCTTTTTCTTAAATGGTGAACTGATCGAGTACGATAAAACTAAGAAAATTTTCTTGGATCCAAAAGAACAGTCAACATCGGACTATGTGACGGGTAAATTTGGTTGAGCGTTGTATCATTATACGCTGACTTTAAAACTTGTCTAAAAGACCTATTAAGAAAGGAATGATATGTTAAGAACACAATTTGAAGAAGAACTTAATAAACTGCACAACCAGTTTTATTCGATGGGCACGCAAGTGTCTGCTCAAGTCAACCGTTCTGTCCGTGCTTTCGTTAGTCATGATCGTGATTTGGCAGAAGAAGTGATTGAAGCTGACCAACAAATCAATGATCAAGAAACAAAATTGGAAACTAAGTCATTAGAAATGATCGCTTTACAACAACCCGTTTCTCATGATTTGCGGACGATTATTACTGTTTTGAAAGCCTCTTCAGACTTAGAACGTATGGGTGACCATGCAGTTTCTATCGCCAAAGCAACGATTAGCCTGAAAGGTGAAGAACGTATTCATGTCGTTGAAGAAGATATTTCACTCATGGGTGAACGTGTTAAATCAATCGTGGATGCGGCACTTAACGCTTACATTCAAGGTGATGCTGAACGTGCGCGAGAAATTGCACTCTGGGATGACACAGTTGACCAAATGTACGGCGAAATTCAAAATAAGACATTATCAGCTATGGAAGAAAACAAAGAAACGATTACAACAGGTAAAGATTACTTGTTGACAATCATGTACTTGAAACGGATCAGCGACTACGCTAAAAATCTGTGCGAGTGGATTGTTTATCTGAAAACTGGTAAGATTGTTGAATTATAAAATTCAAAAGAATAACACAATTGTTTTGTACTCAGAGCAGTTGTGTTTTTTTGTATTGTTTTTTATCAGTTGTCAATTTTTGATGTAATTGTATGATTTATTAGGCCGTAAAAGCTGTTTTCGACTTTAGTTTATGATAAAATAACAGATAGCTCAATCAGCGATTAAGGGGTAAGGATAGGACATGGTAGCGAATTTACATCGAATTATTAGGGATAAAACATTTTTAGTGACCTTGTTTTTAGCAGTTCTGGCTTTAAGCCTAGGCACTGTTCATCTAAGCGATATTGATTTGAAAACGATTCTCGCTTTGCTCAGTCTCATGGTCACGATTGCGATTTATGAGAAGTTGCATCTGCTCAGGTATATCGCAAATGTCATTATCGAAAAATGTCAGTCGATTAGGGCGATTGTTATGGTGATTTTGCTCTTTTCCTTTTTTGGTGCCATGCTGTTTACCAATGATGTGGCGATTTTGACACTGATTCCGATTGTTTTTAATATCAGAAAGCAGGTCAAACTACCGACGATTGGGGTGGTGAGTTTGATGACGGTTTACGCCAATCTTGGTAGTGCTATGACGCCCTTTGGTAATCCTCAAAATCTTTATTTGGTATCTTATTTTCATTTGGATATCTTGGCTTTTTTGAAGCTGTCGCTACCGATTGGCTTCATCAGTTTGGCGACGTTGTTTATCGTTTTGTTTGGCTTTTCAAAAGCTAAAATAGGAGTTGTTAAAACACCACATATTGACATCTATCTCAAGCAAGTGGTTGTTTTAGGTGTCACAACTTTTGTTGTCCTATTGGGTGTCTTGTCAGTTATCTCAATTTGGTTTGCTTTGGTTGCTAGTTTGGCCTGTGCTATCTGGATTAAGGGAGAGATTGTAGCAGAAGTGGACTACGGCATTATTTTGACCTTTATCAACTTCTTTATCATCGTCGGTGCGGTCAGTCGAATTCCCTTGATTCATGATTTTCTGTCGACTTATATGACGCATAACAGTTCAGTCTTTGCGTCTTCGGTTGGCATGAGTCAAGTCATTAGTAATGTCCCTGCTGCAGTGCTCCTGTCTAAGTTTACAGATCACGTGGCGCCTCTCTATATAGGTGTTACCGTTGGTGGTCTTGGGACTTTCATCGCCTCTCTGGCCAATCTCCTTGCGCTCAGACAGTATCAGGCATTTGCTCATGATGGTACGGTCAAAAAATTTGTGCGTCAATTTACCTTGATTAATGTGATCTACCTTGTTGTGTTTTTCGGTATCGGATTTGTTTTAGTGACAATTTAATTTTTCGAGTTAAATGTCTTTACAAAAAATAGGGCACATGGTAATATTGACTTATCAACTGTTGACCGGTCAATAATAGTTGGAGAAGGGAGAGATAGCCTTGACACTTGTCAATAAAAGTAAGCTACTCTATCAATTAAAGTTAGCCAATCAGGAATTGGTTAGCCGATTTGAAAAGAGTACTGGTTTTAGTATTACGCGATATGAAATGCTCTTATTTATCAATGCGCAGGGACCTTGTTCGCAAACGCAATTGCAACATGAGTTGGGAATCGATCGCGCGGCTGTGACTCGTCATCTCAAACGACTACAGGATTTATCCTATGTCACACGTAAACGAAATGATCTCAACAATCGTGAAGTTTATGTTCAGATTACTGATCTTGCTCAAAAAGAACTGGCTAACTGTGAGCAGCACCATGAGTCCTTGGAAAAGGACTTGTACTTTGGGCTTAGTGATGAAGAAGAAGCGCAACTCTTAACCTTATTAAATAAAATAACTAAATGAAAGAAGCTATATAATGACAACTTTAAAAAATAATGATTTTTCAGATATCGCCTACAACAGAAAATCAATCCGTGTTTACGATGAGACGGTTAAAATTTCTCAGGAAGAAATGTTGGAAATGATTGAGGAGGCTACACTTGCACCTTCTTCAGTGAATATGCAACCTTGGCGTTTTGTTATCGTTGAAAGCGATGAAGAAAAAGCTAATTTAAAACCACTCATTCGTTTCAACACACGTCAAAATGATACATCATCTGCTATGATTTTGATTTTTGGTGATATGTTATGTTATGAATTTGGTGAAGAAATCTATGACAAAGCTGTTGCAGAAGGCAAAATGTCACAAGAAGTGCGCGACCAACAAATTGGTGCAATCATTCCTTACTACAAAAACTTCACGAAAGCGCAAATGAACGATGTTGTTAAAATCGACTCTAGTTTGGCTGCTATGCAATTGATGTTGAGCGCGCGTGCACATGGTTATGACACTAATCCAATTGGTGGTTTTGAAGCAGATCAATTGGCGGCAGCATTTGGTTTGGATCCTGAACGTTTTGTACCAGTTATGGTGCTTTCTATCGGGAAAGCAGCAGAGGTCGGTTATGATTCAGTTCGCTTAGCTGCTGATAAATTTACAACATTTAAATAAACATATCATCTAAAAGGGGAAAATTAAAATGACTATTTTATCTACTATACTCGCTACTTTGGTTGCGCTTGAATTCTTTTACATTATGTATATTGAAACAATCGCAACAACTTCAGACGCAACAAGTCGTATTTTCAACATCGCCAAAAATGATTTGAAAAACGAGACAATTAATGTTCTCTTGAAAAACCAAGGTGTTTACAATGGTTTGATTGGCTTGGGACTGCTTTACAGTGTCTATCTATCATCAGCATCACTTGAAATAACACGCCTCATCTTGATTTACATCATTCTTGTTGCACTCTATGGTAGCGTGACTAGCAATAAAAAAATCATTTTGACCCAAGGTGGTCTAGCGATTCTCGCTTTGATTGCAACATTTCTAAATTTTTAAGCAACATTTTTTCTAAAAGCACTGAGGTGCTTTTTTTGATTTCCCCAATTTCTCCTGAAATATGGTAGAATATGGAGGAAAAAAGTTGCGTTTACGCAGACAGTCAAACCAAAAATAACTGAGAACATGAGGTAAAAATGGAAAGTATAGAAAAGTATGTCGCATTTGACTTGGAATTTAATACAGTAGATGATATTGAACATCTGATTCAAGTATCGGCAGTTCGATTTGACAATGGTAATGAAACGGCAGATTTCGATGCTTTTGTTTATTCGGATGTGCCACTTAACTCTTTTGTTGTCGGGTTGACAGGCATTACGCAAGAAAAGGTTTTGACGGCAGATAAGGCAGAAACCGTCTTAGCAGACTTGAAAACTTTTATTGGGGACTTACCTGTTATTGGCTATAATGCCAATAAATCTGACCTACCGATACTACTTACGAATGGTCTCGATTTGACCTACGCTTATGCTTTAGACGTCTATGAAATTGCTGATAGCATGCGCGACAATAAACTGCATGGGATGAAGAACTTCCAGTTAAAATCTATAGCTGAATTTTTCAATGTCGCTGAGAAAAATGCGCACAATGCCTTAGCCGATGCTAGAATGACGGCGCGTGTTTATGAGGCTATGAAAGATACACAAGAAGCTGAAAAACTGTTAAGTAAGCAAAACGAAAAAGAGATTAACGATGACGATAATCCCTTTGCTGGTTTGGCTGGTTTATTTTAAAAATGGCCCACAATCGCAATTAAGGTGTCCGTAATTTCTTTCGGACTTTCTTTTTTTCCACGCTTAATCCACAATTGGACCATTCCGAAAATAGCATGGGCAGAATAGGTAGTTTGGTAGTCAATCCTAATCTGATCAAGTTTTTTCGGCCCTAAATGTGTTGGAATGACTGTTTTTAATAAGGCTTTCAATTTTTGACGGAGGAAGATATGAATTTCTCGAGTGCCATTTTCAGAAAGTAAAGCGGATAGAACAGATTCTTGATAAAGAAAATCAAAAATTTCAAAGATGGCATTGTGTACATCCGTACCGTTTTGATCAAAAATTGTTTCAACTTTAGTGAAAAAAACACTCTGATATTGATCAATCATCTCATACTTATCTTGATAATGAGTGTAAAAGCTAGAGCGACTAATTCCTGCACGTTTGACTAATTCTGTTGTTGTAATTTGGTCAAACGTTTTTTCTTTGAGTAAGTCGCTCATTGCCATTTCAATGGATCGACGGGTTTTAGTAATTCGAATATCAGTCATGATGAAAGCCTTTTCTATAAATTTTTTAAAACAATAATGAACAGAGTGTCCATTTTCTTGTATCAAATACTTGATATCTCATCTACAAGTATTATAATAAAAAATATAAATAAAGACAAGGTGTCCAAAAAAAACAAGATACTGAAAGTGGTACGATGGAGTCGTAAACTTTTTTAAAAAATATCTTTTTAAAGAAGTTAGCTAGAAGTTCAATTAAAGGAGATAGTAATGATCAAAAAAGAATGGCAAGCCATCCGAAAAAATAAGTTTTTTATTGTCATTATTGTTGCGTTAGCAACAATACCAGCACTTTATAATCTGATATTCCTCAGTTCAATGTGGGATCCGTACGGTAAAATATCCGACTTACCTGTTGCTGTAGTCAATGAAGACAAATCGGCAACGATTAACGGTAAAACAGTTAATCTGGGCGACGACCTAGTCGATGAATTGGGGAAAAGTCGTGATTTGGATTATCATTTTGTAAGTAATAGAACCGCACAAAAAGGGCTCAAAGATGATAAGTATTATATGCAAATCACAATTCCTAGTGATTTCTCAAAAAATGCAGGTAGTCTCGTAAGTAACGATCCGACTGATGCCGTGATTCATTATCAAACATCTGTCGGTCATAACTTTATCGCAAGCAAAATGAGCGAATCTGCTATGGAAAAGCTAAAAGAAAAAGTTTCCGAAAACATCACCAAAACCTACACGAAAACGATTTTTGAAAATCTGACAACTTTGTCTGATGGTGTAACGAAGGCTGCAGATGGTAGCGATCAGTTAGTCAATGGTAGTGGTGAATTAAAATCGGGTGCTAACCAAATCGCGACAAACTTAGATAAACTCTCATCATCAAGCTTGACTTTTAAAGACGGTGCAGAGACCTTGAACGTTGGTCTAGGCCAATATACAGCTGGTGTGACAACGCTCTCTAATGGTGCCAATGATTTATCCCAAGCCGTTACCAAATACACCAACGGCGCTACTCAAGTTGCTGAAGGCAATAGTAAATTGAATGCGGCATCTGGTCAGTTATCAGAAAAACTCAATGATATTGACCAATTGGTAAAAGGCAGTTCAGACTTGAGTAATGGCTTGAGTGAACTGTCTAAAGGGATGACATTAGCACCAGACGTTCAAGCCAATATAGCCGCATTACAAGAGCAGTTATCACCACTTAATGAAGGCATTCAAGCTTATAATCAAAGTGTTCAAAATTCAGCGATTCCAGAAAGTTTAACACAAGACCTAATTAATATAGGTGCAACGCTCCAAAAAATGCAAGCAGACCAAGCAACAAAATTAACAACACTTAAGGAAACGGATGCTTATAAAGGTGCATCTGAAGTTGATAAACAAACACTTGAGGGATTGATAACGATTGATAAAAATGAGTTCAATCTTTTATCAACTGCTGCAAATGATTTACAAACACAGCTTACAGCTTTAAAAGCTGCGCAAGATGTCAATAAAGCAACCATTGCGAAAATTGCTGGCGGAAGTAATATTGCTTTACCAGGAGCACATCAAGCGATTGCACAACTGTCAACAGGTTTAACGACTGCCAAAAATGCTGTAGATACGCAAATTTTACCAGGCGCGCAACAGATCAGCGCCGGGACTGCCTTGCTCAAAAACCAATTAACAGCAGGTGTCTCACAATTTAGTACAGCAACTGCGCAATTAAATACAGGTGCTCAAAACTTAGTCAGCAACAACGCTCAGCTTACAGCTGGTGCTGCTAAACTTGCGACTGGTGCTAACCAATTGAACCAAAATTCAGCTAAATTACTAGAAGGTTCAGGACAGTTAGCAACTGGTGCAGGCCAAATTTCAAATGGTTCAACTCAGTTAGCAACTGGTGCTAATACTTTAACGACTGGTATCGGAACGCTCCAAAATGGTGCAAGTACATTAGCAACTGGCCTGGGTGAAGCCAAAACAAAACTCGCTACTAATCAAACTAAGCAAACCAACGCTGAAAAGATTGCTAAACCACTTAAATTGACGCACACAGATAAAGATAACTCGCCTGAAAATGGTGTCGGTATGGCACCATACATGATGTCTGTTGCCTTGTTTGTCGGTGCAGTAGCGACAAACATGATTATCTCAGGTACGCTATCAGGTGAAAAAGCTAAACATCGTCGTGATTATCTATTAGGTCGATTGGCTGTCAATGGCGTAATTGCTGTTGGTGAAGGTATCCTAGTTTATCTTGCGGTTCATGTTCTAGGGCTATCTGCTAATCATGAATTTGCCATGTTTGGTTTCACGATTCTGGTTGCCTTTACCTTTATGTTCATCGTGACATTCTTTAATACTTGGTTAGGAAAACCGGGTGCCTTCCTCATGCTGATTTTGCTCTTGTTACAACTAGCAGCCAGTGCAGGAACTTATCCACTTGCCTTGACAAGTACATTCTTCCAAAAAATTAATCCTTGGATGCCAATGACTTATGCTGTCACAGGATTCAGACAAGTGATTTCACTAACAGGACAAATTGGACAAGAAACAGGAATTCTCCTTGTTTTGTCAATTATTTCTCTCGTCCTTCTTGCTCTAGTCGGCAACAAAAAAGCTAAATCTTAATCAGATTTAGCTTTTTTTTATAGTAGCAGACTTTCAAGTGTTCTTGCGACACCATCTTCATCATTACTGTAAACAATTTGCTTATCAGCATGTGCAAGGAGTGTATCACTAGCATTTTTCATGGCATAACCAGTTCCAGCCAATTTAAGCATTTCAATGTCATTGTGTTCATCACCAAAAGCAATTAAGTCTGAGGTGTCTTGACCATTGAGTTTGAGTAAATGTTTAAGTGCTGAGGCTTTGCTGACACCTTTAGGAACGACTTCTAAAATACCATTTTGACCACCCCAGGCGCTGACGCTGACTTGACTACTAAAATAATCATCTATGTGGTTGGCTAACTGTAATTTATCTGTAAAACGTGTCTGAAGTAGAATGGCGTTAGGATCGTCGTCCAGTTTCTCCATCCGCATCTGATGATAAGGTTCGAAGTTGCTGATACCGAAAAGGCTAGGACTAGCATGTTCAAAAGAATTAATGAAGAATTTACGGCGAAATTCTGCGGCTAGGAAATCAAGTTTAAAGGCTTGTTGCTTTTTAATTAGGTCAAAGACGAGAGATCTGTTAATGTGCTTAGACACAGCATGCTCCCAGTTTTTACCAGGAACGGTGGTCATGGCACCATTGAAATTAATCATCGGTGTTTCAAGATTTAAATCGTTATAGATTTGAATCGCCATACGATAGGGACGACCTGTTGCGATAACTATCTGGTGGCCTTCTTTTCTGACTGATTGGAAGATGTTTTTTGTATAGTCTGATATGGTGACACCATCGGATTGCAAGGTTGTGCCATCAAGGTCAATGGCAATTAATTTTTTGTTTGACATGTATTGATTTTGCGTGAGTTAACACGAAGTTGAACTCAAGCCTTTCTAGTGTTGATTTTAGTGCTCTTTATTTAGTATAACATTTTTCAGAACGAACGCCAGTTTTTAGGAATCTTTGTCAGAATTAGATGTTATCTTATAAAAATCCGAACATTTAATCAGGAAAGTCAGTTAATTCTGTGTGTTTCCCTTGAAAGTCCTGATAGCTTACATTAGAATAGGTTAGTATTAATAATTTATTTTTTATGGAAGAAGGATATTATGGATAAGTTTTTTAAACTTAAAGAGAGCGGCACAACAGTCAGTCGCGAGATTATGGCAGGATTGACAACGTTCTTTGCTATGAGCTATATTTTATTTGTCAATCCAGATATGTTATCGAAAACTGGCATGCCTTATCAAGCTGTTTTCTTAGCGACAATCATTGCCTCTGTTATCGGGACTTTGATTATGGGACTTTTTGCTAACGTCCCTTATGCACAAGCGCCAGGTATGGGGCTGAATGCTTTCTTTACGTTTACAGTAGTTTTTGGCCTTGGTTATTCTTGGCAAGAAGCACTTGCGATGGTATTCATTTGTGGGATTATCAATATTTTAATCACAGTGACTAAAATTCGTAAAATGATTATCAAAGCAATTCCTGAGAGCATCCAACACGCTATTGGTGGTGGTATCGGGGTCTTCATTGCTTATATCGGAATTAAAAATGCTGGTCTATTGAAATTTACACTTGACCCAGGAACTTATACTGTTGTTGGTAAGGGTGCGGATAAAGGTACGGCAACAATTGAAGGTGCTGCATCTGCTGTTCCGTCGTTGGTTAACTTTAACCAACCAGCTGTTCTTGTCGCTTTAATTGGTATTGCTATTACTGTGATTTTGGTTGTTAAAAATGTTAAAGGAGCGATTTTAATTTCAATCGTTGCCACAACTATTTTGGCAATTTTCGCTGGTGTGGTTGATTTAAGCGCAATTGACTTTAAAGCAAACTCCCTTGGTTCAGCTTTTAATGAATTAGGTGAAACTTTTGGTGCTGCTTTTAGTCACAAAGGAATGGGAACGTTATTCTCTGATTCTGCTAAAATTCCACAAGTCTTGATGACAATTCTAGCTTTCTCATTGTCTGACACTTTTGATACTATTGGGACATTCATCGGAACAGGTCGTCGTTCAGGTATCTTCTCAGAAGAAGATGAAGCGTCTCTTGAAAATGGTTCTGGTTTCTCATCTAAAATGGATAAAGCCTTGTTTGCAGATGCGACAGCAACTTCTATTGGTGCGATTTTTGGAACATCTAATACAACGACTTATGTTGAATCGGCAGCAGGTATTGGTGCCGGTGGTCGTACTGGTTTGACATCAGTTGTTACAGCTATCTGTTTCCTCTTGTCATCAGTTTTACTACCATTTATCTCAATCGTGCCGAGTGCAGCAACAGCACCAGTTTTAATCATCGTTGGTGTCATGATGCTTGGCTCATTTAAAGAAATCAACTGGACTGATTTGGAAGAAGCGATTCCTGCTTTCTTCGCATCAATCTTTATGGGTCTTGCTTACAGCATCTCATACGGTATCGCTGCAGGTTTCATCTTCTTCGCTATCACAAAAGTTGTAACAGGTAAAGCCAAAGAAGTTAGCCCAATCATCTGGGTGGTCAACTTCCTGTTTATCCTTAACTTTATTATCTTGGCAATCATCTGATATCCTTTTGGTAGAGCTGAGTATTTCGCTAAGCCTTACCAAATTGTGACAAAATCTTAAAGCGTTCGTAAACTATTACGACGTTTTTTTGATATAATTTAGAAGGTAACGTTTTTAGTTAAGAAAGAAAGTAGGTCAGATTTTGACTTTAACACATAGAAGAAAGACTCGTGCTGTCAAAGTTGGTGATGGTCCAAATGCTGTCATCATTGGTGGTCGTAACAAAGTGATTTTGCAATCCATGTGTACGACTAAGACACAGGATGTCGCAGCAACTGTTGAGCAAATCAATCAGCTTGAAGAAGCGGGCTGTCAATTAGTACGTGTTGCTGTGCCAGATATGGAAGCGGCGATTGCGATTAAAGAGATTAAAGCTCAGATTAATATTCCTTTAGTGGCAGATATTCACTTTGACTATCGTTTGGCTTTGCAAGCTATCGAGTCAGGTGTTGATAAAATTCGGATTAATCCTGGGAATATTGGTCGTAAAGACCGTGTGGCTAAAGTTGTAGAGGCTTGTAAAGCACATAATATTCCGATTCGTATTGGGGTCAATGCAGGCTCACTTGAAAAGAAATTTTTGCAAAAATATGGCTATCCAACTGCCCAAGGGATGTTGGAATCAGCGATTGAGCACGTTGAAATCCTAGAAGAATTGGATTTTCATGACATCATCATTTCGATGAAAGCATCCAATGTTGAATTGGCACTTGAAGCTTATAAATTAGCTGCTGAACGCTTTGATTATCCCCTTCATTTAGGGATTACAGAGGCTGGTCCTTTGTTTTCTGGCTCTGTTAAATCAGCAGCTGGTATGGGTGCGCTTTTGTCACTTGGTATCGGTGATACCATGCGGATTTCTTTGTCGGCTGATCCGCGTGAAGAGATCAAGGTTGGTCGTGAAGTCATTAAATCATTTGGTTTGATTGATAATGCGGCAACACTTGTCTCTTGCCCAACTTGTGGTCGGATTGAAATTGATTTAATTCCAATCGCACAAGAACTTGAAGAATATATCGCCAATATTAAGGCACCTATTACCGTTGCGATTCTTGGTTGTGGTGTTAATGGTCCAGGTGAAGCGCGTGAAGCTGATATCGGTCTTGCGGGTGGTGCAGGTAAAGGTATGCTCTTTAAAAAAGGTAAAATCATCAAGACAGTGGACGAGGCTGTCATGTTAGAAGAATTTAAAGCTGAAATTGACGCCATGTACAAACATTACCAAGAAACGGGTAAGTTACATGACGATGAAACAGTTGACGCTGGAGAAGATAATTAAATCTTAGATTATCAAAGTGGTTGGAACAATTGTTCTCAATCACTGAAAGAGAGAAGCAAATTAGGCAATCAAAGTGATTGAGCTAGTTTGCTTTTTTTCTTTCGGTTATTGTTTTACGGAATTTGCATTGATTTTTAGGAAACATGCGAATTTCGTACAGAAATAACAGTTTTTCCAAGCGTATTTTGTGCCATGTCAACTGCTAAATCAGAAAACATGTAAAAACCGAACAATTACTCTGTATTGTCTCTTAAATCAAAGATTTTTACTGTATTTTGCTTAACAATAAGTGTAAAATAAAGGTCATGAGATGTTTCTAAAGTCCTGTTATAGCAATTGACAGATATTTAGAAATCACAGAAAAATTTAAAGAATGGTGCAAAATGACTTACGAAGTAAAATCACTTAACGAAGAATGTGGTCTATTTGGTGTTTGGGGGCATCCCGAAGCTGCCAGGCTAACTTATTTTGGCTTGCATGCTTTACAACATCGAGGCCAGGAAGGCGCAGGCATCATCTCAAATGATAAAGGGAAACTCAAGGGTCATCGTGACCTTGGACTCTTATCAGAAGTCTTTAGAGATGAAAAGCATCTTGAGAAATTGACAGGCCACGCAGCAATCGGCCATGTCCGTTATGCAACAGCAGGTTCAGCGTCAATTGATAATGTGCAACCATTTTTATTCAATTTTTACGACGGTCAGCTCGGACTTTGTCATAATGGTAATTTGACTAATACGCGAACATTAAAACGTGAATTAGAATCTAAAGGTGCGATTTTCCACAGCAACTCAGATACGGAAATTCTCATGCATTTAATTCGTTGTGGTTTTTCGACTAACCTCATGGACAATGTTAAATCTGCGCTTAACACGGTTAAAGGTGGCTTTGCTTATCTTTTAATGACAGACGATAAAATCATCGCAGCACTTGACCCTAATGGGTTCAGACCACTTTCAATTGGTCAGCTGACGAATGGTGCCTATGTTATTGCCAGTGAAACTTGTGCTTTGGATGTTGTGGGTGCAACCTTTGTTCAGGATGTCCTACCTGGTCAAGTCGTGACCATTGACGATAAAGGTGTTCATGTTGATACCTATACGACCGATGTTGACATGAAAATTTGTAGCATGGAGTTCATCTATTTTGCACGCCCTGATAGCAATATCAATGGCGTCAATATCCATACAGCTCGAAAAAATATGGGGCGTCTCTTAGCTAAGGAAAATCCACATATTGAAGCAGATATCGTCGTCGGTGTGCCTAATTCATCGCTTTCTGCAGCCTCAGGTTTTGCAGAAGAGTCAGGACTGCCTTACGAAATGGGCTTGGTCAAAAACCAGTACATCCAACGCACCTTCATCCAACCCACACAGGAATTACGTGAGCAAGGCGTTCGGATGAAACTCTCAGGCGTTCGCAGTGTTGTCGCCGGCAAGCGCGTTGTCATGGTAGATGACTCTATCGTGCGTGGTACGACCTCAAAACGAATCGTCAAACTCCTTAAAGAAGCAGGCGCAGCAGAAGTCCACGTCGTCATTGCAAGCCCACCCCTTGCTTATCCATGTTTCTATGGCATTGACATTCAAACGCGTCAGGAACTCATCGCAGCTAACCACACTGTACCAGAAATCAATGAAATCATCGGCTCAGATAGCCTCCATTTCTTGTCAATAGACGGCTTGAAAGACGCTATTGGCCTAGGTGACCAAATCTGTACCTCTTATTTCGACGGCATTTACCCAACCCCACTCTATGATTACGAACACGATTATAACATCGGGTTGAAAGAAAAAGTATCCTTTTATTAATTTGGAAAATGTAGTCTGAGTTCATGCTCAGACTGCATTTTTAACATCTGGAGACTTCCAGACTCAGAAAAACTATCGCTGAGTGCAATTCTAGCAACTCATAAAAAGGGATATGTTATAATAAACTATGAAGATTTTACCGAAAGATTTTAAGATAGGTCCACGAACGGTCAAGACAGTCATTGCGGCTAGTCTGGCCATTATCATTGCAAACGCCTTACATTTAGAATATGCTACAGCCGCAGGTATCATTGCGATATTAAGTGTTGGTAATACAAAAAAATCAACCTATCAAAGTGGTAAGAATCGCTTACTTAATTTTTTAGCTGCCATGATTATATCGGTTGTGTTGTTCTCAATTTTAGGTCATCATGTCTTGGTATTTGGTCTTTTTCTACTGATTTTTATACCCTATTCTGCTGCTTGTGGCATGTCAGAAGGGATTGCACCCAATGCAGTCCTAGTGACACATCTTTTGATAGCTACCCAAATCACACCTCAGCTTTTGCTTAATGAATTCTTGCTTAATTTTATCGCTATATCCTTAGCATTTATCGTTAATCTCAGAATGCCTAATCTTCAGGAAGAATTATCGGAACGAGAAAAACGAGTGGAGCATCATTTTAGAGATTTGTTTAAGCGCTTGAGTTTTATTATGAACAAACAATCTGAGCAAGCACATTTTTTACATAAAGTAGAGGATTTAGAGCAGTATATTTCTGAAAGTTTAGCTTTAGCAAGAACACATATGGATAATCGATTTGGCGATGGTGGTGCAGGGACTAGTTATGATTACTTTGCCATGCGTGCCACACAAGTTGAAATTTTCCATGAAATCGCTGAAATTTTACTTCAAATCGAAGTTACTGTCCAAAAAGATCAGTTGACAGCCTTGAACCAACTCTTTAAGGAGATTGGCAAAAGTTATGCTAAAGATAACGATGGAAAAGCGCTGATGCAACAAGTAAAAGAAACACTGGACATCTATCGAGCTAGCGACCTACCCAAAACCCGTGAAGAGTTTGAAGCACGTGCAAGACTTTTTCAGATTTTACAGCTGATTCAGACCTTCATTCAAATTAAACGAGACTACATCCTAGAAAGTGAAACATAAGTGCGATGAACAAAAAACAAATCGAATCTTGTTTACTATTAATGTTGACGGCATTTATTTGGGGTATCGCCTTTGTCGCTCAAAAAGTCGGGACGACCGATGTCGGACCACTGACTTTTAGTGCCAGCCGCTATTTTCTAGGTGGCCTTGCCGTCTTACCCTGCGCCTATTTCTTTGCCGACAAAAACATGACTAAGGCCAAACTCAAAACGTCTCTACTGGCAGGCAGTTTTTGCGGTATCCTCCTGTTTATCGCCAGTTTCCTCCAACAAATCGGCATTCAATATACGACAGTTGGTAAGGCTGGTTTTATCACAACACTTTATATCATCATCATTCCCTTGATTGGTTTAGCCTTCAAGAAAAAGGTCAGCCTGCGCATCTGGGTGAGTATTGTCATTGCACTTCTAGGTATGTATTTACTTTGTCTGGCAGGCGGTAACTTTACCGTCCAAACAGGAGATTTCTATGTCTTCTTTTGTGCCATAGGCTTTGCCTGCCAAATCCTTTTTATAGACTATTATTTACCAAAAGTCGAGCCGATTTACTTCGCCATGACCCAGTTCTTCGTTGCAGCGCTCATCTCCCTCATTTTACTGCCCTTTTTTGAACCCCTTGAGTTGTCAGGGATCATCTCAGCCAGAGTCTCAATCCTCTACGCTGGCTTAATTTCAGCAGGCATTGGCTACACCTTGCAAATCATCGCCCAAAAGCACGTCAAACCCGTCGTAGCGTCCATGATTATGAGCCTAGAAGCCGTCTTTTCACTTCTCGCAGGCTTTATCATCCTAGGCGATCGCTTATCTAGTCGGGAACTCATCGGCTGTGCGCTCGTCTTTACCGCCATTATCTTAGCTCAATTGCCGACCAAGTCGGCCAATGCCAAGGCAGATATCATGCCAGAAATACTTTAAAATCAAGACAAGAAAAAAATCCTCTATCTCAATTACTGCGACAGTAGACTGAGATAGGGGATTTTTATCATAGGTGTCAAAACTGCCTTATTTGACAAACATAGCGTCACCAAAGCTAAAGAAGCGATAATGTTCATCAATGGCGTGTTGATAAGCGTCTAAGACAAATTCACGGCCAGCAAAAGCAGAAACAAGCATGACTAAGGTAGACTTAGGCAAGTGGAAGTTGGTTGAAAAGGCATCAACGACTTGGAATTTGTAGCCTGGCTTAATGAAGATATTCGTCCAGTCGCTATCGGCTTGGACTTTGCCACCGAATTTTTGGGCAACGGATTCAAGTGTTCGAATTGATGTTGTTCCAACGGCAATCACACGTTTACCAGCAGCTTTTGTGGCATTAATAACATCAGCAGTTTCTTCAGGTAGGATATAAAACTCACTGTGCATATCATGTTCTTCAATGTTGTCAACACTGACAGGACGGAAAGTACCGAGACCAACATGCAAGGTCACCCAAGCGATGTTCACACCTTTTGTCTTAATCTGAGCCAAGAGTTCATCTGTAAAATGAAGGCCAGCCGTTGGTGCAGCTGCAGAACCATTTTCTTTAGCATAAACGGTCTGGTAACGGCCTTGATCCTTGAGTTTTTCATGGATATAAGGTGGCAGCGGCATTTCGCCTAGACTTTCTAGGACTTCTAGAAAGATGCCATCGTAGTTAAAAGTGACAATGCGACCACCGTGGTCTAGGGTATCGTCAATAACCGTTGCTGTCAATCGACCATCACCAAATGAAATCACAGTCCCATTTTTTAACTTCTTAGCGGGTTTGGCGAGCACTTCCCAGGTATCGGCCACTGTATTTTTCAGGAGCAGGAGTTCAATATGGCCGCCTGTATCGGCTTTCTGTCCATGGAGGCGGGCGGGAAGCACGCGTGTATTATTCAGCACCAGTGTATCACCAGTCTCTAGCTCATCGATGATGTCATAAAAGTGTTTATCTGCCATCGTATGCGTCGCCTTGTCAATGACGAGCAAGCGACTTTCAGAGCGTTTTTCAAGCGGTGTTTGGGCAATCAGTTCTTCGGGTAAGTCGAAATTAAAATCTTCTATATTCATAAAATAAATTATATCACTTTTAAGATGTAAATGCTTGACAAATTAACCCAATAGCGTTATAATTGGTCTATACCAATAATTTGAAATGCTTGGCATAAAGGAGAGACCATGAAAATCATTAAAGTTAAAGATCAACTCGAAGGGGCTAAAGTCGGCCTTGACATCTTGAAAGAACAAATCGCAGCTGGCGCAAAAACATTTGGCTTGGCAACAGGTTCAACACCCGTTGAATTCTACAACCAAATCATCAACAGTGACATTGATTTTTCAGATAAAACTTCTATCAACCTTGATGAGTATGTCGGCCTTGACGGTTCTGATGAACAATCTTACCGTTACTTTATGAGCCAACATTTATTCAATGAAAAACCATTTAAAGAAAACTTCTTACCTGATGGTAAAGCAGCAGATTTAGAAGCTGAAACAAAACACTATGATGCTATTATCGAAGCACATCCAATTGATTTCCAAATTTTGGGTATCGGTCACAATGGTCACATCGGATTCAACGAACCTGGTACACCATTTGATACAACAACACACGTGGTAGACTTGACTGAAAGCACAATCAAAGCCAACGCACGTTACTTCGAGTGTGAAGCTGATGTGCCTAAAAAAGCAGTATCTATGGGTATCGCAAGCATCATGAAATCTAAAACAATTGTTCTCATGGCTTGGGGCGAAGGCAAATCTGAGGCTATTCAAGCAATGGTTGAAGGTGAAGTGACTGAAAGCATGCCAGCATCAATCCTTCAAAAACATGATGATGTTATCGTGATTGTGGACGAAGAAGCTGCTAAGTTATTGAAATAACAGTTGATTGAAAGAGGCTGTGATAAACGTCCTCAGACACCAAAAGAGACAAGTAAACGGTCAGGTTTACTTGCCTCTTTTTTTATATTATTCGCCGAAGTAATATGAGTTTCGCACAAAAACAACTTATTTTTACCGATTTCGTATTGTTTTGCCAAAAGAATACCGATTTCGCACAAAAATGGTAATTTTCTTACCGATTTCGCATTGTTTTGCCAAAAGAATACCAATTTCGTATTATGTCAGTGAATAACAATGTTGTTTTACAATTTTGCGGAAGATGACACTAAAATAGGCTATGAACGATTTCTATTAACGTTAGAATTCATTCATAGCCTATTTATTAATTAAACATTCAAAACTTTATTCAAAAAGTCTTTCAAGCGTGGATGTTGCGGATTTTCAAAGACTTGATCAGGTGTGCTGTCTTCCAAGATTTCACCGCCATCTGTGAAGATAACTCGGTTTGCCACCTTACGTGCAAAGCCCATTTCATGTGTTACGATGAGCATGGTCATACCTTCTTTAGCAAGTTCTTGCATAACTTCAAGGACATCACCAACCATTTCTGGGTCAAGTGCTGAGGTTGGCTCATCAAAGAGCATAAGATCTGGATCCATAGCAAGTGCGCGTGCAATTGCCACACGTTGTTTCTGACCACCAGATAAGCTCTCAGGCATGGCATCAGCTTTATCAGAAAGACCAACTTTTTTAAGCAAATCAAGGGCTTTTGTATGCGCCTCATCTTTGCTCAATTTCTTGAGCTCAAGTGGTGCATAAGTAATATTTTCAAGTACCGTCATGTTTGGGAAGAGGTTGAATTGTTGGAACACCATACCGACTTCTTGACGGACTTGATTAAGATTTGTTTTTTTATTTGTCAAATCATAGCCATCTACAATAACAGTGCCAGATGTAATTTCTTCTAACCCGTTCAATGTTCTCAGGAAAGTTGACTTACCAGAACCAGAAGGACCGATGATACAAACAACATCGCCTTCATTAAATCGCGTCGTGATACCTTTTAAGACTTCATTACTGCCAAATGATTTATGCAAATCAGTGATATCAATTTTCAATTTTGCCATTATTTCATATTCCTTTCAAGTCGACGTGCAAAGATGGTTAAAGATAGAATAACGACGAGATAGATCAATGCAATCAAACCGTAAACTTTAAATGATTGGAAGTTACGGGCAACGATGATTTTACCAGTTTGAAGTAATTCAATCAAACCAATAGCTGAGATAATCGTTGTATCTTTCAGCGAGATGATGAATTGGTTAACCAAACTAGGAATAGTAATCTTAACTGCTTGTGGGAGAATGACGCGGCGCATCGTTTTAACATATGAAATACCAAGCGAACGTGAGGCCTCCATCTGACCAATAGGAACAGAATTAACACCACCACGGACGATTTCAGCAATATAAGCTGAGGCATTTAACGTGAGCGCAATGACACCCGCCACATAATCATTAAGTGGACTAGAATGTCCAGTAATCGATTCAATTAAGTTTGGTACACCGTAGAAGATAAAGATAGCAAGTACCATAAGCGGTACACCACGAACAAGATCGACATAGACTCTTGTAAACCCTTTTAAGAATTTACTTGGTGAAACGCTAAAGAGACCGAAAATAACACCAATGATCAAGGCTAGAACAAAGGAAACAATAGTTAACGAAAGTGTATAACCAAGCCCTTTGGCTAATTGTTGCCAGTTGTTTTTAATAATACCGATCATAGTAGATTCATCAACTTTATTGTCATCAGAATCTGTGTTACCCATATACTTTTCGATGATTGTGTCATATTCACCGTTGGCTTTGAGTTTAGCGAGGCCAGCATTAAACATGGCAAGCAATTCAGGATTTGTCCCTTTTTTAACAGCAAAACCGTATTCCCCGATTTTTTCAGGTTCAAGAGGTGTTGCAAACTTCTTACCTTGTAAAATTGCATATTTAACGACAGGTTCATCGTCCATAAAGGCATCAATAGAGCCAGTATTTAAACTTTCATACATGGTATCAGCAGCATCGAAAACTTTAAGCTTATAACCGTACTTATCTTTATTTTTATCTAAAAAGGTTTGTGAGGCTGTTCCGTTTTTGACACCGACTGTTTTACCTTTCAAATCTTTGTAAGATTTGATGTCAGTAGTCGTACTTTTAACAGCAATGGTTGCATTAGCAGTAAAATAAGGATCAGAGAAGTCAAAAACTTTTTTACGTTCATCGGTAATTGACATGCCAGCAATCATGCCATCAGCATGACCAGATTGTGTTTGGTCAACTGCAGTTTGAAAACCGACGAAGTCCATGGTGATATTGAATTTTTGATTTTTGGCAATTGCCTTCATTAAATCAACATCAATCCCAACATAATTTTTTGAAGAGTTTTGGAATTCAAAAGGTGCAAAAAGAGAATCTGAAACAATGCGATAATCTGATTTAACTGGTTGAATATCGGATTCATTATCAGTAGCGATATATTTATTGAGGATAGCATCGTAGCCACCATTCGCTCTGAGTTCTTTCAAGGCTTTATTAAAGCCAGTAATCAAATCAGCATGCGTGCCTTTTTTGACAGCAAAACCGTAGTCCCCGATTTTTTCACCAGACATATTGATTTCAAAATCTTGTCCTTGATTAATGGCGTATTTGAGTACAGGCTCATCGTCCATAATGGCATCAACAGCACCAACTTTTAAGCTTTCATATAACTGAGAGCCTTCATCATAAGTTTTAATCGTATAGCCGTATTTAGCTTTGTTTTTCGATAGGAAATCTTGTGATGCTGTGCCATTTTTCACGCCAACTGATTTACCTTTCAGCTGATTATAGGCAGTGATTTTATTGCCCTTTTTAGAAGCAATGACAACTGATGACGCATAATAAGAATCAGAAAAATCGAAAACTTTCTTCCGCTCATCTGTGATAGACATCCCAGCGATAACACCATCTGTCTGACCTGCGTTCAGCTGATCTAGGGCAGCTTGGAAACCTGGGAAGGATTGGTCAAGTTGCCAACCATTCATCTCAGAGATTTTTTGTATCAAGTCAACATCAATTCCGACGTATTTTTTATTTGCATCTTGGAACTCGAAGGGCGCGTAGGTCGAGTCACTGGCTATTTTTACCACTTTATCTTCGGCTTTAACAATAGTTGCCGAGAATAAGGTGATGAAAACCGTGAGTAGCATCAATAATTTCTTTTTCATGTTTGGTTCCCTTTCAAAATATTCAAACTATATTCTTTATAATTCTATCATAAAAATGCGAGAAAATAAAGAACCGTTTTTTGATATGTTAGTTTTCCTGACATCTTAATTGTTATCAAACGTTGATAAGCTTTGCGAATCAGCTGCAACCATTGCACAAAGAGAAAACGAAAAGCACCAGTTATATCAGGTGCTTGACGATCGTTTAAAAAATTAACAAGTCCTTTGATGTTTGGGTAAAACTTTTAGCGCCAGTTTCTGTTACATAGAGACAATCTTCGATACGCACGCCCACTTGATTCGGGATATAGATACCAGGCTCAATTGAGAAACACATCCCCTTTTCAATAGTAATATCTTCGCTACCGCCGATTGAAGGAAATTCATGCACATCCATGCCGATACCGTGTCCAGTTCGGTGTGTGAAATATTCGCCATAACCAGCTTTAGTGATGACATCGCGCGCCACCTTATCAACCTCAAAAGCCGTCACACCAGGTTTTACAAAGTCAAAAGCTGCTTGCTGCGCCTCTCGTGTAATCTCATAAATCTTCCGATCAAAATCACTTGGCTGACCGATCGAAATTGTCCGACTCGCATCAGAAGCATAGCCATTAGACATGACACCTAAGTCAAAAAGCAAGAGTTTATTTTGTTGAATTGTCACAGCCTCTGGCACACCGTGAGGATTAGCCGCACGCGCCCCAGTCAAGACCATGGTATCAAAACTCATCTCAGAAATGCCCTGACGTTTCATTTCAAACTCAATCTTTGCAACAACATCCATCTCAGTCAGCCCCGATTCAGAGGCCGCAAACCGAAAACCGATGTCAAAACATCTGTCCGCATATTCGCCCGCGACGATCATTTTTTGGATCTCATCTTCGGATTTGATCAGACGCATCCGGTTGATCAATGGTGTCAGGTTATTAAAAGAGATGCCGTCAAAGACGGATTTGAGACCGTCAGACTTACTTAGAATCAGATGATCATACTCGACTGCAATTATTTTAATTTGGCGTCCCACCAAGTGAGACTTGATTTTAGCCCAAGGATTTTCACTGTCAGCGTAACCGATGACATCAAAATTAACATGAGCCTTAGCTTTTTCAACCTCAAGCTCAGGTGTGAACAAAAGCGGTTCGCGATCAGGAAAAATCATCAAACCTAAAATACGTTCGTGAGGATCCATCGCAAAGCCTGTTAAATAGTTAACAGTCGTTGGATTGGTGATAAAAGTCATATCCCAATTTTCTTTGCCGAGATATGTGGCAATTTCAGTTAGTTTTGTCATATCTCTATTTTGCCACTTTGTGACATAAATTACCATACAAAAATAGGTCATAGTTATCTAATAAAGTTTGAAAATTGGAATAAATAGAATGGTTTTTACGCGAATCATATGATATAATGAACTTGTCAATCATGTTTTACAAATCGAAGGAGGCCTTATGTCACAAACAACACCAAAACTAGCAGCATTGCAAGCGAAAATTCATGCTAAAGATCCACATCAGCCAGAGTTTTTGCAAGCTATTGATGAGTTTTTTGCCAACCTTACACCCTTTTTGGAGCAACATCCAGAAATTTTAGAACATAATTTAGTAGAAATGATTACTGAGCCTGAGCGTGCCATTCAATTTCGTGTGCCGTGGCAAGATGATGCCGGTAAGTGGCAAGTCAACCGAGGGTTCCGTGTTCAATTTAATTCAGCAATCGGCCCTTATAAAGGCGGTTTGAGATTTCATCCTTCAGTCAACTTATCTATCCTTAAATTTTTAGGATTTGAACAAATCTTTAAAAATGCCTTAACTGGTCTACCAATTGGTGGCGGTAAAGGTGGTTCGGATTTCGATCCTAAAGGTAAGTCTGATGCAGAAATCATGCGCTTTTGTCAGAGTTTCATGACAGAATTACATCGTCATATTGGTCCTAATTTAGATGTCCCCGCTGGAGATATTGGGGTAGGTGGTCGTGAGATTGGTTACATGTATGGTCAATATAAACGCTTGCGTGGTAACGATCAAGGCGTTTTGACAGGTAAAGGTCTGACTTTCGGTGGTTCTTTAGCACGGACAGAAGCGACTGGTTATGGCCTTGTCTACTTTGTTAAACATCTTTTAGCTGACCAAGGTGATAGCTTTGAAGGTAAGAAAGTCATGGTTTCAGGTAGTGGTAATGTCGCTATCTATGCGATTGAAAAAGTCCATGAATTGGGTGGTCTCGTTGTTAGCGTTTCAGATTCTTCTGGCTATATTTATGATCCTGCTGGGATTGATTTGGTACTTTTGAAAGAGATTAAAGAAGTCAAACGTGCACGTTTGACAGAATATGTTAAGGCTAGACCTGAATCTGAATATATTGCAGACCAATCTGTTTGGACACTTCAAGTCGCTGCAGATATTGCGCTACCATGTGCGACTCAAAATGAAATTTTACCTGAACATGTTGCTGGTTTAATCGAAAACGGTGTTAAGATTGTGGCTGAAGGTGCGAATATGCCAACAACGCTTGAGGCAGTTGACTTATTACAAACTGCTAAAGTTGTTTACTGTCCTGGTAAAGCCGCAAATGCAGGGGGTGTTGCTGTATCTGCTTTGGAAATGAGTCAAAATTCAGCACGTTTGTCATGGACATTTGAAACTGTCGATCAAGAATTAGATAAAATCATGAAAATGATTTATGAAAATTGTCGTGATACAGCTCAAGAATTTGGCTTGGCTGATAATTTACTAGCAGGTGCTAATATTGCTGGTTTCAGAAAAGTTTCTGAAGCAATGTTGGCTCAAGGTCTCGTTTAATCAACAAAGTATAATCAATTAACAAACACGCAGTGCAAGTAGGTGTTAGGGTGATTTTGTTTGAATCACGAAGGCACTCTCGCAAAGCGTGTTTTTTTGTTTTTTTAAGTACTAGCACGCACGAATAGTAAGTGATTAGGTGTTAAAGTAGTTATTTTAATTAAAAATTACATTTTTTTGAAAAAAAGGTGCAAAAGTTCTTGAAAACCTTTTCATAAAGTGATAAAATATATAGGAATGAAATGAAAATATTATTTTCATGAAAAAAGACACAACACAAAATAAGGAGTATGTCATAATGGAAAGCGAAACAATTACAATATACGATGTCGCGCGTGAGGCAGGAGTCTCGATGGCAACAGTCAGCCGCGTTGTTAACGGCAATCAGAATGTGAAAGAAACTACACGTCGTAAGGTTTTAGACGTTATCGAACGTCTGGACTATCGCCCAAATGCAGTGGCTCGTGGTCTAGCCTCTAAAAAAACAACAACGGTTGGTGTGGTGATACCCGACATTGCCAACAGTTATTTTGCGAGCTTGGCGCGTGGTATTGATGATATTGCGACCATGTATAAGTATAATATCGTCATTGCGAATTCAGATGGTGATGATGGTAAGGAAATTAATGTTGTTAATACGTTGCTTGCCAAGCAGGTTGATGGTCTTGTTTTCCTAGCGCATAACTTATCTGATAAAATTCGTGCTGAATTTTCGCGTACGCGTACGCCAATCGTTTTGGCTGGAGCTGTTGACCCAGAAGACCAAATTCCGTCTGTTAATATCGACTATACGGTTGCGACTAAGGAAGTGACCTTGGAGCTTGCGAAAAACAATCAAAAAATTGCGCTCGTTGCGGGTCCGATGGTCAATGCGATTAATGGTAAGGAACGTTTGCTCGGCTACCAAGAGGCTTTAGCTGAATCTGGTTTGACTTTCTCTGAAGGTCTAGTGTTTGAGACAACTTATAGCTATCCTGCTGGGTTGAAATTGGCAGAACGGGTGAAGGCATCAGGCGCGACTGCAGCTGTTGTAACGGATGATGAGGTAGCCGTTGGCTTGTTGAATGGTTTGGTTAACAGTGGTGTTAAAGTACCAGAAGAGTTTGAAATCATCACGGCTAATAATTCAGTTATCACGGAATTCACACGTCCAACGCTTTCTTCTATTGAACAACCTTTATATGATTTAGGTGCTGTATCAATGCGTCTTTTGACAAAAATGATGAACAAAGAAGAAGTGGAAGGTAAGCGCGTGATTTTACCACATGGTTTTGTGAAACGTGGTTCAAGTAAATAAAGCAACATTAAAAATGTAGATTAAGGTCTATATTTTTTTGTTTTCTGTTAGCATACTAAAAATTGAAAGAAAAATTAAGGCGACTCATGTTATAATAGTGGAAAGCGCTTTATTACGTTTCTTAATTTGCCATAGATTAACAGAGGTTACCATGTCTAAAAAAGTCACACTTTCGACACTCGTCGTTTTAAATTTTATCATCTACATTTCCCTAGGTTTACCGGATTCTATACTTGGGAGTGCTTGGCCAAGTATGCGCCAGAGTTATGAGATGGGAGCCAGTCAAGTCAGCTACTTGACAACAATTATGCTGTTGTTTTCGTTTTTCTCTAGCATGCTTTACACTAAAATTGCCAAGTATTTAACAGTTGCGCAAGTTATCTTGACCAGTATGCTTTGTGTGATCATTGGTTTAATATTAATGATTATAACGTCAAATCCGATTGTTCTTTTTCTTGCCACACCTTTTATGGGTATCGGCCAAGGTGCAATCGATGTGACGGTCAATCACTTTGCGGCCAAACACTTACCTAGCTCTCTCATGAGTCTCCTCCATGGTTTTTATGGCGTAGGTGTCAGCATGAGTGCTGCCATTCTTACCTTCTTCTTGTCCACTTTTTCAAGTTGGCGTTTTGCGATTGGTGCTATTGCCTTGCTTGAAATTCTGATTTTACTATTGATTTTTGTTTATCGCCGTCATTTCGCCGAAAGAGACGATAGCCAGGAGAGCACCTCACACAAAACTAACGCAGAAACGAATCAAAAATTTAAACTCAGCTATTTGATTAATCCTATTTTTTACTTCTTTTATGCCATAGAAGCAGTCATGGGAATTTTCCTAGCGACCTACTATGTCGAAAATTTCCAAGTCAATAATGCTCAGGCAGCATTTTTCACCACACTATTTTGGCTAGGCTTAATGGTCGGCCGATTCGTTACAGGTGCCCTAACGCGCTTTATGCAGGATAAAACAATTATCTACAGCCACTTAGGGTTGTTATTACTGATGAGCATTACTCTCTTTCTACCACCAGGTCTTTATACAATGGGGACAGTTTTCTTGTTAGGATTGGCGATGTCGCCACTTTATCCATTGATGATGATGTTACCCAATCAAATGTATCCTGAGCTAATAGCTCAAAGGGTTATCTCTTATAATGTCGGATTTTGTATGCTAGGGATACTCGTTTTTCCACTGTTATTTAGCGCCTTATTTAAGATTTTGAGTTTTAGTATTTTTCCTACCCTAATCCTGATGTTAACAGTAATTTTATCAGTTTTAGTCGTCTTAATTTTTAAACAAGTGAAAAAATAGCAAGTTAAAGCTATTTTTTTTGATAATCTATTTTGACTTTTTACGAAATAGTAGTATAATCTATTTAGAGATAAAACGAAATAGAAAAGGAGTGAAAGCTGATGAGTTTACAAGTGACCCTCAAAGCGATTTCGAATCCAGTTCGCCGAGATATTTTGACATTATTAAAATCAGGTCGATTATCTGCCGGTGAGATCAGTGAGCAATTTGCCTTGAGCAGTGCCACGATTTCAAATCATTTGAAACAGCTAAAGGATGCTGATTTGATTCGTGAAAGTAAGTATAAAAATTTTATCTATTATGAACTCAATCTCAGCGTATTTGAAGAAACTATGCTCTGGTTGAAAAGTTTTACAGGAGAAGACATTTAGTGGAGATAATTCGTGAAGTGGATTCTCAGATAGGAGAGACAAATGAAACTTAAAAAAATGTTATGGCCGACACTAGTTGGTTTACTGCCAATTGTTATGGGGTTAGCTGTTTATTCAAAATTGCCGGAGAAAATGCCGATTCACTGGGGACTAGATGGTGAACCGAATGGTTATGCGACGAAATTGGTGGGGGTTCTTCTTATTCCTCTTATCATGATTGTGACAAATATCATCGTTCAATTTAGTTTACAAATAGCAAACACTACAAATGAAAAACTGGCAAGGGTGATGACTTGGTTACTTCCCGCGCTTTCTTTAGTAATCCAGTTTTTGGTATTGGCTGAGTCACTCGGTTATCATTTAGATGTTGCCTTGATTACTATGGTGATTGTTGGGATTATCTTTATTCTCTTAGGAAATTATATCCCTAAAACATCACAAAATAGAGTTGTTGGTTTCCGTTTTCCTAAGACCATGAGCAATCCAGATAACTGGCAAAAAACTAACCGAATAGGCGCTATCATGTTAGTCATATCAGGTCTTATCATGATTATAGGAGGAATTGTTAGTACTTGGTATCCAATGGTTGCTGTTTTAACATTTGGTGTGAGTCTAATATTGATTGTCTTAGTACCGTTATGTTATTCAATCAGACTAGCTCGTAAATCATGATTGAATGGCGTGCTAGTATCAAAATAGAGATTGGGACAAAAGTCTCTAACAAATATTCTTTCTGGAAAATTAGGCAAATAAAAAAAGTAGACTCAGACAATCAATTTGATTATCTGAGTCTGCTTTTCTCTTTTAATGACTGAGAGCTTTTGTCTCAGTCTCTATTTTTTTGTTTTTAGGGTATGTTTATACTTGACATTATACTATTTATGGTATAGTATAATGGTATATAGTAAATAGTATAGGAGGGTATATCATATGACGATTCAAATACCAACTGCCTTACTGGATGGGAGTGTTCTTGCAATTCTTGACAGTCAAGATATGTATGGCTATCTGTTAACAAAAGAAATTCAAAAACACGTGAATGTATCAGAATCTACCATGTACCCAGTTCTGCGCCGTCTACAAAAAAATGGTGACTTAATCACCTACGATGAGGCATTTGAGGGACGAATGAGGCGGTATTATCAGATTACACCATTGGGCCAAAAGCACTTGGTTGAGATTAAGCGGGAGTGGCAAGACTTTTCGGCAGGAATTAGTGAGATTTTAGGAGGTGCAGCATGAATTATTTACAGGATTTACAGGCAAATTTGAAGGCTCTTCCTGAGTCTGAAATTAGTGATGCCATGCTTTATTACGAACAGTATTTCTATGAAGGTCAGCTGACAGACGGTCAGGCAGTGTCTGAGTTTGGGACGCCTAAAAATTTGGCGCGTCGATTGGTTGCGGATTACTACATGGATGAGGCGCGTAATGTGCCAGAAGAAAATCAAAAATCACCGCTTGGTCTGGCTAAGATTATCATCCTAGCTCTACTCGCATCACCAATTTTGATTCCTGTTGCAATTACTGTTATCGCACTGATTTTCGCTATTGTAGTAACCTTTGCGGCACTTGCTTTTTCACTTGTTGTGACCCTCGGTGCATTTGGTTTTGCAGCTGTTATATGTGTTATCGGTGGTATTCTAGTTTTGACCCAATCTGTCCTAGGCGGTCTGTTTTATATTGCAGCTGGGATTGCCGTAATTGGTGCTTTCATCTTACTTTGGCCCCTCGTCATGTCCATGGTTAAAGGCTTAAAGCATTGGGTGTTTGTGATGATTCGATGGATAGGAAAGAAAACTGTAGGGAGAAGGGGTGTGCAAGATGACGCATAAAAGAAAAAAGATTATTGGCGCACTGTTACTCACTTTGGGAACATTAGCAGCAGCAGTGATCTGGCAGTTTGAAAAACCAGGTAGTCTTGTCTGGGATAATGGCTTTAAATATCAAACTGACAAAAGAATGTCGGTTAGGACTTATAAGCACGACCTTCCAACAGATGAATCGAAGATTAAATCACTTGAGATTGAGGTTAAAAACGCAGATGTCGAATTTGTTAAAGGTGATAAATTTGGCGTGACCTCATACATTTTATCGGGTAAAAATGACACTAAAGTTAGCTTTAATGATGGTCGATTAAGTGTTACAGATAATGGAGACGGAGACGGGACCGCAAGTTTAGGTTTTGGTGTTGTCTATAGGTCAAATAAAATTATCATTACGATACCAGAGGCAGAGCAGTTATCTACTATTGTTGCTAAAAGTACTAACGGTGATTTCGATTTTGAAAACATTGTCATAAAAAATGCGACACTAACAGCCACAAACGGAGATATTAAGTTTGAACGTTCTGAGGTTGATAATTTGACTGTAACCAATCAAAATGGTGAGATTGCCTTGAAACAAACTAACATCACGATTGGCGGAAAAATTACGAATCAAAATGGTGATATTGAAATAAAAAAATCTCGCTTACCTGAATTTTATGCTGAAACAAAATGGGGTGAGAAAGATATTAAGAAGAACCATGATTTGAATCAATCTGATCAAAGTCAGGCTAAGTTAATTATCATGAGCCAAAATGGAGATGTTGCAATCGAATGACGATATAAAATGTTTAGTCCGGTTATAGGTCGGTCTAAACATTTTTTATGTAGGCATTTTGTCTTTTATCAGAAAAACATTAGTGGAAAATTACGAAAATTCAGAAAAATATGGCAAAAACTATCTATTTTTTGACTTGATTTGGTATAATCTTTTTATAAAGAGTTGGTCAAGTTTGTTTTTGTATATGTAAGCGGATACAATTAAAGGCTATGCCTATATATGTCCTGGACACGGGGAAAAGTATTGGTATGAGCTTGATGAAATTAAGCTCATAAAACATGATATTAAAGCTGCTTGAAGTTCAAATAAGGAAGAAAATATGTATAAAATTGTAAGAAAAGAAATTTTAAATCCTTCTGTGAAGTTGATGGAAATTGAAGCCCCTTATGTTGCTAAAAAGGCAGAACCAGGGCAGTTCATCATTTTTAGAATTGATGAAGCAGGTGAGCGTATTCCCTTGACTATCGCAGATTTTAATCGGGAAAAAGGAACGGTCACCATTATCTTTCAGGAAGTGGGTAAAACGACTAAAAGACTGGGTCAGTTGGCCGAAGGTGATGAGATTCTTGATTTTGTTGGGCCACTTGGTGTTGCCTCACATTTTGAGGGCTTAAAAAAAGTGGCTGTCATTGGCGGAGGGCTTGGTACTGCTATCGCATATCCTCAGGCAAAAAAACTACATAGCCTTGGCATAGAGGTCGATACGATAATCGGATTTAGGACACAAGACCTGATTATCCTTGAAGATGAGATGGCGGTAGTCAGTGATAGATTAATTGTCGCGACAGATGATGGTTCCAACGGTCATCAGGGATTTGTTACTGATATGCTAGATAAATGTATTGCTGACGGTGCAGATTACGATCTTGTGATTGCTATTGGTCCAATTATCATGATGAAAATGGTTAGCCAGTTGACGAAAAAATATGGCATTAAGACCATTGTGAGTATGAATCCAGTCATGGTAGATGGCACTGGTATGTGTGGCGGATGTCGCATCACTGTTGATGGAGAAATCAAATTTGCCTGTGTAGATGGTCCAGATTTTGATGGGCATCTAGTTGATTTTGACGAGGCGATGAGACGGCAGATGATGTATCAGTTTGAGGAATCAGAACAAAAAGAAACACATCATTGTCAAGGAAAGGAGGCGAGCAATGCCTAAACAATCACTACGTAACATGTCAAAAACAAAAGTTGTCATGCCTGAACAAGCACCTAATGTTAGAAACCAAAACTTTTTAGAAGTTTCTTTGGGATATACTGAAGAAATGGCGATAGAAGAGGCAAAAAGATGTCTTCAATGTAAAGCCAAACCTTGCGTTGGTGGTTGTCCGATCAATGTTTGGATTCCTGAATTTATCAAGCTAGTCGCAGCAGGAGACTTTAAAGGTGCTTATGATAAAATTAAAGAAACCAATAATCTACCAGCTGTCTGTGGCAGAGTCTGTCCTCAGGAAAGCCAGTGCGAAAAATTCTGTGTTCGCGCTAGAAGAGGAGAGGCAGTTGGTATTGGCAGGTTGGAACGTTTTGTAGCGGATTGGAATCTTGCTAATCGTCAGGTTCAACCTGAACCGGTTCCGTCAAATGGCAAAAAAGTTGCTGTTATTGGCTCAGGCCCTGCTGGATTATCCTGTGCAGCTGATCTAGCTAAGTTAGGTTATCAAGTGACGATATTTGAGGCCTTCCATGTGCCTGGTGGTGTCTTGATGTATGGTATTCCAGAATTCAGGTTACCAAAAGACTTGGTTCAAAAAGAGATTGATGCGGTTAAGCAGTTAGGTGTGACGATTAAAACTAATATGGTTATCGGCAAGGTTCTGTCTTTAGATGAGTTAACAGCAGAAGGGTATGAGGTTATCTTTATTGGGTCAGGGGCAGGTCTTCCTAGTTTTATGAATATCCCCGGTGAGAACCTCAATGGTGTATATTCTGCTAATGAATTTCTGACGCGTATTAATCTCATGAAAGCCTATCAGTTTCCCAAAACTGACACGCCTGTTAAAGTTGGTAAACGTGTCGCAGTCATTGGTGGTGGTAACGTGGCTATGGATGCAGCTAGAAGTGCTAAACGTCTGGGTGCAGAGGAAGTTTATATCGTTTACCGCAGATCAGAAGAAGAAATGCCTGCGAGACTGGAAGAAGTACACCATGCCCAGGAGGAGGGCATCATTTTCAAGATGTTGACTAATCCAACGCGGATTATCGGGACAGAAGATGGTTGGATTAAAGCCTTGGAATGTGTTGAGATGAGTTTGACGGAAGCTGATGAGTCAGGTAGACGCCGGCCTGTCGTTAAAACAGGTTCAGAACATCAATTTGAAGTAGATACTGTCGTTGTCGCCATAGGTCAGAGTCCTAATCCTTTAATCAAAGCGACGACATCAGGTCTTGACACGCATGCCTGGGGTGGGATTATTGTCGAGGAAGAAACAGGCGCGAGCAGTTTAGCGGGTGTCTATGCTGGAGGGGATGCGGTGACTGGTGCTGCAACGGTAATCTTGGCTATGGGTGCAGGCAAAAAATCGGCTAAAGCAATTGATGATTATTTACAAAGTCAGGTGTCATCATCTCGTATATAGGTTAAAAGAAGTCGCAAGAGCGACTTCTTTAATTTGTTCAGGAATCGCATATCCTAGCCTTTTATGATATAATAATGCTATGATTATCACGATTTTAATTTTAGTAATTTTAATTTGGGCTTACCTAGTTGGTCAGTCGCGAGGTCTTGCGCTACAAGGCTATTATACACTAGGCTCGTGGGTAGCGATTTTTATTGCACTCAAAAATTATCAAGCCCTAGGTGAAAAAATAACATTGTGGGTTCCTTTTGCCTCAGCCACTTCTAACAGTAAATTAGCCTTTTATTCTTCAAAGCTGCTTTTTGAGATTGACCATGTTTTTTATGCTGCTTTAGCTTTCATGGTTATCTTTCTTATTGTCTACGGCATTGTGCGTTTAGTTGGTATTTTTCTGGGTGCCCTTGAAAATAAAATTATCCTCGGTAAGACTGGTAATATCATTGCGGGTGCCTTATCTGTTTGTTGCACCTATTTTGTTTTGTCACTTGGCTTGATGGTCTTGTCGACAATTCCAATTCCTCTTGTTCAAAATCAGTTGACGGGCAGCGGGCTAGCTCGCTTTATGCTAGTGAACACGCCGCTTTTCTCTGGTTGGCTACAAGAAACATTTATCACACAAATCACACATATTAAAATATAGAAATTACAATGAATAAAAAAATATTAGACATTTTAGAGTTTGACCAAATCAAAGCACAGATTGCGCAGTCGCTATCGACGTCACAAGGTCAAAATGAAATGGCACGTCTATCTCCAATTTCAGATAAGGCACGTATACAGAAATGGTTTGATGAGCTGTCAGAATTTGGTGCGATTGTTCAAGAAAATGGCCCAGTACCCTTGTCCAACACTGCTGATTTGACGGAAATCCTCCGTCGAATCGAGTTGGATGCGAGTCTGGCTAGTCAAGAATTTGCGAAAATCAAAAAAGCTCTGCGTTTAGCCAATGAAACGCGGCGTTTTTTTGAACAAGTAGTTAATGTCAGCTTTCCTGTTTTAGGACAGACCATTGATAAATTTGTAGATGTTGCTTACCTTTTAGGCCTCTTACAAGTCATTGATTCAGCAGGTGCGCTTTCTGATACAGCATCAGATAAATTGTACACATTGCGCCAAAATATCAAAAAAGGTGATGCTGAAGTCAAGAAAATTCTGGCTGAAATTCTATCGAAATCTCAGTCTAGTTTGACAGAGAGTATCATTACCATTCGTCAAGGCCGTCCAGTTCTTGCTGTCAGAAGTGACAGTAAAAATAAAATACCAGGTATCGTGCATGATATGAGTGCCTCAGGTCAGACCTTCTATATCGAGCCTAATCGTGTTGTTCAACTTAACAATGATATTGCGCAAAAGAAAATTGAAGAAAAAAACGAAGTCGCACGTATCTTGCGTGAACTGGCAGAAGCGATTAAGCCTCATATTGATGATATTCGTCAAAATACTTGGTTAATCGGACAGATTGATTTAATCAATGCCAAGTATCGTTATCAGGTTGCCCAAAAAGCGACAGTGCCGCTTATTTCTGACCATAAAGCCATTAAGCTTTATGCCGCAAGACATCCCTTGATTGATCCCAAAGTTGTTGTCGCCAATGACCTCTTTTTCGACCAGACACTTGAAACGATTGCCATCACTGGCCCCAATACCGGTGGTAAAACGATTACCCTGAAAACACTGGGTGTCGCCCAGTTGATGGCGCAGTCTGGCCTGCCGATTCTGGCTGATTTGGGCAGTCAAGTCGGGATATTCACTGAGATTTTCGCTGATATTGGCGACGAGCAATCGATTGCCCAAAGCCTGTCGACCTTCTCAAGTCACATGACTAATATCGTTAAGATTTTGGATCAGGTGGATGCCAAGAGCCTTGTCCTCTTCGATGAACTCGGTGCAGGAACCGACCCTAAAGAGGGCGCAGCCCTAGCGATTTCAATCCTAGACTTTCTTAAAAGCAAACACGCGAAAACGCTAGCCACCACGCATTATCCCGAGTTAAAAGCCTATGGCGTCGAATCAGACGGTGTGGAGAACGCCTCAATGGCCTTCGATTTGGACAACTTCCGCCCAACCTATCGTTTGGTTCAAGGTGTACCTGGACGCTCGAACGCGCTTGAAATTTCACGGCGCTTAGGCTTGCCAACTCAGATTTTGGAGGAAGCGGCAGGCTTTTTGACTGAGGATGAGCATGATGTTAACGTTATGATTGCCTCGTTAGAGCAAAAAAATCAAGAGATGACTGAGTCAGCTAAACAGATTAAGGCGTTAGAAAAGGATAATGAGCTTTTACATCACGACTTGTCACGTGCGCTTGAAACCTTTAACCGCGACCGCGAAAAAGAGCTCAACAAAGCGCGCCAAGAAGCGCAAGACATCGTTAAAGTGGCGGTTGAAGAAGCCGATAACATCCTGAAAAACTTGCAGGAGAAATCGTTACTCAAACCGCACGAAATAATCGATGCCAAGCACCAATTAGGTGAGTTAGCACCTGAAATTGTCGATTTATCGAAAAATAAAGTCCTCAAAAAAGCTAAGGCCAAGCGTGGTCTCAAACCAGGTGTTGAAGTCTTGGTGCTGTCCTACAATCAACGCGGAAACTTGATCAGACTGGCAAAAGACGGCCGTTGGGAAGTCCAGATGGGCTTGATTACGACTAAGCTCTCAGAAGACGAGTTTGAACCGATTGAACCGGAAGAAACGGTTAAGAAAACGAAGACCAAGGCTGTTAAAAAGACGGTTACTTCTAACATCAAAGCCCAACTTGATTTACGTGGCGTCCGCTATGAGGAGGCGCAGAAGATGTTGGATGATTATATGGACCAAGCCTTGCTTGCCAATCTTCACCAGATTACCATTGTCCATGGTATCGGGACGGGTGTCATTCGTGATATGGTAAGGGAGTATTTGCAACGCTCGCGCCATGTCAAGTCTTATTCCTATGCACCGCAGAATGCTGGGGGTAGTGGGGCTAGTATTGTTACTTTGAAATAAAGAATTGAAAATGGGCTCTTTAATAAATCGTGTGGGAAAATTTCCCAGGCGATTTATTAAAGAGCCATTTTTGTCTGGAGCGTTTTTATTTGAATTACAAGACTTTGAAAGCGCATTCTGAATCACTAATCGAATTGATAATTATGATATAATTAGAGAAACAATTGAACAAAATCAGGATAGTAAAAACTACATAGGGAGGCATAAAATGAATCCGAAAAGTTCGCAGGAAACTATAAGTAAAATTGAAAATGAGTTATTAAACATCGATGGTGTTATTTGTCGTCATATTGAAAATTCTGACCTATTAGGAAGAGGTGCTGTATCTCAAGATATTTTGTCTCAACTGAGGAATTTTGTAGAGCACACGATGTTGAGAATATATGCAGATTCGGCTAATATAAAATTCGATTATGAGTATATCACTGAGGGAATAAAATTTGTTAAGTCGCAAGGAAAATTGAAATTTTTGCGTAAATTCCACGAGTATCTTCAAATAGTTGCTTCGCATTATACACTTGATTCAGAAAATTCTGAGCGAGTGATGTTGAAATATTATGAATATCCTTTAAAGATAAAAAATTTTATGTTTAAAAAATATTCATTAAATATTTTAGAAAATCTCAATAAATTTCCACTTGATATAGATAAAAATACACAAGAATATTATGAAAAAATTGCTGAAAAGGTAGATACTGATAGCAATAATTCTACAAACAATGACAGATACTATGTTCATAAAATCAAACCATTTTTTGTAAATCAGCGAATTTATTATGAGGTGACTTTTATTCCTGTCAAAGGAAGTGCGAACAAATCTGACAGAACAATTGCTTTTACTACACTAGATTTGTCAAAAAATTATGCAGTTAAATTATGGACTTATGAAAGCGATATTCAAATTTTAGGTAAGACGATGCCTATTCTGATAATTAAAAAATGGGAAGTTTCAATTCGTGCTTGTGAAGTTGAAAATTTTGCAAAGATATTCGGAGTAATTTTGAAGCAAGCAAATAATTTAGGTGAATATCTCGGGTTGATGGATTTCCTAACGCAAACAGGATTCAATTTAGTAGAATTGCTTGATTTTGATGATAGACGTTATCAAGAAATTCGTGCAAAAATATTATTGAGATATAATGCGAAAATAAGTCCAATATTTGACATTTTTGATAAATGCCGTGAAATTATAAAAGATAATAAAAACGGATGTAATGTTCTACAATACTTGCTCTACCATCTGAATAATAAAAT
>NZ_JACBNY010000030.1 GCF_013449735.1 Pseudolactococcus laudensis
TAAACAATGTACCAAAACCAGTATCATCTAATTCTGAATTAGAATCTTTGTGAGATTGAGAAACGAATACCAAGAAATTATTAAACGACCGACCAGTTCGTCTGATTTTCATAATAATTTCTCTACCCACATCAGTAATATTAAAGAACCATGCTTCATCAATGAAAGTAATTGATTCTTTCTTGCTTTCAGAACCAAATTTGTAACAGAATTGACCTAGGGCATAAAGAGCGACTAGAGACTGTCTTTGATTTTCAGTAATACTTGTTTCACTTGTCGGTAATTCAAGACCAGTTACTTCAATAATTGAAATACGTTTTGACATACTAATGGCTTTATTTTGACCATCTGAGAAACAAAGAGATAAAGTAGAGTTACTCATTTTTTCAAGTAGTAACTCCGCCGTAATTCTCACTCTATCCGTTTCACTCTTAGTGAGGGCTTCCATGATATTTTTAGTACCGACTTTTTCGCCATTTTCACGCAAGACAAGATATTTTTCAATCATTTGTAACAATTCTTTTTCAAATTGTTCATTTTGTTTCAAATCGTAAAACTCGCCTATCATAGAAATAATCAAGTTTTTAGCTTCTTGACCTGTCAAGAATACTAACGGGTCAAGGACACCGTGATTTTCAGAATTTCTAGCGTCAATGGTCACAAAATTAATCTGTTTGATATAGTCACAAATTTCAGGATAGATACCTTGACTTTCATACTCATGTAAAACTTTCATGAATTGTTTTCTAACTTCTGCTTTGGGGTCAAAGTAAAGCAATTTTGTTTTCAAAATACTATTCATGACGAACATTTGCTTAACAAAGAAAGATTTTCCCATGCCCATTTGACCTGTTACTTTTACAAGACCGTCAAAGCTAATTTTACCCTCAACATCTAACTTATTAGCTTGTAACAGATTATAATAAACAAGATTTCTCGAATTTTGGAGTGCTTCTTTATAACCACCAGACCAACGGTCATATCTTGAATCCACTCTACCCATATACAAGCCAACATCAGAACCTACTTTTTGACCAGTAAAAAACAGACTTTCCGCAAAGCCTGCCATTGTGGTTGTTTGTAAGTATCTGCGTTCATTCTCAAATAAAGGCTCAGTCAATCTATGTTTATAAAAAAGATAAACTTGGTCGTCTTTAGCACGTGCCAATTCAATACCAATTTTTTTGAAATTGCGCATGACGATTTTTATTTTTTCTTGTAAGCGATCATAATCATCATCATAGACAAACATTGATTGAAGATAAGAGATAATTGTTTCGCCACGATTTGATTTTTTTACTAAATCTTCTGAAAGGGCTTCTGCTTGTCCGATTTCATCACGAACAATACCATTTCTCATGGCAATATCTTCATTTGTTTTTTTATGTTTTTGCTTAGCACGATTGGCACGTTGTTGCATTGAATTAAAGCCATTCTTCTTAGCAAAGATAGCCTTTGTTTGTACCTCTGTATCAAAACCTAGTAATCGCCGTCTTTCGATAAAGTGATTATAAGATAAGTTTGACGGTGGTATGGCAATCGGCAATATAGCTAAGTAAGTTGTTTGCGCACCGTCACTTAAAGTTAAAATACCATAATTTTCAAAACTAACACCAGCACTGCCAAAATTATCAATGTTATTTTCAACTTGAATAATTTCAAGCTCTCTATCTACTGACATACCACGTAAATAGTGATTATTATTGACGAAAATTGTCTGGTCTTGTGTTGGCATATAGCCGTTGAGTGGTAACAGTGTTTGATAAATTTCATGATTAAGTTCTTCAAATCGTTCATACCAATCTTCATCAAAAGTAACATCAGAACCAGTTGTTGCCATTACTCTATTTGAAAAATCAGTAATAGCTGTTTTAAGACCGTCTTTAAAATCAAGTGACACATGATTATTTCTAAGCGGTATAGTTAAAAAGAATCTATCCTGAGAAGTTTCGCCAATTTGTTTTTTAAGCTCCTCAGCTTGCCTTTTCATAAGATACAAGCCAACTGGTTTAGTATCTTCTGCTAAGTCCTGCTCCAAAAACTTATAATTATGTGTTGCTTCTGTAGAAAATGGAATCGTTGAGACTTCAAAGCCACCGAAAATTTCTAAATCAGATAAAGTATCAGATACCAAGTCCTTAAATTCATTTTTCAGTGTAATATCTACTGTATTAACAATCGTTTCAGGAATTTCGTACATTGCATAGACATCAAGATTTGACCGTAACATCAAATTACCGTGAAAAGCAACAATCCCATTTCTTTTATTCAAATTTCTAACTCCTTATTTTCTTTATAAGATTACCTTGTGATAGGTAATGTGTGTTTTTTCTTCTACCGTAAATCAACCAATACATGATTTTATCAAACAAATATCTATGAAAGAATTTACCATCAATCTTTAAATCAGCCACAGGGTCAGCAAAGTTCCAAGCAATTAAAGCCGAAAATATAAATGCCCAATACACTGAAAAGAAAAATAATACTTTCCAAAAGAAAAGCATTGACAAAGTAAACTCTAAAATCAAATAAAAAGCCCATGATAATTTCTTTTCGCCAACCAAAGGTATTGGTGGTAAATATGAAGGTGCTTCTAATGATAATTGGTATGAAAATGTATCCCTATCAGGGTATCTCTCTTTATCTTCCATATTACAAAGAACCAGAAATACCGTTAATTACTTTACCAACTCCAGAAATCACAGAACTAATCACTACTTTCCATGCTTCAAATGTTGTTGGACTTAGAATACTAGATACCGTAAGTCCTATTAAGCCAGTCATTAATGCGTTTGTCTTATCGCCTTTCGCAAAAGCTTTCAAAGCACCGATACCAGCACCGATTAGAATAAGTAATGCGACAGCGTTTAAAATATTAGTCATTTTATTTTTCCTTTTCTTCTTTAAAATAATCTTGTGAGACACCGTGATTTAGTGTTTTGACAAACCAAGTATCCCCATTTTTCTTAATTGACAACTCAAAATTTTCTTTATGAATTGAATTGAGACTGTCTTTGAAAGAGACCGTCACAACAGCAGTTGTTGTACCAGAAGCACCTTTAGCATAATAAGTGTAAAGTAACTTATCAAACTTATAGCCTTTAATACCGACAATATCAGCACTCATAGTAGCAAGTGTTTTATCATCAGTTGTATAAGCCGTGAAAAAGGCTTCTAAGAACGTGCCAAACTTTTTAACTTCACTTTCTGTATAGTCTTGTGTTTGTTTTGTCAGACCTTGTTTTTTAACATTATTACCTTGTAACTCGCTTAGGGCAGTCACGAAAGGTGTATCTGACACATAAAATCTGTCAGCTTTACTAGCAAACGGAATGTTAAATTCTACAGACCTATCAAGAAATTTACTGTTTTTATCTTCTGAATTTTCTTTTACTTGGTAATTGACAACATATGTAGCTAAATTGTTTTCAATTTTAAGTAAAGTACTTGATACTAATTTCATATCACTTTTATTTTCAGGTAGATAAGTCATATTGACATTATCGCCAAAATACTCAGTTAATTTTTTTGAATAATCGCCAGTATTTTGTGACGAGTAGTTAAAATAACTATTAATAAAGCTAGTCATATAAACATTGACTTTATTGTCTGTTTCACTCAATATACGCTTATCAGATACAACTGAGACAGTTGGTTTAGACAATGCTTTTGACCGTGACAGAATGGATAAAGTTGTTGCGCCAACTGACAAGCTCAATAATAAGCCAATTGTGCCATAGACAAGGACTTTACTTTTGAAAGTACCAGAACCTTTAAGTGTGAATTTTTTCTTGGGCTTATTGATGAAAGTAACAGTTTTCTTGTTTTTCTTATCATCTTTAGGCGCAAACAATTCATCTTTCTTAGTTCTGAGTTTTTTCAGTAAACCTTTGTCTTTTTTCTCAGGCACTTTTTCAGGCTCGTTTTGTTTTTCATCATATCGTGCAATGAGTTGTTTAGCTTCTGATAAAGTAAATAAATCATCAGGTTTGACCTCGCCAAACTCTAACTCTTTAGCAACTATAATTAAATCACTTACTCTGATTTTCATTTCATGCGCAATATCACTTAATTCATAGTAGAGTTCTTCTTGTTCACTCAATTTTTTTACTCCTTTTCATATAACAAACCTTTCTGTTTTGCTATTATAAGAACGCAAATTTTGACATTTGCGCCCCTTAATTTAAAAAAGATCTAAGTCTTTTACATACATATCAATTTGTGACTGGTAATCTGTTTCAGAATAAGTCTCAAAGTTACCGTAACCATTGAAACCGATATAATCATCATTCCAGCCTTTGATATTACCAAAATAAACTGCACGTGCGACATCATAAATTGACATACCAGTTTCTTCAAAAAATTCTTCTGTAAATTCGTAAATCTCTAAGTCAATTTCATAATATTCAGTTGACTCAATTTCACGTAATTTATTAATTAAAGATGAAACATCATATTCCCCACTCCATAGACCAGAAACATTCTCTATATCAAATACACCAAGTTCTAACTCAGGCTGTCCGTTAGGATTGTATTTATCTAAATACTCAGCTTCAATTTTTTCATAACTAGAATAAATAAGCTCCTCAACAGTAAACCACCGACCTTTTGAAAAATTGTCAGGATAACTACCGATGAAGAATTTATCATCTTCAATCATTTCATAAACATTAATTTTCATTTTATCCTCTTTCTATTGATTAAAATAATACCACCCACATTCAGATTAACTCGCTAAATCATTTGCCTTACGTGCAAAAGCATAGGTACGTTGACTGAATTTTTTGTGTTGTTCATTAAGAGAATAATAGGACTTAATAACACCCTCCAAAGCGCTGTATTCAGCCCCATTTAAATTCTCAGCTTGTTCTTTTAAAATACTATTTAGCTGTCCTGCAATCGTCCACGCTTCATCAAAATTGTGTTTTTCTACCAGCTCCCCTAATGTACTAATCAGTTGATTCGTTTTTTTGGGGTCAATTTTTGGATATTCTTGTGTTGCATTTGCCATAGGTTATACCTCTTCGTTTTCTTAAAAGTTAGTTTTTTTTAAAAGTTCAATACCCGCCCAATCATTATTTTAATCACTTACTCCCGATAGAGTAATTTGTCATATTCAATGTTTAACCTTTTGAGTTCTTGCAGTTTTTGCGCATTAGTCCAACCATAATAGAGATGTCTGTAATCAAATTTTCTTCTGTCATGTCGCAAATAGTTATGATCACACAAAATATCAATTTTGATACGCATGATTTGACACGCTTCACTATTGATGTTTTTCATCATGATTTTTCTTTTAGCTTCATAACTGCCACGAAATTTTTGAGTGCTGCTTTTTAAAGCAGCTTCAATCAAACGCCTTTCACGTGCTTCATTGATTTTTTCAATTTCAGATAATGTTAAATCAGTCATATTCAAGTTCAATCATTTCATGGAAGTTGTCATAAAATGCCCTTTCCTTTTTCTGTTTAACAATAGAATCTACTAAATGTTGATTTTTTTCATCAAGTTCTTTTTCGTTAAACAACTCCATTGTTTTCCGAGAACCAGTTAATCTATCAATCTCCATGTTTCTTTTCAAAGAAGCAAAAACAGATGAATCAAGCCATTTTAATGTTCGGTCATAACTGACTTCCCTAGGTTTATTGACAAAGCCATAACTTTTATCTGAACCAAAAACATCTAACCATTCAATATCCCAATTACCTTTATCGTCCTTAATATCCAAGTAATGAGAGATAATTTGACCTGCTAAATTTTGTAGTGGAATATCGTTATACCAGAAATCAAAAATGACTTGTGTCGCTTTATCCCCAAATAACCTTATTTCATAACGGTTTTTATAACCGTATAATTCATGAATTTCATCAAGATATAAATCACGTACCATTGATTGTTCTTTATCTTTTTCATAGAAATTGATATAGATTGACTTACTTTTACGTGAACCAAAATATAAAGATAAGCCAGTAGAGATAAACTCGCCGTCTCGGTATAAGAAACTTTCATTTGACGAAAATTGTCTGAAAGGTGTTTGAATTTGACCTGCCAACATTTTGTCATAAAGTTTACGTAAATCATAGTTACCTTTTTTAGAGTACATTTCATCAGTCGCTAAATCAAGACGAGTGAATTTTAAGTAATCATCTAAATCTTCAAAATTAGATACTTTTTTTTGTTCCATAGAAAAAAAGAAACAATCTTGAAAAAATTGTTTCCATGTTCTATTTTGGTCTTTAAGTTCCTGTTCAAACTCACGACAACCACCACCATTAAACTCAACAAGTGTACCCATATCAATATTTTCACTATGACGTAAAATTCGTATACTGCCATAAGACATACTCATGTTGTAGTTGTGCATACTTGATACATCAATATTGAATAAGTTACTATCCATGAGGAGTAAATCTTCAATCACTTCAAACCACTTCAAAGTTTTAAGTCTAATTCTTAGATAGTCAACACTTGTTTCTAGCTCATATTTTGAATTGTAACTCAGATAATCAAGGAGAACTTGCTTCTTTTTAGGGCTTAATGTTTTTTTACCAGAAAGCACATTAGAAATAAATACTTGTGAAACACCAACTATCTTACCGACATCTTTTTGAGATAAAAGGTAGTTTTTCATAATACCTTTTAAATCAAAACTTTCGTCTATCGTCATGAACCAGATACTCCTTTTTAGTAATTTCTGTCATCTGATAGCGTGCTAATGAGAAATCATTACCACAATAATGTGTGCTAATGTCACTTTCAACTTCCATTAGGCTATTAGCGCCAATCACGTATGATTCATCAAAAACGCTATTTTCGCCTTTTACAACAACCGCATAATATTTCATATTTAAATCTCTTTTCTAATCTTTTCTTGATTTCCATATAACCAATCAAGCTTACCTAGAAGCCTTTAAATAAAGAGTTTATTAAGTTGGTTATATTGTTACACCCCGTATTACAATTCGGGGTGTAAGCTGTTTTGCCTATGCCCTTGCGGGCATAGGCAAATGTCTTGTAACTGCGTAACAAGACCGTAAAAACCGCACTCAATACGCTTCCGCCTGACGGCTCCGCTTTTCGCCACGTCTTTTACGGTCTCGTTCCACAGACAAGTCCACCGCTCAAAGGTTCTCGTTTTTGATTGTTTCATCACAATATCGCTTCACTAACAGCTACTTGGTAAGTTTTACCACTCGACTTATAGCTAATTGCCCTTTCAAACATAATTAAATCAGAAGTACTAAACGTTTTGTCAAATTCTTGACCTGCTGTTTCAAACTCAGACTTATACTTTTTGAAAACTCGATAATCAAGTTTCAGTTCATCTGATAATTCTTTAGCCGTATAAATTTTGATGACAACATCTTGCTTATCAAATTCCAAATCAACCCTTTCTAAAGTCTCAAACTCATCATAAAATGAAAACTCTTTAGAGTCAGGCAATTCAGGAGAGAAAAACTCTCTAGCAGGACTACCAAATACACCATAATAACCACGACCATAAACACGTTCGCCATTAATTTGTTCAATATACTTAAAGTATTTATTTTTGTTTTCTTCCCCAAAAATAACCTCATATGAGAATTGAGACAAACGACCAACTGAAATACGTGTCATGATATTATCTTTAAAGGTGGACGGTAAATCATCAGCTTTTACATTCTGAGTTGCGATAATCGCAAAGAAGCCCGCTTGACGACCTTTCAAGATAATCTGTTTTAAAGCTCCCATAGCCCGCTCAGCTTCTAACATCATTTCTCTATCTTCTGACATCATAGCACGTAAAGAGGGAAACTCGTCAATGATTAAAAAAGCAGGTTTCAATTCATATTCTTGAAAATTGCCTAGCTCTTTTTGATTTTTTTCTTTTTGAAGTTGACGCATTGTCGCATAACGAATTTCCATGTTTTCTTTAAACTCAATAATTTTATTAATCATATCAGCTACTTCAAAAACCACCCTATCCTGTAGGACTGGTAATTCAGCTAAAGAAACAAAATCAGCTTGTTTAGGGTCTAGTATCTCGACAAGACCCTCTCTAAGCAGTCCATTTAAAATAGAGCGTAAGAGAACCGTTTTACCACCACCAGTACCACCAGCAATTAACAGATGAGGGTTATGCACAAAGTCCCAAAAGACATCTTCCATAAGGATAAGTCCTTTGTCAACCACACGTACATCTTTAGCTGAGATGCGACCTAAGATAGTGTCCGCAGAATAGACATAGCTAATATAGCCTTTTTCATCTATTCTACCCATCATATCTGCAGAGTACATCACTTCTAAAGCGCCACCAATATTTAAAAACTTATCCTGAAATTGTCGACCCTCTAACTGAAAAGTGACCACAATGGTGTACTTATTTTGTTTGAGGTAAACATTAGGTAGTTTGATTTTATCGGGTTTATCTTTACGTTTTATAGGATAATAAATTTTATTTTCTAACAAATGACGATATAATAATCTTCTATTTCCTAGTTTTTTAAAAAACCAAAATTTGATATGAAGCAACCGATACAAAATAAAAGTACCAATAAAACTTATCAGAACTACAAAAAGAAAGTAAACAAGCAAGAAATATAAATTTGAACTCAGTTGTGAAAATAAAAGATAAGTCAAAAGACCAAATAAAAGTAAAAAAGGCAAAAGTAAAATAGTAACTGTCATTCTTGATACTATTTTTTCTTTTTTACCTATTTTTATACCTCTAAAGTAGAAAATCTGTTTTAACAACTTCATTTAACACCACTCCCTAAAAATCAAAGATTATTTCTTTTGACTTTCTTCTTTTGGTTTGGGTGGTTGTGGTGCAGGAGCAGTTGAGTGATCACTTACTTTTTCCAAGCCTTCAGCAGAGACCGTGAAATAATAATCAGGCACTACTTCTTGACGTGTTCGACCATTTGCGGTAGTCACTTCAACACGTTTTGTGCCCGTTTGTAATCGAGCAACAACTTTACCAGTCAAACGGACGCGATCATTCATTTTGAATTTAGTGTCGTCAAAGTCTAATGGGACACGAATGTCCATATTGTCTTTTTGGACTTCTGAATAAACTTGCACATAGAGTTGCTCAATTTTATGTGTATTTTCAACTTTTTGTAAGTTTTTATCAGGTTGCTCTTTATCCAGTTCAGCTTGATTGTCATAAATTGCACCAGTTTCAGTATCTTCATAATTGAACCGTTCCGAAGCAATCGTATCAAGATAAGTTAACCCGCCATAAGTTGCTTCAACATCAACAGAATATTCCTTATTGAAAGTATCAAGACCATATTTTTTCTTTGCTTTTGCCATTATTTCATCTCCTCTACACTATCCGCAAAAATGACAGCGGAATCTTTTACACCAGCAATACCCTCATCAAACATGAAACCACCTAGTTTGGGTTTGATCACTTTCACTTGTACACGACCGTCAGGCACAAAGCCTTTATTAGCAGGTACAACCACACGAAAATTAGGCTCATCTAAACCACTCGCACTATAGACTAACAAATCAGGTTGTGTCATAGTTTTCTTGAGTTTAGTCGGGTTAGGATTGATCCAAATCTTCTTATCCTCGACAATTTCTTCCAGCTTTACTGAAAGTGTTTTTAATGCAGACATATTTTATCTCCTAAATTTAATACTTGTAATCAAAATTAAAAAAACTGGAAGTACAGCATTTTGATTATAGTGACTTCACAACATAAACACAGTTTAAAGACTTGTTCGGGTCAAGTTTAGTCCACCTTATTAAAAAGGACCGAACAAATCAGTACAGATAAAATGACTTATCCAATCTATTTGTTCTTCCTCTAAAGTAACTCGTGACTTTAATTCATAATTATTGTCCACCTCTCTAAGAAAAAAAGGACGCAACGTATCCGTCAACTCCGCAACACTCATTTTTTCAATCTCTTTTTTATAGGCGCTATCACTCTTATTTCGCATAACCATTAACCATTTTCTATACCACTATTCCTTATATTTTTTATTTTATGTAGCTTTCAGGGATTGAACCTGTTACACGTTGAACCAAAAACACGCTAGATATTTTAAACATATAATCTTACCATTAAGAAAAGCTACTAAAAAAACAAGATACTCAGTACCTTGTTTTCAATCTCATTTAATTCAATTATCAGACAGTATATAAGACCCTGTCCTAGTCCCGACTGATATATTCAGTCATTAATCTCGTTTATATATGGCTAAACAGTTTATGACATGTTCAGGTCAAAATCGAAAAAATAATCTTTTGTAGTCGGACAACTAAAACAGTTTGACATTTTCTATACCTCCATAAGTTAATACAGTTTTAAGACTTGCTCAGGTCAGTATTTTTTTTAAAAGTCTCTTTCTCCTAAATATTGCATTCAATTCCTTTTTTTGCTTATTAGTCAAAGTACTGTTAAATTCTCTCAATCTCCTAAACCAAAAATTAAGCTGTCTTTCTACCTCTTGATATTCCTCGCTAAACCTAACTCTTTCAACTACCAAACCGTTAGGATATGTTGAAAACCGACTACTATTAACTTCAGCAGACCAATAATCTACCTTTGAATTAAGGTATTCACTTTCTACAATTTGTTCTTGTGTAATCAAGCTAATCATTCCCCTATCAATTTAAATAACAAAAAAAGACCAGATTTCTCTAGTCAAAACAACTTATTTAATACCTGTCAAAAAATCTATAAACCTCGCTTCATCTTGTGAAGATAAGTAGCCTACAAAATTTATCACAACATATTCTTCCTCAACTTGCCTAATTTTAAATGTATCAATCCAAGACGGTTTATTCAAGCCAGAATAAGCCCAATCTTTTATCTCAAAATACTTAGATTGATAGTAATCAGACTTTGAACTAAAATGACTTGTAATATTGTAATAACTAATAATCTCGTTATCGTATTTCAAAACAAAAACAGGTCTGGTTTTTGAACCAAATTCCCTGCCCTCGTCATATGCTAAATTAGCAATCATAATGCTATGCTCTCTGACATCTCTAGTCATTGAAAAATTCCTTTATATCTTCTTTTTTGGATAAGTCTAGTTTTTGAACTTGAGAATTTTTGAAAGCCAGATCAGTAATCTTTTTTCTATTACCTATCCTTTCGTCATTAAACCAATCACTAGGATAAGGAGTAGTTATTTCACTATTTTTAAGAGATAGTGGTACTTCTTGTTCATAAGCTGTTTTAGTAATAAACATTTTGAGAGCAGTTGAAATATCCAGACCTTGGCGTTCGAAAACTTTTTGAGCCATATCTTTTATTTGGTCGTCAACTCTTGTAGAAATTTGTATCGTAGTCATGATATACCCTCCTTAATTAACACTATTATATCACAAATGAGTGCTTTTTGTGAGTAAACGTGTTTATTTGTTTTTAAATTCATCTGCTCTAAACTACTTACAAGGAAAGTTGGGAAAATACTTATAAGCAGTTTACAACAGACAAACATTGTCTATTGTCATTTTCACAGGAAACAAGCATATCTAAGTTGATACTCATTGACAATTATTTTCCTGACTTAATAGAAACAAGCACATTCATGTTGTATGATGTTCAGCAGATTGCTATTGCTTTCTATCCGAAAATTATAAAATATCAGCATAACTTGATACCGTATATTTCGTATTACATTAATCTTCAATTTCAATCTCTAATCTTTCATTTTCAAGACATAGAAAAATTGAACCTACCACCAGTTGTACTGTTAAAACATCTAATTTTTAACAGGTTGAAATACTTGAATAAGTCAACTAACATTTTACCCATATGAAAAACTTTTAGTCATTTTTCGAGCGCCATGCGTTCCTTTGTTAGACAGGTTCACTACATAGACCGAGATTTACTTTGTGGCTCACTTTTACAAGGTCTTGGCTTACTAAATCTATGCAGTGTTCTGAGGACTCTACAATCCCCTGTGGGCTTTTTACGGTTCCACCGCCATTATCATTTTGACAACGGCTCTACAATCAGTTATAATAAAAGTGCTAATAAGTATTACAACTGAATTGTAAGCCAGTATCTTAAAGATTCTGATTTATTTTTCAAAGTTCAATTATTCAAAATTTGTTTTTTGTATGAATTGATTTATTTTTTGATTTCTTATAGAAAAGTAATCAAGACTTACAAGTTAGTTTTTGAATAGTGTTCTTGAACCATTCGGCTATTTATTATATAATGAGTAGCCTTTTGTTTCAAAAATTGTTTCAACCTTTTGGTTGATAAAATAATTCTACCAAAAGGTTGAAATGATGTCAAGTGTCTTTTGAAAAAAATAAAAAAATTTTTTATAAGGAGAAAAAATGATACAAGAACGTATGAAAGCATTACGTCTAGAAGCAAAACTTACTCAAAAAGAAATAGCAGAAAAACTTAAAATATCTACTGCTTTTTATGGTCAATGGGAAACAGGGAAAAAAACACCTGCAAGTAAAAACCTAAGTAAAATTGCTGATTTTTTCAATGTTTCTACTGATTATCTTTTAGGAAATACCGACATTAAAAACCAAAAACAATTTGACGAAGACTTGGAAAAGTCTCTTGATACATTTAAATCTTTTGACGGTAAACCAATGTATGATGAAGACCGTGAAAAAATACGTGAATTTTTACGTAAAAGAATGGAGGATAGACTCAAGGATAACTGATATATGCTATCAAAGATTAAACGACTAATAAAAGAACTGGGAATTGAAATTCAATGTATGGAATTTGGCGGACATGGATATTTTGGAATTGAAAACAATAAACCTTTAATTTTTATAAATGAAAATTTAAATGAAATAGATACCTCACTTACTCTATTACACGAAACAGCTCATTTTCTTAATGGAGATAGTGAAAAATATATTACTAATCATTTTCAAAACGATATTATAGAATTCCAAGCCAATCAATATATGATTAGTGAAGTTATGAAAATGCTAGATCAAAAATATGATTTCACTCCAGATACAAACTGTCAACAAATCATTGATAGCTTGAACCTGCCATATCATCTTGATGGTGTTATCGTTAATGAATTTAATGATATTATATCTGATAAGTTTGGTGTGATTAAATAGCATAAATAAGTTTTTTTATAATTCAAAAACTATTTATTTAAAGATATTCTTTGTATTTAAAATCTGAAAGGAAATATTAAGGGCACCTCTAATAACTACCAATTAATTCACCTCTAAATGAAATTAGAAAAAAACACAGAAAACTAAGCATGGTCTACTGTGTTTTTCTTTATGTTACAGACGCCACTTGACTGTTTATTCTTATTTTAGA
>NZ_JACBNY010000031.1 GCF_013449735.1 Pseudolactococcus laudensis
ACGGATTGACCAGAATGATAGAAGGCGATAAGGGTTTCTTTAAATTCTTTTGAGTAGCGTTTTTTCATGTTTTTGTCCTTTGTCTAAATTATACAATAGTGACTCTAAGATTTAAGGATAACATCAAAAGTACACCTAAACCAAGTTCGCCTAGACAAAATCAACTTGGTGGCGAGCCATTACCTACAACGGGAACAAAACAAGGGGCGCTACCAGTAACGGGTGAACAAGCGGCTTGTATAGCATATGCTGAATAGTAATCCTAATTTTAAATTGTATGCCAATCTGGAAAGTGATCTAAAATTACCAGTTCCTAAACTACGTTTTCATGCCATTTACGATAGTCGACAAGGCTGGGTAAGTGGGAAAGGTTATCATACATCAAGAAAGGTTGAAGTTTTATGTGCGGATATCGATGCTATCGTGTCTTATAGTCCAAGTAGCGGAACTGTATTGCCACCTCTTGATAATTACAATAAATCCAACTATATTATTGTCTGTCCCGAAAATGAAACACCCGCCCAGCCAAAAGAACCTACACTCCCAATAACACCGTCACCATTACCAATTGTCCTACCAGAAGTAAAACCCAAAACAAACTGGTCAGTTTGTGATGAAGAAACTTTGGAAAACGCTTATAGTTTGGAAGACATGGATATTTATGGTGCCGCTAAACTATTTTCACGGACAAGTCAAATGCCACAAGACTTTAAAGTTACCTTGCTTGCGAAAAATACCTTTAAAATACGCGTCACATTAAAGACATCACAGGCAGATTTTCCTCATGATTTGATCTGTCGCACAGTAAAGGGGGATATAAAACTTGTACCAAATCAGGCCTTTGATATTTTATCAGATTCTCTGATGACAAGTACAGATGGCCTCAATTATACGATATCGTTTGGTGATCAAGAAGGTATCTTTGTTTCAAGCAGTCGTCAAATAGCGGAAGAAAAAAGCTATCCTTTAACTTTAGAATGGACACTTGAAGAAACTGGTCAAGCAGTACAAACGATACTGACAGATGGTAGAGTTACCTTTGGTAAGAATGGTCTGATACTTAATCCAAATTCACCTTTTGCCACCGGCAACCCGCTTGAAAATCCTAACCAGGAGCAAAATACGGGAGCGCTTGAACTTAGCTTTACTAAGTGGCCGAAAACCTTTAATTTTGGGACTATCAATATCAGTTCCTCAAGCCAGTCAAAAGGGATTCAGAAGGGAGCTTTGAGAAAAGCTGCTGATGATGTCACTGACTTGAAAGGGGATCAAACATTACAAGTTTTCGATGGTCGTGTCTTTAAATCTGGCGTCAACTGGTCTGTTAACGCTAAAGCCACAACGTTCAAAGAGAAAAATACAACAGGTGCAACTCGAGAAATACAGGGTGCGAAAATTATTCTCAAAAATACGCAGGCGAAAACGACAGATACGAATCAAAGTAGTAACTTATCTAATCAAAAAGATGTTGAGATTTTGGCTGATGATAAAAATACCAGTACAACTACCTTGTTTGGCAACGAAAATGGCAAACAGGTCAAAGGTTGGAGTGATTTATTTTGGGACCCAGAACATGTCTCCCTAGATATTCCGCAAAATCAAGCCAAACTAGGTACCTTTGAATCAGTAGTGACCTGAACTTTGGTTGATCAAGCTTTTAAATGATTGTTAAAATTAGAAACGTTCGTTTTTAAAACGAACGTTTTCTTTGTTTATTCATTAGTTATAATTTTATAAATAACAAGAAACATGATAAACTAGTATCAATCGTCATAAAAAAGATAAGGGTAAAAATAATATGAGTGACTACACTGAAAGTTTAAAATTAATGACGGAATTATTTGGCAAAGATTGTGAGATGGCACTTGCGACGGCAAAAGGTAATGTGCCAACAGTCAGGTATGTTGATACTTACTATCAGGATAGCAGGTTTTACATTGTGACAGATGAGAATTCGCAAAAAGCAAAAGACATACTGACGAATCCTCATGTTGCATTAGCAATTAGAGCATGTCGTTTTACAGGGATTGCGATAAATATAGGTCATCCGCTTGATGCATCTAATCAAATGATAAGAGAGACGCTTATTAAAGCATTTGAGCCATGGTACTTTGCGCACAATGACGAAACGAATTCACAAATGTGTTTTATTAAAATTGAAGTCAATAATGGTATCTTTGGGAAAGAAGGCAGTAATAATGCCTACAAGGTTGATTTTAAAAATAAAATAGCTGAGATTGTGCCAGCATATGCATAGAAAGAAGGGGTAAATGGTAAAAATCATAGCTATCAGAGAACATCCGGAGTATTTAGATGAGGCAGTAGATTATTTCTCTTCTAAATGGGGAATTGAGCGACAAATTTATGAGGCATCGATAACTGATAGTCTGCAAACAGAATTACCGACACCAAGGTGGTATCTGATGCTTGAAGATAGTGAAATTATTGGTAGCTACGGATTGATTGAAAACGATTTTATGATTAGAAAAGATTTGACGCCTTGGCTTTGTGCTTTGTATGTAGAAAAAAGCAAACGTCAGCAAGGACTTGGCGGGAAATTACTCGAACACGCGAGAATAGAGGCAAGTAAACTTGGGTTTTCTGACGTTTATTTGTGTACTGATCACGAGCATTATTATGAACAATATAATTGGCAGTTTCTAGGCTTGTCTGAGAGTGAGTTTGATGGTCTAACACGCATTTATCAGATAAGTAGTTTAATCAAATAAAGAGAGATATAAAATTATGTCAGAATTAACTTTTAGGTCATTACAGGATTATTTAAATATAAAATACGATGCGATATGTCAAAGAAAAAATATCAGCAGCCCCTCAACAAGTGATTTATTCATCAAATTAGTTGAAGAAATTGGCGAAATTGCTGAGGTTTTGAGTCAGCAAAAAGTAAATAAAGCAAGCACAGATGATGTATCATTAGAGAATGAATTAGCCGATGTGATTCACTATGTATTAGAAATCGCCAACGTCAATGACATCGATTTAGCAAAAGCTATTATTGAAAAAGATAAGTTAGCATCAGAGAAGTATAACGAATCACCGAATCTGGCAGATTTTATGGCCAAAGGTTAATTTATCAGAGGCCTAGAAAGCTTTATTATAGCATACTCTCAAAATACCACCAACATCTTTCAGAAAAACTGTAATTTTCTTGACAAATGTTGAGGTATCCCTTATACTAGTCTTATGAAACGAGAACGCTTAATTGAAAATATCGAGGACTTAAAGAACGTTATGCCAGATTTCGTACTGGAATACTACCGTTCTAAGTCCGCTGTCCCATACTCACTCAATACCTTGTATGAATATCTCAAAGAATATCAACGTTTTTTTAGCTGGCTCATGGATGCTGACATCTCAAATATCTCGAAAACGGCTGATATTTCCTTAGAAACCTTGGAAAAATTGACCAAGCATGACCTTGAAAACTATATTTTGTATCTACGTGAGCGACCAAGACTTAATACCTATTCGACGACCTATGGTGTGTCTCAAACGACAATTAATCGGACGCTTTCAGCTCTTTCTAGCCTTTATAAGTATCTGACTGAGGAAGTTGAGGATGAGAATGGTGAGCCCTACTTCTATCGCAATGTCATGAAGAAGGTCGCGACTCAAAAGAAAAAAGAAACACTTGCCTCGCGTGCAGAAAATATCAAAAATAAACTGTTTTTAGGTGATGAAACGCAAGGTTTTCTTGACTTTATTGATAATGAGTATGAATTAGACCTATCAAATCGTGCTAAATCTTCCTTTATCAAGAACAAAGAACGCGATTTAGCCATTATTGCACTGATTCTAGCATCGGGGATTCGTTTATCTGAGACGGTTAATGTCGACCTTAATGATTTGAATCTTAAAACTATGGTTGTTGACATCACACGAAAAGGTGGCAAACGAGATTCAGTCAACATTGCAGGTTTTGCTGCGCCATATCTGACGCAATATTTGGCAATTCGTGAGCAACGATATCATGCTGGTAAACGTGATGTGGCTTTATTTTTGACCTCCTATAAAGAACAAGCTAATCGTATCGACAACTCTAGTGTTGAAAAAATGGTTGCCAAATACTCGAAAGTCTTCAAAGTACGCGTGACGCCACATAAACTACGACATACCTTGGCGACAAGGTTGTATGCTGAGACCAATTCTCAAGTTTTGGTTAGTCATCAGCTCGGGCATGCCTCTACGCAAGTCACTGACCTGTATACGCATATTGTCAATGAAGAGCAAAAAGATGCTTTGGATAAGCTTTGAGTCAATCGTACCTGACTCTGCTAGGTTGCGAAATATTGAAAAAATGCTATAATTTAAGCTGTCTGAAGATTTCTCTCTCCCTCTGCTACTTCTACTAAGTAGACAACGGTAGCATCAAATTTTTAATTGAAAATAGAAAGCGCATTATGCTCATTAATTTTATTTTACATATCGACCAACATATTTACACAATGGCTCAATCTGTTGGTAGCTGGACTTATTTGATACTTTTTCTCATCATTTTTGTTGAGACTGCTGCAGTCGTAATGCCTTTCTTACCTGGTGATAGCTTACTTTTTGCTGCGGGTGCTTTAGCGGCTAATCCCGAGATGCCTTTTAATATCTGGATTTTCCTCGTTCTCTTCTTCTTTGCGGCATTTATAGGTGATACTTGTAACTTTTTCATCGGTCATACGGCTGGTTACAAGCTGATTAATCATAAATTTTTCAGCAAACTTATCAAGCCTAAACACATCGAAGAGGCTGAACTGTATTTCGAAAAAAACGGCTCACTTGCGATCATTCTTGGACGGTATATTCCGATTATTCGCACGTTTGTACCATTTGTAGCGGGCATCAGTCAATTTAGTGCAAGTGATTTCATCAAGCGCGCTTTCATCGCTGCCCTATCTTGGTCGCTTATCGCAACTGGCGCTGGCTACTTATTCGGTAATATTCCTTTTGTGAAAACACACTTCTCAGTTATCATTTTAGGCATCATCGTCGTGACCCTACTTCCAAGCTTTGTCGCCTTCATTAAGTCAATGACACGTGCTAAAGCTTAAAATCAATAGAATATCAAAAAGTCACCTAAGTCTGATAGCTTAGGTGACTTTTTGATTAAAAATTATTTGCCAACTTTATTTTCTATTACTTGCCAAATATAACCAATGACAAGCCCAATTGCTGCTGGTACAATCCAACCCATACCAATTGAAAAGAAAGGAATGGTATGCTTAGCAAAGTCCAGTAAATGCGTCATCACAACATTAGGATGTTCACCCATCGGAATAGCGTTAAGCCCATCAAATATTGCCGCAATAAGAGTAAAGCCAGTTGTGACTTGATATACCCGTTTAGAGTGATGAAATAAGGGACTAAACAAAGCTAGTATGATTAAAGTAATCGCAAGAGGATATAAGAACATCAAGACAGGAATTGAAATTTGAATCAAGTTCGTCAATCCAACGTTCGCAAACAAACATGGTAGCACACTAGCCAAAATCACATAAAAACGGTAAGAAAATCTAGGGAAAAGCTCAACAAATGTTTCTGAAAAAGCTGTAATCAAGCCAACTGCTGTTTTCAAACAAGCAATAATAATGATTAAGGCCAAGATAATCGTTCCAAAAGTTCCCAGATAGTAATTTGAAATTTGAGACAGCGCAATCCCGCCATTCTCACTGAGTGCGAACTTACCAAGACTCATCGTCCCTAAATAAGACAGACACGTATAGATAATCCCCATGAGTAGTACGCTAATCCCACCTGCTTTGATCGTATCAATCGCAATTACTTTGGGATTGGTCACACCACGTTGACGAATGGTCGTGACGATGATAATACCAAAGGCTAACGCCGCAAGCGCGTCAAGTGTATTATACCCCTGGGTAAAGCCAGACACAAAAGGTGATGATTGATAGGCCTTGCCGACTACTGCTTGACTGATGCCACCCATTGGACGTGTAAAAGCGACAACAAGTAAAAATCCTAACAAAATCAGAAATAAAGGGTTCAAAAATTTCCCGATGTAATCTAAAATTTTTGAGGGCTTGCGAGAAAAGAACCAAGCAGCAAAAAAGAATAAAACACTAAAAACAGCTAAAACAGGTTTTTGTGCATTGTCTGAAAGAAAAGGTGACAGCCCGACTTCAAAAGAGGTGGTTGCTAAACGAGGTAAAGCAAAAAAAGGACCGATAACTAAATATAATAGCGTCGTAAAAATATAAGCGTACTTGCGATTAATACGTGATGCCATATCAAAAAGACCAGAACTTTGAGAAAGACCAACCGCAATAATACCTAAAAATGGCAAGCCAATACCGGTCACCAAAAAGCCAAGATTAGCTTGAAAGATAGCAGAACCTGCTTCTTGTCCCATATGAACAGGAAAGATTAAATTTCCAGCACCAAAAAATAACCCAAATAACATTGAACCAATCAGTAAATAATCACTGATTCTTAGTTTCTTATCCATAAAACTCCCTTATAAAATAATAGTATCTTATATAGAATAGCAAAATGTTGTTTAAATTACAATAAGGCTCAAATCACTTGCTTAACTGATCCTATTATTTTAGAAAACAAAAAGTTTACATAAATAAAGTTATGTAAACTAATGTAAGTTCTATAATTTAGGCATCAACCTCAACTTTATAAATCCAGCCTTCTGGTGCTTCCACGTCACCTTTTTGAATACCTACAAGTTCGTTGTAAAGTTTATGAGTAATTGGTCCGACTTCTGTTTCACTATAGAAAACATGGTAATCATCACCGTTTTGAATGCCACCAATAGGTGAAATTACTGCTGCTGTCCCACAAGCTCCAGCCTCAGCAAATTTCTCTAGGTCATCGACATAAACATCGCCTTCATAGGCTTTCAGTCCTAACCGATGTTCTGCTAGATATAACAGAGAATACTTAGTAATTGACGGTAAAATTGAAGGACTAAGCGGTGTCACAAATTCATTATCCTTGGTAATCCCAAAGAAATTAGCTGAGCCGACTTCTTCAATTTTTGTATGTGTTGAAGGGTCCAGATAAATGACATCAGAATAACCAGCATCATGTGCTTCTTGACCTGGCAGAAGACTGGCAGCATAGTTACCCCCTACTTTTGCTGCCCCAGTTCCATGTGGTGCAGCACGATCAAAGTCTCGTGAGACGATAAACTTAGTTGGTGCTAAACCACCCTTGAAGTAATTACCGACGGGCATGGCAAAAACAGTAAAAATATACTCTTGTGCAGGTTGGACACCAATAATATCACCAACGCCAATCAGGAGAGGACGCAAGTAAAGACTACCACCACTTTCATAAGGTGGGACATACTCATGGTTAGCTTTAACCACTGCTTTGGCAGCATTGATAAAAAGCTCAGTCGGTACTTGTGGCATTAACAACCGGCGCGCAGTTCTTTGTAAGCGTTCAGCGTTTTGGTCTGGGCGAAACAATTGAATCTCACCAGATTTCGTCCGATAGGCTTTCAATCCTTCAAAGGCTTGTTGGCCATAATGTAAGGCAGGAGATGATTCAGAGAGATGCAGTGTGGCATCTTCTGTTAGACTCCCTTCATCCCATTGACCATCTTTAAAGTGGGCAATGAAACGATAGGGCAAGTTCATATATTCAAAACCAAGATTTTCCCAATCAATATTAATCGTCATAAACAACCTTTCATCTGTCAAGCAATCAATGGATTTCTGAAACCCATCTTATCTAAAAATTTGTTATACTTATTTTAGTCCTTTTTGCGCCTTTTTGCAAGAATTTACTACAATTTTCTGAAAATTATTGATTAGGAGTGTCTATTTTGAAATACTTACACCTAGAAAATCTATTTGATGTTGCAGTGGAAAAAATCATCTACGTCATCATCGCAAGTATACTGTTTTACGTCTTCTATCGTATTTTAAGACGAATTATCAAGCATTTATTTGATAATTATAGTCGCATTAACATTGCCGATAGTGCGCGTGTTTTAACCCTTTCACGCCTGACCTTGTCAGTATTTCAGTACCTCACCGTTTTTCTCTATATCTATACGATTTTAGGTATCTTTGGTCTACCAGTTGCAAGTTTACTTGCTGGTGCTGGGATTGTCGGTGTCGGTCTTGGCTTTGCTGGACGAGATTTGATGACAGATATTATCAATGGCTTTTTCATCATTGTCGAGCACCAAGTCAATGTCGGCGATACCGTCAACTTCAAGAATCTGGATATTACAGGAACCGTCACTGTCATTGGTATCCGTTCTTTGACCCTCACAACTGGGACGGGTGCCTTGGTTTTCGTACCCAATCGCAACATTACAGCACTTGCCAACCTTTCACGACTTGACCATTATATTTTTCTGGATGTGCCAGTTACCTCTGAAAATGTCGCAGACGTCAAGGAACGCATGCTAAAGGTAAACGAAAACTACCCGAACACAGAATTTGTGGGTGTTCAGATAGTTGATGAATTTGTGTATTTGCGGTCTCAACTGACTGGTCCATATCTTGAAATTTCTGAGCTGAAAGCTCAGATTCTATCTCAATACTATGGCTTAGATGATTAAATATGATGAACCATTGATTTTATTGGTTCAAAAGATTGACGATGAATATCTGTGAAACCTTGCTTAGCAAGTGCTTCCAGATGTTTTTTTGTACCGTAACCAGCATTGTGTGCAAAATCATAGCCAGGATATTTTTGCTCATAATCACTCATAATTTTATCACGCGTCACCTTAGCAACAATCGATGCTGCTGCTATGGACATGGACTTAGCATCTCCTTTAATCAGAGAAGTTTGAGGGATATCGATATCCAAAGACATGGCATCAATCAGCAGGTGTTCTGGCTTAAGCTCAAGATGCTCAATCGCCTGTAACATGGCGAGTTTGGTCGCCTCATAGATGTTGACCTGATCGATGATGTGATTGTCGATGATACCGATGCCGACTGCTAATGCTTCTGTCATGACGCGGTCATAAACAGCTTGGTGGTGCGCTTTTGGAATTTGTTTACTGTCATTTAGGCCGGGGATTTTACAATTCTCTGGTAAAATAACGGCTGCTGTGACGACAGGGCCTGCTAACGGTCCACGACCGACTTCATCAATGCCTGCAATTAACGAGACGTTTTGGGTATAGAGTTGTCGTTCATAAGCTAGCAGGTTATCAAGTCTTGCGTCTTCATCAAGTGCTGCTTGGATGTCGCGTTGTCGCTTGATGATTAACTTTTGGACGCCTTGTCGTGTATCGTGTGACCACTGCTCAAATAGGGGGTCTGATAGCGTTTGAGCAGTCTTCAGTAGCTCGCTAACTTCTTTAATCGTTGTCATCTTGCGTATCCTCTTTGTCAAGGTCTGACACACGGTCGAGGGTATAAGTTCCTAGCTTACTATCACGAACATCTTTGATAAATAAGTCGTAAAAACGGTCGTAATCATCTCTAAAACCATATTTTTGAGTCAACAAGACAATTAAATCAACAGCTGATAAACTCATTTGCTCATCTGTTAATTTAAAACGTTTTTGAAGTTCAGTTGGATAATTTGCTTTGAAGAAATCCAGACCAAAAATCGTAATTTCGTCTTTTGGAATCAAATCATCTTTAATAGCCCCTGTTAGAGCTAGTTTCAAGCCAACTCTTTGGTCCTCAAATTTAGGCCAGAGGATACCTGGTGTGTCAAGAATTTCTAATTCTTCATTGGTTTTTAGCCATTGTTGTCCTTTGGTAACCCCAGGTTTATTCCCTGTAATGGCAATTTTTTTACCTGCTAAACGGTTCATAAGGGTTGATTTACCAACGTTAGGGATGCCGATAATCATTGTTCTAATAGCTTTATTTTGAATCCCACGCTCAGAGGCACGTTTGAGTTTTTCCGAAAGAACTTCTTTAGCAGCCTTGGTCAGTTTTTTGACAGTTTGCTGTTCTTTCGCATTAATTTTAACAGCCAAAATGCCCTGCGCTTCAAAATAATGAACCCATTTTTGAATTTCCAGATCATCACCTAAATCTTTTTTATTGATGATAACAAGGCGTGGCTTAGTGCCGATAATTTTATCAAGCATAGGGTTACGACTTGACAAAGGCAATCTGGCATCCACCAACTCCATCACCAAATCAACATGTTTTAAATTTTCCTGAACTTGTCGACGTGCTTTGGACATGTGACCTGGAAACCATTGGATTACTACCATTTCTTATAACTCCTTGTGTACTAAGGCTTGATGGCCTTGACAACTTCTTTTTTTCTATTTTTGGGCAATTTTTGGGCAAAAATACGGATTTCATGCTATATTTTCATTCACACCCATTTTTTCGATAAAACGACTAATTGCTTCAACTGATTTTTCTTGTGAGGTACTCAATAAGTGAGTGTAGCCGTTTGTTGTTTCTTCTTGAACGTGTCCTACTCTTGCTTGAACTTCTTTTAGTGGAATAGTCGGGTCATTTCGTAATACAGAGATGTGTATATGTCTGAAACTATGAGGAATAGCATTCTTCGTCCACTCAAAGCCATATTTTTCTGGACACTTTAATTTTAAGACTTTATTTACTCGTCCTAAAATCTGTCTGAAACTATGCGAGGTAATAGGAGCGCCGTATTCAGTTCTGAAAAGAAAGTCAACCTTTCTAAAAACACTTGAAGGCAGATTCTCTACGTGTTTATCAAATACTTTGTTACGCTCAATCACTCGTCTAAGTGCTTGAATGACGAACTCAGGCAGTTGCCCTATTCTTTCTCCTGCTTCTGTCTTAGTTGTATCAAGATAAAATTCATCAACTTTTAAATCATGAGCTTGTAAAGATTTATCAATCGTTACTAAATGATTTTCAAAGTCAATGTCATTCATTGTCAAAGCAGAGGCTTCTCCTATCCGACAGCCTGTACCAATGAGAAACAAAGCTAAATCATAATAGTTCAGATTTCTTCGTCCTCTCAGTTCCGACAATAAGGCATTCACTTCTTTAGCATTAAGAAATTTTGCTTCTTTACGCTTTTTCTTTTCTCGTTTTTCTTCAACCGTTGCATTAAGTTTTATCACTCTTGACGGAGAAAAAGGAATGGCATTGTGTAGGACACCATAATCAAAAATTTTATTCAATGTACACTTTATATGTTGCATTGTCGAGTGAGTGGAATGGTATTTTTCTCGATACTCTTTCAAACAATTCTGGACTAAAAGAGGGGTTACACTGTCAAGTAATATATCATCTGCGATAAGCTCAGACAATCGATTGATTACAACAATTTCACGTTTAATAGTTTGAGGTTTTACGGTTGTTTTCCATGTCTCAAACCAATTTCTTTTAAGGTCATCAAAAGTTAATAGTGTTGAACTTTTGAAAACGCCTTGTTTTTTTGAAATTATCAAATCAATTTTATCAATCAACTCTCGTTCTGCCTGCCGTCTTGCTCTTACTGTATTGCTATGGTAAACCACAGAGGCACGCTTCTTCTTGCCTGTTAGAGGGTCGGCATAACGTTCATTAGCTACATAGAATATTTTTCCTACCTTATTTTTTCTTTCTTCAAAATACATATTTTTATCCTTTCAAGTTACGATATGAAAAAAGATAAAATAGAATCTTGATTAGCACTTTCTATTTTACCATTTTTACACTTATTTTGTCTTATCTTTTTGAATAACTGACGTTAAGTCAATTTTTTAGAGTAACAAACGTAGAATTTTAATCTATTTATTTTAAGCACTTACCTTTTCAAATTGATTAGGTGTAAGGGTTCTGTTGCGAAGTTTGAAAATCAAACGCACCCTTTCTGAACTCCAAATATCTTAGGCTGGTATTCCCATTAATACCTTGATTTCAGTAGACACCGAAAAGCCGAAGAGCGTTCCATTTCTTCGGTTCTTTTTATATATTCCTCGAATGGTCTCCATGCCCT
>NZ_JACBNY010000032.1 GCF_013449735.1 Pseudolactococcus laudensis
TAGCTTAGATTGTAACGCAGGTAGTAACCAACAGCGACAATAATGACGTCTTTTTTGAATTGTTTGCCTTTAAAATGATTCATTACTCTGTCCTCTCTGTCTTTTTTCTCAATTTTACACTAAAATAGATTTTTTGGAAAACTTTGCAACAGAACCATTGAGAGCTTCTTAATTTTTTACGGACTTTTCATACTTTAATTTTGACAAGTTTGCTTATATCTTTAACAAGTTTGCTTATATAGTTGACAAGTTTACTTGTAAAGTGTTATACTTTATTCATAGAGAGGAAGAGAAGAAATGAATAATAAGAAGATTTTACAAATGGCACAACAAGAAAGTCAAGATGAGGGTAAACTATCGAAGTGGAGAAATATGTCAATAGTACACTATATTATGTTGTTAGTTGCTTGGCTGTTTATTTTCACAATTAGGTTGCTAAAAAATGAATCTATAGACGATTTGTTTTTTATGTTATTACTTTTGGCTTTGGGACATGAAATATATCTGTTCAAAAAGAAGAGGTCGATGACTAACATCATAGTAATTGTAGTATTATTAATTGCTGTTTCTGTGATGGGCTGGAATTTAATGAGTGGAATTTTTAAATGAGGGATAAAGGAAAACTTGAGTTAAAGAATAGGTTAAAAGTGGCTCGTGCTGAAAAACAAATAAACCAGAGTAATTTGGCTAAAATTGTTGGTGTTTCGAGACAGACAATTAGCAATATAGAAACCTATGAGTACGTTCCATCTGCTAAATTAGCATTATTACTTTGTATAGCGTTGGATATAGAATTTGAAAAATTATTCTATTTTGAGTAGTGAAGACTTAAGTATATTAAAACGACTTAGGTCTTTTTTATTTTAGGGGCGCAAATGTCAGAGTTTGCGTTCTTATATTAGTGAAATAGCAAGGAGAGTCTTTATGCAAGTAACAGGAAAAACTAAAACTGGTGAGGAAAAACAGTTGACAGTTGAAATTCGTGATGTTGAAATCGTGAAACCTAAGATTGAGAAATCTATTAAAAAACGGACGTTAATGAGTCGTTAAAAACCTTGTAGACCCTTGGTGTATATGTTATAGTAAGGGTATGTATTAGTAGCGATTATTGCTTAGAACGGATAAAAATTATGAAAAAATTAGTAGAAAAAATCAAACAAACAACTCTAAAACAGAGAGTCGTAACTGGTGCGATTATTCTTTTATTGCTTGCTAGTGGTACTGGTCTTGCGGTCAACCGTCATAATGAAAAAATTTTAGCAGATACTAACGCTAAAATCATCAAGTCTGATAAAAAGGCTAAACTTGAAAAGCATTTAAAAGATGATAAGGAAGCCAAGGCTAAAGCTGATAAAGAAGCTAAATCCAAGGCAGAAGCTGAAAAGCAAGCTAAAATTAAGGCTGAAACAGAAGCTAAACAACATCACAAATGACTTTAGGGCACCTCTAAAAACGTATGAAAAGAGGTATAATAGATTAAAAATAAGCTAACGAGGTATTGAAGATGAATTTATTTGGAGATAGCGACTATCTTGAAAAATTAAGTTTAAAAGGAGACCCTCTTGAGCGGCTAGAAAAAGTGGTTGATTTCGAGTGTTTTCGCCCAACTCTTAACCGGATTTTTAAGTATGATTTAAAAAACAAATCTCATGGTGGTAGACCGCCCTATGACCTTGTTTTAATGTTGAAAATTCTAATTTTACAACGCTTATACAATCTATCTGATGATGCAACAGAACCCACTTATTCAAAATAGAAAACTAGTCATAACTTCCCATTATGTCTAATTTTTAAACTTTGAGTTGATATGAGAGCGCAAAATTACTTCCTAGATTTATCGTTTACAATCAGTCCAAAGTTGCAGGATTTTCCATTCAAATTATGTTTTAATAGTATTGAAATAACTGATGGAGAATATTTAATATGAAAATAGGTAAGCGGATTTTATTAGGTTTAGTGGCAGTATGTGCTTTATTTTTAGGAATTATCTATCTTTGGGGGTATAAATTCAACATATATTTAGTACCACCCTCCCCTCAGAAGTATGTTCGAGTTGCCTTAAAAAATATGGATGAACTTGGGCTATTTACTGATTCAAAAGAATGGGTAGAAACTAAAAAAAATACGATAGAAGAAACATCAAATGCTAAAAACTATGCAGAAACAATCCCTTTTTTACAAAAAGCGATTAAAGTTGCAGGAGGAAAGCATTCTTTTATTGAACATGAAGAAGACATATCAAAACGAAGCATTACAAAATATATAAAACCAAAGGCAGAAATCGAAGGCAACACTTTAATATTAACTATTCCTGAATTTACTGGAAATGATAGTCAAGCATCTGATTACGCTAATTTTTTAGAATCTTCATTGCATAAAAACAATTATAATGGGGTAATTGTTGATTTGAGGGGGAATAGAGGTGGAGACTTATCTCCTATGGTATTAGGATTATCCCCCCTATTGCCTGATGGAACTCTATTTACTTATGTTGATAAAAGTAGTCATTCTAAACCTGTTGAACTACAAAATGGAGAAATAAATAGTGGCAGGTCATCAACAAAAATAAGTGATAATAAAAAAATTAAAAAAGCTCCTATTGCTGTATTAATAGATAATAATACAGGGAGCTCCGGCGAATTAACCGCTTTGTGCTTTGAGGGAATACCTAATGTTAAATTTTTTGGTTCTGATTCAGCAGGTTATACTTCTGCTAATCAAACCGTCTATTTATATGATGGCTCAACATTACAAATAACTTCTGCTTTTGTAAAAGACAGAACAAATAATATTTATAAAAATTTTCCTATTAGTCCGGACATTCAAACAAATAATGCTAAAAGTTCTGCAATAGAATGGATAAAATCTCAAATAAAGTAAAGCAAAAAGACTTGCCAAGAAAAACATATGGTAAGTCTTATTTGTTAGTCATAAATAAAGGAGCGAAAAACATGAAATACGGCTATGCACGTGTAAGTACCTTAGACCAAAAATTGGAAAATCAAATCGAGCAATTAAAAGACGCAGGCGCAGAAATGATTGTGCAAGAGAAACTCACAGGAACAACCAAACAACGTCCTGAATTTCAAGGTTTACTGACACGATTAGAAGCAGGAGATACCTTGATTGTGACCAAACTTGACCGTTTCGCACGCAACACTAAAGAAGCCCTTGAAATCATTCAAGAGCTGTTTCAACAAAACGTGACGATTCATATTCTGAACATTGGGCTAATTGATAATACCGCCACAGGACAATTGATTTTTACGATTTTTTCTGCCTTTGCCCAGTTTGAACGAGAATTAATACTTGAACGCACCCAAGAGGGAAAGCGTTTTGCGAAAGCTCACGACCCCAAGTTTCGAGAAGGACGCCCAAAGAAATATACAAAAGAGCAGTTACAACTGGCGTATGAGCTAAAACAGCAAGGCTTAACTTACAAGATGATTGAACGGAAAACAGGGATAAGCATTAGTACCCAGCAACGAGCTTTCAAAAGAATGAAATAATTTTAAGACTAAAGGCTGATAGAAAAAAAACAAAAAAAATGGTTCTGTTGCGAAAAAAACAAGAACAAAAGAGACAGGAAACTGTCTTTTTTTGCTTGCTTGGGGATTGGGGCAACGCCCCAAAAATAAAAAGAATCGTCTGAAACGAGGAACAAACTAAAATGTAAATTTTAGGTGTGATCGAGTGGAAGATGATTATTTTTTACCGAACAATTCCTGAACTTCACGATAGCTTAGATTGTAACGCAGGTAGTAACCAACAGCGACAATAATGACGTCTTTTTTGAATTGTTTGCCTTTAAAATGATTCATTACTCTGTCCTCTCTGTCTTTTTTCTCAATTTTACACTAAAATAGATTTTTTGGAAAACTTTGCAACAGAACCATACGGAGTTTTCCCACGAAGTTTCTTAAATCGTTTAGAAATTTCTTTGACTAATATTCTTTCATAATCAACTATTATTTCACCTCTTAACCCCATCAGACTTACCTTTCTTATTTAATAAGGAATCTGTCTTTTGATAGATTTTATTTTTCTTTTAAATATAGTTTTGTAGTAGATTATATTCAAGTTTACGTTTTTGCTGTTCAGAGTACATCAAATCACTCATATCCCCTAGTTCTCCAAATCGGATTAAAGGTAAATAAGAAAACTCCATGAAATCACTTTTATAGTAGTCCCACTTTTTTGTCTTTGTCATATATTGGTTCAATTTTTCACCAAACACAATATTTTCTGGATAAGTTACAAGTATATGATTTAACACTCTTCTGAAATTATTTTTATTTTTTGATATTTTTTCAAGTTGGTTGAAGTAGTTTTTAAATAATCGTTTATCATCTCTAAAAAAGCTAAATAATATTACCGTCTTACCATTTTCAGGAAATACATTTAAGAATATTTGCGGAGTTCTTTTTTCATCTCTGCTGTATAAATTGACTAATTTATTACCTTCAAAATCCATAGGTGGATTATAACAGGTTGATACCGCTAAATTCACTTCATAAGGAAGTTTATGGTAGAAAGATTCAAAAATATCAAATTCCTTTTTCAAATATGCATCATCAAACTTTTGTTTCGAATTCTCAATATCTGACACTTTTAAATCAATCAGCGAAACATCAATCTTTTTATGAATCGGAAATGATTCATATAGTTTCTTTTCTTTAATTACTGCTGAATATTCTTTAGAAAATGCACGATAACTATATTGAAAAATCTGATCAATCGTATCCTCAAAAGCAGTTTGGTCAATAATACTAAATAGAGATTGGTCATGTTTTGCACAAAATACTTTTGAAGTTGAGCAATTCTTTTTTGTAATCCTTGAGATTTTAATATTCGGTAACCCAAGCTTGGGAGCAATCAAATCCATAAAGGTTTTGGGTTTTCTATTAAAATTAGGCTGGCTATCAAAATCAATTTCTGGAATATAAACAAAAGCATCCTGTGATAGAGTATCTAATATCTTCGATTTTGAGATTGAATGACCATTGATAATTTTACTACTACACTCGTTTGTATCATGAAAAATACATTGACTAAACTGAGTTGCTTTTTTTATCTGTGTTTTTAGTTCACTACCCTTCATTCCATCACCTTCACTTTCTCCTCAATAAAATCAATCTCATCTTGCGAAAGTCCGTATTTTGTATAGAGTTGTTGGTCGATTTCAGGGATGGATTTTGTCCAGTCGATGTCGGAGTTTGGAGTGAAATCTTGGAGGGGAACTTTTGCCCATACTGTTGGTGGATTATGCTGAGTAATTTTTAACAACCCTAACATTGCACGAGAAAATTTTGTTTTAATATAATTCAAGCAATTCTCTGCTTCTGATTTTTTATCAAATGAGCCAACTTGTAAAAATGTTTGAGTACATCCTATTTGAGGTTCACCAATTATTGGACTTGATAGAATTTCCCCTAAATTTCCTGAGCCATTAGCTTCTGTCACAAATACTTTAAATTTTTCAATATTTGAGTCGGCAATAATTTCCTTAGAAACAAATCGTTCAGTTCGTTTATTTCCTTTTTCAAGACCAACAATTTTTATAGTATGTTGATTATCTGGTTCATTCAAGAAAATTTCTGGAAACTTCTCAAACCAGTTAGGTCGCATACGACGTTCTGTTGGAAATCTATCGTCAACTTGCTGATTGACTTTTGTTTGAGGGTAAAATATCGTACTAAAACTTTCTGACATTACTGACGAAACCTTATGCAAGATAGAATTTAGCTCTTCAAAACTCGTAAACGTTCCAATCGCGCCAAAATTATCACTGACAGACCTGTAAGTAACGGCAACCCCCCCTTTGATGTCCGTATTAGGGAAAATCCTTGAACTGTCTTGCTCATAGAAAATCACTTTCAGATGCTCGTCATTGAGCATTTTTTCATTCCATGCTTTTCCTGTCGCACCAGCATTAAACAAAAACCGCCCAGGCGTAATCAAAACTGCCTTGTCCGCAACCTCATAAGCAGTATCCATAAATTTATGGTAAATCGGCGGGGCTTGTGTGCTATCGCCAATAGACTCTTCCTGATAAGGGGGATTCCCAATCACTACATCAAATTTCACGTTCTTAAATGTCTCCTCTACTTTGGATTTGCCCTTAGCTGGACTTTCTTTTATGGCTTCCACAAAGCCATCAATATACTGCACGTTAGTTTCAAAACTCTTATAGCCTGCAAGTGTACGCTCTGTGATAGTCTTTGCCATTTCTGTTTTTGCAATCGCAAAGATATTTTCTTTCAAGATTTTCTTGTATACTTCATCGGCTTCAAAGTGAATATCTTCATTTTTATTGACAGCTTGATAATACAAACTCATGGCTACATGGAGCGGATAAAGCCCTGTTTTCGTGTTGATTTCAAGAAATTTACTTTCATCAGTATATATTTTATCTGTGTCATTTCTTTCCACCCAATGTAAATTGCTAACAGCCCCATCAGTCGTACTGACAAACTCATCATCAAAGAAATTCAGTCCGCCAATCGTTTTTGTCAACTGTAAGTTGACCACTCTCCACGGTGTCAACACAGTTTCTTTATCTGGGTTTTTAAACGTGCTGAATAGCTCCGCAATTTTTTCTGCACGCTCGATAAAGTCCAATTGGTCGTAAGATTTTGCCCGCTGACGGATAATCCGTCCTGCTTCGACAAATACTTCCGCATCATAGTACTGCACAATCTGCTTAAACATTCCTTTAGTAAAACCTTTGGGCATGAACTCTTTCCAAGATTCATCATCGACTTCTTTAACAAAATCCTGAATCGAAATATCTTTTGCCAAATCCAACTTCATCCCGTAAATCATCATTGGAATACGGATAGATACCCCACGTAAGATAGAGATCATCGTCTTGCGCTGTTTCTTCGCTTCATTAATTTTATCAATCGCTTCTTTTTCTTCTGGAGTACGTTGTCGAGCGGGCTTTTTCTTTGCTTTCTCGCCTTTATCATACTCTTCATCAGAAAGACCATTTTCAGAAATCGTAATCTTGACTTTTTTCTGACCTTGCGTTTTACCGACAATGGCATTTAAATCTTGAAATACTTTTGTATCGCCCTCAGTCAGCGTAAGCAACCGGTCATTATACAAGCTATCATCTTCAAATCCAGAGCGAACAGCTTTTTCGGCACAGACTTTTTTGAGCTGGGTCAACATTTTATCAACGTTGAAGCTCGTCATCCCCATTTCGCTATTACCTAAAATCGGCATGAAGTTCAACAAGCGTGTAAGCATATCTTTTTGTTCTTGTGTATTTTTCTTACCCACACCAGAATTAACTTGTGCAGATTCAGCCATCACAGACAACGCACGGTCAGGCGCAAAATCAAAAATGTAGCAATTTTTCTTCATCCCCAGCTTTTCATCAGAAAAAGGTGTTTGCGCACGGAAAGCCGCTTGCAAGTAATTCATAGCGCTATTGGTATTTGAAAGGAATAAAACGGCAGTCCATTCAGGAATATTTACCCCAGTCGTGAGTTTTCTCACGGTCAAAGTAATTGTTTTTGTTTGACTTGGGTCATTAGTAATCGCATTACGGACTTTCTCTAAATCTCCCTCTGTTGCGACTTCCGTATTATCTGACTTATCATCTTTGACAACATTGACAATATTATATTCTTGTCCAAAAACACGGTGTTCATTGAGCAATTTTTCAAAGGCATTGGCTTCTTTGACTCCTGGCATAAGCCATAATGTATGGCGGAGTTCATTACGATATTGCTCTGTAGAGAACGGATAATTTGTCGCATTCTCTTGATTCGTGATATTGTCTAAAAAGGCATTAACATCTTCTTTATGAACCAGTTCTCCATTATCATCTACATGGAAAAATTCACGGAAATTAAAGGCTTTTGATTCATCCGCATATTTTTCTTTGTTACGCATTTCAAAAGTGTACATGGACACTTTTGGCAAAGACTCATAAGGATTCGGTTGGTCAGGATTTTCAAGCGACCATTTGAGCTTTGCGGTCTGCTCCATCGTGTAATCCCATGTATAAATCTGATCTTCATCATATTGGTCGAGCAGATTAAATGGTGTTCCTGAGAGTTCAAGAACTTTTGTCTTTTCTTTCTTGACCGCATTAAGCACTACATCTGCGAGCTCTGTTTGCGTTCCCTCGTGTGCTTCATCAATAATAATCAAATTCCAATCAATATCAGAAAATTCAGCAAGATTCGTTTCACCGCCACCATATCTTAGTTTTTGAATGGAAACAAAATAGATAAACGGACTATTTCCTCTTTTAAGGTTTTCGAGATTTTCTCCTTTATCTTTAGAACCAAAGTCATATCCCTCATCTGCCATCTTCATCTTGCCAAAGTCTTCAAACCAAGAATCTGAAACTACAGGACGATGGGTCATAATCAATACTTTTTGATACTTTTCATCTTTAATCAGTTGCAAAGAAGTCAACGTTTTACCAAAACGCATTTTGGCATTCCAAAGCATATTATTCTTCTTTTTGAAAACATCTTTTGTCTTGGTAATAGCATTTTCTTGCTCTGGACGAAGTTTTATTTCATAAGTTGGTGCTGTTTCAGCAATTGTTTGAAGCGCAGACCGTCCTTCTTTTACTGCTTTAATAGCTTCTTTAGCTGTGTCTAAGTCTGTTTTGAACCATTCTGAGCCATCAAGTAATTCTGGTTTCTTAACGCCAGAACGCTTTAACACTTCATGAACATCATGGTCGTGAAACCATGTTTTAGTTGATTTTTTCCAGGCAAGCTCTACCCATTCCAAAACGAATTTCAAACCTGCTGTTTTCATATATTGATTGACTCGTCTTGCGCCTACGGTACGCAAAAATTCACTATTAGGCGACCAATCGACTTCAAAATCATCATCTGGCGCAGTTGCTTCACCAATTTTTTGTGTACCTTCGTAAGCTTGAAACATTCCGCTTTCATTATTGACAGTTTGAATATAAATCAGCTTACGTTCCGCAGCTTGATAGAGCCTTTCTGCTTCAGGCTCTAAAAAGTCCATGTAAGCCATCTGAATATCTGTACTCGTATATTTTTTCACGAACCAAACCAAGATAACAAAAATATGATTGAGTGCTTTAAGTGCATTTTCTTGCGTGGCTTCTGCAGTGTTAACCTCATGAGCTGCGAGATTTCCTAATTTTTTAATGTCATAAAAAGCTTGAATAATGTATTGCTCAGAAATTCTTAGGTTCGCTTCATTGAGTTTGTTATTAAAATTTGTACGGCTTGGCAAAATAATTGCTTCTTTTTCCAAAATGAGTGAAACAGCTTTCTCAGCCACTTTCCGCACTTTAGTAAGTGTACCTTCATAGTCTTTGTGCGTATAATTTTTTTCCGCAAGATTTGCCGTTTCAAAAAGCACAGCCGTATCTGCTTCAACCATCAAAAATTCAAAATTCTTTGACATCTACTTTTCCTCCAATTGATAAGCTTTCTGAATATCAATAATGATAGGCTCTATCTTTTGCTCTGTATCAAGTTCAATATCATCAATACCATCGCCATCAAAATCAAAAAGACTGAGTTGCCCTTCCGGAATCCCTCGCTCAACATTCACATTTTCTCCAAAAAGGCTCGCAAACGTAAATTCTGACCACTCCACTTTACTTGGATAGCTCTTCACTTTCTTCCACTCGCTAAAGATAATCGCTTCATCGGTATCAGGATGTTTTTTTGTCAATGTATTTCCTCGAACGATATTTTTTCGAATAATAAATTTGACCGACTTATAAAAGCCAGTATTTACACTCAAACGTTCGTCAAATACTCTTTCATACCACTCCATATAATTATTGAGCATTTTAAATCTTGCAAGTTCAAGATTATCTTCTAAAAATTCGATACCGTAGATTGAAGCCAAGGCAAATAAAGATTTTGTTTTCCAGCTTGTCTTGTCAAATTGCAAGGTTACAGCTTCAATTTTTCGCTCTAATATTGCGACTAAAAAGTTTCCATCGCCAGCAGAGGGTTCTAAAAAAGTAGAATAAATATTTTCACACGCTTCTTTCACTCCCTCGGTATCAAGCATTTTTTGAACCATCCACGAGGGTGTGAATACTTCGCCGTGTTTCTGGACACGTTCTTTTGATTTAATCAGTTTTTCAGAGGTCATCATGACCCCCAATGTATACAAAAAATCCGTTTGAATTATTTATTTCAAACGGTATATTTTTATGTTTATTGCCTGTTAGTGTTCCTTTAGGACATGTCCTAAAGGAAATACCTAGGTATTTCGATTTTTCTGTTCTATTCATAACTCTATTATACCACTTGTAACTCTTATCTTAAAGAGATTATGACATCCAAATTTCATAAAAAATGAATTATTTTAAATCCCTATAAACCCAGTTATACCAAGCGAATATAAGAAAATCCCTGCCAAGATTTTTTGGCAGGGATTTTGGCAGAGAACTTCGTTAAAATTCCCTATTTTTTTGTTCACTCTTCGCAATCAAATGTTGATATATCGGGCTTTAGCACTCATCTTGATTAGTCTTCTGTGTACCAGTCGCATAACTAGTGTATTTTTTTATTTTATTTGTTTGATATGTTTCTTTTCCTATTAGCCAAAAAGCTGTAATTGAAAATATAAAACCAAGTATTCCATGACGTTAAGTCAAGTTTTTAGAGTAACAAACGTAGAATTTTAATCTATTTATTTTACTTATTCTAATTGAGATTATTTTCATTATAAAAGCACCTCATTCAACAGAAATAATTTTTGCATCACTATTTTTTCCTTTGGTGATATACTTGTTTAACTCAAATATAGTATCATCTAAATATTCCTATCTTGGGTATTTAGAAAAGTATAAAAATTATGGGGTTCTTCATAAAAATACAATCGATTATCTGATTGACTTAATGTAGATATAGTAAAACAACATTTTTCATGAAGTTTAAAAAAGCTACCACAAGCTTTTTTGTTAACAAGACAACAGAGCATGCTTATTTGTCATAATACTATGCACAGTATCTAGCCTGTTCTATTTTTTTGTTATTAACCCAGAATTAATCCTTCTGAAGTATACAAGAATACAAAAAAATCAAGATTACTTCTTGATTTTATTTGTTTTTCCGTTTATTTTTTAAAATTGATTTTTTATAATATAACTATTAACTCCCAACTAAAACCCGAATTGCTAGTTAATTTCATTGGAAAATAAATAAGTCGTGCTATCCTAATCTTAAACCACTACGCATTAGAAAGCGCACGACTTATATGACTTATAATAGCACACTTCCAAAAGTTTTTGTTT
>NZ_JACBNY010000033.1 GCF_013449735.1 Pseudolactococcus laudensis
CCGAAGAAATGGAACGCTCTTCGGCTTTTCGGTGTCTACTGAAATCAAGGTATTAATGGGAATAACAGCCTAAGATATTTGGAGTTCAGAGAGGGCGCGTTTGATTTTCAAACTTCGCAACAGAACCATTTAATACTTTTGCAATGTCATTTTTAGGCTTAAACATTGCATCATTTGAATCTTTTCTCGATTTCATATCTAAAATATATTTATTATTGTTCATTTCTTACACCTCTTATAAAGAATTATAATAAAATAAGCATCTGATAGCTTAATATTATGAATAATTAATTATTTAACTACCTTTATTATTTGTTTATAGTATTTTTGTAAAATTAATCCATCATCGATTTCTATAAATTGTACTTTAGATTCATTGACATACTTTCCCGGCACAGATATCTTTTCTTTAGCTTTCATTTTATACCAATTATATTCAACATCTAAATGACCGATATCAACTGTTTGTATGCCCATTTCAGATAAGTCGAAAGCTAGAACCGTTGCTGTGGGTCCTAGCGAAACTAATACTAATGCATCATTGATAAGTGTGGCTTGCCTGCGTACGTTATTTAAAATTTGAGTATATCTTTCAAAAGCATTCTTACTAGGACAAATAATTCTTCGAACGCTTTTAGCTCCATCTAATAAATCACTTGCAACACCAAAACGTGTTTTTTCCCCCTCCACAATAAGAACATTACGGTTAAACCATATTTTTTTTAAACTTTCAAATTTGTTTTCAAAATTGCGTGAATTATAATTATAATCGATATAAGGTCGAGTAAATTGAGTATCAAAATATTTTTTTGAATTACTTAATAAATTCAAAACACGGTACCCTCTTTTTGTTAAAAATGTTTCCCAATAAACACGGGCCGTTTTTTTGGTGCCCTTTAGCGTTTTAAACACATCAGGAATGCACAATATTAAATTATCATTTTCAGAATTTAGCACTTGAAGTAATTTTTTAGATAATTTTGAAGAATTTTTTTCGAAATCTCCTTCTGCTCTTTCCTGAAAGATCCACAAAAATTCTCCATCTCCAAATCTAGCCACAGAACATTTATGAGTTACGATATACTTTACAGTATCATCACCATTTATAACCTTAGGAGTCTTATTTGTAATTCTCATATAAACTTTAAAAATTCTGTATCCTGTATTCACAATAACTAATTTTGCCAACATTGGTAATCTAAACATTTTTATCTCCTTATTTGGTAGATTGCAAATTTAATCCGAATTTTTGGACAAATTTGTCAGCATAACCTGATACGGTGTTTGCCAGTCGAGTATTTTAAGCGGTCGCTGGTTAATTTGGAGTAACGTTGTCGTTAAATCTTGAGCACTAATGTGCTCAAAACGAGTCCCTTTAGGATAAAAATAACGTATATTCCGATTAAAACGTTCATTACTACCACGTTCTGCTGGAGTATAAGCATGGCAGTAATAGGTCTTAATACCATATTGTGATTCAAGTGATACTAGCCCACTAAACTCAGTGCCACGGTCCACAGTAAAGCTGTGCACCGGACCATTAAAAGTGGTTAGGAACTTAGTTAGTGCTTCATTAACAGTCGCTGTCGTCCGATCTTTTAACCGGTATGCCCAAAGGAACCGTGATTTGCGATCGATTAAAGTTAATAAAACTGCCTTACTATGCCCATGAGGACCAACGACTGTATCTAGTTCAAAATCGCCGATGCGATTACGTTGATTAATCATCATGGGACGCTGTTCAATTGATCGCCCCAAAGATTGATTATATTTGGATCGTTGGTCAACGTTACGCCATGTTCAGGTAGATCATTCAAGGAGAAACCAATTCTCCCCTGATTTAGCCAATTATAAATAGATTTAGTAGCTAGTTTAAATTCGTGAGCAATCATTCCTGGTGACCAGCTTAGACGTAAATGGTTGAGAATTTTTTGCTTTAACTCATCGCTCAGCTTAGTTTTCCGACCACATCGTGATCGCTTGTATTCGGCATCTGTTTGTGCTAATTCAGCCTGATAAGGTTGACATCGAGATAATTCATAAGAAATTGTTGACGGTGATCGGTTCAGCCGAACGCCCATTTGGATATTGGATAGCCCTAGTTCACAAAAGGTTTCGATTTTAATTCGTTCGGAATAGGTTATACTAGACAAAAGATCAGCTCCTAAAAGATGGGTTTGTGGTAAACACCATTTTAAAGGAAGCTGATCTTTTTTGTCCGAACAGCGTTCGGATTAATTTTACAATCTACCCTATATCTATTATAACATAAATAAATAATTAAATAAACAAATAAAATGTTTATTTAAACCCGAATTGCTAGTTGATTATTTAGCCATGACTTGATACCCGATAGAATATCTTAAAGTCTCTGGTTCCAGTGACTTAGCTGATTTTAACAGTAAAGAATACGCTAAAAGTATCATCTCTAATTTCAATTGAAAACCTTGAGGCGAACGACTTTTACAACGCTCAGCTCCTAGATTTGTCAAAAAAGAGAAAACTCGCTCAATCACTTTTCTACGTTTTGAAAAATTAGGGAAAAGGATTTTCTTTTGCTTCATGTTCTTCCTGACAGGTGTAATTAGATCAGTTCCTTTTAATTCCAGCCTATCATGCAGTGACTGACCTAAATATCCCATATCTCCAAGGACTGTTGGTGTCCCAAATTGACTCAACACTTCCTCGGTCATTGAACTATCAGCCATTGAAGCAGGAGTAATTGTGTAGTCTATGACATAGCCTGATTCACTGACTAAAGCATGACATTTACATCCATAGAAGTACTGTCCCTTTGTAGCATTGTAGCCAACATTTGCATAATCTCCAAGAACTTTGCTTTTGAATTTACGAATAGGCTGACACAAAGGAATGGGAAAGCTGTCAATAATAGACACATCAATCCCTTCAACCTCTTTAAAGACGAGTGCTTGGCGAATGACTTGGATACTCGGTAAGAGGGCATTACAACCGCGGACAAAGTGAGAATATTCTAGGAAATTAGGGAATAGACTTTGAGCCAATTGGTGCTTTGCTTTAAGTGTTTCACTAAAATGCAGTACGCCCCATAGGTAACAAGTAATCACTAAAAAGTCAGATGTTGCGAGATGGACGTTCTTTCGGTTTTGAACCTCAAAGGGGAACACTCGTTTGATAAAGCGTCTCAATGGTTGTCAGTAAATAAACAAAAACTTTTGGAAGTGTGCTATTATAAGTCATATAAGTCGTGCGCTTTCTAATGCTTAGTGGTTTAAGATTAGGATAGCACGACTTATTTATTTTCCAATGAAATTAACTAGCAATTCGGGTTGACCTAAGAAGATGTATTCCATTTTGTATCCATTTATTTGAATTTAGTCCAGTTCTAACTATCTTTTTTTTCAAATTTAAGCTAAAATGAATTTATGGTTCTGTTGCGAAGTTTGAAAATTAAACGCGCCCTCTCTGAACTCCAAATATCTTAGGCTGGTATTCCCATTAATACCTTGATTTCAGTAGACACCGAAAAGCCGAAGAGCGTTCCATTTCTTCGGTTCTTTTTATATATTCCTCGAATGGTCTCCATGCCCTTAATCGTGGAAGAGGCTGTACGGAGACTTTGATAAAATTTATTTCGTCGTTTAATAGGTCGATGGTCTTGTTCTATTAAATTGTTAAGATACTTCACAGTAAGGATTGTCTATTTTTCTTCTTCCAAAGATAATAGAAGACTTTGCTGTACTCTTGCACCCAACGATAAATCGTAGTATGACAAACATTTATTCCACGATCATATAACAATTCCTGAACTTCACGATAGCTTAGATTGTAACGCAGGTAGTAACCAACAGTGACAATAATGACGTCTTTTTGGAATTGTTTGCCTTTAAAATGATTCATTACTCTGTCCTCTCTGTCTTTTTTCTCAATTTTACACTAAAATAGATTTTTTGGAAAACTTTGCAACAGAACCGTCATTGGCAATCTATAATTGTATAAATAGCATGTATAATTTATAACAATAGAGTGTTTTAATGAATTTTTTGTTTAGTAAATGTCACATTACATTGAAAATTTAAAAAATGTAACTTTTTTGTGTGTGAATAGCTATGTACAATGATTTTCTGGGTGGCAGACTAATCAAGCATAAAATAGCTTATACTAGTTGATAACATCCCGTGATAATTATTAACTTATCAAGTACAGACCAAAATACTGGAGTTTAACAGGAACTGTTAGAATATGATTTTATATAATTAGGAGTAGAATAAAGAGATGAATCCATTAATATCAATTATTGTTCCAATATACAATGTTGAGAAGTATATTGGTAGTTTAGTAAATTCTCTAGTGAAACAAACGAACAAGAATTTTGAGGTTATTTTTATTGATGACGGATCAACTGATGAAAGCATGCAAATTTTGAAAGAAATAATGGCAGGCAGTGAACAAGAATTTTCGTTCAAGTTGTTACAACAAGTTAATCAGGGTTTATCTTCAGCCAGGAATATCGGTATACTTAATGCAACTGGAGAATATATCTTTTTTTTGGATTCAGATGATGAAATAGAAATCAATTTTGTGGAGACAATTTTGACTAGTTGCTATAAATACAGTCAACCGGATACACTTATCTTTGATTATAGTAGCATTGATGAATTTGGAAATGCTTTGTACAGTAATTATGGGCATGGAAGTATTTATCGTCAAAAAGATTTGTGTACAAGTGAGCAAATATTAACTGCATTGTCTAAAGGTGAGATACCAACAACTGCATGGTCATTTGTAACAAAACGCTCTGTGATTGAAAAACACGATTTACTATTTTCTGTTGGAAAAAAATTTGAAGATACCAATTTTACGCCGAAAGTTTTTTACTTTAGTAAAAACATTGTTGTTATTTCCCTAAGATTGTATAGATATAGGCAACGCTCTGGGTCTATTATGAGTAATCACCCGGAAAAATTCTTTTCGGACGCCATTTTTGTAACATATGACTTATTAGATTTTTATGATCAGTATAAAATTCGGGAATTGGGAGCAGTAGTTGGTAGATCAGTTATGACAACATTAGCTTCTTTTCCAGATTCGAAAAAATTGTATAATGAATTAAATCCAATCAGAAAAAAAGTATTTAAAGATTATATTTCAATAGAAAAAAGACATACTAAACGGATAAAAATGTATGTAAAAATGTATGTTTTGTCTTCTTATGTTGGATATAAACTTTACAGACTGGTAAAAGGTAAACACTGGAAGTGAATATAATTTTTAATCTTATTTATATTTATTTGGATTTTGAATCTCATTGCGGTATTGATTTATAAAAAGAATAAGTGGCTAGGTTTTTTAGTATACTTACATCGGTCTTATTTATTGTCTATATACCTATGGATACGGTTCAGGACACGATAGTATATTATTCTTCCTACTATAATGACAATGGGGGGGGGTTGAATATGGATACTCACAGGTTAGTCATTGGTTCTTAATTCATGGTTTTTCCTTCCTACAATTTAAGTTTTTAGTGGTTTTTTTTGTCCTAGCACTCATGGGCTATTGTGTTCAAAGATATATTCAAAATCTGAGTTTATTTGTATTATTGTGGTTACCTTTTCCATTTTTGATTGATTTTATACAGTTTAAAAACTTCATTATATTTAGTTTAGTACTCTATTCTTCGATATATGTTACACGGAACGGTATTTTACCAAAGAGTTATGGGATGTTTATCTTGTACCTTGCAACCTTATTTCACTCTGGTGCATGGATTTTTTTGCTGTCATTCCCTTATCTTTTTTTAAGGTATCAAAAATTGTCAAGTTAGTACCGTTTATGATAGTATTCAGTTGGATATTCGGATTTTTATTATACTTTACATCATTGTCAACTAAATTTATTAATTTTATTTCACAATATACTGCCAGTATAACAAATCGTGAAGTTTTGGTAGATCGAGTTGGTGGAATTTATGTTCAGCGTTTTTGGCAGATATTTTTATTTTGGATTGCGATTACAATGTTTGTATTAATGGTTACAAAAATAGTTTCTCTTGGAATAGAGTTACAGAAAAATTTAAAAAAATTTTGAAAGCACTTTTGCTGTTTTCTATTGTGGGTTTGTTAGTTATTCCTTTGGTGACAATACAATGGGACTACACTCGAATTATGCGTAATTAATTCGTCTTTGCTGAAATTATTTACGTTTGGAAAATTGAGCACTCTGAATTTCATAAAAAACTTGAAAGAGAACAAGGATTTTCCTTCAGCTCAATAATCTTCATTGCCTCATATTTACTTCAAGCCGTGATTATATATTATCCTGCTGAAGTTGAGCATATCTATAGAATTATTAATATGCGCTGATTAGAAATAGTAAACTAGACAAGAAGCACTTGGTTACTTATGAAAGAGAATTGGATAAGATACATGACAAACAAATCACATCTGCACTATGCTGTTCTAAACATGGGAGTGAGTGGTGTTAGTGCAGTTTTAAAAATTATACTTGGATTTATCTCGCGAACAATTTTTATCCATGTTCTTGGAACTGAATTTTTAGGCTTAAATGGCTTGTTAACAAGCGTATTAGTTACGCTTTCATTGGCTGAAATGGGTGTTGGTAATGCAATAGTATATTCTCTCTATCATCCAATTTCTGTTGGAGACTGGGCTGTTGTGAGATCCATGATGAGACTATATCAAACAATTTATCGTATTTTGGCAGGAATTGTATTAGTTATAGGAATCACCTTAATACCCTTTTTGCCACTAATAGCTGGTAAACCGATAAAAAATTTGACGGTTTATTATTGTATTTTGCTATTCAATAGTGTGGTAAGTTATTTGTTGACTTACAATAGGTCTTTAATTATCGCAAACGAGTGCAATTATATCGTATCAACAGTTGATTTTTTGACCTATTTGGCAACAATGCTACTACAAATCACCACTTTATTTTTGTGGAAGAATTACTCGGTCTACTTGGTTTTGCAGGTATTTTTTACAGTAATTGGAAACGTTGTATTAACAATTATTGTGAGAAGAAAATATTATTGGAAATTTGAGAATATAAAATCCTCAAAAGTCCCAAAAGATGTCATCCAAAAACTGAAAAAGAACGTTATCGGAACTTTTGCCAATAAAGTTGGCGATGTTGCGGTAAATGGAACTGTTAATATCCTAATTGCGATGTTTTTAAATTTGATCACTGTTGGATTGTATAGTAATTATCAACTTGTAATTTCTTCGATTCAATCTGTGATGTTTACCATTGCAAATGCCATGACCTCGACAATCGGGAACATTGCAGCCGTAAATAAAGATTATGAAAGTCGAACAAAGCTATTTTTCAAACATCAATTTATGACGTATACGATGGCTTTTTTCGCTTCTGCATTTATCCTAGGCAGCCTTCCATACTTCATTAAGTTGTGGATAGGGGATAAGTTTGTAATGCCAAACTATATCCTAATTATAATGGTAGAAATTTTTGTTATTAATTCTCTTAGACTTACAGGATTGGTATTCATTGATGCTTATGGGCTAGCCTATGAACAGCGCATTAAACCATTTCTGGAGGCCGCAGTGAATTTATCTTTGTCTATAATATTTTTGGCTTTTTTTAAGATGGGGATCGAGGGTATTTTGATTGCTTCTGCATTTACGAGTTTTTTCGTGGCTACGACATACGAAGCCTATGTTGTATTCCGTTATGGTTTTAGAAAAAGTGTTTATATTTTTTATAAAAAATATTTTAAAGTCATTCTAGAAATAACGATAAATCTTATTATAGTTTATTTTTTGACACATACCATTACAATTTTTCATTTAAATGACATGGAACTTTTCATACTAAGTATACTGTTGGTATTTGGTGTGACTAGTCTTAGTTATTACCTATTTAACTTTAAAAGGGCGGAGTTTAAAGAACTTTTGGGTGTATTGATTAGAAAAATAAACGGGCGTGATGAACACTACAACTAAATTTGCTCAGAAGTAAATAAATTGGACTATTTTTATTCAGTTACTTAGGCAACATTTGAGATACGATTTCGATTATAAAAATTGATATACCAACCAATGGCTGCTTGGACTTCAGTTAATGTTTGGTATGCCTTCAGATACACCTCTTCACGCTTCAATATTGAATGAAACGCTTCCATACGGTCATTATCGTACGGATGGCCTTTGAGTGAATATGAATGTTTCAAGCCATAATTTTGGCATTTAATATTAAACTCAGCACTCGTGTATTGTGACCCCATATCTGAATGAATAATGAGTGGCTTTCGATGCTTATCTAACGCCATCTGTAAGGCACTTGTGGGTAGCTCGGCTGTCATTGTATCTCCAATTTTATAGCCCAATACTTTTATCTTCTCAGGATCCAAAACGGTCGCTAAATAGACCCATCTGTGATTAGTCAACTGAATATAAGTGATATCTGTTTGCCAAACACCGATCAAATCATGCAAGTGTCTAATCAGATTGGGTTTTTGATCAACCGTCACAACAGTTTTGGGTTTGCGATAACGTTTTTGCATGTTTTTGTCCTTTGTCTAAATTATACAATAGTGACTCTAAGATTTAAGGATAACATCATTAAATATGGTATAATTTAAGGTATATAATATGTATAGGGGGATACCATGAATCAAAAAAAGAGGCGTCATTATCGTAAGAAAAAATACACAGTACTAAAAGTTATTTCAATTATTTTTGTATTAGTAATTATTTCTGTTGCTTCTATAGCCTACGTAGCTTATAGAAATGTTGAATCAACCTTTTCAACATCATATGAAAATTTCCCTAAAACAACAAGTATTGACTTAAAAAAATCTAAAACATTCACCACACTTATCATTGCAACTGGTAAAAATAATTCTAAAAATTCAGCTTATGCTACTGTTTTAGCTTCAACGAATGTAAAGACAAATCAAACTACTTTCATGAACTTCCCAGTTTTTGCGACAATGCCTAATCAAAAAACAATCACTGAAGTTTACAATACGAATGGAGATGATGGAATTTTCCAGATGGTTAAAGACCTATTGAATGCGTCCATTAACAAAGTAATTCAGATCGATGTTAATAAAATGGGATCACTTGTACAGGCCACTGGTGGAATCACCATGCAAAATCCAAAGGCATTCAATGCTGAAGGTTATGAGTTTAAACAAGGAACTGTTAATTTACAAACTGCTGATCAAGTCCAAGCCTATATGACACAAATTGACGATACTGATTTGGATGCTTCAATCACTCGGATTCAAAATGTCTCAATGGAACTCTACGTAAATATTAAAAAAATTGCTCATATGAAAAAACTTGAAAGTTTCAATTACTATCGAGAAATTCTCTATGCTTTTTCAAACACTGTTAAAACCAATATAAGTTTCAATGATGCTAAAACGATCGTTATGAGCTACAGTAAGGCTCTAAAGAATACCAGCAAGCTCAATCTACATACAACAGATGAAAATGGAGCTAAGGTCGTTTCTCAAACAGAATTAGACTCAGTCAAAACCCTTTTTGAAAAATCTCTAAAATAAAAGAACCAAGAGGTTCTTTTATTTTTATTTCATCACAATATAATCCGGTACGGCTCGATCATCTTGACTAGCAACAATCGTTTTACCATTGACAGATAGTTGACTTGAACCACCACTATCAAGTAATAACATATTTTGGAGCTTCAAATTTGACACTAATTTCATTATATTATCATAACCTGCATTTGTATCACTCAAAATAGCATAGAGATTATTATCTTTATCATTCGCAATAAAAATATGGATCTTCCAATCTACTGAGCCATCACTTGGTTGAATTTTACCATCACGGATAATTGCAGTACCAAAATCATAGGCTTGTTGCCCTCCGTTTTTAATAATAATTGAAGCAGTTGTACTTGAATCATAAATTTTGCACGAACCATCTTTGTTAATAACAAAAGCATATTGAGTCGTTGTACCTGGGCTCCAGTCTTGAATCAACTTTCCATTATTAATTTGAAATCCAGCTACTTGTCCTGTCTGCATATCAAAAGCGGAAGCATTCATAATCAAAGTATTAGGATACTTAGCTATAACTTCTGACATTTTCATCCGTTGATCCGTACGATCGGTAACTGTTTTTAAGACTTCCGGATTGTTAATTCGATAAATAGTGATATTATTCGTAGATAAATCAGTAAATTTATCTAGATTTACCTTTGAGGGAACTTTAACCCATTCTGGTACTCCAGCGTCATCTACAAGTGCTATACTACCCACAGCAGCTTCTTCACCTTTTTGCTCCACGTAACCGTTAGAAACCGAAGTTTTGGTCGGTTGATCCGAACTATTTGTTTTCGTATGTTCAGTAGGAATAAGTGAATCTCGTAAGGCATAAGCCCCTGCTCCTATAAGGGTAATAAAAATTAAGATAGGTATAATTATCACCCCGATACTCTTTTTACTCTTTTTTTTTCGTTCCAATTTTTCCTCCAGAATTGTTGTTTAGTCACGACCAAATAAATCTCTCGTATAAGGTTTACTTTTAGTATTCTTTAGTTTTTTAAATATAAAAATTTTAATTAAAATTTTTATAATACCTTGCTCCAAATTTTTAGCAAATTTTTTTATGACGTTAAGTCAAGTTTTTAGAGTAACAAACGTAGAATTTTAATCTATTTATTTTAAGCACTTACCTTTTCAAATACTCTTTTTACTCTTTTTTTTTCGTTCCAATTTTTCCTCCAGAATTGTTGTTTAGTCACGACCAAATAAATCTCTCGTATAAGGTTTACTTTTAGTATTCTTTAGTTTTTTAAATATAAAAATTT
>NZ_JACBNY010000034.1 GCF_013449735.1 Pseudolactococcus laudensis
AGAGGGTCTCCTTTTAAACTTAATTTTTCAAGATAGTCGCTATCTCCAAATAAATTCATCTTCAATACCTCGTTAGCTTATTTTTAATCTATTATACCTCTTTTCATACGTTTTTAGAGGTGCCCTTAAACTTATATCTTTATTTATACGTAAAATTTCTTGCAGTTTAAAGTTTGAAACCCATACTTTCACTTGCATTAAAAGATTTTATTTTATATAATATATTAATATAGTATGAAAATTAAAAAAATACCAAAATTGGTTAACTTAAGCAAGTTTTGATTTAATTTTTCAGAAAAACTAAGGTTTTTCTTACAGAAGTTAATAAAAAGAGGGATTATATTTATGAATGATTTATTTTACCATCGTCTAAAGGAATTAGTTGAATCAAGTGGTAAATCTGCAAATCAAATAGAAAGGGAATTGGGTTACCCTAGAAATTCTTTGAATAATTATAAGTTGGGATGAGAACCCTCTGGGACAAGATCAATAGGACTATCAGAGTATTTTAATGTGTCTCCAAAATATCTGATGGGTATAATTGATGAGCCTAATGACAGTTCTGCAATTAATCTTTTTAAAACTCTGACTCAAGAAGAGAAAAAAGAAATGTTTATAATTTGTCAAAAATGGCTTTTTTTAGAATATCAAATAGAGTTATAACAATAATAAATTTAGGGAGTTTTTCTTATTAATATGATGAAAAAAGGAATTTTTGTAATTACTATAGTGATATCCATAGCATTGATAATTGGAGGTTTTTATAGTTATAATTCTAGGATAAATAATCTTTCAAAAACTAATAAAGGAAAAGAAGATGTAAAAAATAGCAGTGAAAAAAATCAGATAGACCTTACCTATAAAAAGTATTATAAAAATTTACCAAAATCAGTTCAAAATAAAATAGATGATATTTCATCAAAAAATAAAGAAGTTACTTTAACTTGTATTTGGCAATCTGATTCAGTTATTTCTGAACAATTTCAACAAAACTTACAAAAATATTATGGAAATAAGTTTTGGAACATCAAAAATATCACTTACAATGGTGAAACTAGTGAACAATTATTGGCTGAAAAAGTTGAAAACCAAGTATTAGCCACTAATCCTGATGTTGTTTTATATGAAGCTCCACTTTTTAATGATAACCAGAACATTGATGCAACAGCCTCACTGACTAGTAATGAGCAGCTTATAACAAATTTGGCTAGTACAGGAGCGGAGCTGATAGTTCAACCATCTCCACCGATCTATGGTGGTGTTGTGTACCCCGTACAAGAAGAACAATTTAAACAATCTTTATCTACAAAGTATCCCTATATAGACTACTGGGCTAGTTACCCAGACAAAAATTCTGATGAAATGAAGGGACTGTTTTCTGATGATGGAGTATATAGAACATTAAATGATTCGGGGAATAAGGTTTGGCTAGATTATATTACTAAATATTTTACAGCAAACTAATTAAGTTATAAATAATAATTATTAAATATTGGAGAAGAAATGCAGGAAACACAGGAACAAACGATTGATTTAAGTGGGATTTTTAAAATTATTCGCAAAAGGTTAGGTTTAATATTATTTAGTGCTTTAATAGTCACAATATTAGGGAGCATCTACACATTTTTTATAGCCACACCTGTTTACACAGCAACAACTCAACTTGTTGTTAAACTACCAAATTCAGATAATTCGTCAGCCTATGCTGGACAAGTGGCTGGGAATATCCAGATGGCCAATACAATTAACCAAGTCATTGTAAGCCCGGTTATTCTTGATAAAGTTCAGAGTAATTTAAATCTACCTAGTAATGCTTTCCAAAAACAAGTTACAGCAACAAATCTAACAAATTCACAAGTTATCACACTTACTGTTAAATATTCTAATCCTTATGTTGCTCAAAAGATTGCAGATGAGACTGCAAACATATTTAGTATGGAAGCAGCTAATTTATTGAACGTTACGAATGTTAATATCTTATCCAAAGCAAAAGCTCAAACAACACCAATTAGTCCTAAACCTAAATTGTATTTAGCGATATCTGTTATAGCCGGACTAGTTTTAGGTTTAGCCATTGCTTTATTGAAGGAATTGTTTGATAACAAAATTAATAAAGAAGAAGATATTGAAACCCTGGGACTCACGGTTCTTGGTGTAACAACCTATGCTCAAATGAGTGATTTTAATAAGAATACAAATAAAAATGGCACGCAATCGGGAACTAAGTCAAGTCCGCCTAGCGACCATGAAGTAAATAGATCATTAAAAAGGAATAAAAGATAGGAGTTCAGGATGGCTAAAAATAAAAGAAGCATAAACAACAATCGTTATATTATTACCAGTGTCAATCCTCAATCACCTATTTCCGAACAATATCGTACGATTCGTACGACCATTGATTTTAAAATGGCGGATCAAGGGATTAAAAGTTTTCTAGTAACATCTTCAGAAGCAGCTGCAGGTAAATCAACCGCGAGTGCTAATATAGCTGTTGCTTTTGCACAACAAGGTAAAAAAGTACTTTTAATTGATGGCGATCTTCGTAAACCGACTGCTAACATTACTTTTAAAGTACAAAATAGAGTAGGGTTAACCAATATTTTAATGCATCAATCTTCGATTGAAGATGCCATACAAGGGACAAGACTTTCTGAAAATCTTACAATAATCACCTCTGGTCCAATTCCACCTAATCCATCGGAATTATTAGCATCTAGTGCAATGAAGAATTTGATTGACTCTGTGTCCGATTCCTTTGATGTTGTTTTGATTGATACTCCACCTCTCTCTGCAGTTACTGATGCTCAAATTTTGAGTAGTTATGTAGGAGGAGTGGTTCTTGTTGTACGTGCCTATGAAACAAAAAAAGAGAGTTTAGCAAAAACAAAAAAAATACTGGGACAAGTTAATGCAAATATATTAGGAGTTGTTTTGCATGGGGTAGACTCTTCTGACTCACCGTCGTATTACTACTACGGAGTAGAGTAATTGGAATAAATTTTAATCAAAAAAAGACAGAAATTTGTAGAAGAGGAGAGCAAATGATTGATATTCATTGCCATATTTTACCGGGGATAGATGATGGAGCTAAAACTTCTGGAGATACTCTGACAATGCTGAAATCAGCAATTGATGAAGGGATAACAACTATCACTGCGACTCCTCATCATAATCCTCAATTTAATAATGAATCACCTCTTATTTTGAAAAAAGTTAAGGAAGTTCAAAATATCATTGACGAACATCAATTACCAATTGAAGTTTTACCCGGACAAGAGGTGAGAATATATGGTGATTTATTAAAAGAATTTTCTGAAGGAAAGTTACTGACAGCAGCGGGCACTTCAAGTTATATATTGATTGAATTTCCATCAAATCATGTGCCAGCTTATGCTAAAGAACTTTTTTATAATATTCAATTGGAAGGGCTTCAACCTATTTTGGTTCACCCTGAGCGTAATAGTGGAATCATTGAGAACCCGGATATATTATTTGATTTTATTGAACAAGGAGTACTAAGTCAGATAACCGCTTCAAGTGTCACTGGTCATTTTGGTAAAAAAATACAAAAGCTGTCATTTAAAATGATAGAAAACCATCTTACGCATTTTGTTGCCTCAGATGCGCATAATGTTACGTCACGTGCATTTAAGATGAAGGAAGCATTTGAAATGATTGAAGATAGTTATGGTTCTGGTGTATCACGAATGTTTCAAAATAATGCAGAGTCAGTGATTTTAAACGAAAGTTTTTATCAAGAAAAACCAACAAAGTTAAAAACAAAAAAATTTTTAGGATTTTTTTAAAGGGATTAAATGGAGTAAATAATGGAAGTTCTTGAGGATGTCTCATCACCTGAACCGGAAGAGCATAAGTTAGTAGAATTAAAAAAATTTTCTCACAGAGAGATAATTATAAAAAGAGGGATTGATATTTTAGGGGGATTAGTGGGTTCAGGTTTATTTCTTATCGCGGCTGCATTGCTTTATGTGCCTTACAAAATGAGCTCAAAAAAAGATCAAGGGCCAATGTTCTATAAACAAAAACGGTATGGAAAAAACGGTAAAATTTTTTATATTTTGAAATTTAGAACAATGATTCTTAATGCCGAGCAGTATCTAGAACTTAATCCAGATGTTAAAGCTGCTTACCATGCCAACGGCAATAAGCTAGAAAACGATCCACGGGTAACGAAGATTGGCTCATTTATAAGACGACACTCAATTGATGAACTGCCACAATTTATCAATGTTCTTAAAGGGGATATGGCATTGGTTGGCCCAAGACCAATTTTGCTTTTTGAAGCGAAAGAATATGGGGAGCGCCTCTCTTACTTACTCATGTGTAAACCTGGAATTACTGGTTATTGGACAACACATGGTCGAAGTAAAGTTCTTTTTCCTCAACGAGCAGATTTAGAACTCTATTACCTCCAGTACCATAGTACCAAAAACGATATCAAGCTTCTAGTACTCACAATTGTACAAAGTATTAACGGATCGGACGCATATTAAAAAATGAAAATAGCATTAGTAGGTTCCAGCGGTGGCCATTTGACACACCTGTATTTGTTAAAAAAGTTTTGGGAAAACGAAGATAGATTTTGGGTCACATTTGATAAAGCAGATGCAAAATCTATATTGAAAGAAGAAAGATTTTATCCTTGTTATTATCCCACAAATAGAAATGTAAAAAACACGATAAAAAATACCATTCTTGCATTTAAAATACTTAGAAAAGAAAAACCAGATTTGATTATTTCGAGTGGTGCTGCGGTAGCCGTTCCTTTTTTTTGGTTAGGTAAACTATTCGGTGCAAAGACAGTCTATATTGAAATATTTGACCGGATCGATAAACCAACCTTAACAGGAAAATTAGTTTATCCAGTTACTGATAAGTTTATAGTTCAATGGGAAGAGTTAAAAAAAGTTTACCCTAAAGCAATTAATTTAGGAGGAATTTTCTAATGATTTTTGTAACGGTTGGAACTCACGAACAACCATTTAATAGACTCATTCAAAAAATTGATGAACTTGTACGCGATGGTGAAATCGAAGACGATGTATTCATGCAAATTGGGTACTCAACTTATGAACCCAAATATACTAAATGGGAAAAGGTTATTGGATATGAGACTATGGAAAGATGTATGAATGAAGCGAGTACGATTATTACTCATGGCGGACCATCTACCTATATGCAAGTATTACAACTAGGTAAAATTCCGATAGTTGTTCCACGGCAAATGAAATTTGATGAGCATATAAATGATCATCAACTTTGGGTAAGTAAACAGGTTGTGAAAAAGGGATACTCATTGATTTTGTGCGAAGATGTTGAAGACATTCTCGAAAATATTATTAGTTCCAAAATTTCAGATACCTTACAAAAAAATGTAAATCACAACACTGAATTCATAAAATTATTCAGTGCTGAAATTTACCAGCTATTTATAAAAAGTGAGAAGATATGATACCAAAAGTAATACACTATTGCTGGTTCGGAGGGCAACCTTTACCAGAATCTGCGCTAAAATGTATTGAAAGTTGGAGAAGGTTTTGTCCAGATTATGAAATAAAACAATGGTCTGAGAAAAACTATGATGTAAATAAAATTCAATATATTAAGGAAGCATATCAAGAAAAAAAATTTGCTTTTGTCACGGATGTTGCAAGGCTCGATATAATTTGGAATGAAGGCGGTATATATCTTGACACGGATGTAGAGCTTATAAAATCTCTTGATGAATTGCTGTATAATAGTTTATATTTAGGAATGGAAAGAGCTGGTAGAGTAAATACGGGTTTAGGGTTTGGAGCTGAAGTAAATCATCCAATTGTGAGAGCTAATTTAGAATTGTATACTAATATTCCTTTTTCAGGCAATGATAATATAACTTGTGTGACCTATACGACGAATCTTTTGAAAAAATATGGTCTAAAAAACAACAATGAAATTCAACATATAGATAACGCAATAATTTTACCTACTGAATATTTATGTCCTCTAAGTTTTGAAACAAATCGATTAAAAATAACGGAAAATACATACTCCATCCATCACTATGATATGAGTTGGAAAGATAAGAGAGATAAATTTTTAAGACTTAAAATACAACTTAGAAAATGGGTAGGGGATGATTTTTATGAAAAAGTTATTAAAAGAATTGGAAAATAATTATCATGAATAAAATAACCATGACAAGAGAGATGAGAGTGATTGCCTTATGTGTCGCAATTTTAGAATATTTAAATAATACAAGATTAATTGCGTCTTCAGTATACTCTTTTAGCATGGCGAGTACAATCCTCTTATCCTATATCTTATTCTGTAAAAAAAGAAAAGGATTTTCTTTAAAGGAGATTATTGTACTACTAATTTCCTTTATTTTTGTAGTTTTAAATCGTGACCCTAGTAATTTCAGTCTAGGTTTAATGTGGATACTCTATTTTATGTTAAGTAAGTCGGAAATAGATTTAAAAAAAGTGATGAAAACATTTTTTGTTACCTCTAGTGTTTGTTTTATTTTGACAATAGTACTGTATTTAATGATGTCTCTTAATAAAAGCTCTGATATGATAATGTGGCGTGGAGATGCTTTTATAAATCGTATGAGTTTAGGATTTATCCACCCGAATTATGCAATGATGAGCTTTTTAGGTATAGCGATAGCCTTATTATATTTGAGTACTGAAAGAAAAAGAATAACTATAATTTTTATTGCGATTGTAACTTTTATTATATTTTACACTACTCAATCAAGAACTTCAGGATATATCTTATTTTTTATTTTGAGTATTTTATTTGTTAGTAGTAAAAAAACTAAAAAGCAAGTTTCAAATTTTGAAAAAAGGAGCATTACAGTTTTACCACTACTTCTTTTAATCATCTCTTATTCGTTGTTAAAGTTACCTATTAATCAATACCTCAATAGCTTGCTTTCTGGTCGTCTGGCGCTTTATCAAGAGATTTATTCTACATTTGGTATACATTTGATAGGGAATAATGATGTAAAAAATACAATGTTAGATACAGCATATCTTCAAAGTTTGCTAGCAAAAGGAATTTTGTTTACATTGTTTTTATTTGTAACTTTCTTTTTCATATTTTTTCTTAAGAGAAAAACACAAACTAGGTTGCAAAGTTTAGTAATTATGATGTATTTTTTAATTGCATTTACAGAAACATCATTTTTTAGGTTTGTAATTTTATTTCCAGTATTGATGGTAATAATGGATCAGAAAGAGGCTAATAAAGTAATAGAAAAGGTGGCATAGTGAGTATTAATAAAACAGAGATTGAGGAATACAAAGTATCCGTTATAGTTCCTGTTTACAATGTAGAGGAGTATATAAGAGAGTGCATCAAATCTATTCAAGCTCAAACTATTATTATGTTTATTGGTGGAAATTATTATTTCAAAAATTTTGGAGGAGCTGTAGGGAATCACTTTTATGCAATCCAAGAGACATTGGATAGTATAAGTCATCGACCAATTGGTTTTGGATTAGGTGTGGGAGGAAACGCCTCAGCAGTATTTACAGGGGGAGAACTTGATTTTACTACTGGATCAGAAACAGCCTTATTATCATTTGTATACCAAATAGGTGTACAAGGTGCGATTGCTTTAATATGTGTATTCTACTTTATGGGTAAAGAAGTGTTGGAAAAAGTACAGAAGAATTCACAATTCAAAAATAGATTTTTATTTTATGTTCCAATGATATTGATTTTTGTTAGTATATATCAAGCTAATACATATACCCCACAATGTATAACGTTGTTAATGATTACTTTGGGAGGATTTGTAGGAATGAGAGACAGGAGAAGGAAAAAATATAATGGTTAAATTTTCTATAATTATTCCAGTATATAACTTAGAAGATTATTTATATCGCTGTTTAGAATCTGTTCTCAATCAAGATTATAATGATTTTGAGATTATACTTATTAATGATGGTTCAGATGATAATTCACTTAATATTATCGAAGAATTTAAAAATCAATATTCTAGTAAAATAAAAGTAATTTCTCAAGTGAATCAAGGAGTATCATCAGCAAGAAATAAGGGACTTCAAGAAGCTGAAGGGGAGTATATAATTTTTATAGATGGGGATGACTACATTGATAGTAATCATTTAAGTAATATTCTTGAATATATAGGAAAATCAAAAAATTCCTTTATTCTAAATAGTCTATTTGTAGAGACCGGGGAAACTACTTGGGTTATTCCCAAAGCAAGTAAGAATTATGATTGTAGTTTTTATGGAACTCTTATGAATATTTTAGATAATCATAGATATCAAGGCTTTTTGTTTAATAAAATATTTAGTAATTCAGTAATAAAAAGTAATGAATTGAAGTTTAAAGAAAATTTATATTATGCGGAAGATACGGAGTTTGTTATTCGATACTTTTTGGAGTTGCAAAAGAGAGAATCGGATTTAGTTGCTAATATAATTAATTCACCAACATATCATTATGTTCAAATAAAAAGTAGTGCTACTCACCAATTTAATATCAGACAATTTTCTCTAGTAAATTCTATGGAGGAAATTCAATGTAATCTAGAAAAAATGAAATCAATAAATAAAGAAGTTTTGTATGTAGTACAATCAAATTTAATTCAGTCAGTATTGAAAATGATAAGATTATCTAGATTAAATGGTGTAGTTAATGAACATTTGGAAGATTCATTAGATAAAATCGTAACAAATTCATGGGATAATATTGAAACTATCTGGAAATCTCAAAGAAAGATTTACTCTAAGGTATTTTTAACACTAAGAATTATTCAGGAAAAAGTTAAGGGTAAGAAAATCAAATAGATAGCAACTATTATGAAGTAAGTTGCTATCTTGTAGTTTGGAGAATAAAAATGAAAATAGGAATTGTTACTTGTGGAGATTATTGGAATTACGGAAATCGACTCCAGAATTTTGCTTTAAAATATATTATAGAAACGCACCATTCTAGAGAAGTTATTTCAATTAAATGGATCAGAAAGAGGCTAATAAAGTAATAGAAAAGGTGGCATAGTGAGTATTAATAAAACAGAGATTGAGGAATACAAAGTATCCGTTATAGTTCCTGTTTACAATGTAGAGGAGTATATAAGAGAGTGCATCAAATCTATTCAAGCTCAAACATATTCTAATATTGAAATTATTGTTATTAATTGATGTTATCCTTAAATCTTAGAGTATTTAGACAAAGGACAAAAACATGCAAAAACGCTACTCAAAAGAATTTAAAGAAACCCTTATCGCCTTCTATCATTCTGGTCAATCCGTCACCCAGCTGTCTAAAGAATACGACGTGGCCCCTGCAACAATTTATAAATGGATAGACCTCTA
>NZ_JACBNY010000035.1 GCF_013449735.1 Pseudolactococcus laudensis
CAAGTTAAACGTTTAAATCTCAAAACATGGCGGTAATCTGTCTAAAATAAGAATAAACAGTCAAGTGGCGTCTGTAACATAAAGAAAAACACAGTAGACTATGCTTAGTTTTCTGTGTTTTTTTCTATTTTCATTTAGAGGTGAATTAATTGGTAGTTATTAGAGGTGCCCTTAACAGTATCAGAGGATGGTAAAACATCTATTTTATCAGAAAACAGCAATGATTCCTCAACTGAACCTAGTTCGGTGACAAAATCATCTACAGAGAATCAAAATGTGTCGGATTCTAAATCTACAGTAATAGCTGAAAGTAATGAGACAACAACAGAAGAAAATGATGATTCTCCAAGCTTATTAGTTGGTCAATCAAATGTTAGTGAACAAGTAGCACCTTTTGCAGCAATTAACTATACAAATATTACGCCACAATATACAACTAATTCTAGTGGCACTTACCCAACTAACAGTTGGACACCAACTGGTAATCAAACAGTCATTAATCATCAAGGAAAAACATATGGTTCGGTAAATTGGGATGGTAATACTGGATGGAGTGGTAATCCAGATGATGTTAAAAATTCTTATATTGAATATGGTGGTAAGGGTAGCGATGCAGAGTTCGCAATTCGTAAATATGCTAAGGAAACTAATACACCTGGCTTATATGATGTCTATTTAAATGTTCGAGGTAATAAACAAAAAGATATTAAACCAGTTGATATCGTGTTAGTGGTGGATATGTCAGGTTCAATGGAACCATCAGAGAGTAATAATTATAATGACCGAGCTGGTGCGATAAGAACTGGTGTTAGTCAATTTTTGAAATCTATTAAAGATGCAGGAATTGATAATTATATAAATGTTGGTTTAGTAGGCTTTTCAAGTCCAGGAGAATATGTGACTGGTGCAAATGGTTATATCGAAGTGCCTATGCAAAGTGTTGCTAAAGATGGACATGTTGACGATATTAATAAAATGTTATCACCAAAATTTTCTGGTGGAACATTTACTCAACTCGGCACTCGTCAAGGTAGTAAAATGCTTCAAGCTGACACAAGTGGCAACCAAAAAATGATGATTCTTCTAACGGATGGTGTGCCAACTTCATACAACGTTGGAGGAAATACCATACGTGATACATGGCCTGCAACGCTTGGAGAAGCGAAAATGATTAAGGATAGTGGTATTGAACTTCATGCCTTAGGGATTCAACTTGGCAAAGATTCAGGTTATACCAATAATAGTGCGGATACCTACCTTACACTACAACAAGTTCGTGCACGAATGGGGCTACTGGCATCACCTGGGCTATATCAAGATGCGAGTACAACACAAGACGTGCAAAATTATCTCGAATCAAAGGCTAAAAATGTTGTGAGTGAGTTTAATTCAATAAACAACGGTAGTATCATAGATCCTATTGGTTCGCAATTTATTTATAATAGCACGAAAGCTGAAGTAAGAAGTGTCGGTTCAACACCAGTTACCAATCTACCGACTTCGACAATTACTAATAATCAATTGAACGTATCGGGATTAAATCTTGGTAAAGACCAAGAAATTCAGTTGCATTATCAAGTGAGACTAAACACCGAAACAAGTGATTTTGTACCTAATAAATGGTATCAAATGAATGGTGAAACGACTTTAATGCCTAATGATAAAAATCCAGATAATAAAGTCAATTTTGGAGTACCTTCTGCCAAAGGGGAAGGTATACAGCTAGATTTTAAGAAAATTTGGGAAGAGTATGATAATGATAAGTCACAAAGACCATCAAGTGTGACTTATGAGGTAACTAGAAGTCAGACAACTATTGCCAATGTTTGGAAAACAGGTTTTATCAAAGTTGAAGGTAGTCAAGATCAAGATACCTGGGCTAAATCAACTAATCAACTGGCTTCAGTGCAAAATGGTGATGCTAATTTATGGTTACCAAAATACAATGCACAAGGGGTTAACTTTAATTACAAAATTTCAAATGAAATTAAAGTAGATGGTTATGATGGTACGCAGGTAGATGACACCACTTTTAAAAATATAAAACAGTTTATACCATTACGATTGGATGTCATGAAAGAAGATGGGTCAGGTAAGAAAATATCTGGCGCAAGCTTTAAATTGGTTGACGAAAGTGGCATGGAAATATCAGGTATTGCTGACTCAGAAGGATCAACTTTTACTTTTAATAATTTGAAAGCTGGAAAGTATACCTTAACAGAAGTTAAAGCACCAGATGGTTATGTTATTTTAAAACATCCAATACAAATTGAAGTTTTGAAGGATGGTAGTGTCGAAGTTGATAATAAATCCGTCAAGGTAGAAAATCATACAATTAAGTTAATCGTTGATAATCAGAAAAAAGGTCTATTACCCTCTACCGGTGGTTCAGGTAGAACGGGATATTGGATAATGAGTTCTATTTTTATTGTATTAATGGCTATTCTTGGTGGTTACTATTGGTATCGAAATAGAAAAGCTAGTAAAAAAAAAATCTAGAAAAATCTAATCGAGTTTTGCTACATCTATCAGCTCTTTTAGTTATTTTATCAACGGGTGCTAGTCTATTGAGACCCGTAAAGGCAGTAGCAGATACCAACCCAGTTACGTTTATTTTGCATAAGAGAGTCTTTAAAGATAGCGAACAACTGAAATCTGTTCAAAACAATGGTTTAGTGGTTGATGATAACGATGCGGATGCAAAAGATTTAATTGATGAAAACCTTACTTATGGATTAAATGATGTGACGTTTAGCGTTTATGATGCGACACAATATGTGACAGATAATCTCGGAAAGATGTCACAAGAAGATTTGTTAAAAAAGGTGACAAATACAGATAATGCAAAGCTTTTATCTGAAATAGCACCTTACAATACATTGATTCAAGAAGTCGTTACAAAAAATGTTAACGGAGAAGATGGTGTTGCCGAGTTAACTGTTAACCCAAGTTCTGAAAGTAGCGCTTATTTGTTGATTGAAACAAAATTAAGCCCAGCTATTAAAGATAAAGTTGAGATGACTGCGACACCTATGTTGGTTATTTTACCAATTGAAAATCCAACAAAAAAAGGCACATATCTTAATACAATCAATTTGTATCCTAAGAATACAGCAATCAAACCAGTGACACCAACTAGCCCTCCTTCCCCACCGATTAAGCCTGACTTACCACAAACGGGAGAGGCAAAAACAATTATGGGCGTGTTTGGTTTAGTTGTTATTTTAACTGCCGTGTTACTTTGGCAAAAAAAGAAATAGTGGATTAAAAAATATAACTATGAAGTTATATGTTATGAATTATATTATTGGAGAAAAGATGAAGAAGAAAAATTTATTTCAGGTTGTGATTTCAATTTTAACATTGTTAGTTGTATTCATTGGACCAGTTAAAGCTGTCTTTGCAGCTGACGATGTTGATGCAAAAAATGTTGATGTAACAATTAACAAGCGAATTTGGGATGAAGGTCAAACACCTAAAGATATTCAAAATACCGGTGAAACAATGGATTTTGGTGGTAGAGCGCTAAATGGTTCTGAGTTTACTGTTTATGATGTAACAGAAAAGTACTATGAGTTAATTAAAAACAGCGACCAAAAAACTGCAATTGCAGCAATTCAAAGTGATGCAGAAGCAGTTGCTCCAACTTATGCAAAGAAAGTTGATGCAAAAGTAACAGCTGGTGATGGTCAAGCAACATTTAGCAATTTAACAATTAAAAATGATGCTAATCAGTATAATGTTTATTTATTTGTTGAAACAAAGACGCCTAATGACATCACAGTCACTAAACGCGCGGTACCAATTGTTTTAGCAATGCCGATTTATAAATTAGATGCAACTCAAAAACCAACAGATGTGATTAATACCAACATCCAGTTATATCCTAAAAATGAAACAGCTAAAGATACTAAAGAATTTAGCAATGCTGGTAATTTTTCAAATGTGACGATTAACGGTCAAGATTTTGCTAACGTTACAACTGGCGATATTTTAAATTATAAATTAACTGTTAACATTCCAGCAAATATTGGTGATGCAAATGCCGTTCAAAGTTTTAAAATTCACGATAAACCTTCTGATGGTTTTACCAACAGAATTAGATAGTTTAAAAATAGAAGATTCGAGCGATCTCGTAACATTTTTGACCTGCACGCCCTATATGATTAACACACACCGTTTATTAGTAACGGGCGTCCAAGTCGGTTTTGAAACAAAAAAAAGGACACAGCAGATTCAGTTGACAAAAGATTATCATCTGTATAGAATGTTCATTTTTGCAAGTATTATGCCAATGCTCTGTTTCTTATTTGCTTATTGGATTTGGCGTAAATATGTGAATTACCAATGCATGAAACGTGACTACAATTTTGTGTTTTATGCATTGGTCGATCAAAAACCATTAGTCAACATTTCTTTCATTTTAATGGAGAAAAAAGGACGTGAAATTGTAAAAAAAGATGGTATGCCGATTTCATCGATTAGTGATCAGTTCGGACGTGTCAGTTTTAAAGCTATTCCTGGTGGGAAATATGTCGCTTATCCAAAGGATGAGACTGAATTTCCTAAAGTTTATGGTTTTGTCGCTAGATTGAATGATCAATTATTTACGATTAAAAGTAAACGTGGAAAAATACAGCGTATTGGTAAAAAAAATGATAGAAAATATTTGATTAATAAGAGGTAATCATGCGAAAAAAAAATAAAAAACATTCTAAATCAGACAGGAAACGTTTTTTAATCAACATTTTGATATATTGTATTTTCTTGATTGGTACTCTTATTATGTTATATCCATTCTATATCAGTAAATTAAATGACTACTTAGATAATATACGTGTGACAGCTTATAAAAAAGAATTACAAGCCATTTATCAATCAAAGCAAGAAGAATTGAAGCAGGAGAATAGTCAATTAGCGACGAGAGGCTTGACACCTTCAGCTGATCCATTTAATGAAAAAAAATCAAAGCGTGTTTCAGATGCTTACTATAAAACACATCTTCTAGGCTCAGTTGAAATTCCCAAGATTAATATTAAGATTCCTTTATTTGATTTGACAAATAATGATTTGTTGGAAATTGGCGCAACGACACTTAATGGGACTTCTTATCCATTGGGGGGACAAAATACGCATGCAGTGATTTCAGCACATCGTGGTTTGCCTAATCGAGAATTATTTACGGACTTACCTAAATTAGGAAAGGGAGATTTTTTTGTAATAGAAATTTTAGGACGAAAACTCGCCTATAGAGTAGAGCACCTCTAAAAACTCAAATTTGCCACTTTTGGCTAAATTTACCTATCGCGTCGTTATTGCTCCGCACCTTACAGCAGTAAGCTTTGTCGCAATGCCTAGCGCTAGAAAAATTTATCTCAAAAGTTATTAAAAGCAGTTTTTAGAGGTGCCCAGTAGTTAAAATAGAGGTTGTAGAACCTGAACAGACGGATATTTTAAAAATAGAACCAGGTAAGGATTTGGTTACATTACTTACTTGTACCCCTTATATGATCAACTCACATCGTTTGTTAGTGACTGGTAGTCGTATACCTTATACAGAAACTGTCAAAAAAGAGTTAAATAAAAGTAATCAAAATAGAATTGTCATTCGATTTTTGATGATAATCGGGTTTGCAGATTTCATTTTTCTAATGATATGGTTTTTATACCGTCTTATTCATCATTATTTACTCTCTAAACAAAGGATTGATATTTTGATTAAGATTATTGATGCTAATCATAACCCCTTTACAAAAACCATGACACTTTATGATAAAAAAGGTAAGAAGGCATTGAAACGACAACAGAAAGTTGTGCGACTTCTTCCTGACCCTACGGGGTACTATAAAATTGAGGATATTCCTAAAGGATTATACTGTTTAAAAACAGATGATGGTTCTCTGAATTTATTGGTTGGACAAAATAAGTTGAAAAACCAAACATTATTGATTAAATCTTTTAAACGGACTAAGGTATCATTTACAAGAATAACTGAAAATGAGATACAACTTTTAGATGTAACCTTCAATAAGGCGTAAACATTCATTATGACATCTATCAGAGTCTAACCCCTTAATTGGCAAATTTAGCAAGCAGAGGCTTGCTTTTTTTGATATAATAGAACGATGAAGTTTAAAAAAATAAGTTTACCAATCGTGATTATATTAGGACTTGTTCTCGACCAGGTGGTTAAGATGGCTGTTGTAAACAATATTGGCTTGTCAGAGCAAAAGCCAGTTATTAAAGGTGTCTTATCGCTGACGCATCTTAGAAATAATGGTGCAGCTTGGTCGATTTTAGAAGGGCAGCAGTGGTTCTTTGTCTTGACAACAGTACTTGTCTTGGCAGTGGCTATCTGGTTTTGGCTCAAAAATCTATCTAAAAATTGGTATGCTATTGGGCTAACCTTGATTATTTCAGGTGCCTTGGGTAACTTTATTGACCGAGTGCGCCAAGGCTATGTCGTTGATATGTTTCAGTTAGACTTTATCAACTTTCCTATTTTTAATGTAGCAGATATTTTGCTATCGATAGGATTCGTAGTGCTCTTTATAGGTATTTTGATAGAAAAAGATGAAGGTTAAGATAAATTGAAAATAAAAATTAAAGCCCAGTCCGCTGGATTGCGACTTGACAAGGCTATCTCAGATAACTCAGATGTCTCACGGACTCAGGCTAATGACCTGATTAAAGCAGACGCTGTCTTGGTTAATGGGCAAGTCAAAAAAGCTAAGTATAAAGTTCTAGAAAATGACATCGTGTCATTTGATATCCCTGAGCCAGAAGTTCTGTCCTATGAGGCAGAAAATATAGCACTAGAAATTGTCTATGAAGATGATGATGTCGCAGTGATTAATAAACCTCAGGGGATGGTTGTTCATCCGTCAGCTGGTCATCAAACAGGTACACTTGTTAATGCTTTGATGTATCACATGACGAATTTGTCTAGCATCAATGGTGTGATCAGACCAGGCATTGTGCACCGTATTGATAAGGATACAAGTGGTCTGTTAATGGTCGCTAAAAATGACCAAGCGCATGAATTTCTAGCCACTCAACTTAAAGAACACACGTCGAAACGTCGTTATGTTGCCATTATCCATGGGAATTTACTCAATGACCGTGGTGTGATTGAGGCGCCGATAGGTCGCAATGCCAAGGATCGCAAAAAGCAAGCTGTTATTGCGGGTGGTAAACCTGCTTTGACGCATTTCGAGGTGTTGGAGCGCTTTGGTGATTTCACTTTGGTGAGTTTGACGCTTGAGACGGGGCGTACGCATCAAATTCGTGTGCATATGGCTTATATCGGGCATCCGGTTGCTGGAGACCCCTTGTATGGGCCGAAAAATGCACTGAAACCTAATCATGGTCAATTTTTACATGCGCAGATGCTAGGATTTGAGCATCCTACTTCGCATCAGTGGTTAGAGTTCGAACTCGACCCACCGAAATTGTTCCAAGCCACATTAGACAAATTAAGAAAAGACTAACAAATGATACCAAAAATATAAATGCAAAAGGGCATTTTTTTTGGTAAAATAGATGTAATCTAATTTTTGCAACAACACAAAAGAAGGAGTTCTACTTTGACAACCACTGATATGCAAGAGATGCAGAAAATCATCGTCCTCGACTACGGTAGCCAGTACAATCAGCTGATTACTCGCCGTATTCGTGAATTTGGCGTCTTTTCTGAGCTGAAAAGCCATAAAATGACCTTGGATGAAATCAAGGCCTACAATCCTAAAGCCATTATTATCTCGGGCGGTCCTAACTCAGTTTATGAGGAAGACGCTTTTGATATTGACCCAGGTGTTTTCGAGCTTGGCGTTCCCGTTTTGGGCATCTGTTATGGCATGCAGCTTATGACACAAAAACTTGGGGGTAAAGTAGAAGCTAACCCAGGAAATGGGGAATTCGGTGCAACTAAAATTAATCTCGATGCCACATCTAAATTGCTTGAAGGCACACCCGCTGAACAGACAGTTTTGATGAGCCATTCTGATAATGTCACTGTTCTACCAGAAGGTTTTAAAGTTGCTGCTCATACCGCACAAACACCAATTGCAGCGATTGCAAATGATGAAAAGGGGCTTTACGGCGTTCAATTCCATGCTGAAACAACTCTCAGCGAATATGGTCATGACATCATTGAAAACTTCGTTAAAAAAATCGCTAAGGCATCAGGTGACTGGTCAATGGCTGGTTTCGTTGAGCAACAAATCAAAGAAATCCGCGAAAAAGTTGGCGATAAAAAAGTTTTGCTTGGTCTTTCAGGCGGTGTGGATTCATCTGTCGTTGGCGTACTCTTGCAACGTGCTATTGGTGACCAATTAACGTCTATCTTTGTTGACCATGGCTTACTCCGTAAAGGTGAGGCAGAACAAGTCATGAACGACTTGGGCGGCAAATTTAGCCTTAACATCATTAAAGTAGACAGCAAAGAACGCTTTATGAGTAAACTAGCTGGTGTTTCTGACCCTGAGAAAAAACGTAAAATCATTGGGAATGAATTTATCGAAGTCTTTGACGATGAAGCCTCAAAACTTGACGGTGTTGACTTCCTTGCCCAAGGCACACTTTACACTGACGTCATCGAATCTGGGACTGATACAGCACAAACGATTAAGAGCCACCATAATGTTGGTGGACTGCCTGAGGACATGCAGTTTGAACTTATCGAGCCTTTGAACAAACTCTTCAAAGATGAAGTTCGCGAACTTGGCGAAGTCCTTGGTATGCCTCATGATTTAGTATGGCGCCAACCCTTCCCAGGTCCAGGTCTTGCTATCCGTATCATGGGTGAAATCACTGAACCACGCCTTGAAAAAGTACGTGACTCTGATTTGATTCTCCGTGAAGAAATCGCTAAAGCAGGTCTTAACGAAAAAATCTGGCAATACTTTACGGTTGATACAGGCGTTAGCTCAGTTGGTGTGACAGGTGACTTCCGTAGCTATGATACAGTTATCGCCATTCGTGCCATTACATCTATCGACGGTATGACCGCTGACTTCGCTGAGATTGACTGGCAAGTCCTCGCTGAGGTTTCGCGTCGTATCACCAATGAAGTCAAAGGGGTTAACCGAGTCGTCTATGATATTACGGCTAAGCCACCTGCTACTGTTGAGTGGGAATAATATTTAGGGTACCTCTAAAAACTTATGAAAAGAGGTATAATAGATTAAAAATAAGCTAACGAGGTATTGAAGATGAATTTATTTGGAGATAGCGACTATCTTGAAAAATTAAGTTCAAAAGGAGACCCTCT
>NZ_JACBNY010000036.1 GCF_013449735.1 Pseudolactococcus laudensis
ATAAGAATAAACAGTCAAGTGGCGTCTGTAACATAAAGAAAAACACAGTAGACTATGCTTAGTTTTCTGTGTTTTTTTCTAATTTCATTTAGAGGTGAATTAATTGGTAGTTATTAGAGGTGCCCTTTATACTGAAACACGTGCACCGGGGTTCAACGGTTATTATGATTATGAACATTTTTCAACGGGTGCTGATAACCTAACAATCACGTTAAAAAATATCAAGTACGGTAATGCTACTTGTCCTAATAGCACTTGGTACGGTATTATGCGCGTTAACAATCAAAATACCAACTTAGTGATTGAAAATATTGATTACGACATTCAAAAAGGTGGTCAACCATTTTATGCCAATAACGAGACCAATACATTGACCTTCAAAGGTAAAAATAGTTTTAAGGCAGGGACATCTGGTGGTGGTTATGATGGTGAGTTTGCCCAAGGTTTTACAAATATCAACTTCGCCGATAATAGTCAAACAAAAATTTATAACGATACTTATAATGAGTCAGCATTTTTTTGGGGACCTAGTAAGCAAGTTGTGACAGTTGGTAAGAATGCTTTGGTCGATATTAGTACGAGTAAGCAATATCTTTCCTATGATGGCACTTCTTTTAATTTAAATGTGCAAGAAAAAGGACAGTTCAAATATAGAGCTATTTCTGGTACCAATCATGTGACACAAATTGCAGCATTAAAGCTTACTGGCACGATTAATATGGATTTTGCCGAAGATGCTATTGGTCGTTTTACAACAGAGAAGAATGGTTTTTCTTGTCAAGACCCAACAATTAGTGTAACTTCACCTAATTATATTTTATTTGATGCCACATCAGGCAAGTCACCTCTAGGTTCCATTGCACTAAACTTGACTCGAAAAGATTCGGATGGCTATCGATATCCGATTAACTATTTGAAAAGTGGTCAAAAAGAATTAACCGCTAATATGACAGGGAATAGAAGTATTACGGCATCAACTATTAACAGTGGCGAATCAGTTGTTTATGCCCGTGCACCGCAAATTACGAACTTCAGTGCTGTTCCTACGGTAGGAGATGACCTGAGTCAAATAACTGCTCAGGTTAAGCAATGGACACCAGAAAATCTAGCGGCCGGTAGTAAAATCAACTATAAATTAGCTACAACAAAGTTGTACTCGGGCAATAATATCTCGACTAGTACTGCACAAACATCTATCAATAATGCCTCCTCGGCAAATGGTGTCCGAGACTCGAGAAACGTTGCTATTACGACGGATATTGGGAAAGACTCGATAAATCAGTATAATGATTTACCTGCACAGACTTATTATGTCTACAGTAGATTAGAGGGGAATCATGTGCCAGGCTATACCTTATCTAGTCTTTGGGTTGAGCAGATGGTAGTGGTACCAACATATCTCAAGGTGAGCTTACCAGATACTTTGGCTTTTGTAACACCAAAAGCAGGTGAGATTACAAAAGAAAATCACTTGGCAAATTATGTTGTAAGCAATCATGGCAATGTACCAGTTAAATTGAATTTAAAATCTTTAACCGTTAATCCAGATAGTGCACAAGACGTGGCACTTGTGGCAAAGTGCCAAAAGAAAAAACAAGTTCATCTGAAATTGGTGGCAGAGTACCCTTCAACTACTGGTGATGTGATGTGGGGGCCTATAATGGTAGGTAGTATCACTGGTCCACCGATTGGGTTGGATGCCTATTGGAATAGCGACCACGAGGCGTCTCTTTATTTTAATGGTGAGCACTCAGTCTCGGTATTAGATGGCGGACCTTATCATGTCAATTACAAGTTGGCTGTTGCAATTAGCCAAGCATCATAAAGATTAGGAGTGGGAGATGCAGAATCAAAATATAGAACAGGAAGCACAAGAAAATCAAACGAAGAGATACAAAAGAAAGGTATTAATCTTCTTGCTGTTGCTTTTATTAGCAGGTGTCGGTTATAGTCTTTACCATGTCTTTGGGCAAAAGCCCAAAGAAAATGTGACGGTTATTAGTGGTGATTTTCTACCTGAGGGTAAGGATGCTAAAAAGATGTCAGATAAGGAGCTTAAGAAATTCGCTCAGAAAAAGGCGGATGACAGTCAATTTAATATGATGATTGGTTCAAAAGCTATGATTAGTAATCAGTCTCAACAAGGGACGCTGCATATTAAAAACCCTCAGACTAATACTTATCCGGTCAATGTTGTGATTACGGATGACCAAACAGGCGATGTGATTTATACGTCTGGTGCGATTGAGCCAGGAGAGGAGGTGAGTCATATTGCGCTAGAGAAAACATTAACTAAGGGAACGCATCCTGCAATGGTACGTTTTAGTTTATACGATGAAAAAACGAGAGCTAAAAAAGGTGAAGTTACGGCGGGTGTCAGTTTCATCGTCGACTAATTACTTATCATTCAATTATTATATATTATTTTAGGAGAAATCATGAAAAAAATACTTTCAACTTTACTTATTTCATCAGTTGTATTCGGTGGTGCACAAGCTGTTATGGCGCAAGATATTGTTGGTGCTACTGATGCAGATATCACTGTCAACGGGACACTAGGTGCTGATAATACAGACCCAGGCTCAACAATTCCTGAGAAGGATGTTGACTGGATTAACGTGACTGTACCCACTGATACGATTTTTTATAACAAAGTGAGTGAACCTGCCATTAAAGCACCAACTTATGATATCGTCAATCATTCTGGTCGTCCTGTTATGGTTAGTGTGAATCGTTTTGTTGATGCTGCAGGTGTCACAAATCCTACGTTGCCAAATGATTTTGATTTGAATTTGGATGTAACGGGAAATAATGTCACAGCAGCAAGTACAAAATTGATTGACCAAGGTGTGCTTAATAAACCAACAAATGAATTGATTACATTGGCAAATGGTGTTGACCAATATACAAAAAATGATACGGCAGTAGCGGCAAGTTCAGCAATGAATAATAAAGCAACCTTCACATATAGTGGTACTGCAACAGCATCTACACCTTTGAAATTAGGTTATACTTTGAGCTTGAGATTTGACTCGGTTGCCTTTTAAGCGATAATATCTAAGTCATCAGGAAGGAGATTTCAGGGTGATTGCAGCAACCATATCAGGCCAATTAGGTCTGGCGGATAAAAATAACTCAACTGATAAAGAAACCAAGTTACCTCAAAAGAGAAATAATAATCCAATACATTATACAGCTCACAAGCAAATGGTATTGTCTAATACAGGTGGTTTTCCTCATGTAGGAGATATGCGAGAAGTAAGCAGTGTGATGCTCATCGGATTGCTTTGCTTGATTGTCGCTCTTATTCTTAGAACACTCCCCAAAATTAAGTCTCATTTTAAAGTCTAAGCCTTTATAGGCTATGCAGGGAATCAAAAGAGATTGGGACAAAAGTCTCTAACAAATATGTGGTTTTAATGCCAAATTCGCATTCTTTTGGTAAAACAATACGAAATCGGTAAGAAAATTGACATTTTTATGCGAAATTCGCATTCTTTTGCCAAAACAATACCCATTTGGTAAAAAAAACATTTACTATTTCGTGATAAACTGATATTCTTTCTGGAAAATTAGGTGAATAAAAAAAGCAGACTCAGACAATCATTTGATTATCTGAGTCTGCTTTTCTCTTTTAGTGACTGAGAGCTTTTGTCTCAGTCTCTTTTTGGTGTTTAAAAAAAGCTCTCACTCATAATTTTTCGTAAAAAAATAAGACATCAGTTCCGTGAGGTCTTATTTTAATTGGTGATAACGGTCATACCAAATGGCAACGTATTCCTTAGAAAATGGCCCCTTACCTTCATTAATCCAGTCAACTAAAATCTTGACATTTTCTTTTAAGATAAAATCAATATCTTCTGGATAATGCATTTGACGTTTGTGACGCTCATATTCTTCGACATCCAACAATTTTTTCTCACCGTCAGCAAACACCTTGACATCAAGGTCATAGTCGATATATTTAAGGGCTTCATTGTCAAGCGTGTAAGGACTGGCCAAGTTACAATAGTAGCTTACGCCATTTTCGCGAATCATGGCAATAATATTGAACCAAAACTTCTTGTGGAAATAAACAATAGCAGGTTCGCGGGTCACCCAACGTCTGCCATCGCTCTCAGTCACAAGCGTATGGTCATTCACACCAATAATCGAGTTTTCGTTAGTCTTCAGCACCATCGTATCACGCCAAGTACGATGCAAGCTTCCGTCGTGTTTATAGCTTTGAATCGTAATAAAGTCGCCTTCTTTGGGGATTTTCATCATCCTACCAACTTTCTAACATTCAAAGTTCTCAACAAGAATTATACCATTTTATCCGTCATTTGTCAGATTTGAACGTCGAAAATAACCAAAGACTTTTTCACTTCCTCTGAAAAATGCGTGAGGAGATAAGCATCGAATTCTTTTGTTTTCTTAACCAGATTATAACGCCTATGAAGATTGTAGGAGTTGTGCTGTTGATAGATAGGATAGGCTTTGAAGTAATCACTCACTAAACACCATTCCCGTTTATATCCGAGCGGCTTTGATTGATAGTGAACGGTATCAATTACTTGCTCATAAGATCGATGATTATGCCCAAAAACAACTTCTTTGATACCATGTTTAACAAAAATCGAATGAAATTGCTCAGACCCTAAAAAAGCATTGAACTTAACAAATTTAGGATGAGTCATCAAAAAAGAACGCTCAGGTACAAAATGCATAGCGATGATTAAATCAGCTTTATCAGCCGCTGTCATACTTGTCAAGACGGTATCAAGTTTATTTAAGATACGGTTAGTCACCGTCATATCATCGGCATCTCGTATAATTTTCCGGTCGAACCAAAACGTATTTTTAGTCCGCAAATTTTGTTCAATACTAATATCTGGACAAAAAGAATAGTCATACCAACCTGCAAAACTAAGTAATTTTTTCTGACCAATTGACCGAAGTTGAAAGTCATTTGCAGTGATATCTGACTCGGTCATGCCCAACATATCATGGTTGCCAAGATTATAAGAAACTGTAAAATATTGAGATAGACGTGCTAAAAAAGGCTTTGACAAATTTTCAAAGTCATTTGAGATATCACCTGCTAGATGCATATCTGTTATGTCTTGCTCTTGTAAGGTTTGGATTAAGATTTGTTCATATTTTTCATCAAACTGATTAACATCCAAATGCAAATCAGAGAGAATGGCCAGCTTTTTCATAATTTAAGTATAGCATATTCTCTTTAATCATCTTTCATATTTTACCGTTTTTAGCAAAAACAAGCTAATCTGTCTGATTTTTTTACATACGTACTGTAACAGTTTCATTATATCCTAGGTTAAAAAGATAGCATTTTTAATTATCTGGCAGTATAATAAATTTTGTTAAATTAAATCATGCAATTAAAATAGTTACATGAAGTGAAGTTATACATCACATTAAAACAATCCTAGGAGGAAAAAATGAAGTTTAAAACAGGTATTGCATTGATTTTAAGTGCCACAACAATAGGCATTGAGACTCGCCTAATCACAACAAGCGCTGCTGCAGATGCACAAGAAGAAAAAACGCCAACGCACGCTTTAAATTCGGTGACACAAAGAACGGTAACAGTTTATCCAACAGACTTTTTAACTTACTTTCAACGCAACGGATCAGCTGCAAATTTTAATTATGATACCCAAAATTTTGTACAAACGTTAACACCAAATACGAAAGATCAATCTGGTAATGTGACATTGAAAACAAAAGTAGACATGTCACAGAATTTCACGTTGTCTGGCTCAATTAATTTAGGCAATAAAAGCAGTCGGACTGGCGGTGCTGACGTTGTTGGTTTTTTATTTCATCCAGGCAATACAGATGTTGTTGGTGTAAAAGGCGGTGCAGCTGGTATTGGGGGCGTCCAAGGGGCTTTTGGTTTTAAATTAGATACCTACTACAACTATGATGGTGACCCGTACTTTTATCCTGACCCAAGTGAATTTTCACCTAGTCAGGCTTATGGTGCTTTTGTAGATGGTACAAGTGGTGTGGCACAAACTCTAGAAGAAGGCGCACAACCTATATCACAACCCAGTAATAATCAATTTAAATCTTTAAAAATGTCCTATGATGGCACTTCAAAAATAATGACAGTGGCTTATGATGGTAAGATTTGGCAGCAAGATGTTAGTGACTTGATTGGTACGAATCAATCAATGGCCTTTTCAATTTCTGCCTCTACAGGTGATAATTTTAATTTGCAGCAATTACAGTTATCAAACTTTCAGTATACCATTGCTCAAGGAACTGTTCATGCTAATTATTTAGATGAAAATGGACAATCCCTTAAAGCTACAATCACAACAAGTGGTGATATCGATACCCTCTATACAACGAATCAAGCGACAATTTCAGGTTACACTTTTGAGCGCGTGACAGGCGCTGCACATATAGGCACATATCAAGCAAACGTTCAAGATGTCAATTACATCTATAAACGAAATCAAGGTTTTGCGACTATTACATATATTGACGATACGACTGGGCAAGTTTTAACTCAAAAAGAAATTACAGGTGCCACTGGGGAGACGACTAATTATACGACAAAGACAGATATTGCAACTTTTCTAAGTAAGGGATATCAATACGTCTCAGATAATTTTCCAAAAGTTGGTGTTGTTTTGTCCGATCAACATCAAAATTTCGAAGTACATTTGACGCATCAGTCAATTAAAACAACTGAAAATAAACAAGTAAAAGAAGTTGTTCACTATCAATACGAAAATGGCAAACAAGCCTTAAATGATTATCTTGCGATACCTTTAAAATTCACTCGGACAATCACAACTGACCAAGCGACAGGCGGTAAAACTTATGGTAACTGGCTTGCGGCTAAAGAAACGACATTTAATAAGGTAATATCACCTACCCTTAAAGGATTGACACCTGATGCTAGCCAAATTGCTGCCATTGACAAGGTGACGGGAGATACAGCAGATATTGACAAAACGGTGGTTTATCGGGCGAATCATGAAGAGGCTAGCGTAGACTATCTTGATGATACAACACATCAAACTTTAACGGTCAAAGACTTGTCAGGCGATTTTGGCGCAAGCGATGCTTACCGGACGGCTGAGATGATTCAACATTATCGAGCACAAGGCTATGCTTTGGCATCAGATTCTTATCCGACATCGGGTGTGGTCTATGATGAAGACGGCGTCGTAAAACACTACCATGTGCATCTCGCGCATCAAACAAATGCTAAAAGCGAGGCTAAAATTGTTAATGAAACGGTGCATTATCAGTATCAGAACGGTAGTCAAGCTGCAGATGATTATACGGCATCACCACTTCGGTTTACACGAACAGTTATATCTGATAGGGTGACAGGCAATCAAATTAAAGGTAGCTGGACACCAGTCGGCGAAACGACTTTTGGAACCGTGACGTCTCCTAGTATTCAAGGTGATACACCCGACCAATCTCAAATTGATGCCGTACTGTTTGTGTCAGGAGATTCGACTGATATTGTTAAAACTGTAATCTATGCGGCAAATCCAGAAAAGGCCAGAGTTACATATCTTGATGATACGCGTGACAAAATCTTATCTAGTCAAGAACTGACAGGAGATTTTGGCACAAGAGATAATTATAAAACTGATGAAACAATTAAAAAATATCAGGGTCAAGGCTATGCGCTAGTCTCTGATACTTACCCTAAAACAGGTGTCATTTATGATGAGGATGGTCGTGTGAAATATTACGAGGTACATTTATCACATGATACAGTTAAGTCGATTGAGACTAAGACAGTATATGAAGTGGTGCATTATGTTTATCAAAATGGTGACAAAGCAGTCACTGATTTTGTGGCAATACCACTTGAGTTCACTCGAACTGTTGCAACCGACCAAGCAACAGGTGATAAAACTGATGGTGACTGGATAGCGAGCAGTGGTACTTCATTTGATAAGGTCATATCACCTAGCCTTAAAAATTATACACCTGATGAACCACAAGTTGCTGCCATTGACAAGGTGAGTGGTGAGACAAAAGATATTGTTAAAACGATTGTCTATACGAAGGTACCTAGGCCGGTAAAAATGCCAACGGATAAAGATAAGGTAGTACCTCACTATCCTAGTCAACCAAGTGAATCTGGTCATAAGACTCAAACGCCGTCTGTCCCTGTCATCGCGCAAGCTAGTAAAAAAGAATTGCCAGATACGGGTGCGAAAAGTGGTATATCTGAAACTATCTTTGGTGTTATTATCTTTTTTGCGACAGCTAAATGGCTAAAATTCAGAAAAAATCAGGAATAACTTTTTGATGCACAAGTGTTAAAAAGTTAAGGTTAAACCCGAATTGCTAGTTGATTATTTAGCCATGACTTGATACCCGATAGAATATCTTAAAGTCTCTGGTTCCAGTGATTTAGCTGATTTTAACAGTAAAGAATACGCTAAAAGTATTATCTCTAATTTC
>NZ_JACBNY010000037.1 GCF_013449735.1 Pseudolactococcus laudensis
AGAATAAACAGTCAAGTGGCGTCTGTAACATAAAGAAAAACACAGTAGACTATGCTTAGTTTTCTGTGTTTTTTTCTAATTTCATTTAGAGGTGAATTAATTGGTAGTTATTAGAGGTGCCCTTTATTTTGTTTCTCTAAACTGTTTTCAGACCTTCTTCTTTCTACAAAACTAACCTCAACGGAAATTCCGAAATTATCAGATTCCCCATAAAGACGAATAGCCAATGCCGAATCATCCAAACCATCGGAAGGCAATCGGAAGTAACACCAAAAATGTGGACGACATAGCTGAGATTGATTCATCCATTGACTAACACGCTCTGCTTTAAATGGCTTTACCCTGTCTTCAAAAGATTTACTGATTAAACTGAATTCATCCCGAGCCTGTCGAGCTAGGTCCCTTAAATCCATCATATACCGGCGATAATTACCAGCCTATTCAGGCTTAATATATTTTTCTCCTCGATAGGGTAGATATTCCTTTAATTTGTCAAACGACATTTTTCACCTCATAAATCAATTAAGCCATCTCCGTTAAGAATAATTATTCTTCTACCTGAACGTTTTATCAATCTATTATCCTCAAGAAATCTAAATTTTCTAGAAAGAGTTTCAGGGGTAGTTCCTATATATCGCGCGATATCAATCATCTTCATAGGTAAACTGAACTGATAATCATTCGCTACTTTTGACAAATCCAAGAGGTAGTTCGACAAACGTTCCTCAACACGCTCCATAGATAAAATCTGGGCCTGCTTCTCTACTTGAATCATCTTTTGCATACTTAATTCAAATAATTTAAGAGCTATTTGTGGATTCCTAAGCATTACTTGATCAAAAGCTTGTTTGCTCAAGCTACAAATTTCAGTTGTTTCGAGAGCTTCACCAAAAAGTGTCTCGTTTTTTATACCAAACAACTGATTTTCACCCTCATAGCTACCCGGTTCAACAACTCGTAAAAGTTGTTCCTTACCATTCGGAGACAGTTGATAGACTTTCATACTTCCACGAGCTACAATATCTAGTTTTTCATCTCCTGGTTTGAAAATAATCTCATTTTTTTTAAATTGTTGGTGTCTCGCCAATTGATTGATTTCAATCTGCTCATCTTCTGACAGATAATTAAATAATGGTACAAGTGTTACGCAAAGATGTTGAACCATGGATAACCTCTTTCTAATTGACGAAACTTACTCTTGAGATAATTCGACAAATTGTTTTAAGAGCTGATAGGTTTTAGTAAATGTCTCACAAACATCATCTGGAATCGCAAAATCTTTTGTAACACCCCTCAGTTCCGAAAATTCATTTGATAGGTCCATATTATTACCCTGAATTTTATGCTGAATTGTTTCATAAAGTTTGCGAACTTCAAAAACTTCTGGATGATTTTTCCCATGAGATTTTGTGATAGCATTAGTATATAAATCAAGCATCTCATCATTTGCTTCAAAAAATTGTTTTAACATTACAACTTCCCCCCCCCCTATTATTTTTCTGATGCTTTTAGAACATCATAGCCAATTGCTCGTACTGCATTCGTAATTTCTTCAATATTTGTCAGACTTGTATCAAAATTTGCTTTTGCCTTGCTAGCGTTGAAGAGAACCTTAACACTGTCCTTATCAACACCTGCCACACTTTTAATGGCTCCCTCAATTTTTTGCATACATGTAGGACAAGCCAGTGTTTCAAGCTGTAGTATAGCTTTTTTCATCATCTTTACTTCCTTTCCTTATTATATCTTTAGTATAGTACGATATTTAGAATAAAAAAATGATTTCTATCAAGAATCTCTATTTTCTTTTATATTTTAAAAGCCTCATAGCATTCAAAATAACTAGGAGAATGCTACCTTCATGAACAAACATGCCAATAGCCATATTCATCCACGAACTTGAGAGAACGCTGATAAGAAGAACTACTACGACTAGCAATGAAATGAAGATATTTTCAATCATATTACGTCGTGTAGCTTTAGCCAATCCGATCGCATGAGGGATTCTGTGAAAATCCGAATTCATCAAAACAACATTTGAAGTTTCAATGGCAACATCTGTACCGTTTCCCATGGCAATTCCAATATCTGCCAAGACCAATGATGGGCTATCATTAATACCATCTCCGACAAATGCTACTATTTCTCCACTTGCCTGACGTTTTCTCACAAATTCTGCCTTGTCTTCTGGTAGTAGATGACCATAAGCCTCGGTTAAGCCTAACTGATTAGTAACTAAATCAACTGTGCCTTGATTATCTCCAGACAATAGAATGAGATTTTTTACTCCCATATTCTTAAGCGTCTCTAAATCCTCCTTGACTCCTTGTCTAATCTGGTCACGAATCCCTACAACAAGAGCTATTTGTCCATCAATAGCAGTTAGGACAATTGAATTCCCTTCTGCTTCCATCCCTGCTATGTCGCTCTTCATCTGGTTAGTGAAAGGAATATTATATTGATTCATCAAATAAGAGTTCCCTACGAGAACTTGGTGATTTTGAATACGAGCAACAACTCCCCCACCTTGAACGACCTCTGTTGAGTCAATTACCTCTACTACAGAACCTGAGTAATGGTTCACAATTGCTTTCGCGAGCGGATGATCTGATTCTCTCTCAACACTGGCCAGTAAGCTCTCAGCAAGACTCCTATCACTGCTATAGTAGATTGTCTGTGCAACCTGAGGGTTACCATAAGTTAATGTTCCTGTTTTATCAAATAGCATTGTATCAACTTTACTAAAGTTTGTAATGACATCACTACCCTTAAATAAAATACCATGTCGTGCGCCATTTCCAATACCTGACACATTTGAAACTGGTACCCCAATAACCAATGCACCAGGACATCCAAGAACCAAAATAGTAACGGCTAACTTAATATTGCGACTAATAAGCCAAACGAGAATAGCAAGCACCAAAACTGCAGGTGTATAGTATTTTGAAAATTGATCAATAAATCTTTCAGCTTTTGATTTGGAGTCTTGTGCTTCTTCGACTAATTCAATAATTTTCCCAAAAGTTGTGTCTTCCCCAATTTTATCAGTACGAAGTTGTATGGTCCCATTTTCGAGAATAGTACCAGCAAAAACTTTATCTCCTAGACCTTTAGAGACTGGAATAGGCTCACCTGTTATACTAGATTCATTTGTGGTACCAGCGCCAAATATAACTTCACCATCAACTGGGATCTTACCACCTGTTTTTACTATAAGAATGTCACCTTCTTCAACTTCTTCAACCGACACCTCTTCAAAGTCACCATTGTGTGCTTTCCGAAATGTAGTCTCTGGCACCAACTCGACAAGATTCTTAATCGCAGAACGTGTCTTGGCTAATGTTCTTTGTTCTAAGTATGCACCAAACAAGAAGAGAAAAGCTACAATAGCTGATTCTACAAACTCATTAATAACAAATGCCCCTAAAATAGCAAGGGTCACCAAAAGATCGATGCTAATGACCTTAACTCTAAGAGCTTGATATGCTTGAACTAAAATTGGAAAACCGCCAACTAATGAAGCTGCAAACAATAGATAAGCCGAGCCCTGTTCACTACTCAAAAACCATTTGACTGCAAAAGCAAGTATAATAAGAACACCAGTGATGACTGTCAACCAATTTCGATAACCTGATAACCATTTTTGCATGATTTCTACCTCCCTTATTGTCTCTAGTATAAATGAGTATAAAAATATAAGAATTGATTTATATCAAGTTTTAAAAATACTAGAATGTCTAGATTGTTTCAAATACATCTAACTATGTTCAATTGATTTAATGATATTAATCATAGACTTATATTTTTATAATTCTATTCGGTTACGATAGTATCAGTTCTAAAAATTTTGACTATAAAAAAACCTACTATTCCTGGTAGATTGTTTAAAAACGATCTTCTGTATATTTCCGAATCTTTATTTAAGAATTGCTTTAACACGTTCCTGCAAAGCAGGAATAACCTGATCTAGAAACCAAGGATTTTTGGACTGCCAAATATTATTACGTGGCGAAGGGTGCACAAGGGGGAAAAATTCAGGTAGATATCTATCGAAATTCTTTACAGTATTGGTTAATTTTTCCGTCGATCTCTGTTTTAAGTAATATCGTTGAGCATAGGCACCAATCAAAAGTATTAATTGTTTATTTGGCATGAGATCTAATGTTTTCTTATGCCATTTTTCTGCAAATCCTTTTCTTGGAGGTAAGTCCCCCGTTTTACCTTTTCCAGGAAAATAATAATCCATTGGGACCACTGCAAAATATCCAGAATCATAAAAACATTCTCTATCAATACCTAACCATTCACGAAGCTTATCGCCGCTTAAATCATTGAAAAATATACCTAACTCTTGAGCACGAATCCCCGGTGCTTGTGCTATGATTATAATTTGAGCAGTCTCTGGAGCAGAAAAAAGTGGTTTTATCCCTTTTTCTGTATATGAAATATTATCTTCATCGTACATTATTTCTTTTAAAAGTTTTGAATAGCTCATTCAAATCGTCCTTTCTCTTCATTACTATATTGTAGCATCTTTGTATGAGGGAAAACTTGATGCTTCTCAATTTTGTTAGCAAATTTCAATTTAAATTTTAAAAAATCATTTGACAAGTAAGTGATTATCCACTATAATAAAAAACAGTAAGTGATTACTCACTTACTTAGAAAGAGGCTCTTATGGAAAAATTATTAGATTTACAAGCAATCTCTAAAAACTTTGGGCAGCAGCTTGTTCTCGACAAGATCAATTTTGACTTGATAGCTGGTCAAATTATCGGTTTAATCGGCCCATCCGGTGCTGGAAAATCAACCATGATTAAAACCATGCTTGGGATGGAAAAGGCGGATCAGGGAGAGGCGCTTGTGCTAGGGCATCATATGCCCAACCGCTATGTCTTGGGAGAAATTGGTTATATGGCACAATCGGATGCCCTCTATGAGTCACTGACGGGTTTCGAGAATCTGCAATTTTTTGCCCGGATGAAGGGACTGTCTTGCGCTGAGATTCCTGAAGCCATTAAACATGTCTCACAAGTTGTCGAACTAACGGAGCACCTCAATAAGTTCGTTTCAGGCTACTCTGGCGGTATGAAACGTCGATTGTCTTTAGCCATTGCACTTTTAGGGAATCCTAGACTCCTCATTCTTGATGAACCAACTGTTGGTATTGACCCTGCTCTGCGCCGTCAGGTTTGGAAAGAACTGCATCAATTGAAGTCTGAAGGGGTTGGCATATTGATTACCACCCATGTCATGGATGAGGCGGAGCTGACAGATAAGGTTGGACTGTTGCTTGATGGCAAAATGATCGCCTTTAACAGCCCCATTGCCCTTAAGTCATCATATGGTGTCAATACAGTTGAGGAAGTTTTCTTGAAAGCAGAGGGAGAATTAGAATGAAGATTTTGGCCATTTCAAAAAAAGTATTCCTGGAACTATTACGTGATAAACGAACCCTGATCCTATTATTTATGGCGCCTGTTTTTATCATGTGGCTCATGAATGCTGCTTTTTACGCTAATACTGAAACAAATGTAAGCATCGCTGCCGTCGATGTTTCTGATAGTATTGTCAAATCCCTAGATGATGTGGAACATATCAAGGCCAAGGATTATAAAACAGAAAGTAAGGCAAATGAAGCCTTAAAAGATGAAAAAGTCGATGCCGTGCTTATCTTCAAGGACGAAAATATCTACCAGGTAACTTATACCAATACCGATCCTGGCAAAACAAACTTGTCCCGTCAGGTCATAACGAGCACCCTCAAGCAAGCGCAAATTCAGGACCAAATCGAAAATCTCAAGAAGGCACAAGAAGCCAGTGCTCAAGCTGTTAAAAAGGCACAAAGCCAGTCTGGCAATTTACAAGCCGGCGATTCTAATGAAGCAAATATCGACCAAGCCGAAACAGTAGAAATTAAAGGTTCTCAAGCTGATGATATTAACCTCTCTGAACAATATATTTATGGAGATGAGGACACCACTTTCTTTACCAAAATGACTCCTATTCTGATGGGCTTCTTTGTATTCTTCTTTGTTTTTCTCATCTCAGGGATGGCTCTTTTGAAAGAACGTACCACGGGAACACTGGATCGCCTCCTAGCCACACCAGTCAAGCGATCTGATATCGTCTATGGCTACATGCTGGCTTATAGTCTTATTGCAGCACTTCAGACAGTTGTTATTGTCTTATCAACCATCTGGCTCTTAGATTTAGAAGTTCTTGGCAATATAGGAGATGTCATCATTGTCAATATTCTTTTTGCGCTCGTCGCTCTGGCATTTGGTCTCCTGCTGTCCACTTTGGCCAAGTCCGAATTTCAAATGATGCAATTTATCCTGCTCATTATCACTCCGCAACTTTTCATTTCAGGTATCATTCCTTTAGATTCTATGGCAGACTGGGTGCAATCTATTGGGAAAGTTCTTCCACTTTATTATGCTGGGCACGCCTTATCAAAAATTGTTCTGAACGGTACCAGCATTATCCATCTTGGAAATGACCTGCTTGTCCTTTCCTTCTTCCTTGTCATTTTAACAATTTTGAATATCGTTGGACTAAAACGCTACCGCAAGGTATAATAGAGAAGAAAAGAACGAGGTAACGATGGACAACAATACAATTTTACATAGCTATCAGGATTGGCTGAAAGTACAAAAAATGCCTGCTGGAAAAAAGAAGACCCTTTCTGCTGCTGTTGAACTGTTTTCGCGGCAAGGTTACAATGGGACTTCGACTGCCCAAATTGCAGAAAAAGCCAGTATTAGTCAGGCCACCATTTTTAAATATTTCAAAACCAAAGAGGAGCTTTTATCAGAAATTATTGAGCCCCTCATTCCTGAGTTGAAAAAAGAATTTCTGCCAAAATTGAAGACCTATAGCAAGATTGAAGATGTTATTCACTTTATTGTTCAGAATCGCTTTCGTTTCTTAGCTCAAAATGCAGATATAATAAAAATAATACTTCAGGAAATCTTAGTTAATTCAGGACTACGTCAGAGTCTAATGGCTGCTATTCAAGATACTATTATTGATGATTTAAAAATGCAGCTAAGCCGGTTACAAAATGATAATCCCAATATTGTTACTTATCAGGAAGATTGTGAGGTTATCCGAACAGGCTTAGGACTCCTATTTGCATACTTTTTTCAACGATTTGTTCTTGAAATCTCAACACAGTCGGAGGAGAAAGATTTGAAGTGCATTGAAGAACAGCTTATTAAACTGATAACAACAAAAGTTTAATGAGATTATATCTACTATTTTTCAAAAACACCAAAGGATTAAATACTTTGGTGTTTTTCTCATTATGTGACTTTTAGTCCGTCTCGCTCCGTAGGTGCGAGACAAATAAACCACTCGCTATGCGGGTGCGCAATCTGCGGTTATACAAAAAAACTCCAAACGCGCTACAATAAAGGTGTTCAAGCCTATTGTAAAGCGAAAGGAGAAAAGTATGGCTCAAAAAGCGCATAGTTTATCACACACAAAGTGGGTGTGTTCTACCACATTGTGATCACTCCTAAGTATAGACGAAAAGTAATCTATAATCAATATCGCAGCAGTTTAGGTGAGATATTTCACCGATTATGTCGCTACAAAGGAGTTGAGTTTATCGAAGGGCATTTGATGCCTGATCATGTTCATATGTTGGTCAGTATTCCGCCTAGAATTAGCATTTCAAGTTTCATGGGGTATTTAAAAGGTAAGAGTGCTCTTATGATGTTTGACAAACACGCCAACCTCAAATATCAATTTGGGAATCGCCATTTCTGGGCAGAAGGCTATTATGTCAATACAGTTGGGCTTAATGAAGCCACGATAAAGAAATATATACAGGAACAGGAAAAGCATGATATTGCACTTGATAAATTGAGTGTGAAAGAATATGAAGATCCCTTTAGGGATAATGGTAAGTAATACAATCGCCTCTTTAAGAGGCTAGTGACGAGTCAAGAGCAGCGAGGCTTGAACAAAGTGAAAGCTAGCGTCTTTAGGCGCTGGCTGGTTATCTGGGCTTATAGCCCTGGTTCAAACCACCGTTTGACGGGTGGTTATGATTATTATTGGAGTTATATGTACTCAAATACTTTTTCTGCTCTGCTTATGAGCTTATATATTTTATACCTGTTCAGAATTATACTATCATGATTCATCCTTTTATCAGAAACTTAAAATTGGACGAATTCTACTACCAATTCAAGTTTAAAAGATAGTAAAGGGCACCTCTAAAAACGTATGAAAAGAGGTATAATAGATTAAAAATAAGCTAACGAGGTATTGAAGATGAATTTATTTGGAGATAGCGACTATCTTGAAAAATTAAGTTTAAAAGGAGACCCT
>NZ_JACBNY010000038.1 GCF_013449735.1 Pseudolactococcus laudensis
AACGCAGTGAGCTTGACGTAGTCAAGACAAGTTGCCAATACATGATATAAATCGGGAAGTAGCTCAGCTTGGTAGAGTACTTGGTTTGGGACCAAGGTGTCGCAGGTTCGAATCCTGTCTTCCCGATTGATGGTAAAACATCAAAATTACACTTAGGCGGTGTAGCTCAGCTGGCTAGAGCGTCCGGTTCATACCCGGGAGGTCGGGGGTTCGATCCCCTTCGCCGCTATTTTATTTTTTCAGTTGGACCTTTAGCTCAGCTGGTTAGAGCTCTCGGCTCATAACCGAGCGGTCGTTGGTTCGAGCCCAACAAGGTCCACTTTTTTATGGAGGATTACCCAAGTCCGGCTGAAGGGAACGGTCTTGAAAACCGTCAGGCGTGTAAAAGCGTGCGTGGGTTCGAATCCCACATCCTCCTTTTGTTTATTTATATAAACTATTTTTGGCTTGGTAGCTCAGTTGGTAGAGTTCGAAGCAATGTTTCGAATCTGCGGATGGGATTTGCGTTAGCAAATGTCCTTAATTGCTCTACCTCCACATAGAATCATTTGGCTCGGTAGCTCAGTTGGTAGAGCAATGGATTGAAGCTCCATGTGTCGGCGGTTCGATTCCGTCTCGCGCCATAGTATGTCTTAATAAATAAGACTTTGCGGGTGTAGTTTAATGGTAGAACCTTAGCCTTCCAAGCTAACTACGCGAGTTCGATTCTCGTCACCCGCTTTACCATTTTTTTATTGCAATGAATGGTTCCTAATGAATATATATTAGGTCGCATAGTTCAGCTAGTTAGAGTGTTGAGTTTGCGAAATCAAAGCAAAATTATCTAGTAGATGATTTTGTTGAAGGTGTCTCTTAGCAGCGGTATCAAACCTCTAACAACCTGAGTATATGAATCATTTTTATGTTTTGTGTAAACTTAGGGCGCATAGCTCAGCTGGTTAGAGCGCACGCCTGATAAGCGTGAGGTCGGTGGTTCGAGTCCACTTGTGCCCATTTGTTAGCTTATTCGAAAGATTTTAGCTTTCAAAATGATTTGATAAATGATATAATAAAGAAGTTGGGGAAGTACTCAAGAGGCTCAAGAGGACGGTTTGCTAAATCGTTAGACTGGGAAACCGGTGCGCAGGTTCGAATCCTGTCTTCTCCGTTACATACGTCTATTGTTGAATAGACGTTTTTTTGACTATGTATTGGTGATTATCACCGTTTAATTGTGTCTGATTAAGACGAGATTGGGGGTAGCATGGCGCTTCTTGAAAAAGTTAAGATAGAAGAAATCAGATCTAGTGTCAACATTGTGGATGTGATTTCACAACACGTGCACCTATCTAAAGCAGGCACGAATTATCTCGGATTATGTCCTTTTCATGGCGAAAAAACGCCTAGTTTTAATGTCAATTTTCAGAAACAGTTTTATCATTGTTTCGGTTGTGGTAAGTCTGGAGATGTCTTTAAATTTCTTGAGGACTACAAGGATATTCCATTTCGTGAGGCGGTTAAAGAAGTAGCTGATATAGCTGGTATTCCTCTGGAAATAGACACAAGACCAGTACAAGATAATCCAAATCAAGCTATTTATGATTTGCACAATCAAGCAGCACGTATTTATCACACTGTCCTAACCGCGACTGAAGAGGGCGCTAAGGCTCGAGAGTATCTCCTGAATCGTGGTATTTCTGATGAAATTATTGAGAAATTCAATATTGGGTTGAGTTTGTCAGATAATGATTTTCTATATCAGAGCGTCAAACAAAAATTTGAAGAATCTGTTTTAACAAATTCTGGTTTGATAACATTTGCTGAGAATCGCATTTTTGACAGTTTTCGTGGTCGAATCATGTTTCCGCTTAATAATGAGCATGGTCAAGTCATCGCTTTCTCCGGGAGAATTTGGCGATCAGAGGACTTAGACAATAAAACATTAGCTAAGTATAAAAACTCAACGACCACACCAATTTTCAACAAATCTGAAGCGCTGTACAACCTTGACCGAGCTGCTAAAAGCATCAAAAAAACGCATGAAGTTTATTTGATGGAAGGCTTTATGGATGTTATTGCGGCGTATGAAAATGGCGTTAGCAACGCAGTGGCAAGTATGGGAACGGCATTGACGGAGGGACATGTTCGCAAACTTCGGTCGTACGCTCATAAATTTATCCTTGTTTATGATGGAGATAAGGCTGGGCAGAATGCCATTTACAAGGCTTTAAATTTGCTATCTTCGGAAGATGTCGAAGTGGTTCGGATTCCTGATGGTCTAGACCCTGACGAGTATAATAAAGCTTATCCAGGTGCGCTTGGCACTTTGATGACGACTGGTCGGATGGCACCAGTTGAGTTTTTGATGGACCATTTAAGGCCAGCGAATTTGACCAATCTGCAAGCGCAATTAGATTTTATTGATTTAATTGGGCCTAAGATTGCGGCGATTGAATCTTTGACTGCACAAGATGCGTATATAAAGCGATTAGTTGAGATTTTACCGGATTTCGAGTATAATCAAGTAGAGTCTGCTGTCAATCAAAGACGGGAAAATGTGGTTGCCTCACAGCCGATTTATGACGAACCGTTTATGTTTGATGATGGCATGACACCACCTCCTCCACCTCCACCTGAGGAAGATGGCTATTCATATGTTGAACAAACACTTGTAACGCCTGTTCCTGTAATGGGTGCTAAGAAATTGTCGCAGATTGAGTTATCTGAGTTACAATTACTACATCGGATGATTTATCATCCAAGTGTCATGGCACGTGTCGTTGCAACACATGATTTTCAGTTTGTGCATCGACGGTATCAACAACTTTTTGAAGTCATGAAAGACTTAGAAGAGGTAGAAGAAACAAGTCTGATGGGACAATTGACTGGGGAAGCCGCAGAGACATTTTATGAGGTTTTATCAACAGTCAATGTGCCGGATGATATATCTGATCAAGAAATTGATGATTTATTAAAGAATTTCGTGAAGGCAGCTAAAGGCACTCGATTGCAGGCGTTACAAGATCAACTTGTACAAGCTAAGCAAACGGGAAATAGAGCCTTAGAATTACAATTAACCTTGCAAATCATTGCTCAGAAACAACAAGATGGGGTATAAAATTGGTAGAAACAAAAAAAGATAATAAAAAAATCGGCTCAGCTTTTGATGTCGCGGTAGCAGAATTTATTCGCGACCATAAAAAGTTAGGTCAAGCTGTAGACGATGATATTACAGTTGAACTCATCACAGAATTTGAGTTAGATGCTGAAGGTATTGAAGCCTTATTGACAAAAATTCAGGATGCCGGAATTTCAATCGTTGATAAAAAAGGTGAGCCGTCAGTAATGGCACTTGAATCGACAAAAGTCGATGAAAAGGAAGCTGAAGAAGAAGTAGAAGAAATCGTAACGAATGTCCGTATTGATGATCCAGTTCGGATGTACTTAAAAGAAATCGGACGTTTCCCACTTCTGACATTTGATGAAGAAACGCGTTTAGCTGAGGCAATTGTTGCGGGTGGTGAAGAAGGTGAAATGGCTAAGCAAATGCTTGCTGAAGCCAACTTACGTCTTGTGGTATCCATAGCCAAACGTTATTCTGGCCGTGGTATGCAATTTCTTGATTTAATTCAAGAAGGTAACATGGGTCTTATGAAGGCAGTTGATAAATTTGACCATACTAAAGGTTTCAAGTTCTCAACTTATGCCACGTGGTGGATCCGTCAAGCTATCACACGTGCCATTGCTGACCAAGCACGGACAATTCGGATTCCAGTCCACATGGTTGAAACGATTAATAAATTAATCCGGATTCAGCGCCAACTCTTACAAGATTTAGGTCGCGACCCGTCACCTGAAGAAATTGGTGCAGAAATGGATATTAAACCAGAACGCGTGCGAGAAATATTGAAGATTGCTCAGGAACCTGTATCGCTTGAAACGCCTATCGGTGAAGAAGATGATTCACATTTAGGTGATTTCATTGAGGATGATGCGATTGAAAGTCCAATTGACTATACCAACCGTGTGATGTTGCGTGAGCAGCTTGATGAAGTCATGGATACTTTGACTGACCGTGAAGAAAATGTTCTTAGAATGCGTTTTGGTCTAGATGATGGTCGTATGCACACACTTGAAGATGTTGGCAAACAGTTCAAAGTAACGCGTGAACGGATTCGTCAAATTGAAGCTAAGGCTTTGAAAAAATTACGCCATCCAAGACGTAGTAAACAATTACGCGATTTTATGTAAGCAAAACAAAAGACGTCAACTGGCGTTTTTTTTGCTCTAAAATATGGGGCCTCTAAAAACTGCTTTTGCTCCTGCGGTTACTCGTCGCATGAAGTGCGCATGCTCCTGCAAGGTGCGGAGCAATAACGAGGCGATAGAGAAATTTAACCAAAAGTGGCAAATCTGAGTTTTTAGAGGTGCCATATGATTTTAAGTGAGCATTTTTCTTGAAAATAGATTACAATAAGCATATAATAAGATTAAAGGTCAAATTTGGTCAAACGACAATTTACCTTTTAATAAATAAAAAAATCAAGGATTTTCTCAATATTTTGAAGTTTTCTCTATACTTTTAAAACATTGGGAAATACTTGCAAACTGTAAAGGAGTTACCGTCTATGCTCTGTCAAAATTGTCAATTAAATGAAGCAACGATTCACCTCTACACAAATGTAAATGGTGTTAAAAAACAAAATGATCTCTGCCAGAACTGTTATCAAATTATGAAAGCTGGTGGTCCCACAAATCTTTTTGGTGGTGGTACCAATCAAGGTGCAACCAATCAATCAGATGCTAATTACAATCCTTTTGAGGACCTCTTCGGTACCTTAGGCGATAACTTGAATCGTCCTAATGGCCGTCCGGATAATGGCACGCCGCCAACACAATCTGGTCGTGGTGGCAATGGTGGACAACCGCCTCGTGGCCGCGGTGGTAATGCGCAACCTAAAGGTATGCTAGAGGACTTCGGGTTCAACGTGACTGAAAGTGCACGTAAAGGTGAGATTGACCCAGTTATTGGTCGAGATCAGGAAATTACACGTGTGATTGAAATTCTCAATCGCCGAACTAAAAACAACCCCGTCTTAATCGGAGAGCCTGGTGTTGGTAAAACAGCTGTTGTGGAAGGGTTAGCCCAAAAGATTGTTGATGGGGATGTTCCTCAAAAATTACAAAATAAAGAAGTCATTCGTCTTGATGTTGTGAGCCTTGTTCAAGGAACAGGTATCCGAGGTCAGTTTGAAGAACGGATGCAAAAACTGATGAAAGAAATCTCAGAACGTAAAGATGTGATTCTTTTCATTGATGAAATCCATGAAATTGTTGGTGCTGGTTCTGCCGGTGATGGTAATATGGATGCTGGTAACATTTTGAAACCAGCATTAGCACGTGGTGAATTGCAACTAGTTGGTGCAACGACATTGAATGAATATCGTATCATCGAAAAAGATGCGGCATTAGAGCGTCGGATGCAACCAGTTAAGGTTGATGAACCTTCTGTTGATGAAACGATTACTATCTTACGTGGGATTCAAAAACGTTATGAAGACTACCATCACGTGAAATATACGGATGAAGCGATTGAACAGGCAGCCATCTTGTCTAATCGTTATATTCAAGATCGTTTCTTACCTGACAAGGCTATTGACTTGTTAGATGAGTCTGGCTCTAAGAAAAATCTGACCTTGAAATTCGTTGACCCTCAGGAAATTGCCAAACGGATTCAGTCTTCTGAAGATGCAAAAAATGAAGCATTACGATCTGAAGACTTTGAAAAAGCTGCACATTTCCGTGATCAAATCGCTAAATTACGAGAATTGTCCAAGCAAGAAATGACTGATGAAGAAACACCAGTCATTACTGAAAAGGATATTGAAGCAATCATTGAAGAAAAAACGCATATTCCTGTCGGTGATTTGAAAGAAAAAGAACAAACACAGTTAATCAATCTAGCAGATGACTTGAAAGCGCACGTCATCGGTCAAGATGATGCCATTGATAAGATTTCTAAAGCAGTCCGTCGTAACCGAGTGGGTCTTGGAAAAGCTAATCGACCAATCGGTAGCTTTATGTTTGTTGGTCCAACTGGTGTTGGTAAAACAGAACTTGCTAAACAATTAGCACTAGAGCTTTTTGGTAGTCAAGACAGCATGATTCGTTTTGACATGAGTGAATACATGGAAAAACATAGCGTGGCTAAATTGATTGGTGCGCCTCCTGGCTATGTTGGTTATGAAGAAGCAGGTCAATTGACTGAAAAAGTTCGTCGCAATCCTTATTCATTGATCTTACTAGACGAAATCGAAAAAGCGCATCCAGATGTTATGCACATGTTTCTACAAATCTTGGACGACGGTCGTCTGACAGATGCTCAAGGTCGTACGATTAGCTTTAAGGACACGATTATCATCATGACCTCAAATGCAGGGACCGGTAAAACCGAAGCTAATGTTGGCTTTGGTGCAGCACGTGAAGGGACGACAAATTCTGTTTTAGGACAACTCGGTGATTTCTTCAGCCCTGAGTTTATGAACCGTTTCGATGGTATCATTGAATTCAAAGCTTTGAGTAAAGAGAACCTACTGAGAATTGTTGATTTGATGTTGGCGGATGTTAATGACCAAATTGCACGCAATGAAATCCATTTAGACGTGACTCAAGCTGTTAAAGAAAAATTGGTTGACATCGGCTATGATCCAAAAATGGGTGCGCGTTCACTGCGTCGTACCATCCAAGATCATATTGAAGATGCTATTGCTGATTTCTATATTGAACATCCAGAGTATAAAATGCTCGCAGCAGATGTTATTGATGATCAAATCGTCATTGTCAATCAGTCTGATGATGCAGTAACGGATGAAAAAATTGCCGAAACAACAGCAGATGCAGGCGATGTTGAAAAGTAATGTAAGAAAGCTTACTCATAGAGTAGGCTTTTCATATTGTCAAAATAGTGGTGCCTAATTTAGCAAATGTGGTATTAGTTGAAAATAGACTGTGTATTTTTTTTACAAAAATATACAAAAATAAAACCATTTTATGAGGCGAATGTGTGATATTTTTATATAGAGTACACTTGGTGCAATGATATAAAGATGAAAAACAAAATTATTTTGGTGAAAAAATGGATAAATTTATATTATCGAAAGCAGAACAAAAGCAATTAAAACTAATTTGGTATTTGCTGAATAAAGATAATGGGGATGCATTAGTAGATGAAATTACTGAAGTAACAGGTATTTCAGAGCCTTTGATTACTTACTATATTGAAAAAATTCATAATAAAATAGATGAAATATTTGGAAAGAAAATTTTTAGAATACATAAAAGAAGAAATAGAGTTCAGATAGAGAATTTTGATTTTTTCTCTTTTCAAGTTGTAAGAAGTGGTTACCTGTCAAATAGTTTTTTTATCTATTTTTTTAAAGAAGTTTACCATAAACGATTTATAAATTTGGCAGAAGCGGTAGAAAAAAGATATATTTCCTATGAAACTGGAAAAAGAGAGTTACTCAAGTGTAAACGCTATTTATATCAATTTGATTTGACTCTAAAAAAGAAAAGGAAAGTCATAGATGTTGTTGAAGGAAGAGAAAAATCACAACGATTTATGTATTTTTCACTTATACTGAAACAGTATGGTCATGATTTCGAACTTTTCCTAGAGTTGATTGATAATCGAGTGACAGAATTTTTAAAAGGTTTAATGCAAGAGTTTGGTGTGCTTTCAACACCAAACTTATTAAAAATCGAAATTTTTTATCATATTTATTTTGATCGCATGAAGCAAGGATATTTTGTACCGTCAGAGTTAGATTTCCCTGACTACATTCATACCCCTTTTTGTCATTTAAAGAATTTTGTAGACGAATCTCCCCGCTTTTTGAAACGATAAATGACGTTAAGTCAATTTTTTAGAGTAACAAACGTAGAATTTTAATCTATTTATTTTAAGCACTTACCTTTTCAAATTGATTAGGTGTAAGATACCCTAAACTTTGATGGATTCGTTTTGAATTATA
>NZ_JACBNY010000039.1 GCF_013449735.1 Pseudolactococcus laudensis
TATTGAATAGGAGAAGAAACGGCAGAAAAAACGTCAATCGTAAATCAAAAGGGTTGATCAACTAAAACTACATTTTTTCATTGACAAATCATAAGTATGAGTATATAATATACTCATACAACATACTCATATAAGTATATTATATGAGTATGTTACATTATTGTTGAATAGGAGAAGAAATGGCAGAAAAAACGTCAATCGTAAATCAAAAGGGTGGAGTAGCTAAAACTACATCTTTTTTTATTGACAAATCATAAGTATAAGTATTTTATATACTTATACAATATACTCACGTTATATAAGTACATTATATGAGTATGTTAAAACATTATTGAATAGGAGAAGAAACGGCAGAAAAAACGTCAATCGTAAATCAAAAGGGTTGATCAACTAAAACTACATTTTTTCATTGACAAATCATAAGTATGAGTATATAATATACTCATACAACATACTTATATAAGTATATTATATGAGTATGTTACATTATTGTTGAATAGGAGAAGAAATGGCAGAAAAAACGTCAATCGTAAATCAAAAGGGTGGAGTAGCTAAAACTACATCAACTCACAATATAGGTGTTGCTCTTGCAAAGATAGGGTTTAAAGTGCTAGTAGTAGATTTAGATAGTCAAGCTAGTTTAACTTACTCAGTAGGTATTGATCCACTTAGTGTAGAAGATAAAAATATTGTCTCAATTTTAACAGCAAAAAGTACAGTAGATATTAAAGAATGTATTTATCAAGTTAAAACAGTAGAAAATTTATATATTTTGCCGTCAATTATTGATTTAGCACAAATTGAACTAGAAATGTTTGCTAGATCAAGTAGAGAAAAAATACTAGAGAGAGCATTACTTCCTATTGAAGATGATTTTGATTTTATTTTGATTGATTGTCCACCTCAACTGAGTGTATTGACAATCAATGCACTATCATGTAGTGACTCAGTAATTATTCCTGTAAAAACTGATGAATTAGCATTCAGAGGATTAACACAACTAGAGGACACGATAGAAGAAATAAAAGAGTTAATCAATCCAAAACTTGAAGTAATTGGAGTCATTGCAACTATGTTTGAAAAAATATCAACTGAAGATAAAAGAGTATTAAAAAAACTTGAAGAAAGAGAGCAAGTAATAGGTATAATTAAAAAAACTGTTGAGGTAAAAAAAGGAATCACTAAAGGTATATCAATCGTAGAAGCACAAGAGACAAACGAAGTATCATTAGTTTATAAAAAAGTAGCAAAAAAACTTATTACAAAAAGCGAGGTTTGAAAATGGCAAAGAAAAGTTTGATTGGAAACATGATAAGTGAAGATAATATAAAAAGAATAAATTCTGATAGTGTAAAAGCAGTTGAAAAGACAGAAGTGAAGAGCAAGCGAATAAATGGGTTAGTCAAACCGTCTACATATGAAAAAGCAAAAGTAAAGGCTGAAAAAATAGGCATATCATTTAACGAAGTGTTAAATCAGTTGCTTGAAAATTGGATAGTCGAAGACTAGGGTATTCTGAGTTCAAATAGACTATGTATATAGAATGAGTATGTAGCGTGAGTATATGTATCGCTCATGCGATTTACGTACATCACGTGAGTAAGCTTAATTACCAGGGTTTAATGCACATCTTCAAATAGAAAAATAAAAAGGCATGTGGTAGCCTTTTTATTTTCTGTGAATATTGAACTTATTTCTGTACCTTTGAAAGGTTCTACGATTGATACCTGTCTGTCTTTCTACATCTTTTTCAGTAGATCCTTCGAGATACAATTTAAATGCTAACTGAAGTCTAGGATCATTCTCGGTAAATTTAAGTTTGCGACCTTTAAATTTACCCTTTTCTTTTGCTAGTGCAATTCCCTGTGCCTGTCGTTCTTTTATTCTTTTACGTTCAGACTCAGCCTGATACTTATATAGCTCAATGACTAGATTATTGATCAAACGTCTTAGATTATCATCTTCAATGCCACTCATTGAAGGAAGATTTAAGACTTCTAAAGTAGCATCTTTTTGTTGAATGATATTCATGATCTCAGTCAGGTCTTTATTATTACGCCCAAGTCGGTCTAATTCAGCAACCACCACAATATCGCCCTCACGTATATAGTCAAGCATTGCTTGTAATTGTGGTCTTTCGGTAGTAGCTCCACTTACTTTGTCTGAAAAGACCTTAGAAACGCTCTCTAAGGCTTGCAGTTGTCTATCTAAGTTCTGTTCTTTGCTAGATACACGTGCATATCCTATTTTTGCCATTTGTTTAACCTTTCATTTGTCGCCAAAATTTAAACCTGGAATCAGCCTGCTGCTTTAAAAATATGGCGACACTTATTGAGAAGAATATATTGCTGAATCAATATACCGTTCAATCTGGTTTAACTTGTTTTTGATGTCACGCATTTCGGATATTTCTTTTTTTAGTTGGTCAAGTTTCATTTGGCTTTCGTGTATTTCAGTATCAATCCTAATTTTTTCAATATAAGAATGCTCTACTAAAGTTTCAAATTTAGAAGTGAAACTATTCCCTTAAAAGCTGTCTACAATATCAAAAGTTTGTTTTGTCATTCTGACATTGTAGCGAATATCTTTTACTTCCTTTTTCATAAGTCTCCTTTTTTCTATTGCGCAAGTCTTTTGTCTATTTATAAACCTATTATATCACGGAAAATAAAACAAGACAATAGAGTATACTCTGTTGGCTGTTTTAGAATGTTAATAAAAAAGATGATACTGTTTTTTGTAATTAACTCGACAAATAATTCGGAATACTATAGAATTTACTAAAATATAGATAGAAGGGGTACTATGACTAAACACTCGAAACTACCAAACAAAGCATTGAAAAGGACTTTGATAGTGAGTGTGTTATTAGCATTGTCTTCTCTGTTTTTATTGTTTATTATTACTAAGCCAAAGGAATCACAAGAAACGCTGGAATATGAAGGCAATCATTATTTCGGTACAACTTATATTTCACCTAACTTAAATTTTGACGAAGAAAAAACAACAATATTTGGGAAATCAGAATATTTAGGTAGCTATACAATTAAAACATTTAATAAAAAAAGCAAGCTATGGAGTATTGAAAGTATTTCTCCAAAAAAACTAATTGTGGAAATGAATCCTGGTAAATCAAGCACAAATTTTAGAACTTGGACAAATAAAAATCTTTCAAGCCAAAAAGATGCTTTTGAATTTTTAAATCCAAAATACTTAACTTATGCAATTCAAGATAATGAAAAAACTTCAATTGAGACAATGAACTCTCAAACACAAGATAAAGTCATAAAAGAAGTCAAAAATATTCTTAATAAAAAACCAGCTTTTAAAACTTCGCAAACAATTAAAGCAACATCTACTTATGAAATATATTTCAATAATGACTATAAACAATCTTTAGTCTTGCAGGTCTCTTTATTAAAAATCAAAAAAAGAGGAAATGTCATGTCTTTATCAGGAGATACAGGATATATACAGTATTGGCAAGTTAGTGACAAACTTTTGAATTTATCAAAATAGCTTTATTATACTAATTGCAAGTTGTGATATTAACTAAGTAGGTTTATCGTCTGAATATTTGATTTACTGAATTTAATTAAAAAACTAGTCTGAAATTATTCAGGTTAGTTTTTTTGATTATTGATTAATGTATAGAAGTAGTTTAAAAGTATCGAAAAATAATAAAAAAATAATTGACAGAATATTCACAAAGTGGTATCTTTAATATAACTTTTTTAAAAATATTAATTTTTTGAAAAAGATAGGTGTAAAAAAAGAAAGGGAATTGTTATGAAAGAAATTTAAAGATTATCTTGATTGGTGGCTTAACGGGAGGGGGACTAGGAGTTGTGGCTATTACTAGCCTTGTCTCTCTAGTGATTTCTCATTTGAATAACGTGAGAACAGCATCGTCTAGCTTTGGAAGAATAGAAGATAGAGTTTGAGATATGAAAAAAAAGTAATTTTATGTTTATTCACGTTTGTATTTAGTTTGTTATTTTATTTATACCTGTTTCCAACAACAATAATTCCTAAAAAAGATTATAATACATTTACTGAACTATTAGATGATAGATTTTACAGACTATTTCTTCCTAAATTAGTTTCGACAACAGCAGTCATTTTATCTAAAACGTTTGTATTTTTAATTTTTTCGAAAGTAAACGAATGCTTTAGTGAAGATAAAATTACTTTTTTAAATCAGTTTAATAAAATGTATTTTTGGATTAAGTGGATTTTTAATGGACTTATTCTAGCTAGTTTTATGACAATTCTAGCAATGCTATTAAATTAGTTTCTGTTGCAAAGTTTTTAGATAAGTCAATTTAGATGTAATGTTATTCCCGAAAACCCATTGTTATCAGGAAAAAACTTCTATTCTATTAGTTACTCAACAAAGTCTAAAGATATGATGTCGCAATATGTAAGTCAGTTTGGTTCTATAACGAAAGTTAAAAGTAAATCGACTGGTCATACTTATGGGTATGCATATAATGAACTATATGAGGAATTCATGCTAGCTATAAGAGATGGTGATGAAAAAGTGACAAAAAGTATCCACAATTCAAAAACTTTCTCCAATAGCGTAGATGATATTATTTCAGCAAAAGATGCGATATTTAAATATGGATTAGGCACAGCGGCCTTCCTAGCAGTCTTAACTGCGTTACAATTTATTCCAGTAGCTAATTGGTTGGGGGATGGCGCCCTTTGGCTTATAACAACAGTGACTGGTGCAGGAACTCTAAAAGATGCATATAATCTCGCAACTAACATTAAAGATTATTATAACAGTTCATTATCAGCGGAATAATATTATAAAGATATTAAAGTTATATAAAGAATGAAAGAAGAAAACAAAATAAAAATAAGGTTAATTACGGTAATCTTTATCAGCTTCTTGGGGATTATCATAAAACCAGTTGATTTTAAAGATATTACAATAGGATATACTGTCATTATAATAGCTTATCTTCTGACTTTGTTATGCATATTTACTTTTTTAGTATTAAATTTAGACAATTATTCAAAAGAATTTGACAAACATACTAGGAAACAAAAGATGAATTTTCAAATTTTGTATGTTGCAAGCATAGTTTCGATAATAATATCATTTCAAAACATAATATTCTAGCTAGAGTTGTAGCAGCTTCATTAGCTATACCTGGTCTTGCACTTGGAACAGTTTTAGCGGAGATTATTGGTGGATTAACGGGAGCGGGATAGGAATTCCAGCGATTAAAACTATAGTTAAAGTTTTCAACAAAAAAGATAGAGAGAATATAAAGTCAGATGACGTGGCTACTTTATTTAAACTACTAGGTTTTGGTCTCATTACAGGGGGACCTGCTACTATTTTTATTTCTTTAATAGCATACCTTCAAGCAGAATCAGCACTACGAATAAACCTTGATATGTATTTATTTGATTAGAAAGGAATTTATGAAAGAAATAATTTTGTATTTGTTTTTACTAATATGGTCACTGATTTGTTTTTACTTTGAATTTTCATCTTTAGGATATTGGAGCATACTTTTATATGCGACACTATTCATTTATGATATTCTAATTATATATAATTTTTCAAAAATAAAAAATAGTAGATTGTTTATAAATATAAAAAAAAAGACTATACTTACGTTGGCTTACTAATTCTGCTCATCTTTGGTCTATTCGCTCCTCTGTTCTTTATGAATTTAATTATAGCTATTAGTAACGTTGCATGCGTATCTCTTGTAATAGCTATTAATCTAAAACGACATTAATATAAATATTTTTGGTAAATTGAAATATTTAGTTAGCTATCTGTACTCATCTGAAGTGATTGATTTGAGACTGTAGTTCTTATTCAAGATAAGAAGTGCATCATTAACAGACTTTGAAGTTTTGTCAGTTAGTCATCTAATAATTTCTGTTCTGCATTTTATCTCTGTCAAAGTTGGGCCTCTACTAAAAAAGTGGACAGATAAATGTATGCTATAATCTGTTTAATAAACTGGACTGCTATCAATAAAGCAGACACAAAATACAACAGGCTTTTACTTCAAGGAGACAACAGAGTGTAGCCTGTTGTCTTTAAAAATGAACTGAAAATGATAACATCTAAGAAAGAGCGAATATTATGTAATTTCTAGAATGTATGTTAAAATAAAAATGCACAGTTAAAAGTTGACAATAGGTTAAAAAGGAGAAATTATGAAAAAGAATACTTTAATATTATTCATGCTAAGTATCATTAGTGGCATGCTTATTTTTGGGAAAACTGTTTATGCTTGTGAAAGTAATTCAACAGTAACTACTCAATATGTGATGTACGATGAATTAACACCTGCAGAAAAAGGCAAGGTAACCCAGGGTCAGCCAAATATCGAGGTTTTACACGATCAAGAGAATATCAAATTAATCTACACCAAAATTATAGAGCATTCTAAATCATCCGATTCAAATAATATAAAAAATACTAGTATAAACGAGAATACTATATTCAAAAATACTGATATTTTGCCAAAAACTGGAGAAAATAATCATAATATTTATTGGATACTCGGTATTATTCTTATTTTTTTATTGATTATCCTGCTTATATGGAAAAGAAAAAAAGCAAAAACATTGCTCTTATTGTTTTTACTGGCAGCAGGGGTAATTTCTTCAGTAGCTGTAAATGCTGAAGTAATTAATTTACCTATTGAATCTGTACAAAATTTACCTAAGAATGGTAAAATATTTTCACCAAATACAGCAGTTGAAACGTACGAATATGTTGGTTATATTCATACCTATTCAGATAATGAATTGCCTATAAAAAAAGGTAATGTTACTGTAAAGTATCAAGATGAAGATGGTAATGCTTTGTCTGATGATGTAACTCTAACAGGTAATGTTTGCGAACAATATTCCACAGAAAAAAAAGATATTGAAGGCTACATATTTAGAGAATTACAAGGAAACACAACTGGTAGTTTTACTGGAGACGAACAGACTGTTATTTTTGTTTATGAACTAGAGGAAAAAGAAGGATTAGTAGAATTTGTATTAAATGATCAAACAAGAGAACAGACTGGTGGAGAAATAATAGTTTGGGAAAGAGGAGAACGAAAATCTTATCCTACACTCTATTATATATGGGATAAGGATGATCTAAATTCTAAAATTACAGATTTATCATTGAACGGGAAAGTAGGTACACCAGTTAGTATACCCACCTCGTATGATAATCTTTTTCAATCAGAGGATGGCACTATAGATGAGGGTGTTCCTCTTTATAATGGAACACCAGTTTATGCAGTTTATCAAGACGAATTAGGAGAGTTACACTTGGCTCCGGAATATTATAATTTCTACGCTAATTTGGATAATTTCTACGCTAATTTGGATAATTTCTACGCTAATTTGGATAATTATGATAATAAGCCATCTTTGTACACATCTGATACGCAAATCATTAATTTTTATATTCATGTTTTCGTTAACCAAAATGAAAGTTGATTATTTAGCCATGACTTGATACCCGATAGAATATCTTAAAGTCTCTGGTTCCAGTGATTTAGCTGATTTTAACAGTAAAGAATACGCTAAAAGTATTATCTCTAATTTCAATTGAAAACCT
>NZ_JACBNY010000004.1 GCF_013449735.1 Pseudolactococcus laudensis
ACATTGAGACCTATTACAATACAAAAAGGATGCATTCAGCTCTTGATTACAAGTCTCCAAAAGACTTTGAAAAATATAATTCTTAAATTCTCTTAACTCCGTGTCTAGTTTTTCGTTGACTTTCCAAAGAAAATAAAAATTCACCAGTTTATGTTTGCTGATAGACTTTATTTTTTATTCAACGATGAAATGGTGTGAATTTTTAGTATTAATCAGCTCAATTCATATATTTTGACGGAAAAATTCACACCATTCAGTTGAAACTGATTGAAATCAGTGGAAATGATTAACGTTGAAAACTCAAGAAAACCATGATATTAAAGCTTATTGAAACTTACATAAAAGTATGTTTTTGAAAGCTGGTCTCAAGAATGTTAGTATAATAGAATATCAGTTTTATACTAGATTGAAAATATTTAAATTTTCTCTATCAATTGCATTTATTATAACCAAAATTGGTACATTAGTACCACTAAAAAATAGCAAATCAATCAATTAGTACTTTTTATATTTACTTTATTATTGTTAGTTAAGCAGTGTTTATTAATCTTTTCGTTAATGAAATCGTTTTCGTGTTATACTTAGACTAGAACGATTGTCAGAAACTATTAATAGTCGCTCAACGAATGGAGCAATATGAACAATCAAAATACAATTGGCTTTTTAAAAAGTCATAAAAAGTATGAACGTCGTATCGCATTATTACCTCAGGAATTATCTAAATTAGTAGATCCAAATTCAATTTATTTGGAAAAGAATTATGGCAGTGATTTAGGAATTTCAGATAATGATTACACAAACTTAGGTGCTCATATTGTATCTCGAGATGTTGCGTTAGAGCAAGACATTATTTGTGATCCAAAGATTGGTGAGTCTGATTTTTTACATCGATTACAGAAACATCAGACTGTTTTTGGATGGCTTCATGCAAAACAAAATCAAGATATTACAAATGTACTTTTAGAAACCAAAGTTCGTGCCATTGCTTGGGAAGAAATGTATTCAGATAATCGACATATCTTTTGGCGTAATAACGAACTTGCTGGTGAGGCAGCAATTATGCATGCCTTTCTTCTAACAGGACAAATGCCCTACGATACAAAAGTTGCAGTGATAGGTCGAGGGAATGTTGCTTTTGGCGCAATAAAAATATTACAAGGTCTTGGTGCCGACGTTACGGTATTTAAACATAATCAAGAGGAATTATTAAGTAAATCCCTTAATGAATATGATGTTATTGTAAACGCTGCTCTTTGGGATGTTAACAGACATGATCACTTAATATCTCTTGATGATTTAGCACAGATGAATGCTGGAACTTTAATTATAGATATTTCTGCTGATGTTGCGGGTGGTATCGAAAGTTCCCATATTACAACGATGAACACCCCTTTATATACACAAGATCAAATCAACCACTATGTTATTGATCATACTCCCAGTTTACTTTATAGAACCGCATCTAAAAGTATCTCTCAAGCAATATTCCCCTTTCTTGATGATCTAATATTTAAAACTGAAAATGAAGTTTTAAGTAAAGCAACTATCATAGAAAACGGAAAAATTATCGATTCAGATATTTTAGATTTTCAATCTAAAAAATATTAACTTTAACTATATATAAGATCATAACGATAATCTAGAATTTGAAGCAAAAGACTAATTAATATAATAGATCATAAAATAATTAAGCGACAAAACGAATTTTCGCCTGATAGAAATTTTAAAACTCCGTTATCATCTCGATGGTATAATTATGTATGAATTTAACAACATTATATCTGATAAAATTGGCATGTCCCCTAGTATAAAACATATTGTTTCAAAATAAAGTCCATCAGTTTATGCTTACTGATAGATTTTATTTTTTACTCAATTATTTATACTTAGTTAATACATACCTTTTTTTGGAGACTTTTAGTAGTAATATTAGGATCTGAAGGCCATATTCTCTCCATAATCGCAACTAGATTAGTACCCGATTTCACTAATATTTAATGTGAGAATAGCGTAAAGCATGAGGAGAAAATCCACAAGTACCCAAAGCATATTACCATATACTGACTAAAAGACAGTTCTAACATTATGTAATTCTATCTCTTTTTTAAAAAAGCTATCTGGACTTATTTTTATCGTCATATTTTAATCTGATAAATTATAATGAACAAGCATTAAAAAGTGAAGGCTAGGAAAGATACCTGGCTTATGATATACTAAGTATTGACAGAAATTGTAACTTTATCATTTTAATCTTTATCTTTAAACCATTCTTATAACATCTCTCGGAGGAAAAAATGAAAAAACTCACACTCTTAATTGTAGTATTATTAACAACATTACTAACCGGATGCTCTTCTACAAGTGAAAATAAAAATCAAATAAAACCAAATACTTCTTCAACTGATAAAAATGAAAAAAACACAAAAATAAATAAAAAATCTAATTCGATGCAAAAAATTTCAGATATTAATATTTTAGGAACTATAAAAAATGGTAGTAAAGTTGCCTATACGTTAGAAGTAACCAAAGTTATAGACGTAACTGAAGAAGCTAAAAACAAATCAATAAACGATTCGAATTATCTTGATTTTTATTCTTCAAATCAAGCAAAACAAGCTGTAAGCATTACCATTAAAATATCAAATTCAAGTGGAAAAACAATCAGTGCTCCATTTTTAGACGATATAAAAATTAAAGATTCTGCCGGTATAACTAATGTTGGAGGATGGAAAAACGAGAACTCTAGTTCAACTGAGTTTGGCACTTATCAGTTGGATAATGAATATAAAACAAAAAAAGAGAATTATGAAGTTGAAAATGATGAAACAAAACTTGTCACATCAACAGTTTTGTTAGCGACACCGAGTGAAAGAATAAACTTTATCTTCACCTCAGAGCTATATAATGATGAAATACAATTTGATTTACCAGTTTCAAAACAATAGAGATTACGTCAAGAAGTACAGATGCAAGATTTAATAAATTATGCATCTGTACTTCTATTTTTTAAAAAAAATATTGAATAAACGTACTAACTGTCAAACATTTGAATACAAAATAAAACCCACCAGTTTTTCTTTCTGATAGACTTTATTCTTTATTCAAATTACAATGGCCACTCTCTAAATATTTGCCCAGATTTTGCCCAGAAATTTCACTGACTATCTTCTAGGACTACTGTATATACACTAATTCAGCTCAATCTCATATATAAAATATAATTGTGCCATGTCACCTTTACCTTAATTATTATGTATTCAGCCTACGCAATCCAGCATATGCTGTCAGCAATTTTCAGTGATGATACAACTGAATTCGCTTTTGTATGTCTTGTCTGTTTTTTTCTATAAAACTAAGCATTCATCTTACAAAATTATAGCACTAATTTTTAAATAGAAAAATAGAGAGTAGACAATTTACTCTCTATTATATCATGTTAACACACCTTTTTCAGTGATTCTGGTCAATTTTGCAACTAGGGATAAAATTCGAATTTTCCGATTAAAAACATTAAATAAATAAAACTCATAAACTTCCCCTCCGACACCTTTAACCCCGAACCTAATTTCAACCTCTCACTATTTTTAATCAAGAAACAAAGACATTGCCTCCATGTTCATCGTGTCTATCAGTTTTGTATCCGCCTATTGATGTAATCCCCATTTTACGCGATATACTTATAGTGATATATTTTTTAAAGAAAAAAGTTGTATCATTCGCAAAATACCCAAATATATGCTCTATTGCTTTAAACTATCTTTTTATTTCACAATAGACTAAAATAGAGATAACAGTATCAATTCTAGGAGATAATTAATGACAAAAAAACTATTAAAAATCGCTTTATGGTTACTCTCTGCCATTATCACGCTCATTGCAGTTATCTGGATTGCTTTTCAAGTGTCACCAAAACCCGGTGCTTATATATTTGCTCAGATGTTTAATCGCCCAGTTGAAATAGGCGATAAACAAGCCTACAAAGCAGCTCGCGAGCAAGTTGATATCACCCAAGACATCACCTACACCTCCAAGCAAGCCAAAAATACCTATGACCTCTATACACCTAAAAACGCCGACAAACCATTGCCCGTTTTAATTTGGGTGCATGGTGGTGGTTTTGTTGGAGGGGATAAATCAGGTATGAAAGAATTTGCGACACGAATCGCTGCAGATGCTCATATCGCAGTCGTAGCCATGAACTATGAACTAGCACCCCACGCCCACTACCCTAGCCAGGTCATGCAAGTGGATGAACTTGTCAAGCAACTTCAACAAAACAACAAGGCAATACTCAATCTTGATACCTTATTTTTCGGTGGCGACAGCGCGGGCTCACAAATCGCTTTACAGTACGCCACGATACAAACCAATGCCAGTTATGCCCAAGAAATGACAATGCCCCAAACCCTACCAAACGCCATTAAAGGCGTTATCTCATACAGCGGACCAGTCAATTTAAAACAATTATCACATGAAGAGTCACCCAATCATGCCATGCAGCTCTTCATCAAAACAGTTGCCTGGTCGCTCCTTAACGACAAACACTGGCAGACCAACCTCAAATTAGACCAAGGCAGCCTCGTCAACCACGTCAACCAAAACTTCCCGCCAACCTATATCACCGACGGCAACTTCTACTCCTTCCAAGACCAAGGTATAGCACTAGAAAAGCGCCTCAAATCCTTATCAGTACCCGTCACCAGCCTATTTTTCAACAATGACAAAAAACAAATCCCCCATGAATATCAGTTTAACTACGCGACACCCGAGGCAAAAGCCTGTTACGATCAAACCCTCTCTTTTCTGAAACAATACATCTGAAAACTAGGGTCGTTTAACTCCATAAAAGCATAGATGAGCTAAACTCAGCACTTCATAACGCGATAACTCGATTTAAAACATCAAAAACAAAGCGTCTAGAAAAAAAGACCACCGTCACCGAAATAGAAAAGGATACGATTTCGTATGAAATCAGCTATTGCTTTACCAATTTCTTAGTCTTTCTCAGAAAGATAACCATATTCACACGAAAACAGCTAATCATTTACCAATTTCGTAGTCTTTCTGAGAAAGATAACCATATTCACACGAAATCAGATAATCATTTACCAATTTCGTAGTCTTTCTGAGAAAGATAACCATATTCATACGAAATCAGATAATCATTTACCAATTTCGTAGTCTTTCTCAGAAAGATAACCATATTCACACAAAATCAGATAATCATTTACCAATTTCGTAGTCTTTCTCAGAAAGATAACCATATTCACACGAAATCAGATAATCATTTACCAATTTCGTTATCTTTCTCAGAAAGATAACCATATTCACACGAAATCAGATAATCATTTACCAATTTCGTTATCTTTCTGAGAAAGATAACCATATTCACACAAAATCAGATAATCATTTACCAATTTCGTAGTCTTTCTGAGAAAGATAACCATATTCACTCGAAATCAGCTAATCATTTACCAATTTCGTAGTCTTTCTGAGAAAGATAACCATATTCACACGAAAATGCTAATCATTTACCAATTTCTTTATCTTTCTCATAACATAACTATGTTGCGTTACAATTCATTTAATTGATATAAAAATAGGCCATGAACAATTAACATCATAAATTGTTCATAGCCTATTTTTTAGAAGACTTTTGTTTCAGTCTCACAGTTTTTTTGTATTCTACTTATTATTTAGTAGTCACTTGACCAACGGTTTGATTCGGCGTTACTGCTTTACCAAGTTCTGTCAAAGCAACGTTAGCAACTACATCACCATTAGTGAAAGCAACGATAATATCTGTCCCTTTACCAGCAGCTTTAACAGCCGCAAGATCCATAATCGCAATTTCGTCACCAGCTTTAACTTCTTGACCAGCTTTAACTTTCATTGTGAAAGGTTCACCTTTAAGATCAACTGTATCTACACCCATGTGCAGCAAGACTTCAAGACCTGTTGGTGTCATAATCCCCAAAGCATGTTGTGTTGGGAAAATGCTTGAAATTTTACCAGCAACTGGTGTGTAAATTGTATTTTCTGTTGGTTGAATGGCATAGCCATCACCCATAATGTTAGTTGAGAAAACCTCATCAGCAACTTGATTCATTGGAATCATTGTTCCTTGTGCTGGTGAATAAACATTAATTGTAGCAGCACTAGTCGCTGATGTTTCAGGTGCTACTGGTGTTACTTTCGCCGCAGCACTTTCAGCTACAACAGCACTCACACCACCATTTTGTTGCATTTTATTCATTTCATCTGCGACGAACTGAACTTCTGTTCCGACAATGACTTGGATGTTTTCCTTGTCAATGACGCGAACACCTGGTACGCCAGTTGCTTTGATTTTATCTTGGTCAGCTTTGAATTTATTATCACCAAGCGATGCATCAAGGTCCAAATCTTCTTCGCCTTCGCCTTCTTCACGACCCGGTGTCATCAAGTTGAACGTTTTAATGACGAAAGTAAAGACGAAGTAGTAAACAACTGCCATGATCAAACCTAAGACAACTAACATCAAAGGTTGGTTAGCGATTGGCACACGTAAACTCAAAACAAAATCGACAAGACCAGCTGAGAAGTTAAAACCAGCAGTCCAGTAGAAAAGCGCCGCGACAAACATTGAGATACCAGTCAAGGATGCATGTACCACGTATAAAGGCCAAGCAACAAACATGAATGAGAACTCAAGTGGCTCAGTTACCCCTGTAAAGAATGACGCAAAAGCTGCTGCAAGCATCAATGATGCTGTTGCTTTTCTTTTTTCTGGACGTGATTGACGGTAGATAGCATAAGCACCAGCTGGGAGACCAAACATCATAACTGGGAAGAAACCAGCTTGATACATACCGGTGATCCCTTTAGTACCTTCGTTAGCCCAGAATTTACCGATATCATCGATACCTGCGGTATTAAACCAGAATACATTGTTCAAGGCATGGTGCAGACCAGTTGGGATAAGCAAACGGTTGAAGAAACCATAGAGACCAGCACCCACTGCTCCCATTTTGGCAATTGTTTCACCAAATGCGACAAGTGCACCAAAAATTGGTGGCCAGATAAACATCAGTGCAGCCGATACAACAAGCATCAAAGCTGCTGTCACGATAGGCACACAACGTTTCCCACTAAAGAATGAAAGCGCCATTGGCAACTTGACATTTGAAAAACGGTTATACATAGCTGCTGCTAATAAACCTGCCAAAATCCCAACGAAAACGTTACCGTTGTTCATTTTTGTGAAGGCCGCATTGACTTTATCAAGGTCAATGTGTTGGAAAGCAGCAATTGCTGCTGGATTCAAGAGTTGCATTGGTACCAAGAATGCGACCAAACCAGTCAAAGCTGATGCGCCATCTTTATCTTTTGACATTCCGAGTGCCAAACCGACGGCAAACAAGACACCTAGATTGGCTAAAATTGAGTCACCTGCTTTTAACAAGAAGGCAGCAACAATATTGTTTGCGCCCCAACCCGTTGGGTCAATCCAGTAACCAATCCCTGAAAAAAGTGCTGCAACAGGTAATGTTGTAACTGGGAGCATCAATGAGCGTCCCATTCTTTGCATGTATGCTTTCATAGCATGTGTTCCTCCATTTAATATAAAAAATAATTAATCATGTAAAGTCTTATTTCTTAATCATCCGCAATCGCTCAATATGGATAGCTAGATAACCTAATTCTTCATTTAAAACTAAATAATTGAAATCCTGCTGCATCAAAACTTGGATTTTTTTCGCAATAGCAAAGCTTTCAGGATACTTTTCTTGGACGAGTCCCATAATTTCCTGGTCTAACCCTACGTAACGATTCGTTTGAGAGCGTTGAATAAATAATCGCAAATGATTAACCAAACGAGAATACGTTAACGCAAAGTCTTCTCCGTCAAAAGAAAACTGCAGCTCACGCTCAACCAAACGCACAATTTCTGAAATAATCGTAATCTCACGAATACTTTCACTGTTGTCCGAGTCTTTACATCTAGCAGTGTGAATATGGATAGCAATATACCCCGCTTCATCAAAGCTATAAGGAATATCCAATTCCCGCTTGAGATAGTCGACTGCCCACTGGGTAATTGAAAACTCTTCGGGATAGAGGACTTCAATTTCTTTCAACAGTTTATTGCGCACAAAAATATGATTTTGAATATTTTCAGCCGCAAATGCGATGTGGTCACATAAGCCAATATTGATATGAGGATTTAACTTCTCCCCAAGCACCGCCTCTGCATGAACAATGATGTCCTCAGTAGCAAAGAAAAACTTTTCATCAATCTGACTTAATAGTGTTTGCAGTCTCTTAACACCCTCAGGTTCCAAGACAAATAAGCGTTCAATTGCGTCTTGCGCAATTGTTTCACCTGGTCTTGCTTTAAAACCTATTCCTTTACCAATTGCGACTTTTGCTTGTCCTTCGTCAAGGACAAGTACCGCATTTTGATTTAATGCTTTTTGAATTTCCATCATTTTCTTTCTCCTGCAGAAAAGAAATAAATCACTCCATGCGGACAAAAAATAGGCATGGCGTAGCTGAAATAGGGATTATCTCCCTTTTTTCAGACTTGTGCCATGCCTAGTATTATCTAGTCACATGAAATCGTTTACATCTGTTAACATTTATTATTTTAACAGGTCTATACCAATTTGTCAAACCTTTTTTAAAAATAAATTAGATTGCTCAAAAATCTCTTATCTGATTATTTCTTAATTGTTAGCTTAATGATGACACGACACTTAACTTGATATTTTTTTGAAAGTATGTCAAAATACTTCTATATAAGAAAAGGGGTAACCATTATGCCATTTGTCCATGTTGATTTATTCGAAGGTCGTACTGACGAACAAAAAATTGCACTTGCACACGATATCACCGAAGTTGTCATCAAAAATACAGGTGCACCAAAATCTGCCATCCATGTTTTCATTAACGATATGAAGGAAGGAACTTACTTCCCACAAGGTGAAATCAAAAAAGCAAATCAATAAAAAAATGAGTTCTGGTTATGTTGTCAGAACTCATTTTTTTCATTTAAACGTCAGTCTAACTTAACGATTATTTAAATATGTGTAGGCAGATGTTACTATGTAATTTATTGTAAATCTATTGAAGTCTAGTCATTTGCTAGTCTTACTAAAATCGCTTTTCATGGTGGCGATAACCTTCCCGCTGCCTCGGGACACTACAAAGATTGCGATGTAGGCAATGCTCATCCTTTAACAAGGACATAGCGAAATTGTTCCATCAAGTCATGATGCTCCTCACTCTCCCAAGACATCACCTCTACGAGAAAAGTATTAACGTATTTTTTCCTCACAACTCCTGTTATTTTTTCTGAGAAAGAAATAGGTTGACATGTAATAATACTACCGATTTCGATACCCCGCCCTCCTTCCAATCGTTATATTTCTATTATATATTTGTTATTTATATTTGTCAATTACAATTATATTACAAAATGATAAATTAGATATTTCACTCCCCTTCATTTTTGTGATATAATGATAAAAACATATTTGAAAGGCTTATCATGCGCATTCTTATCACATCTGGTGGGACGACTGAAAACATTGACCAAGTTCGAGGGATCACTAATTTTGCGACGGGTAACTTAGGCAAACTTATTGCTGAGCGTTTTTTAATGGCAAATCATGACGTTATTTTATTAGCCGGTCGAGGCGCTGTTTTACCTGAACCGCATCCTAAATTAACCATTCTACCTATTACTGATGTCGCAGATTTACTATCCGCTACAGCTAAATGGACACCCCAAGCTGATGTTTTCATCCATAGTATGGCTGTCTCTGATTACACACCAGTTTACATGACTGATTTCGACACGGTAGCTACATCATCTGACCTTCAAGAATTTCTTGCCAAAAGTAATACAGAAGATAAGATAGCCTCTCAGTCTGACTATCAAGTCTTGTTTTTGAAAAAGACACCCAAGGTGATTACTTCTATTAAAAAGCACAATCCAAATATTATCTTATTTGGCTTCAAACTCTTGGTTGATGTTTCAAAAGAACACCTAATTTCCGTCGCTCAGGCAGCATTGAGCCAAAACCAAGCAGACTATGTCCTAGCTAATGACCTGACTGAGATTACCGCAACGACGCATCACGGATTACTGCTCAGTCAAAACCCTAAAGATGCTATAATAGAAATAAACACGAAGCATGAAATTGCCGACTTAATCGTCCGAAAAAGTGAGGAGACTTATGACAAACATCACACTCGCCATAACCGGTAGCATTTCAGCCTACAAGGCTGCCGATATCACGTCAGCATTGGGTAAGCTTGGTCACCAAGTGACCGTTCTAATGACAGATGCTGCTCAGGCTTTTATCACACCACTAACTTTACAAGTCCTCTCTAAACGCCCTGTTCATACGAATGTCATGGCGGAAGATAAGGCTGACAGTGTCAATCATATTGACTTAGCTAAAGAGACAGAGATTTTCTTAGTCGCACCAGCCTCTGCCGATACGATTGCTCGCCTAGCGCAAGGCCGTGCTGATGATATCGTCTCAGCTGTTGCTTTGGCTTTGCCACAAGATGTCAAAAAAGTTATCGCACCCGCTATGAATACAAATATGTATGAAAATCCTTTAACCCAGCGTAATATCCAAACCTTGCTTGATCTTGGTTTCAAGATGATTGAACCTAAAGTTGCCTTGCTTGCTTGTGGAGATGTTGGGCGCGGGGCACTTGCTGATGTCGCCGATATCGTTCAATATGTTCAGGATATTTGTAAAGGATGATGTTTATCTGACATCGTCTTCCCATCTTTATTTTATAGAAAGGACCTGAGTTCAGTTCACATAACTGACTCGCTCACATATATGACTCCCCAAAAAAATAATTCTAAAGCTTCTGATATTGCGACACTTAGTATTTTTATCGCGATTATGGTGGTGATTCATCTCCTATCCAAAATTGTCTACACCTTTTGGCCTTTTCCGATTCAGCCTACCTTGGTTCATATCCCTGTCATTATAGGCTCAATCATTCTAGGTTGGCGTAAAGGTGCTGTTCTCGGCTTTGTCATGGGGATGATTTCTTTTTTAAACTCAACAATTGCGCCAATTCCGACTTCATTTTTATTCTCACCATTTGCACCTCACGGTAATATTTGGTCACTCTTTGTCGCTTTTGTCCCTCGAATTCTTGTTGGGATTCTGCCATTTTTCATTTATCAATTGGCAAAAAATCGTTTCGGTGCTGGACTTGCTGGTTTTCTAGGCTCTGCTACCAACACAATTTTGGTCCTCACCTCGGCTTTTCTATTATTCAACAACCAACTGAATATGACATTCAGGGCATTAATTGCCTCAATCATCGCGACAAATTCAATCGCTGAGGCCATTGCTGCAACCATTTTAACGGCAAGTATTGTCCCTATTTTAATGAAATTTCGTAATTAAACTTCGGAAAGCGTGAAATTCACGTTTTTTTTTGTTAAAATAGTCTTGTATGAAAATGCTTTCTAAAAACTAAATTAAAGATGCTTATAAAGCGAAAGGAGACAGAATGTCTTACAAAGAATCTTATCAAAAATGGGCTGATTTTTCAGAATTACCTGATTATCTTAAAAATGAGCTCGCAACAATGGATGAGCACACAAAAGAAGATGCCTTCTATACATCACTTGAATTCGGTACGGCAGGTCAACGTGGTTTGATTGGTGTCGGCACAAATCGTATGAACATCTACACTGTTCGTCAAACAACAGAAGGTCTTGCCCGCCTCATGGACTCTAAAGGCGATGCTAAAAAACGTGGTGTCGCAATTGCCTATGATTCACGTCATTTTTCACGCGAGTTTGCATTTGATGCAGCACGCATCCTCGCCCTTCATGATATTCCGTCTTACGTTTTCGAATCATTGCGCCCAACGCCTGAGCTATCATTTGCCATCCGCGAATTGAACACTTTGACAGGGATTATGATTACTGCCTCTCATAACCCCGCGCCGTACAATGGTTACAAGGTTTATGGCGAAGATGGCGGACAAATGCCGCCTGAAGATGCGGATCAATTGACAGACTATATCAATGAGATTGAGGATATCTTCCATATCGAACTTGCTGATGAAAATAGTGAGCTAATCACCATCATCGGCGATGACATTGACAAGAAATATTTGGAAAATGTGAAATCTGTTACGATTAATCAAGCTGTTATTGATGAATTTGGTAAAAACCTCAATATCGTCTTCACGCCACTTCATGGTACTGGTGAAATGCTTGGTCGTAAAACACTAGCACAAGCTGGCTTTGAAAAGATTGCTGTTGTTGAAGAACAAGCTATTCCTGATGGTGACTTCCCAACTCTCAAATCGCCAAACCCTGAAAGCCAAGCTGCTTTTGAACTTTCAGAAAAATTGGGTCGTGAAGTAGACGCTGACATGTTAGTCGCAACTGACCCTGATGCTGACCGTATCGGTGTGGAAGTTCGCTTGCCAAATGGTGATTACCAACCGCTTTCTGGTAACCAAATCGGTGCTGTTTTGGCTAAGTATATCCTTGAGGCACACAAGCAAGCAGGCACTCTCCCTGCAAATGCTGCAGTTGTTAAATCGATCGTTTCGACAGAATTGGTGACAGCGATTACCAAATCTTACGACGTTAAGATGTTCAACGTCTTAACTGGTTTCAAATTCATTGCTGAGAAAATCCAAGAATTTGAAGAAACAGGTAGCCACACTTACATGATGGGATTTGAGGAGTCATTTGGTTATTTGATCAAACCTTTCGTTCGTGATAAAGATGCCATTCAAGCTTTGCTTTTGATCTGTGAAGTAGCTGCTTATTACAAATCTTTAGGCAAAACTTTGTACGACGGCATTCAAGATATTTATGCTGAATATGGTTTCTACCTTGAAAATACAGTTTCTGTTACCCTTGAGGGAATTGATGGTGCGGCTCAAATCAAAGCAGTTATGGATAAATTCCGTGGCAATCAACCAACTGCCTTCAATGGTATCAAAGTTGCTTTGACAGAAGATTTCCTTGAAAATACTGCTACTGCTGCTGATGGCTCTGTCGAAACTTTGACAACGCCACCATCAAACGTGCTCAAATACCATCTTGAAGACGGCTCTTGGATTGCGGTTCGCCCTTCTGGGACTGAACCAAAAATCAAGTTCTATCTGGCTGCGGTTGGTGAAACGCAGGATTTGTCTGCTGCTAAACTTGAAGCTTTTGATGCTGAAATCAAAGCTTTCATCAAATAAGACATTCGATATTTATAGCTGTAATTGAAAAAACAAGACTTCAGTCTGAGGACTTATTGAAAATCTTGTTTTTTTTATGGTAAAATAGGACTATATATATTTTTGGCGCTTTTTCAAAGCTGACCATTAGAAATTAGGAAAAATCTTGAAAAAAACAACTAAACGACTTTTTTTGTCAGGTTTTATGCTGACGGCACTACTTTTTTTGACAGGCTGTGTGAAAACAAAAAATGGTAAACCAACTGGTGATGGCTTGGTCTATAACATTCTCGTTAAGCCAATGAGTGCTGCGGTTGAATTCTTCGCGCATAACCTTGGTTTCGGATTCGGTGTAGCGATTATTTTAGTAACGGTGATTGTGCGCTTGGTCATTTTGCCACTTGGTCTCAATCAAGCCTACAAATCAAGCTACATGCAAGAAAAAATGCGTTATTTGAAACCTGTTTTGGAACCAATCCAAAACCGTATGAAAAACGCAACGACCAATGAAGAAAAAATGGCTGCTCAATCTGAACTCATGGCTGCGCAAAAAGAAAATGGTGTTAGTATGTTCGGCTCGATGGGCTGTCTACCACTCTTGATTCAGATGCCTTTCTTCTCTGCCCTCTTCTACGCAGCACGTTATACAGATGGTATTTCAACAGCGACATTCCTGGGCATTGACCTAGGCAAGTCAAGTATCGTCTTAACTCTCGTTGCAGGTGTTTTCTACTTCGTTCAAAGTTACCTATCAACTATTGGCATTGATGAAGAACAGAAGAAACAAATGAAAACGATGATGTTCATGAGTCCTTTGATGATCGTCTTCTTCTCATTCAGTTCACCTGCCGGTGTCACCCTTTACTGGGTTATCGGTGGTATCTTCGGTATCATCCAACAAGTCATTGTGACTTTCATCATCAAACCTCACTTACGTGAGAAAATTGACAGAGAATTTGAAGCCAACCCACCTGTTGTTAAAACTGCTGGCTTGAAAGATGTAACACCACAAAACGTTGTCAAAGCTAAACAAGACTTTAACAAGGCTATTTCAACTAATAAAAAGAAAAATCGTAATGCTGGTAAACAACGCAAATAAGCGCTGACTAGCTGTCATTAAAATAGCGATGTCTCCTGAATTGATCAGGTGGCATCGCTATTTTTTCTCAACTAAAAAGGACCAAGTACAAAATCTCGGCTACCAATAGATTAAAGCTGACTTGGCAATGATGTGTTCCATTTATTTTTCTCTTTTTGATATTGTTTTTCCCAAAGAATACCAATTTGGTAATCTTTCCCAGAAAGAATACCGATTTCGCAAGAAAACAGCATTTTTTTTACCAATTTGGTAATCTTTCTCAGAAAGAATACCGATTTCACTAGAAAACAGCATTTTTCTACCAATTTGGTAATCTTGCTGCTTAACCATTAATCCAAAGCGATACAAAAATAGGCGACGAACGATTCCGATTAACTTCGAAAATGGTTCATCGCCTATTTTTAGAGGACTTTGTCTCAGCCTCTTTTATTTTATCCAATAATTTGTTTAGCTTGATAAACGGCACCAATTAAGCCGGCATCATTACGCAATAAACACGGTTTGATACCCGCAACAGTCACACCAGTTAAGTGGTTTAATGACTTGTGATGTTGTTTAATCTTATCGATTCGCTCTGACAAATGACCTAAGAATTCATCGTTGGCACTAATGCCACCACCAAGTAAAATCACCTCTGGATCAAAGGCACAGACAAGATTGAGCAGGCCTTTAGCCACATCTTCATAGTAGCGATCCATGACTTTGCTTGCTTGCGCATCGCCTTGACGAACAAGATCCAGGATCACGCGCGCATCTGTCACTTCTTTACCAGTCGCTTGTTGATACCGATTATAGAGACCAAGCACAACGCCACTTGTAAAGTTCCAAGAGCCTGCTTCAAGGTCTTGTGTATAATCAAGCGGTTGCTGCATTGTCCAGCCTACTTCACCAGCTGCACCGTGTGCCCCCTGATAGATAGCATTATTAATGATAATCCCACAACCAACAGCTGTTCCCAAGGAAATCACGATGTAATTTTCAACGCCTTGAGCATTACCAATCCATTGCTCAGCCAAAGCAGCGCAATTGGCATCATTTTGAACGACAACAGGCAACTGAAAGGCTGTTTCGCATACTGTCTTGAGGTTGATATCAAAGAAAGCTGTAACGGCACCTGCAGTAATCATATAACCGTCTTTACGTACAATGCCTGGCACACTAACACCAACACTTAGAATAGCATACTTTTCCTGATAAGCTGCGACTTGCTTTGCCATATTGGCAATTAACTGCTCGCCGTCATTTGGTGTTGTCGCAAACGAGCCTTTTTCAATTATCTTGCCTGTTTCATTTACCAGACCATATTTGACTGCTGTTCCCCCAATATCAAATCCTACGTAGTATGTCATTTTCCGTCTCCCCCAACGTCATGTCAACCAGCTTTATAATCCCCTTGACAAAGGCTTTTATTCTAATTAAAAAGCATTCCTCTTACCACTTACCACCTATCATCACTTTGAACGATTTAACTTATTGATTCAAAGGTCAAACTAGGTCGCGCATTTAAGCCTAGTCCTGCTAAATGTCCTTGGTTATACTCGCAGACACTAGCATAGGCAATCATCCCAGCATTATCACCACAAAGTCTAAGTGGTGGAATCACCACATCAACAGCTGTGATTTCAGCGGCTAAACGTTCACGTAACCCTTGATTCGCTGCCACACCGCCTGCAACCACTAGCATTTTCACCGGAAATTGTTCTAAAGCTATTTTAGTTTTAGCCAACAAAACATCCATCACGGCAGCTTGGAAACTCGCAGACAAGTCTTTTTTATCCAATGTCTGTCCCTTTTGCTCCGCATTATGAACGGTGTTAATAAAGGCTGATTTAAGACCTGAAAAGCTAAATTCAAGGGCAGGGTCGTCATGTTTCATCATAGCCCGTGGAAAGTTAAAGACGTCTTGCCCTTGGTGAGCTAGACCATCAATTTCTCTCCCTGCAGGATAAGTCAAGTTCATCACACGCCCAACCTTATCATAGGCTTCACCAACGGCATCGTCTCGCGTTTCACCAATGATTTTATAATCCCCAGGTGCTGCCACATAGACAAGCTCTGTATGACCACCACTGACGAGCAAGGCCATTAATGGAAATTCAAGTGGTTTAACCTGACGAGCTGCCCACAAGTGACCAGCCATATGATTGACTGGTACAAGTGGCAAGTGATTCGCCCAAGCAAAAGCTTTGGCTGCTGCAACACCTACTAGAAGTGCGCCAACAAGACCGGGTCCCTCAGTAACAGCTACTGCCGTCAAATCAGCGGGTGTAATCTCGGCCTCTGCCATTGCCTCATTAATACAGGCGGTAATTACTTCGACGTGGTGACGACTAGCAACTTCCGGTACAACACCACCAAAACGTTTGTGACTCTCGATTTGACTCGCAATCACATTACTTAACAGCTCCTGACCATTTTTCAAGACCGCAACACTCGTCTCATCACAAGAAGTCTCAAAAGCTAATATATAATTATCTGTCATTTTTCTCTCTTCATTAAAATCGCATCTTCTTGCGGATTTTGATAATAATTTTTTCTTTGATAAAAAGCCTCGAACTCGAATTTTTCATATAAATGCCGCGCTCTTTCATTTGATGCACGGACTTCTAAGAAAATTTTTCCTTCAAGTTTTGTTAATTGTTTGAGCAATAGGCTTGCAATTCCTTGCGATTGATAAGCTTTAGCAACGCCAATATTGGTGATTTCAATTTCATCCATGACAACTGATAATGCCAAAAAACCAACAACTTTTTGTTCTTCTGTAAAAGCCAGATAGTAAACAGACTCCTCTCGTAAGAGGTCCGCAAATGTCTGCTCAAATGTCCATGGCGACTCCTCATATAAATCGTCTAAAATCGCCTGAATATCTCCTGCAAAATCACGATAACAATCTGTCAAAAAATTGAGTTTTCTAATCGTTATCATACCGCTTGCTTATCACCTATTGCTGCTAATTGTTTCACCATCCAAAGACCATCTTGCGCATTTTCATAGTAGCCAGGTAAAATTTCTTTTGTCTCAAACCCCAACTTACGATACATGGCTTGGGCAGGTAAATTATTTCTTTTCACTTCTAAAGTCAGTGAATCGACGCCCAATTGTCGCATTAATTCAGCCAGCCTCTTCACCAGATTTGACCCAATGCCTTGGCGCTGAAAAGCACTTGAAACACCTAAATTTGATAAGTGAACTGAATTATTCTCAGGAACCACACGTCCCCCGATAAAACCAACAATCTTGCCATCTGCCTCTGCCGTGATAAAAATCGCAAGGTCATTAGTCATGATTTCATGCTCAAAATGCGAAAATGTCCACGGTGTGTCGCCACCATAAACATCACGCTCAATCGCAAGAAAACTCACGATATCCTCACGCTCAGCGATACGGTAGCGCGTTTGACCCATCACCACATCCAAATCAACATCATCAAAAGCACGATATTGTCGAAAATCCTGAGCCTCAAATACTTTGGATATAGTTTGTATCATTTCCTTGATTTTTTGCATGTGTCTCCAACCATTTCTCTTCCGCTTCAACTTTTTTCAAATACACTGGGACAAATGCGTCCACATTTACTGGTTCATAACCTGCGCCCAAGCGCGCGATTTGATAGGCGTTAGGCAATCTGCGCTCTGCATTTTCAACAAACTTAGCTTGCGGTAAAGTCTGTGAAATCAGCTCACGAAAGTTAGCTACCTCACCTGTAAAATATAGCACTTCCTCATTTTTTAGAGTATCCAATAACTTGTCGAGTGACATATGCTGTTCTTGACTCATGCTAAGACCATTTTCATAAATACCAGCATAGACATTCTGCCGTCTAGCGTCAATTAGAGGCACAACTTTGCCTGTCACATCAACATTGGCCGCAATGGCAGCAAGGCTTGACACACCAACGAGGTCGATGTTAAGCGTGCTAGCTAGAGTTTTAGCCGTTGTTACTGCAATTCGAAGACCCGTGTAACTACCAGGTCCTTGTGCTACAGCAATTCGGTCCAGTTCTTCTGGCTTTATCCCTGCATGCGTCATTAAAAAATCAATCGCCGGTATGAGCGTTATACTGTGATTTTTCTTGATGTTTAAATCAATCTTCCCAAGCAGGTTGTCGTCTTCTGTCAAAGCAACAGATAACGCCTGACTTGAGGTATCAAAAGCTAATAATTTCATTTCTTGGGATTATCTTCCTAATGTTTTACAACCAAACATACCAGTTTACCACTTGAAATTGGGTAAAATATGTGTTGGTTGAGTATATTACTATTTTATGCTAAAATATAAGTAATTGCAATAATGCGACCTTTATTAAAGGTGCACCTGTAAAATTAAATTACTATACTGGAGAAAAAATATGCTTTTCAAAGTCTTTTATCAAGAAACTAAAAAACGTAGCCCAAAACGCGAAACAACACATTCGCTCTATTTAGAGCTTGACACGACTGACGTTCGTCAAGGTGTCATCCAAGCACGCGAAATCATGCGCGACAATACAGATTACCATGTTGAATTTATCGATGCCATCAGTGATGAGCAAGCAGCATACGAAAGAGAATCTGAAGGCTTCAACATCACAACCTTTTAAGAAACCTTACAACTTGTGAGATTCATCACAAGTTTTTTAATAAACTAAAAAAATAGATCATATAAAAAAGAAAAGAGAAAGATGACTACTAATAGCTACACCAATCTAAACATCAAACCCGATGAAGTCGCGGTTTTCGCCATTGGCGGACTCGGTGAAATCGGTAAAAACACTTATGGTGTCGAATATCAAGATGAGATTATCATCGTTGATGCCGGCATCAAATTCCCAGAAGACGATTTACTCGGCGTTGACTATGTCATTCCTGACTATAGCTACATCGTTGATAATCAAGACCGCATTAAAGGTGTTTTCATCACCCATGGTCACGAAGACCATATCGGTGGGATTCCTTTCCTCCTGAAACAAGCCAATGTGCCCATTTATGCTGGCCCATTATCACTTGCTTTAATCCGCGGAAAACTTGAAGAACATGGCCTCTTGCGTGATGCTAAACTCTTTGAAATTCATCCTGATGATGAGATTGCTTTCAAATACTTGAAACTTTCATTCTTCCGCACGACTCACTCAATTCCAGAGCCTATCGCCATGGTCATAGATACACCGCAAGGTAAAATCGTTGCCACTGGTGACTTCAAGTTTGACTTCACACCAGTTGGTGAACCTGCTGACTTGCACCGTATGGCTGCACTTGGTGAAGAAGGCGTACTACTTTTACTTTCTGACTCAACAAATGCTGAAATTCCAACTTTCTCACATTCTGAAAAAGTTGTCGGCGCTTCTATTCAAAAAATCTTTGAGCGCATTGAAGGTCGGATTATCTTCGCTTCATTTGCCTCAAATATCTTCCGTTTGCAACAAGCCGTTGAAGGTGCCGTTAAGACTGGTCGTAAAATCGTTGTCTTCGGCCGTTCAATGGAGAAAGCCATTGTTAACGGGATTGAACTTGGCTATATCAAAGCACCAAAAGACACTTTTATTGAACCTGGTGAAGTGAACCAGTACCAACCGCATGAATTACTCATCATGTGTACTGGCTCACAGGGTGAACCAATGGCTGCACTCAGTCGAATTGCAAATGGCATGCACCGTTTTGTGACCTTGCAAATGGGTGACACCGTTGTCTTCTCATCTAATGCCATTCCTGGGAATACGCATGGTGTGAATCAATTAATTAACCGTATTTCTGAGGCTGGTGCTAAAGTCATTTATGGTAAAATGAACAACATTCATACATCTGGTCATGGTGGTCAGCAAGAACAAAAACTCATGCTCCGCTTGATTAAACCGAAATATTTCATGCCAGTCCATGGTGAGTACCGGATGTTAAAAATCCATGCCGGTCTCGCTCAAGATACTGGTGTGCCAAAAGAAAACTGTTTCATTTTTGAAAATGGTGATGTCTTAGCACTGACTGCTGACTCTGCTCGTTATGCAGGTCACTTTAACGCCCAAGATACTTACGTTGATGGTAATGGTATCGGAGATATCGGCAACGCTGTCCTTCGTGACCGTCATGAATTGTCAGAAGACGGTGTGGTCCTCGCTGTTGCAACAGTAGACTTCAAGAGTAAGATGATTTTAGCGGGTCCTGACATGCTCAGCCGTGGCTTCATCTATATGCGTGAGTCTGGTGATTTGATTCGCTCAGGGCAACGCGTCTTGTTCAATGCCATTCGTAAAGCCATGAATGATGAAAATGCTAATGAGGCAAGTGTTGCACGCGCCATGACAGAGGCAATTAAACCTTTCTTCTATCGTGAGTTAGAACGCGAACCGATCATTATTCCAATGGTCTTGACACCTGATAAAAAATAAATGATACAAAGGGGCTAGGATAAATGCCACCTAAAAAATAGGCTATGAACCTTTTCTGATGTTAATCAGAATCGTTCATAGCCTATTTTTGTATCAGCTTTCGATAAATTATCAAGCATAATGATTTTCTTATCAGAAACAATACAAGATTGATGTAAAAATTGGTGTTTCTATACCAAATCAGTATTCTTTTGCCAAAACAATACGAAATCGGGGTAAAAAAATTGCCGATACCAAAAAGAGAAAAGTAAACTAACCAGTTTGCTTTTCTCTTTTTGGTCGTTGAGACTTTAAAACTCACTGATTAAAGCATCACGCTGTTCAGGAGACATGAAACTTGCCTCAAAGGCATGACGACCGATTTGACGAAACTCCGCCTCACTCAAGTCATACCAACCAGCAATTTTTTCATATTCATCATTTAAGGTCGTGCCTGAAACAGTCCGATTATCTGTATTAATGGTCACTCTGACACCCGCATCCAAGAGTTTCTTGAAAGGATAATTAGCCAAAGTATCGACAGCCTTGGTCTGGAAGTTAGAGGTTGGGGCCATTTCAATCGCAATTTTATCAGCGACTAAAGCCTCCCAATTGCCTGGTACATCTTTTAAGGCCACACCATGGCCAATCCGACTAGCACCAGCCTTGATAGCGCCTAAAACATTTTGAGCACAACCACATTCACCCGCATGTAAGGTCAACGGAATCTGATTTAACTTGACCTTTTCAAGGACTGATGCGAAGTGTTCTGGAAAACCATCTACTTCTACTCCTGCCAAATCGAATCCAGCCAGATGTGTCAAGCCACCGTCTGCAAATAAATCGACGACTGTTAGAACACTGTCGACTGATTCATGACGCATGCCGCAGAGTAAGGCATTGGCTTTAACTTGGAAATCACGTTCACCTGCTGCCAAGCCTCGTGTAACCGCGGCAACCACTTGTGATAGCGTCAAGCCAGCTGCCGTATGCAAGGTTGGAGCAAAGCGGATTTCCATATAGCGGATGTTGTCTTTCTGCGCTTGCTCAAGGATGTCATAGGCTGCCAGTTCAAGCGAAGTTTCAGTTTGCAACATCGGCAATACAAAGTCAAAAGGCGTTAAGTAATCCATCAGGCTTTCAGCATTTTGAGGTGCAGTAATTTTTAGACGCAAATCCTCATCTGAAACTGGCAACTCTATTCCTGCCTGCTGCGCCAGTTGCCGAATCGTTTGCATCGAAATTGAGCCATCCAAATGACAATGCAGTTCTATTTTAGGTAACTTTTCAATTGTTGCTCGCGATGTCCGCATAAGCCACTCCTATCTCTTTTACTTAGTTTTTTGTCCGACTCCAGTCAGATAATCAATCTGATAACCCGGCTGAACATTAAATACATAGACATTCAAATCATAGCTTTTGCCACCATCTTCGATAGATTTCGCCATCATCTGCACCCCACGAGGCAAGAGCTCATTGCCCTGATAAACTGGCGTAACCTGATAGCGCACATGTAATTTCTTATAATACAAAACATCCGAAATTTGCGACTCAAAATCTTGCATCCCAGGCGAATTCATAGCCCGCGTGCCCGTCACCAAATTCTCCTTGCTGCCCGCATCACCCGAAAACATCCAAGCCACCAAATGACTCCGATTATAAAGCGTCACCAGACCATTCTCAAAATAAATTTCCTGATTATTAGACCGACCATTGTAAGACCAACCTGCTGGATTATTAGGAATTCTTGGTCGTGACATGGTTTTGACTTGCATATACCGATTGTAACTCAGACGTGCATTGGCTTGATTAGCTCTACCTAAACTATCAAGAGGAGAAAATTTTAGCCAGTCGTCCTGATTTGAATCCTGCGCTAGTGCCCCAGCAGAAAAAGTCGACTTACCACCATTTAACTTGACATAATAAGTATCAGAGCCGTTCCATTGTAGCTTGAGTAGCTCATCAGCATTGCTTGCTTTAATCACCTTTTCTTGCGAAAAAGGATTATTATTGCCTGATTGTGAAAAGACAAAGTAGCCTAGAAAGCCAAGGACAAGAACAACCAAGACAATCAGTTGTTGCGTTTTCGTCAAACTATTAAATATTTTCTCGCTTGATTTGACTAATTTTTTTTGCTCCGATTTTTTCATAGCTTACTCCCTCCTCTATCCTATTCCACACAAGTATTATAGTCATTTAAGAAAGCAAAGCAAACATTTTTTTGCTTATAATGAATATAATTTACCACGACATTTACCACACCGATATTTCTTGACGTCCAATCGCCTGCGACGTCGATATGTTTGACCACATGATAAACAAGTATAGGTCAGATATTGAACATCCGGTAACGGTGGGGCAAAGCGTAAACCACCAACTTGCGACAGCAACACTTTAAATTCACGGTCAGCATGTTTATAGCCACGGCCTTCACGGTAAAGATGATAGTGGACAAGCTCATGTTGGACGATTTTACGAAAGACATCTTCTGAAAAGACATCATACATTTTTTCATTGAAATCCAGATATAAATCTTTTGGAAAAAATCGTCCGCCCGTTGATTTTAATCGGCGATTAAACTTAACTTCATGTTCAAAGGGTTTGCCAAAATCCGTTAACGATACCCATTGAACAAAAGCTAGTAACGCATCATTTTTGTTTGTCATCTGTTTCAGGTAAGGCTTTAGGTTCAACCATTGACAAGCCCACTTTACTGCCACGGCTTTGGTCAATTTGGTAAACCCAAACGGTTACAATCTGACCAACAGCCACAACACTTGACGGGTCCTTAACGAACTTTTTAGCCATGCGTGAGACATGAACCAAACCATCTTCTTTGATACCGATATCAACAAAGGCACCAAAATCGACAACGTTACGGACAACACCTTCCAGTTTTTGACCCACACGTAAATCTTTGACCGATAAAACATCTGAGCGTAAGATTGGTGCATCAAAATCATCTCGTAAATCACGGCCTGGTTTCAGCAAATCTGAAATGATATCTTTCAATGTCGCTTTACCAACTTCAAGTTTATCAGCTAATTGATTAAGGTCAGCTTTTTCTAATTTAGCGCGTGCCGCATCATCCAACTCCTGAATACCAAATTCAGAAAACAATTGGTCCACAACCTTGTATGACTCTGGGTGAACGCCTGTATTGTCTAAGATATTAGCACTGTTTGGAATACGCAAGAAACCTGCTGCCTGCTCAAAAGCCTTAGCCCCTAGACGCGGCACCTTATTGATTTCCTTACGTGACTTGATTACACCGTTTTCTTCTCGGTAAGCCACGATATTTTTAGCAATAGTCGCATTCAAACCTGCAACGTGTGAGAGCAAGCTAGCACTTGCCGTATTGACATTGACACCGACTTGGTTGACCACTGTATCGACGACAAAATCCAGATTTTCTGTCAATTTTTTCTCAGATACATCATGTTGATACTGACCAACACCGATCGCTTTTGGCTCAATTTTCACTAATTCAGCTAACGGGTCTTGCAAGCGCCGAGCAATTGAAATGGCTGAGCGTTTTTCAACAGTCAAATCTGGAAATTCTTCTCTCGCCAATGGACTAGCTGAATAGACAGACGCACCACTTTCCGATACGATAACGTATTTGGCACATAAGTGATTGTCTTTAATCACGTCTGAAACAAACTGCTCACTTTCTCGTGATGCTGTCCCATTGCCAATGGCGATCATTTCAACGTCATAATCTGTAATCAGCTTGGTAAGTTCAACTTTTGCCTGCTCAATTTGCTTAGCTGAAGCCGGTTTAACGGGGTAAATTACTGTCGTCATCAACATTTTGCCAGTTTTATCGACAATGGCAATCTTAGCCCCAGTTCTAAAAGCTGGGTCAAAACCAAGGACAACTTTACCTTTCAAAGGCGCCACAAGCAAGAGATTCCGCAGATTTTTACCAAAGGTTTCAATCGCGCCATCTTCCGCACGCTCTTTAAGCTCAGCACGAACATTACGCTCCATAGCTGGGATGATTTTCGATTTGAGTGCCTCATTGATAGCTGTTTTCAGATACGCATTGGCCTTGGCATTATAACGACTCTCAAACATGAGCGTCATCTTATCAATATTGTGCTCAAACTTGACCGACAAAACGCCAAGTTTTTCACCTCGATTAACCGCTAAAACTCGATAGTTCGGGATTTCAGACAGTTTATCCGAAAAATCATAGTAAATCTGAAAGACATTTTTCTCATCCAGACTATCATCTTTTTCAGTCGTCATCAAGCGTGAGTTTTGCTTGATTTCATTGAGCACCCAAGCCCGCATCTTCACATCTTCAGAAATGGCCTCAGATAAGATATCAAGCGCACCTGAAATTGCATCGTTAGCTGAGGGCACCTCCTCGTTTAAGTAACCTTCAGCACTTGTTGCGACGTCACCATTTTGCATAATGACTTTAGCCAACCCAAACAAGCCACGTTCTTTAGCAATCATCGCCTTCGTCCGACGTTTCGTCTTATAAGGTAAGTAAAATTCTTCAACTTCTGATAACTTTTCAGCTGCCAATATATTTTTCTTCAGGTCATCTGACAGCTTACCCAATTCTTCAATTTTAGCAAGGACAGCCGTTTTACGCTCATCCAATTTGATAGCACGGTCGTTTTCGTCCACTATTGCCTTGATTTGAACCTCATCCAAATCACCCGTCGCTTCTTTCCGATAACGCGCGATAAAAGGAATGGTATTGCCCTCGCTCGTCAAGTCTAATACCTGCTTGATTTGCTTAGGCGAAATTGAAAGTAGAGTTGAAATTTTCTCGATTTGTTCATTAGTTTTCATTTGTCTATTATACCAAAAATAGCGCCTTGTGTCCTTACTATCTCACTAAAAACCAAATAGAAGAGATGCAAGTATCAAACCCATTGAGAATTAAAAGAACGCATTTTTTCAAAAAAAAGAGTAGGTCAATTTAGACCTTACTCTTTTTTAGTTATTCAAATCAAAAATAGTCATTTTCTCTCCTTGTTTTAAGCTTTCATCTTATTTCAATCACAAACTGCTAATCGTCCCTAATAAGGTATCAATCGTTTGCGCTGCGGCATTGATTTGAGTTGAATAGTGGTCGATACGACCTTTAAGTCGGTCAAGTTCTTCTCTAGACTGCGCTTCTTTTTCAGTGATTTCCGCTTGGGCATCACTGATGATTTGTTGGGCTGTTGCATTGGCAGTGTCAATGATTTGACCTGCCTCGTCTTCTGTTTTGCGCATAAAGGAATTTCCCCAATGTCCGACGTCATCATTTCCGATTGGATTGAAACCAAAAGAGATGCCATCGCCACCTTTTTCAGAACCGGTGTGGACTTGCACCCATGTACCATCACTTTGTTTGACCCATTTATTGGTCCTACCACCACTTTTTTCGACGCTATTGCTACCCAGATTAACGCTAGCATCCAGGTCAAAATCTTGCGAGAGGTCAATCCCTTTATCGCTACCTAAAATAGCTGTTCCTGCCTGGTCGTTTTTGTCCGGTGTCAGCTGAATGACATTATTTGCTTGGTCTAGGCTTGCACTGTTGATGATATTTTGTCCCGTTACAGTATCACTGATTTGCTTAGGTATCGCAAAACCTTTTGTTTCATCTACGACTTTCCCTTGTTTATTTTGCGTAAAGATGATTTTAGATGTTTGCTGCGCATCAGTATAATAGGTTTGACCGACTTGGGCAGCCTCTAATTGAACGGGCCGACCATTCTCATCATATACCGTACTTGGTGCGACATCGCCATTGACTGTCGCATGCGCTGTCCTAGCACCATCCTTTGATGTTGTCGTAACATTCGAAATAATCGTTTTGCCATCCGTAACTTTTCCAGAAGTTCTATCATAAGTTGGCAGAGTATCGCCATTTTCTGTTGATTTATGAACCCCCGTGCCAATGGTGTCAGTCACATTACCAACGATTGCTGTTCGAGAGTGATCTGAGGCGGTGTACGTACCACTTGAGATATTGCCGTTTGAATCTGGTATGACATCAGAAAAACCAGATACGGTATTTTTCACTTCGTCTGGTGATTTATTCTCAGGTGTTCCAATGACTGAATTGTTCTTATCCGGTGTTACTACTGCGCCATTTGCATCTGCCACTTGATTAGCTTGCTCATAAGTTAAATTAGTTTCATTGTGGTCTGCGCTCGACACTTGTTTCACATTTGTCAGACCTTTGGGTGCCACTTCATCTGCATAGACAGTGGCGTCATCTGTTCTGTCATTTATTGCAGTATCTATCTTTGTAGCTGTATGTGACAAATGTCCCAATTCTGCCGCATTGATATCATTAAAATCTTTAATCAAACAGGTTGTTTCTTTTGTTTCAGCGACTGCTTTTTCAGGGTCTAGCGTTTCTTCTACCTGGTCATTTACACCAACAAATCCAACTCTGAGAGCACCCGCGACAATTGCTAAAAAAGCGCCCGCTTGAACTAAAAATCTGTGCTCTCTTAGTCGTTTTTTCTTTTGTTTCTGTGCCATCCGTTCCCTCCATCTATTATTTTAGGTAATATTGTTGAGATATTACCTTACTAAAAGTACAGCAGAATCAGTTTTCTTAAATCCCCTAGGTCGTCCCTCCTATTTCTTGTTTTGTTTAATAAAAACCAAAGTTTTATGACACCGTTTTGTATTTATCTTATCTTTTTATCATACTTATATTATATCTAATTTAGTTTAAATTCTCAAGAAATATGGTGGCGCTTTCTTACGGTGAGATACCAACTTATGACAACCCCAAAGCATATCATCACGAAATAAAAATATGTAATGAACGATTGCTATTTATTGATAAATTGTAAAGCATTGTAGTTGTATTGTAAGAACTTTTGATTTTGTGCGAAATTCGAATTGTTTTGCCAAAACAATACTAAATTGGTAAGAAAATTGCTATTTTTATGCGAAATTCGCATTCTTTTGGCAAAACAATACTAATTTGGTAAAAACTATCGATTTTGCGCTAAATCCTAATGTCTTCCCTAACACAATACAAAAAAGCAGACTAGGATAATCAAATGGATTGCCCTAATCTGCTTTTCTATATTGTTGACTGAGGACTTTTTGTCCTAGCCTTTGATTGATTATTCAGTTACTTCTGCAACAACTTCTTGTGTTTCAGCAACTTTTGCTAATGGTTCAAGGTTACGGTAACGTGCCATACCAGTACCAGCTGGGATGATTTTACCGATGATAACATTTTCCTTAAGACCAAGCAATGGATCTTTCTTGCCACGGATTGCAGCATCAGTCAAGACACGTGTTGTTTCTTGGAAGGATGCAGCTGACAAGAATGAGTTCGTTTCAAGCGATGCTTTAGTGATACCCATAAGAACTGGACGAGATGTCGCAGGTACGCCACCATCAAATAGAATTTGTTGGTTGGCTTGCTCGAAATCAGCAATGTCCATGAGTGTACCAGGCAAGAGATCTGTATCGCCGGCATCCATGACGCGGACTTTACGGAGCATTTGACGGACCATTACCTCAACGTGCTTGTCGCCGATCTCAACCCCTTGGCTTCTATATACTTTTTGCACTTCTGCAAGTAAGTAAGTTTCAACTGAGAGTGTATCGCGAACTTGAAGTAAGTGTTTTGGTTGAATAGAACCTTCTGTCAGAGGCGTTCCACGGTGAATGAAATCACCAACTTCAACGTGCATACGTGCTGTAAATGGTACTTCGTATGTCCGTGTATCTGTTTCACCTTTGACTGTTACTTCTTTCTTACGAGTCGCTGGTTCTTCAGTGATTTCAATGACTTCACCCGTTACTTCAGTGATGACCGCTTCCCCTTTAGGGTTACGAGCTTCAAAGATTTCTTGGATACGAGGGAGACCTTGTGTGATATCTTCAGATGACGCTACACCACCCGTGTGGAAGGTACGCATGGTCAACTGTGTACCAGGTTCACCGATTGATTGGGCAGCGATTGTTCCGACTGCTTCACCAACTTCAACTGCATCACCAGTTGCCAAGTTGACACCATAACAATGTTTACATACACCATGACGTGTTTTACATGTAAAGACTGAACGGATTGTTACTTCTTTGATGCCAGCTGCAACGATTTGCGCTGCAATGGCTTCTGTAACCAACTCATCTTCACCGATGATTTGTTCACCTGTTTCTGGATGAACAACTGTTTTACGTGTGTAACGACCATTGAGACGTTCAGATAATGGTTCAACCATTTCTTTACCTGTCGCAATATCGCTAATCACAAGACCACGGTCAGAACCACAGTCATCTTCACGAATGATCACATCTTGGGCAACGTCAACGAGACGACGTGTCAAGTAACCTGAATCGGCTGTTTTAAGGGCCGTATCGGTCATCCCTTTACGGGCACCATGAGTAGAGAAGAACATTTCCAAAACGGACAGGCCTTCACGGAAGTTTGAGATGATTGGGAGCTCCATGATTTTACCATTCGGCGCTGCCATCAACCCACGCATACCCGCGAGCTGTGAGAAGTTGGAAATATTACCACGGGCACCGGAGTCCATCATCATAACGATTGGATTCGACATGTCTTGGGCTTCAATCAGGCGACGCTCAAGTTCTTCTTTAGCACCACGCCATACGTCTGTTACCATTGTATAACGTTCATCATCAGTCATCGCACCACGACGGAATTTTTTCGTGATTTGTGCTACTTTATCATGTGCTTCTTCAATGATGAGATGTTTATCTGCAACAACCGGGATATCAGCGATACCCACTGTCAAACCAGCCTTAGTAGAATGGTGGTAACCGAGGTCTTTGAGGCGGTCAAGCATTTCTGATGTCAAAGTCGTACGGAAACGTTTGAAGACTTCTGCGATGATATTACCCAAATGTTTTTTCTTGAATGGTGGGACCAAATCAAGGTTTTGGATGAATTCAGTAACATTTTCACCAGGCGCCATGAAGAAACGGTCATCCGTTTGTGATGTTAAGTTTTCTTGTGTTGGTTCATTCAGATAAGGGAACTCTTCTGGCATAATCGCATTGAAAAGGATTTTACCAACAGTCGTAGCCATGATCTTATCTTTTTGGTTTTCAGTCCAAGGTTTGTTCAATGATTTCGTTGCAATCCCAACACGTGTGTGCAAGTGAACGAAACCATTACGCCAAGCAACTTCTGCCTCATCAGCGTTAGCAAAGACCATGCCTTCACCTTCACGACCAGCTTCTTCCATGGTAATGTAGTAGTTACCCAAAACCATATCCTGTGACGGTGTAACAACTGGTTTACCATCTTTCGGGTTAAGAATATGCTCAGCAGCTAGCATCAAGATACGCGCTTCTGCTTGGGCTTCTTCTGAAAGTGGCAAGTGAATCGCCATTTGGTCACCATCGAAATCGGCATTGTAGGCCTCACACACAAGTGGGTGAAGACGAATCGCACGACCATCGATAAGGACTGGTTCAAACGCTTGAATACCGAGACGGTGGAGCGTAGGTGCGCGGTTAAGTAGAACTGGATGTTCTTTAATCACATCTTCAAGCACATCCCAAACATCTGGGTCTTGACGTTCAACTTTACGTTTCGCGGCACGGATATTAGGTGCCATGTCACGTTTAACAACTTCACTCATAACAAATGGTTTGAAGAGCTCAATCGCCATTTCGCGCGGCACACCACATTGGTACATTTTAAGTGTTGGACCAACGACGATAACCGAACGACCAGAGTAGTCAACACGTTTACCGAGCAAGTTTTGACGGAAACGCCCTTGTTTCCCTTTCAGCATATGGCTGAGAGATTTAAGTGGACGGTTACCTGGACCAGTAATCGGACGACCACGACGACCATTATCTACAAGCGCGTCCACGGCTTCTTGCAACATCCGTTTTTCGTTTTGAACGATGATATTTGGTGCATTCAATTCCATCAAACGTTTCAAACGGTTATTCCGGTTGATCACACGACGGTACAAATCGTTCAAATCAGAGGTTGCAAAACGACCACCGTCGAGTTGAACCATCGGACGTAAATCAGGTGGAATGACTGGTAAAACATTGAGTACCATCCACTCTAATTTATTGTTTGATTTGTTGAAGGCATCCAAGACATCCAAACGACGGATAGCTTTGACACGTTTTTGACCTGTTGCAGTTTGTAACTCTTCTTTAAGTGCTGAGATTTCAACATCTAAATTCACATTTTTAAGTAAATCTTGAATGGCTTCAGCACCCATCTTAGCAACAAATGACCCAAAACCATTTTTGAGCATTTGTTCGCGATATTCGCGCTCAGTCAATAATTGTTTTTTCTCAAGTGCTGTTTCTTTAGGGTCAATCACCACATAACTTGCAAAATAGATGATTTCTTCAAGTGAGCGAGGACTCATGTCCAAGGCTAATCCCATACGTGATGGAATCCCTTTGAAGTACCAAATGTGTGATGTTGGTGCTGCTAATTCAATATGGCCCATGCGCTCACGGCGAACTTTCGCACGTGTGACTTGGACACCACAAATTTCACAGACCTGGTTTTTATAGAAAACGCCTTTTAGCTTACCACAGCTACATTCCCAGTCTTTTGATGGACCGAAAATACGTTCATCAAAGAGCCCTTCGCGTTCTGGTTTTTGTGTACGATAGTTAATTGTTTCAGGTTTTTTGACTTCACCAAAAGACCAAAAACGGATTTTTTGAGGAGACGCAATCCCAATTTGCATACTCTCAAATTTATTTACATCGACCATTTTTTCTCCTGTAAATTGAAATTATCTTTAATTGCGACGAATCGCGATAATCTTGTTAAAGATAATCTCAGCAAGATTTTAGTCATCATTTGATTAAACAATAACTAAAATCTTTTGTTTTCGATTTTCTGTTCTGACACCGAGTTGAAAAGTGTTTGCACGAATGCTTATTGGCCAGCTTCTTCAATTGCTACTTCTTCAGCTTCAACAGCTGCAGCAACTTCTGCTTCCTTGGCTTCTAACATTTCAACTGTTACTTCTACTTTGTCATTGTTATGTGGATCATTATCTTCATCCAATTCACGAAGTTCAAGGACATTATCATCGACGTCCAAGACTTTCATATCTAAACCAAGTGATTGTAATTCTTTTACCAAAACTCGGAATGACTCAGGTAGACCTGGTGCAGGAATTTTTTCACCTTTGACAATCGCTTCATAGGCTTTAGTACGACCAACGACATCATCAGATTTATAAGTCAAAATTTCTTGTAGAATATTAGCAGCACCATAGGCTTCCAGTGCCCAAACTTCCATCTCCCCAAAACGTTGTCCACCAAACTGCGCTTTACCGCCGAGTGGTTGTTGGGTAACGAGTGAGTAAGGTCCGACTGAACGGGCATGAAGTTTATCATCAACCATGTGGTGAAGTTTGATCATGTACATGACACCAACTGATACACGGTTATCGAAGGCTTCACCTGTTCGACCATCATAGAGAACAGTCTTAGCATCATCTGCCATGCCTGCTTCTTTAACAGTGTTCCAGATGTCTTCATCACGTGCCCCATCAAAGACAGGTGTTGCAATGTGGATACCAAGTGTACGAGCAGCCATACCAAGATGGAGCTCCATAACTTGTCCAATATTCATCCGTGATGGTACACCGAGTGGGTTCAACATGATATCAACCGGTGTGCCATCTGGCAAGTAAGGCATGTCTTCTACTGGCAAGATGCGGGATACAACCCCTTTATTACCATGACGACCGGCCATTTTATCCCCAACATGAATTTTACGTTTTTGAACGATAAAGACACGAACAAGTGTATTCACACCAGTTTGAAGTTCATCACCATTTTCACGACGGAAAATCTTCACATCATGAACGATACCATCGGCACCATGTGGCACACGAAGTGATGTATCGCGAACTTCACGCGCTTTTTCACCAAAGATAGCACGGAGTAAACGTTCTTCTGGTGTTGGATCTGTTTCACCCTTAGGTGTGACTTTACCAACGAGAATATCGCCTTCTTTAACTTCAGCACCAATACGAATGATACCGAACTCATCCAAATGACGCATGGCTTCTTCACCAACGTTTGGAATTTCGCGTGTAATTTCTTCTGGTCCAAGCTTTGTATCGCGTGTTTCAGATTCATATTCTTCGATCGCAATTGATGTATAAACGTCGTCTTTAACGAGACGTTCACTCATGATAACGGCATCCTCGAAGTTATACCCTTCCCAAGTCATGTAGGCAACAAGTGGGTTTTGACCGAGGGCCATTTCCCCACCTTCCATAGAAGGTCCGTTACCGATGATTTCATCTTTTTCAACTTTGTCACCAACTTGAACAAGTGGGCGTTGGTTGTAAGATGTTCCTGAGTTTGAACGACGGTATTTTGTAACCGTATATTTGTCTAATTCACCAGTTGTACGACGGATGCGGATTTCACCACCGTCAACAAATTCAACTGTTCCTTCATGTTTAGCAAGGATGGCAGCACCTGAATCATGCGCTGCTTGATGCTCCATACCTGTTCCGACAAATGGTGCATGCGGATCAATCAATGGTACTGCTTGACGTTGCATGTTGGCTCCCATGAGGGCACGGTTGGAGTCATCGTTTTCCAAGAAAGGAATACAAGCTGTTGCGACTGCGACTACCTGTTTAGGTGATACATCCATGAAGTCAGCTTTATCCGCTTCAACTTCAATATTGTTACCACGTGTACGGGCCATAACTGTTTCACCAGAGAATTTATTATCTTCTGTTAATGGTGAGTTAGCTTGGGCAACGATGTAGTTATCTTCTTCATCAGCTGTCAAATAATGAATTTCGCTGGTTACAACACCATTCGCACGGTCAATACGACGGTAAGGTGACATGATGAAACCATATTCATTGATTTTACCAAATGATGACAAGTTATTGATCAACCCGATATTTGGTCCCTCAGGTGTTTCAATCGGACACATACGGCCATAGTGGGTATAATGTACGTCACGTACTTCATAGCCGGCACGGTCACGTGTCAAACCACCAGGTCCGAGGGCTGACAAACGGCGTTTGTGAGATAACTCAGACAGTGGATTATGTTGGTCCATGAACTGTGACAACTGTGAACTACCAAAGAACTCTTTAATAGCTGCCGTTACAGGACGGATGTTGATCAAAGATTGTGGCGTCATGTTTTCATCATCAGCTGAACTCATACGTTCACGAATGACACGTTCCATACGGCTCAAACCGATACGAACTTGGTTTTGGAGCAATTCGCCAACTGAGCGAATACGACGGTTACCCAAGTGGTCAATATCATCCACACGACCAATACCTTCGTTAAGCGCTAACCAGTAGTTAACATTTGCGATAATATCAGCAGGTGTTAAGTGACGGACTTCTGGTGCGATTTGACCATTTGAAATCACGTTGATCACTTTTTCTGGATCTTTTGGTGAGTAAACTTTAACAACTTGAATATCGATTGGCTCTGTGATGACAGCATCATCTGACGGATAAAGTGTAACAGTGTTCAAACCATTATCAAGTTCAGTCTCGATGCTATCCAACACGTCACGTGTCAATTCTGTGTCTTTGTCTACTAAGATTTCGCCAGTTTCACCACTAACTAATGGCTCTGCAAGCGTGAGTCCCAAAAGACGGTTTTTAAGAGCTAATTTTTTGTTAACTTTGTAACGACCAACTGGTGCAAAGTCGTAACGGCGTGGATCAAAGAAACGAGCTGTTAACAGGCTACGTGAGCTGTCAGCTGTTTTAGGTTCACCAGGACGAAGGCGGTCGTAGATGTCTTTAAGGGCTTCTTCTGTCCGTGTGTCGCCAGCGTATTTATGGATGTCTTTTTCGATTGTTGCGCGAGTCAATTCGCTATCGCCAAGGATTTCAAAGATACCTTCATCTGAGCCAAAACCGAGGGCACGCATGATTGTCGTAAATGGTAATTTACGCGTGCGGTCGATGCGGACGTAACCGATACCTTTGGCATCAGTGTCTAACTCAAACCAAGCGCCACGGTTAGGGATAGTTGTATGACCATATGATTCCAGACCATTTTTGTCAACTTTTGGATGGAAATAAGTACCAGGTGAGCGAACCAACTGAGAAACGATGATACGTTCAGCACCATTGATGATGAAAGTACCCATTTCTGTCATAAGTGGGAAATCGCCGAAGAACACTTCTTGTGTTTTCAACTCGCCAGATTCTTTGTCAACCAAACGGAAAGTCACAAATAATGGTGCTGAGTAGTTGGCGTCATGTGCACGCGCTTCCTCAATTGTGTATTTAGGTTCTTTCATTTCATAACCGACAAATTCCAGGTCTTTTGTGCCTGCGAAGTTATCGATTGGTAACATTTCTTTGAATACATCAGCCAACGACTGGTCTAAGAAACGTTGATAAGAGTCGGTTTGAATTTCGATCAAATTCGGCAAATCAAGTACTTCTTTGATTCGCGAAAAACTGCGTCTAGTACGGTGTTTACCGTATGCTACGTCATGTCCTGCCAAGATCTTCTCCTCTAAAAAGATGTTGAGTTAGCTGCCTTGAAAGCTTGGAAATTTCTGAAATTAATGTAGACGAATTAACACTCGTCCGAATTAACTCGGAAATTTTCTAAACCCAAGGTGCCTAAACTCACTTCTAATACTTCCGGTTGTTTCTATAAGTTATTAAGAGACAACCTTTAAAGTGGATTGTGTGCAATGTGGTCAATTTACCGTGATAAAGTGACCATTTCTAGTTTGTCAACGAACTTTTCTGAAAAAGTTAAGAATTTTCAGAAAGATTTTTTTTGCGTTACATTTTGCAGTTTTCACTGCTCAAGACGTCAAAAAAAGCAACGAAAATAAAACTTCTCGCTGCTCACAAAGCACTAGGGACAATATTTCCTAGCATTTTGCCGACAAACTCTTTAAAACATTATAGCATATTTTAAGCTTGTTTTCAAGAGATAATACCTTATATTAGCTATGTTCCTTCTCTCATTTCAAGCGCACTAAAAAACAAGAATTGCCTGAGAATTGTAAACTTTTTCTAAATCTTTAGGTTCTTTTAAGTTAAAGCCTATACACTTAGGCTTGTCATCACAGAAACACTCTCGGAGTGTCAAATTGAAAGGTGGAATGAATGAATTTTTTCAAAAGAGCGTGGCTGTATTTAACAGCAAAAGTGGGGAAAACAGCTATCTTAATGCTCGTTTTTACTGCCATTAAGGTATTTGTTTTAGCTGGTTTAACCATTCGGCAAGCCGCTATTAAAGCGACAGAGAATGCTAAAAAAGAAGTTGGGGCATCTGTTACCTTATCAGTCGACCGCGATAAGATGATGCGTAAAGCAATGAGCGTCGCAAATAATGATGGCTCACCTGTTCGTATCGAAGAAACACCTGTGCCACTTGAACAGGCAGAAAAAGTGTCAAAAATGTCTGATGTCAAAGACTATTCTTTTTCTACGTCTGCTAATGCTGCTGCCAGTACTAATATTAAACCAATTACTGGAAATTCCGATACATCAAGCCAACAGGGATTTGGGGGCGGTAGAGCTGGTGAGGAAGTCGACACCTCAAAAAGCACTGTTGCTATGAATCCCGATTTCCATATTACTGGTGTCAATAATTTACTTACACTACCTACATTTGAGGATGGGACAGCTAAAATCATTTCTGGGCGTGCAATCACTGAAAAGGATAAAAACACCAATAATGTTGTCATCGAAAGTCAATTGGCAACTGCTAATAAGCTAACTGTCGGTAGTACCTTTACTTTAAAAGATGAAGATAGTAAAGACCGTGAAGTTAAAGTTGTCGGTATTTACAAAACGACAAAAGTTGCGGATGCAGCAACACAAAGAATGACTTCATTAAATCCTGCCAACACGATTTATGCACATTATGTTTTGACCAATAGTTTTAAAGAAGGGGCAACAGATACTAGTCAACAAACAATTGATAGCGCGGTTTATTATCTGAAAGACCCAGCGAAAATGACCAAATTCGTGGCAACGGCTAGTCAAAAACTGGATACTGATACCATGACTTTGACTGCTAATGACCAAGCCTATCAACAAATGCTGACACCATTGAACAATGTCGCGAGTTTTGCAACTAATATCGTCATTCTAGTTGCGGTTGCTGGTGTGATTATTCTTAGTCTAATTGTTATTCTAAGCATTCGAGAACGTCGCTTTGAAATTGGTGTCTTAATGAGTCTGGGTGAAAATAAAGCCAAAATTATTGGGCAATTTTTTATTGAACTATTTGTCATTATGCTTGTTAGTGTGAGTCTTGCCAGCTTAACCGGAAATGTCATCGGTAATGCTATTGGTAATCAGCTTTTGACACAACAAAATACAACACAACAAGAGCAGAAACAAAACGCGTCTACTTCTCAAGGTGGGGGAGGATTCATGGGCGACCTTAGTGGACCATTCACACCAAGTAAGCAAGAGGCAAAACAAATTGAGCGGATGAATGTTAAAATGACACCAAAAACAATTTATCTACTCGGTGCTTTAGCTTTGGGAATTGTTTTAATTGCGATATTTGTCGCCTCTATCGGTATTTTAAGGTTGGAACCAAAGGCTATACTGACTACTAATTAAACAGACGAAAGATAAACCAACCATCGGAGGAAGACACATGTTAGAAACAAAAAATTTAGGGTTTTGGTATCAAGACCCTGCAAATGCCTTATTTATGGATGTTAACTTACAATTTGAACCAGGTAATATGTATGCCATTCTCGGAAAAAGTGGCAGTGGCAAGACAACCTTTCTGTCACTCATTTCTGCCCTTGAATCGCCAAAAGAAGGTGCCATTCTCTACAACTCAGAGAACTTGGATAAAATCGGACTAACGCGCTTTAGAAGACAGCATCTTGCCAATGTTTTTCAAGCTTACAATCTTTTGACTTATATGACTGCCTATCAAAATGTAAGTAGTGCGCTTGAAATCAGTGGTGTCAAAAAAGAAAATAAACGTGATTTCATTACTGAAAGTCTCAAGTCAGTTGCCATCACCGAAGATTTGCACCATAAAAAAGTCGCACAGTTATCTGGTGGACAACAGCAACGAGTCGCAATCGTCCGTGCTATGATTACAGGTGCTGATATCATCGTTGCGGATGAACCAACAGGCAATTTAGATGAAGAAACAGGACGCGAGATGATTGCCTTATTTGAAAAAATTGCACATGAGCAAAATAAAATCGTCATTTTAGTCACCCACGATAGCGATATTGCCAAACGCAGTGATGTGACTTATGAATTAAAGGATAAAGTCTTTCATGTTCGCAGTTAATCACTAACAAATAGTTGCTCCCAACCATCAAAAAAAGCAAGATAAACGTGATTATCTTGCTTTTTTGCTTAGCCAAGCGCCGCTAAAATCTTTTTAACAGCATCCTCTGTCCCCAATGGTAAGGCATGGTAGGCATTCATTTCCAATTTTTTAGACTCAATGAACCGTAAACGTTCTGTCATACTTGCTTTTAAGGATGCAACATAACCCTCATGTTCAAAGTCGGGATTGAGATGTTTGATTGGCAGATAAGATAAACCTTCAATTGGTCCAAAAGGCACAAAATTACCAATACCATCAATAATCGCCTCAATCGCGCCTAGTGTATGATGTGGCTTAATTTTTGCACCATTAAAATAACCCGTATTCAGGATATAACAGTCAATCGCTTTATCCTCAAACAACTTTTTAAAGGCCGTGAAATCTTCACCCAGTGCATATGAGCGAAACGGATTAGCAAAAGGTTCAATCACAATTTCATTTACATCAATATCCCCAACGATATTTTCAGCCGTTGAGCGTTTGGTCGCAAGTGTTAAACCAAAAATAGATGCCAAATTAGGGTCGCTGACCTTGACAACTGGTGGCAAACTCTCATCTTGCATAATCCAGTAAACAGCATTGATTTTCTCTTTAATATGGTCCACACGATTCGGCGTGACCAGTTTAGACTTGACTGTTCGACCGTTACCATTTCGAATATCTTCTGTAACAATAACTTTCTTCCCAACTTCATCTAGCGTGACACCAACATTTTGACAGGTCAAGAAATATTTGACCATTTCACTCATCATCGGATAGTCCTGCGTTTTATCAAAATAAGCAGGCTCCAAAGCTGTCGTCGAGCCATCTTGATGATTAATAATAAAGGCATCATCATGTAAGACGGTCACTTGATATTTACTATCATTCTTAGCTAGCGTAATCGTTGACTTTCCTGAACCCGACAAACCAAATGCCGCCATGGTATACTTTTTACCATCACTCAAGGTGTACTGTTTCATCCCACCATGACAAGCAATATAATTATTGTCATGCGCTGTCGCCCAAGCCAGAGTCAAAGTCGCCTTCTTATACTCGCCAAAATACCGTAACCCTAAAATGACAGCAACATTATGCTTAGGGTCAAAGAGTGCTAGACCATTAGGATAATCCGGATGTTGCCAGTCTGGGTCGCCAAATACATATAAATCACCGGTCTGATAGGGCTTAGACTCAGCATACATTTTTTGATATTCTGTCGTTTCCCGCTGGAAATTAAGTAAGTAATTTAAGACGGTGTTGGCATACGCAGCAGGCAACAACAGGTGACTTTTGAGCATAAACTCGGGGTTCAATCCGACATAAACTTCGGTTGTATAAACTTTTCTTCGACTAACCCCAAACACTGCCTCACGCACAAGACGTGCAAAATAAGCTGTGTCTACGTCTGGTTGGCCAATAATTTTCCTGGCCGCTGAAGTTCGCCCGACGACTTCTCCATCGTTGAAAACAAGGACTTTACTGTTCTCCGGAAAGCCGTGAATCTCTGGCTCATGAATTGGCAAATCATTGATAATGGTTCCTGACGTTTCTTTGGCTAAGGCGTAGGCCTCAGCAACCGTCTCAATTTTCTCGACATTATTCGCATAAAAGGCCGTTTCGACCGTTGCTCTAATCGCTGAAAATAAAGGATTCTTTTTTTGAATGTCTTTGATTTTGTATTTTCCGATTGATGTCATCTGATATCCTCCTTGATATCTTGCCTGAGTCATACGTTCATGATTTTATTATACGCCTTTTTCCAAAATTTTCAAAAAATTTATTGAACTTTATTTTAAATTCATAAAAAACCGTGTTTTTTATCACAAAACAGGCAAGCTATCTTGGGATTTTAGAAGGTATGTATCACTTCTCCTTTTAGCATTTTAACGCATAAAAAAGCTATATAAACAAAATGTTTATATAGCTTTTGGGGTCTTAACCCACAGACCCTTCCATTTCATAACTAATCAAGCGGTTCAATTCAACCGCGTATTCCATCGGTAATTCTTTCGTGAACGGTTCAACAAATCCCATGACGATCATTTCTGTCGCTTCGGATTCTGTCAAGCCACGGCTCATGAGGTAGTAGAGCTGCTCTTCAGAAATTTTAGACACTTTCGCTTCGTGCTCAAGGGCAACTTGCGAATTGTGAATCTCATTAAAGGGAATCGTGTCAGATTTCGAAATATCATCCATGATGATGGTATCACATTCGATATGGCTGACTGATTTCTTACTTGCTGGATTGAAGGTCACTTGACCACGGTAGTTGACTTCACCACCACCTTTGGCAATGGACTTAGACACAATCGAGCTTGATGTATTTGGGGCATTGTGTATCATTTTAGCCCCAGTATCTTGGATTTGTGAGCGATTGGCAAAGGCGATAGATAACATGGTACCGCGCGCGCCAGGGCCATCCAAATAAACCGCTGGATATTTCATCGTAATCGCAGCACCCAAGTTACCATCGATCCATTCAACAGTCGCATTGCTCAAAGCACGAGCGCGTTTGGTTACCAAGTTATAGACGTTATCAGACCAGTTTTGGATGGTTGAGTAACGCACGTAAGCGCCGTCAAGTGCGAAGATTTCTACAACTGCCGCGTGAAGCGAGTTACTGTTGTAAGTCGGTGCTGTACAGCCTTCGACGTAATGCACGCTGGCACCTTCGTCAACAACGATGAGGGTCCGTTCAAACTGACCTGTATTTTCGTTGTTAATCCGGAAATAAGTCTGCAAAGGAATATCAACTTTGATACCTTTAGGGACGTAGATGAAAGTCCCACCAGACCAAACAGCCGAGTTAAGTGCTGCCAATTTATTATCAGTTGGCGGCACAAGTTTTGCAAAGTATTTCTTGAAAATTTCAGGATATTCTTTTAAGGCTGAGTCCGTATCAGTAAAGACAATCCCGAGTTTCGTGAACTCATCTTTCATGTTATGGTAGACAACTTCTGACTCATACTGAGCTGAGGCCCCTGCCAAATAAGCACGTTCTGCTTCTGGAATCCCGATACGTTCAAAGGTTTCTTTGATTTTCTCAGGGACATCATCCCATGAACGAGCAGGTTTATCTGATGCTTTTTGATAATAAATGATATCGTCAAAATTGACACCTGATAAATCTGGTCCCCATTTAGGGAGTGGCAATTTGTGGTAAGCTTCTAACGATTTCAAACGGAAATCAAGCATCCATTCTGGTTCTTCTTTTTCAGCTGAGATGGCGCGAACGACTTCTTCAGTCAGGCCACGGCCTGTCGAATAAATCGGTGTCACGTCATCGTGAAAACCAAATTGATAGTCACCTAAGTCGACTTCTTCAATGTTGGGTTTGATAATATCTTCTGCCATATTTTTTGGTGCCTTTCATTTTTTTAATTAACGGTAAACCCGTCTATTTATTGCCATTCTGCTGGACTGGTATAAAGGAAATCGCGGGCGCGCTCCTCACCATAATAACGGACTAAAAAGTCACGTTTATAAGCCCAGAAGGCATTTTCAGAGTCGTTTAATTTCTGACGAATCTCTTCTACTGTTCTCACCACAAAACGCTCATTGTGAATACTTGCAAGGACCATGCCTGTCACTTCATTTGCCTTAAACAAATGCCGGAGATAGGCTTTGGTATGATTCTCACAAGTATAGCAATCACAATCACGATCAAGTGGGGTGAAATCATCTTCAAATTTCTTGTTCTTAATGTTGATGCGGCCATCATAAGTAAAAATGGCACCATTTCTGGCTTGACGCGTCGGTGCAACACAGTCAAAGGTGTCACAACCATACTCAACACCGAGGAATAAATCAGCAGGCTGTGCGCCCATCCCCAATAAATGTCTTGGTTTTCCTTCTGGAAGGGTTTCATTAATCCAAGTTAACACGTCTGGCAATTCCTCTGGTTGAAAAGTCCCACCAATCCCGAAACCGTCAAACTGCTCACCATTTTCAAGGGTTAAACCGCCTAGGAAACCAGCACTTTCGCGACGATAGTCTTCTTCACGGGCGCCTTGTACGACACCAAAGAGGGCTTGTTGCAATTCACCTTTTTCAGCGTGAACAGTGTTGAGCTCCGCATGACGACGTAATGAACGTTCTGCCCAGGCATGTGTCGTGTCGAGCGCAGATTTGATCTGCTCACGACCTGCTAGAGGAGAGGTCAATTCATCAAAGGCCATGTGGATATCGGCTGCGATTTGGTGTTGGAGCTCCATTGAATATTCCGGTGTCATATAAATCTTATCACCGTTGAGATGACTCTTGAACCAGACGCCTTCCTTCTCAACCTTGGTTAACTGGTCAGCACTCATCACGGCATTTTCAGCTGAGCCTTTTGTCGTATGACTGGTCGCATCCAAGCCTTTTTTAAAAGCCATGCCTAGTGAATAAACTTGGAAACCACCTGAATCGGTATACATTGGTTTGTGGTAGTTCATAAATTTGTGAATGCCACCTGCCTTAGCCAGCAAATCAGCACCTGGTCGTAACATTAAGTGATAGGTGTTTGACAAAATTGACTGGGCCCCAAGGGCATCAATCTCAGCATTTGTCAAAGTTTTCATGGTTGCGGCTGTTGCAGCACCAATATAAGCTGGCGTTTGGATGTCTCCATGTGGCGTTGAAATCGTACCACTACGTGCCAAGGTATTGGGGATTTTACGTTTGATATCAAACGTTAAGGCTTCTTTATTTCGAGTCATTTAAATTTCACAGTGTCCTGATAAATTGGCAACCTCAGAGCTGCCGTTACTATTTTCTAAGGCTTTTTTCAAAGCATTCCAAGCTAAAGTTGAGCATTTAATCCGTTGTGGAAACTTGGCAACGCCAGATAGCAAGGCACCGTCGCCTAATCTTTCTTGACGCTCATCTGTTTTACCTTGGACCATTTCAGAGAAAATATCTGCCAACTCAAGAACTTCTCCTGATTTTTTGCCAATCACAGCATCGGTCATCATTGAGGCTGAGGCTGTCGAAATACTACAACCTGAGCCGTCGAAGGCGATATCTGAAATAGTATCGCCGTCCAATTTCAACGAGAGTTTGATTACGTCGCCACAGGTTGGGTTATTCAAATCTACCGTCTCACCGTCCTGTAATTGGCCGTGGTGATGCGGGTGACTTGAATGATCAAGAATCACCTGACGATAGAGGTTATCTAATTTAGAAAGGGCCATGCTTACTCCTTTGGTCATACGTTGGCGAAGTCGTTTGGCACAATCTGTTTAAACATACAATATTAAACGCCAAAGAACGCCTTGGTTAATTTGATCGCTTCGACTAACTTATCACAGTCAGCAAAAGTGTTATAGATATAAAAACTAGCGCGAGCTGTTGCAGGCAAGCCCAGATAATCAATCAGTGGCTGTGCACAGTGATGTCCTGCACGAACGGCAACACCTTCCATGTCAAGCGCAGTTGCGACATCATGGGGATGAAGACCGTCCAGATTAAAGGCAATCACACCACCACGACGTTGATTATCTTCTGGACCATAAATGGTCAAACCTTCTATCTCACGCAATTTTGGCATGACATAGTTCAGCAAATCTTGCTCATGTTGATGGATATTGTCAAGGCCTATTTCAGTCAGATAATCAACTGCTGCACCAAGTCCGATAGAGCCTGCGATATTTGGCGTTCCCGCTTCAAATTTCCAGGGTAACTCTTTCCAGGTTGCACTTTGTTCATAGACAAAGTCGATCATTTCGCCACCAAACTCAATCGGATTCATCTGATTAAGCAAGGCTTCTTTGCCATATAAAACACCAATACCCGTAGGTCCCGCCATTTTATGACCAGATAGCGCGAAGAAATCACAGTCTAAGTCTTGTACGTCTACCGTCATATGTGGTGTCGATTGGGCACCATCCACGACCATGATTGCACCATGTTCATGGGCAATCTGGGCAATTTCCTTGACAGGGTTAATCACACCTAAGACGTTAGAAACATGAGTGATACTGACAAATTTTGTCTTATTTGTGACCTTATCCCGTAAGTCAACCATATCCAGTTCACCGTCTTTAAGGTAAACGAATTTCAGGATTGCACCTGTTTTAGCTGCCGCTTGTTGCCAAGGAATAATATTAGAATGATGCTCCATGATTGAGATGACAATTTCATCTTCAGGTTGTAAAATCTGCTCAGCAAATTTTGCCACCCAGTTTAAGGCAGTCGTTGTCCCACGCGTGAACAACACTTCCTTACGAGAACTGGCATTGATGAAGGCGCGAACCTTATCACGACTCGCTTCATAATCAGCTGTTGCACGCTCTGCCAAAGTATGCACACCACGGTGCACATTGGCATTATCATGCTCATAATAAGCACGAATGGCATCTAAGACTTGTCGAGGTTTCTGCGTTGTTGCCGCACTATCCAGATAAACCAAAGGCTCATCGTTGACGATTTGATCCAGAATTTGAAAATCACTCCGGATTTTTGAGATTTCTAAGGTCATCTAGTCTCACTCCTACATTAAACTGCTCATCTCTACCACTTGTGAGACTTAGCGTTTGTCTAGTTTACTTTCGATCACGTCGATCATTTCTTGACGAACGGCCTTAACCGGAATTTCACCGATGACAGCGCCCAAGAAACCACGAACGACCAAACGCTCAGCAGTATCTTGGTCAAGACCACGACTCATGAGGTAGTACATATCTTCTGGGTCAACTTGACCGATTGACGCCGCGTGACCTGCCGTCACATCATTTTCATCGATCAAAAGAATCGGGTTAGCATCCGAACGTGCCTTATCAGACAACATCAAGACACGTGATTCTTGTTGCGCATCAGCACCTTTGGCGCCGCGGATGATGTGGCCAATGCCGTTGAACGTCAAGGTTCCGGCTTCTAAAATGACACCGTGTTGTAAAATATGCCCAATCGAATGTGGCGCATAGTTGGTCACACGTGTATCGATACCTTGAATTTGTTTGCCTGAAGAAATCGCCACCGCTTTAAGTTCTGCATGACTACCTTCACCGACCAAGTCGCTGTCAAAATCAGCAACGACATTACCTTCGTTCATCACGCCAAGGTTCCAGTCGATTTGTGCATTTTTATTTAAGCGACCACGACGACTGATGAAAGTTGTCAAATTGCTACCTAAACGGTCAATCGCTGAAAATTTAACTTGTGCGCCTTCAAGTGCAATTACCTCAACTGCAATGTTGGCTGTATTTTTAACGCTATCTTTGCCAAGGCTTTCAAAACGTTCCAAGTATGACAACTTGGCGTGTTTTCCGACGATAATCAAAACGTGTTTATTGAAAGGTACCGCTTCGTCAGAATCTTGGTAAAAGAGACCTTCGACTGGTACATTCACTTCAACGTTATCTGGCACGTATAAGACTGCCGCTGAGTTAAAATAAGCAGTATGGTAAGCTGTTAACTTGTCTTCGTCAAAAGGCAAGGCTGTCCCAAAATACTGTTCAATGATTTCTGGAATTTCTTCCAAGGCTGAATAAAAGTCTGTGAAAATCACACCCTTATTCGCCAAATCTGGTGATAACTGTTGGAAAACAGTTGTCGTGCCGACTTGAATCAATTTAGGATTTTCACCTAAGTTTGTAAAATCTGGCACGTTTGAACTGTCAAGAGATTCAGTGATATCGTTGTTACCAAAGTTCCAACGGTCAAGCTTGACACGCTGAATTAAGGGGAGTTTCAATTCACTGATTTTATCAAATGCCGTTTGACGGCGCACTTGCAACCATTCTGGTTCCGCATGTGCCTGTGAAAAAGCAATAATATTTTCTTTCGCCATATTATGCTCCTTCTTAAGCTTCTTCTTTGTACTCAATACCAAGGTCTTTAGCGATGCCATGGTAACCTTCAGTTTCCAAGCGTGCTGCTAATTCATGGCCACCTGTCATGACAACGCGACCTTCCATCATCACGTGCACTACATCTGGTGTGATGTAGTTCAAGAGACGTTGGTAGTGAGTGATGATCAAGGCACCGAAGTTTTCACCACGGATCGCATTCACACCTTTAGAAACGACTTTCAAGGCATCAATATCAAGACCTGAGTCGATTTCATCTAGGATAGCAAATTTAGGTTCAAGCATGAGTAACTGTAAAATTTCGTTACGTTTTTTCTCACCACCTGAAAAGCCTTCATTGAGGTAACGTTCAGCCATGGCTTCGTCCATATTGAGCAAGTCCATTTTGCTGTCCAATTTTTTCAAGAAGTCCATGACACCAATTTTGTCATCTTCTTCACGGCCAGCATTCATTGCAGCGCGCATGAATTCAGCATTCGTAATACCAGCAATTTCACTTGGATATTGCATAGCCAAGAAAAGACCTAAACGCGCGCGTTCGTCTACTTCAAGTTCTAATACATTAATACCGTCAAGCAAAATTTCGCCTTGGGTTACTTCAAAATTAGGGTTACCCATAATCGCAGCAGAAAGTGTTGATTTCCCGGTACCATTTGGTCCCATGATAGCATGAATCTCATTTGTATTGATTGTCAGGTTCACACCTTTAAGGATTTCTTTTTCCTCAACACGGACGTATAAATCTTTAATTTCTAATGTAGACATAGGTTCCTCCAATTATTGTTCTAATCACTATTTTATCAAAATAAAAGACAAAATAACATTATTCTGTCTATAAACTTTTACATTTTTCGCCGTTTTTTAACCTCTTGGCGATACTCACTATTGCCAATAAATTTAACGACATTTAAGAGAGGTGTTCGATTTTCACCTAACACGCCAATCAGCTCAATCAACACTTCTAACCCAATCAAACTAAAGACAAGCAAAAAGGTACCGCCCCAACGTGACGACACATTAAGAATCAAAGCGATAAATGAAAATATCCCTGCAATCCCATAGATGACTAAAACAGCCGCATGCTGGGTTAGACCCAAACTCAAAAGACGATGATGCAAGTGCATCCGATCGGCCTCAACCATACTACCACCATTGAGTTTACGGCGAATCATCGCTACGACCGTATCGGTCAATGGTACTCCTAGAATCAGCATTGGTGTGACGACAGCCACAGCTGTCGCATTTTTCAAGCCTTGCAAGGACAACACTGAAATCATGAATCCCAAGAATAAGGCACCCGTGTCTCCAAGATAAATAATGGCGGGTGGAAAATTATAGGGGAAAAAGCCAGCGATAGCAAAGACGAGAACAAAAATCGTAATCGGTAGATAGACATTAGTCGTCCCCAAAAAGAAATAAGCGACCAAACCCATGGTTGTCAGACTAATAATTGACACACCACTAGCTAAACCATCTAAACCATCAATCAAATTAACAGCGTTGGTAATCGCTAAAATCCAGAAAATAGTGGCTAAAAAAGACAACCAATCTGGGAAAACAAAGAGTGGTCCACCAAAAGGTATCTTGAAATTATCAAAATGACTCGTCGTGAAAAACCAAATGACACAAGCACCTGCGATTTGACCTAATAATTTACTTTTTGCACCAAGTTCTACAATATCATCAATCAGTCCTGTCACAGCTACAATACCACCACCTAAAACAAAAGGCCAGACATAGCTAAGATACGACTCATTAATCCCTTTATAATTTGGCATGCTGACAAATCGTGGTAAAACTAACAGCGTGACAGCAGAGAAGGCAATAAAAATAGCAACACCTCCTGCTGAAGGCATCGGTTTGACATTAATACGACGGGCGTTTGGATTATCAACTGCACCAATTTTGCGAGATACTACCACCATAATAGGTGTTAGAATCAAAGCAATGATAGCCGTTACTAATAAAATAATAATATATTTGACCGTAAAAGGAAATTCAGATAAGTTATGCATATACCATTATTATACCATATTCTTCTTTTTTTATATGTGATAATCTGAGCTAAAAACCTTAGTTTTCTGGTCTACTAGAATTTCATTTAAAGTCGATTTTCTAATTCAAGCCTATCAAAAAACGACAAGATACCATTTGCCTTGTCGTCCATTCTCGTATCTTAACACATTGCATATCAGCCCTACTTCACTAAAAATGCTTAATTTGCTAGGACAGACGGAAGTTCCGATAGACTTGCTATGCTATATGTTGGCTCATATGCACGCGCAAGTCTTTGCTGTTTTGATTGCTCTAACCAGACACTCGCAATATTAGCCTGATTAGCACCTAAAATATCAGTTGCTAGTGTGTCACCAACCATTAAAAATGCCGATTTGGGTTGCTCTGGATATAGTGCTAAAATGTGTTCAAAAAAGGCCTGACTCGGCTTTGCATGACCAATCTCTTGTGAAATAACAACATGCTCAAAATACCGATGAAAACCCGTCAATTTCAAGCGTTGGTACTGCGTTGCCGTCTTACCATTTGTACCAACTACTAATTTATAGCCCTTTTGGTGCAATGTTTCTAACACCTTATCAGCACCTGTTATAATGGCATCGTTAGCATCCAAAACCTGACGATAAATTACTTCTGCCGCTACACCATCAATGTCTTGATTAAAAACAGCGAAAGTTTCTGAGAACCTTTGATTCAAAAGCGGCTGCGGCTCAGCCCCTTTTTCTATCGCTTGCCAAATACGCTTATTAACGTCTGTATAGGCTATCACCCAGGCCTCATAGTTCACACCCACCGTATCAAAGTGTTTGAAAACCGTCTCTAGTCCCTTTTTTTCGCCAGCTTTAAAATCTAATACTGTATCATCCAAATCAAATATAATCACACGATAACGAATCCCTATTTCCCCTTTTCATTCTGATTAAATCTATTATAACCCAAATAGTATGAATTTTTCAGTTTTTTTATAATCGGCTTGTTTTAAGATGCAAACAAAAAAATAACGATTTCTCGTTATTAATTTTTCTTGATTTAACTTCAAATCTGTTGCAGACTTTCAAGTGCTTCCTCACGGAAAATCGTCTTAGCATGCTCCAGTAATGCCTCGCGTGAAAAATCAGACGGCTCACCATATTCCAACATTCTAGCGCGTAGTAGACTCACTTCTTTAAAACCTTTACGTTTTTGATTATCAAGAATAGTCAGGTAAAAATTATCTTGAAATTGGAAAAGTTCAGACTCTTCTACATCATCAATTACAGCCTGGCTCAGTTTCACCGCATCTGATATTTTATTGAATTTAAGGATAAAGTAGACAAAGTCTGCATGGTCATCCATCACATCAAAATTTGGTTTACTTGACATGCTATCCATGAGATTTGCCATATCACCCATCTGTTCCATGGCCTCATCCATCATTTCTTGTAAGCCCTCTGAGCCTTCAGGAAATTGCATGTTCTCCATGTTGACTTCTTCCGTCACTAGCAAATCCACACCTTGTGGATGAGGGCGAACTTGAAAAGTCATCATCCCAGTATTGGCAAACTTATCTTCAATTTCTAATTCGCTAACCAACTCATAGAATAACTTTTCGACCATTCCTTGATTGACCAAGAAATCACTCATTTTAATATCGTGCGCCTTTAAATCTTCAAAAGTCAGGGAAATTTTTATTGTTTTATCATTGATTTGTTTATATTCCATCGTACTAACCTCACATTTCGTTTCAGGGAACTCATCTACTTCAGATTCCCTGAACATCTATTATACCATAAAAGCGCTAAAAATAGCGCTTTTGAGTGATTGCGATGCTCTATCAATCTTATAAAATCTGTGCCAAAAATTCCTGAGTCCGTGGCTCTTTAGGATGATCAAACAACTCGTTTGGCGTACCACTCTCGACAATTTTGCCATCCGCCATAAAGATCACACGATCCGCAACTTCTTTAGCAAAGCCCATCTCATGCGTCACAATAACCATAGTCATCCCGTCTTTTGCCAAATCTTGCATGACATTTAAGACATCCCCAACCATTTCAGGATCGAGAGCAGATGTAGGCTCATCAAATAGCATAACGTCAGGGTTCATAGCTAGTGCCCGAGCAATCGCTACCCGTTGTTGTTGTCCCCCTGATAAACTTTGAGGATAAGCATCAGCTTTTTCAGACAGCCCAACCTTAGCTAATAACTCAATCGCAACTTCAACTGCCTCTTCTTTTGATAGTTTACCAGTTGTCATTGGTGCCAAAGTTAGATTATCAAGCACGGTCATATTTGGAAAAAGGTTAAACTGTTGGAATACCATGCCCATTTTTTCGCGATGTTTAAAGACATCAACTGACTTATCAGCAATATTTGTGCCTTCAAAATAAATATCACCTTTAGTTGGCGTTTCAAGTAAATTCATAGTCCGAAGAAAAGTTGATTTACCAGACCCAGAAGGGCCAATCATGACAACAACTTCGCCTCTTTTAATCTGGATATCCAAACCTTTCAACACTTCATTTTTACCGAAATATTTATGCAGATCTTTAATTTCAATCAAATTATGTGTGCTCATTTTGCGTATCCTTTCCCAAGTTTTTTCTCAAGTAGATTGATGAGTCGACTTGTGATAAAGGTTACCACAAAATAATAGCCCGCAACTAATAACCAAGGTGACAAACTTTGATAAGTTGTTGAACTTGTTGTTTGCGCACCATTGAAGAGTTCCATAACACCAATCGTTGCCAAAAGCGAGCTATCTTTGATAATGGTCACAAATTCATTACCTAAGGCAGGTAAGATATTACGAATTGCTTGTGGTAGGATAACCTTCATCATTGTTTGATGCGGTCGGATACCGAGCGAGTAAGCTGCTTCTGTCTGTCCTTTAGGTACAGCATTAATTCCACTACGAACGATTTCAGCAACATAAGCACCTGAGTTCATTGACAAAACGATAATCCCTGGTACCAAACGTGATAAATCTTCAGTCAAAATACCCAATTGAAACTCTGGCAGTGGCATTTTTCCAAGAATTTGGAACCCAATCATAATTTGGACCAACATCGGTGTTCCTCGAAAAACTTCGATGTAAACATTAGCCAACCAGCGTAAAATGCGTATCTTTGATAACTTTGCTAAGGCAATCAGTGTCCCAAGTACGGTACCGATTGCGACAACAAAAGCCGAAATCATCAGGGTAACAATCAAGCCGTCATTAAAATAAGGCAGGAATTTATCGATAAAATTAAAACTCATAAGACTCTACTTTCTGAAAATAGTAATATCTTTTATTATATCACAATATTCTAGTCCTTTATTTAAATTCTCCCAGATAAAATTCAATTTTACTGCCTGCCTTCACTTTGGTTTCTGCGACTCCCTTGTCTGCGAGCTTACCGTTGACTTTAAAGAGCCAATAAAGATTAGCTGACTCAATTTGAGTAATGCCATCAATTTCTGTAATGATACCTGATTTTAGGGTTACTCTTGTCTTTAATTGCAGTAACTCTAATACTGTTTCATCAGTCTGAATAGGTATATCTTGATAAGTCTTAACTGTTGCATTATCGTATTTGACGATTAATGTTGCTGTGCCATGTTGTTCAGATTTAACAGCTTTGTGGCAAGAAGATAAGACAATTACGGATAGGATACAAAATAAACTGAATAAAAATTTTTTCATAAGACTATTTTATCAAAAAAATGTGTTTTAGTGCCAAATATCGATTAACTAGCCTTTACACCTTGAGAGAAAAATAAAATGTAACAAAAAAACGTCATTGACGTTTTTTCAGTCTATTGCTTTAGCCGACAATGCGTTGCTCAGTGTCAAAGTCAAAGAAGTGTCCTTTATTGACATTGAATGTCAAATCAACTTCATCACCTGGTTGACGGAAGTCACGCGCATCCACTTTTGAAACAAATTCAGTATCACCAATTTTAGAATAAAGCATTGTTTCAGCACCAAGCAATTCAGAAACAACAACTTCAGCTTTAACATTTTGATTTGGAAAGACTTCTTGAACAAGACCGTCTGCGGAGATATCTTCTGGACGAATACCAAACCAAACTTTTTTCTTGTCATAGCCAGCATTTTTAAGGACTTTTTGTTGACCTTCTGGAATAGCAATATCAAGACCAGCACCATTTGTCATGCTCGCACCGTCAACATTTACTTCAAAGAAGTTCATAGCTGGACTACCGATAAAGCCAGCGACAAATTTGTTAGCAGGTTCGTTATAGAGTTCTTTAGGCGCACCAATTTGCTCAATACGACCAGTTGTGCCATCAGCACTTTTAGATGCACTCATGATAACGATACGATCCGCAAGTGTCATCGCTTCTGTTTGGTCATGGGTTACGTAAATTGTTGTTGCTCCGATACGACGGTGAATTTTCGCAATTTCAGCACGCATTGATACACGGAGTTTGGCATCCAAGTTTGACAAAGGTTCATCCATAAGGAAGACTTTAGCATCACGGACAATGGCACGTCCCATTGCCACACGTTGGCGTTGACCACCAGACATATCAGCTGGTTTACGATCTAAGAGCTCTGTCAAGCCAAGAATAGCAGCCGCTTCTTCAACACGTTTTTTGATTTCATCTTTTTTGTATTTGCGCAATTTCAAACCAAAGGCCATGTTGTCAAATACAGTCATGTGTGGGTAGAGGGCGTAGTTTTGGAAGACCATAGCGATGTCACGGTCTTTAGGTGCCACATCATTCATGCGCACGCCATCAATCGTGAATTCACCACTTGTGATATCTTCAAGACCTGCGATCATCCGAAGTGTTGTTGATTTACCACAACCTGAAGGTCCTACGAAAACGATGAATTCTTTATCTTTAACATCTAAATTAAAATCTTCTACCGCTTTGATTTTGGCATTAGGATATACTTTGTCTACGTGTTCTAATTTAAGGGTTGTCATTGTATTTACCTCTTTTTATTTGATAACTCATTATACCGTAACCGCTTTCATTTTTTGATAAACAGATTGCACATGACTACTATACAATTTGCACAAATATAAAAAATGCCTGACCTTTGATAGTCGGTCAGACATTTTCAATAGTTGCTTAGAAAGATTGACGCTTAGATTTCCGCTCAGCACGACCTTGCGCACGACCTTCAATTCGTTTCTTAGCTTTCTTTTGCTTATCAATTTCCCAGCCGATTTTTTTCTTGTAGGCAGGTTTGATTTTTTTCTTTTTCTTCTTCACAAGCCCGATCATGGTAATATCAAGAGCTTCTTTAGATTTTTCACGCTTTTCACGACGATCGCGATCGTAAGAATCTGTAATCTCACCATTTTTGATGACTTTTGGTGTGAATTTGATACCTGTTTTTTCAAGTTCATGAATAGCAGCATCATCAGACGGTTGGTAAAGCGTAATCGCTGTCCCAGTCATCCCATTACGACCAGTCCGACCAACACGATGAACGAAGAATTCCAAATCACGAGGAATCCCATCATTAATAATATGACTGACACCTTCAATGTCAATCCCACGCGCTGCCAAATCTGTCGCCACAACATATTGATAGTCGAGATTTTGCACTGCCTTCATAATCCGCTTGCGCTCACGTGGCGGCACGCCCCCATGAATCTTCGCAACTTTAAAGCCATTGTTGGCTAAAAAGCTATGAATCTCATCGGCTCTATCCTTGGTATTGGCAAAAATCATCGCCAAATACGGATTAAGCGTTTGTAGTACTTCAAGAATCGCGCTATTATTACCACGCCCCTTAGTCGAAATCAACCAGTTGTCGATAGTGTCGCTAATTACCGTTTTGGTTGCGATTTTTTCCATGACTGGATTATTGAGATATTTTTTTAGGAAAGGTTGGAGCTTTTGCGGAATGGTTGCTGAGAACACAAGCATCTGCACCTTTTTGTCAAAAGTACCTGCGATTTGGTCCACTTCGTTTAAAAATCCCATGTCCAAAGTCATGTCTGCTTCATCAATAACGAAAATTTTCGCCGTATAAGTTTTCAAAGCTTGCGCATTAATCAAGTCTAAAATACGACCTGGCGTACCAATGACGATATGAGGCTGATTACCAGATAACTTTTCAATCTGACGTTTTTTATCCGTACCACCCACAAAGTTTGAAATGCGGATACTGTCATCAAACTTTGTAAATTCTTGCGCTGCATTGTAAATCTGCGTTGCAAGCTCACGTGAGGGTGCTGTAATAACAGCTTGGACGCCATCAATCGTTGTATCTAATTTTTGGAAAATTGGGAGTAAAAATGTATGTGTTTTACCAGAACCTGTTTTAGATTCGCCAACAATATCACGCCCTTCAAGCGCAATTGGCATCAACTTTTCTTGGACTGGTGTCGCCGTTTTAAAGCGAATGCTTTCTAAAGTGTCGTTAATAAATGGTTTAAAATTAAAATCTGTGAATTGCATATTTTTCTCGTTTTTCTAGTAGTCGTTCTTCTATTATACCATAAAAAAATCGCCAATTTAGGCGATTTTCGATTATCAATAACCAAGATAGTTAACAAGCATTAAACTTTACTTTTTTTATAAGCTGCGAGACGGTTATAATTCTCACTTCGCTCCGTCATTGCTTCGACTGTATGATGTAACATATCTTGAACTTCTTGTTCATCTTTCTTAACGCTACGTAAAGCAGAGAAACGTGTTTGTTGCTCAAGGAAATCTGACATTTTGCTGAAGTCAGCTTTTTTGTAATCAATTCGCATCGGATCTTTACCTTTAGCAGCTAGGCGTGGATCATAGCGATAAAGTTGCCAATAGCCAGACTCAACAGCATCTTTTGATTCCTTAATGGTTTGACTCATGCCACCACGTAAACCATGATTAATACAAGGTGTGTAGCCGATAATTAAAGAAGGACCAGGATAGTTTTCTGCTTCTTGAATCGCTTTAATGGCTTGCATTGGATTGGCTTCAATGGCAATTTGCGCCACATAAACATCGTTGTAAGCAATCGCCATCATGCCCAAATCTTTTTTCTTAGTCTTCTTACCACCAGCTGCAAATTTAGCAATCGCAGAAGTTGGTGTGGCTTTAGACATTTGACCACCAGTATTGGCATAAAGCTCATTATCCATGACTAGGATATTGACGTCTTCATTCGTCGCAAGCAGATGATCAATCCCTGCATAACCAATATCATAAGCCCAGCCATCGCCACCGATAATCCATTGACTTGGTTTCACTAGCATATCTTCATCAGCTAAGATAGCTTGTAATCCTTCATTTGTTTCAGTTTTCAAGGCAGCAGCGAGTTTGCTCGCACGTTGCCGGCTACCTTCACCCTCGTCTTTATTAGTCAACCAATCTGTTAGCAAAGCTTTTGTATCATCTGACCCAAGCTCTGCTGCAAGCGCTGCAGTCACTTTATTGGCTAATCGATCTCGCTTAATTTGATTCGCAACATGCATCCCTAAACCATATTCAGCATTATCCTCAAAAAGCGAGTTACTCCATGCCGGACCTTGCCCTGCGTCATTTGTCGTATAAGGTGTCGCTGGCGAAGAGGCTCCCCAAATAGACGAACACCCTGTCGTATTCGCAATCATCATGCGATCCCCATAAAGCTGCGTTAACAGCTTGACATAAGGCGTCTCACCACACCCACTACAAGCCCCTGAGAACTCAAGCAATGGTTTTTCAAACTGAGAGCCCTTAACTGAGAATTTCTTGACAGGATTGATTTTTTGACTCAAGGTCATGGCAAATGCCCAGTTAATAGCTTGTTCTTTTTGTGCATCGTAAGGCTTCAATGCCAAGGCTTTTTCTTTAGCTGGACACACTTCAACACAGAGTCCACAACCAGTACAGTCCTCAAGTGACACCTGAATCCGATATTGTAAGCCATCTGCGCCACGCATTTCTCGTGTAATAAAGCCTTCCGGTGCTTCATTAAGTTCTGCCTCATCAGCTAGGAACGGACGAATCGCAGCGTGCGGACAAATGAAGGCACATTCGTTACACATGGTACATTTATCAACTGACCATTCAGGTACTTCTAAGGCGACACCACGTTTTTCATAAGCAGATGTTCCCATTGGCATAAAGCCACCTAACATACCGTTGTCAATCAAATCGCCAACTGATAAATCGTTACCTTCTTGACGGTTGATTGGCTCCAAAATATTTGTGATATAACTTGGTTTTGTTGCTGTATCAGCTTTTTCTTCTGGCAATTCAAGCGTTGCCCATTCAGCGGGTACTTCGACCTGAGTTAGGGCATCAAATGTTGCGTCAATCGCCTGCCAGTTAATCTCAACAATTTTCATTGTTTTTTTTTGCCGTAAGCAGCCTTGATTTCATCTCACATCAGCGGCAAAAATGTGTCTCTGTCCATAATGGTCGACAGTTCAAAGAAAGCTGCTGACATAATCGTATTAATTCGACCCTGCAAGCCTAACTTTTGCGCAATTCCTGCGGCATTGATTGTATAGAACTTGATATTGTGTTCGCCCAAATAACGTTTCAGTCGTATTGGCAAATGTTGTTTGACTTTTTCTTCGTCCCAAACAGTATTTAAGAGGAAAGTACCGCCGTCTTTAAGCCCTTTAATCAAGTCATACTTATGCAGATAGGCGCTGTTATGACAGCCGATAAAGTCGCTACGGTCCACATTGTAAGTCGATAAAATCGGTTCTTGTCCAAAACGGATATGAGAAATTGTCAAGCCACCTGATTTCTTAGAATCATAAGCAAAATAGGCTTGTGCATAATAATCGGTGTTGTTACCAATAATTTTAATGGCTTGTTTATTGGCACCAACGGTACCGTCTGAGCCAAGGCCCCAGAATTTAGCTTGGAAAGTACTATCTGGTGTTAAGTCAAGGATTTCTCCCATTGGCAATGACAAGTTCGTCACATCGTCTACAATACCGACCGTAAAGCGTAGTTTCATCTGTTCAGCTGGCACTAACATATGGTCATAAACGGCTACAATCTGGTCTGGTGTGATGTCTTTTGAGGCGATACCATAACGACCACCAATAACAATCGGACGATTTTCATGACGATAGAGGACACTTTGTACATCTAGTAAGAGTAGCTCACCATCTGAACCAGGTTCTTTCGTCCGGTCCAAAACAGCAACAGTTTTCACCGTTTTTGGTAATTTGTCAAGCAAGTTTTCTGCAGGAAACGGGCGATACAAATGGATATTAATATGCCCAACCTTGCGACCTTGTTTGTTCAAATAATCAACTGTTTGTTGGATAGTCGGTGAAACTGAACCCATTGAAATGATAACTTCTGTCGCTTCTGGGTCACCATAATAATCAGTCAAGTCATAAGACGTACCACGCAAATCATTGATTTGTTGCATATATTTTTGAACAATTGCAGGCATCCGGTCATAAAATTGATTAACCGTTTCACGTTGTTGGAAATAGATATCCGGATTTTGTGCCGTCCCTGAAATACTCGGATGATTTGGATTCATCCCTTGCGCTCGGAAATCAGCAAGTGCCTCCCAATCCACCATCGCCTTCAAATCTTCGTAATCTAGAACTTCAATTTTTTGCAACTCATGGCTGGTTCTAAACCCATCAAAGAAGTTCATGAAAGGCAACTTACCTTCGATACTTGCCAAATGCGCGACAGCTGATAAATCCATTACTTCTTGAACACTCGCCTCTGCCAGCATACAAAAACCTGTTTGACGCGCTGCCATCACATCGCTATGGTCACCAAAAATACTAAGCGCATTTGTTGTCACAGCACGCGCCGCCACATGAAAGACGCTCGGCAATAACTCACCTGCAATTTTGAACATATTAGGAATCATCAAAAGCAGACCTTGACTGGCCGTATAAGCCGATGTCAACACACCTGTTTTTAAAGAGCCATGGACAGTACCTGCTGCACCACCCTCACTTTGCATTTCAATCACGCGAACAGGCTCACCAAAGATATTTTCTTGTCCTTGCTCAGCCCACTCATCCACATATTCTGCCATTGTCGAACTTGGCGTAATTGGATAAATTGCAGCAACTTCTGTAAACGCATAAGAAATATATGCCGCAGCAGCGTTCCCATCCATTGTTTTGGTTTTTTTCATTTATTTTCACCTCTTTTAAGCGCTCAAACCGATACCTCAAAGGCATCAATCCTTATACTTGATATATTTTACCCCTACATAAGGCTTACGCCAATGCGCGAGATTTTGATTAATCGGCTTTGATTTGTCAAAAAGTTTAAGACGCTTAACTCTTCAAATTCATCGTTTACAGTAAGGCAGCAACAAAAGCTTTTAAAGTATCAATGTCATCATCCTCAGCGGCATTTTCAATTTTCACCGTGTCTGCCCCTTTTGTTGCACCAGTTGCTTCAAAAGCTTTTTCAAAATCAATCGCTGCTTGGCAAAACGCATCTGGATAAAGTTCACTATCACCACTACCTACAACGCCAAATACTTTACCTGATAAATCAATCTCTGGTAGTTCTTCATAAAATTCTTGCAAGTTAAATGGTATTTCTCCGTCTCCATCAGTGTAGGTGGCAACCACACAAACATCTGCATCTTCAAAGACGTCTTCGTCTACATCATCGTCTGCATCGATAACCTCTACTTCAGCATCTAGTGCTTGGAATTCTTCCTCTAAAATTTCTGCAATGCCTCAGTGTTTCCTGTTGTGCTTGAAAATACGATTTTTACAACTGTCATGTGTTTTACGACCTTTCTTATTCTTTCAAAAATGTGTTCATGTTGTTTGATGTGTTTATAGATTTAATTTTTTTCTATTGATTGGATAGCTTTGACCAAACGCGGCAAGATAAGCATGGCAATTACACCACCAATCACTGCAGTGATTAACTGGGGCATGCCAAATTGCGCAAGTAAGGCAACTTTGATTTGTGGTTTTTTGGCTACAATGCCTTTTAGCATGACAGGTAAGATATACCAAGCAACAGCTAAATATAGAAAAGCAAATTTTGCAAGTGATGAGACAATCGTAGCTACAACATAGCTAATCAAAGACTGTACTACCTTGACATGGCGAACAATCAGCCACCACAAGATAACAAAAACAAGATTACCAACCGCCACAACAGGAGCTAAAACTGGCATTGCCAGATGTCCTGTTACGACTGCTAGCAGTGGGGTAAAAATACTGATTAATATGCCCGCTGGCAAACCAACTAAAAGAGTTGCAACTACTAAAATTAAATTAACAATTGACCCTTTAATTAGAATATACTGGGGTCCCACCATTAAATACTCAACAACGACAATCAGAGCTAATAAAACGGCTGTTTGGGTAAGCGTTAAGGCTTTTTTACTCATAATTATTCGATAGCTCACATGTCTTGAAACTATCTTTTACCTCTTTCTATTTAGATTACTTAGACACTAATATCTGCTTGCACAGAAGGTTTACTTAAAATTCTAGACTGGATAGCCATACTGAGTTGTTGCAGTTCTAATTTTGTCAATTCTCCATTTTTAATCAACGCTAATGTTTTTTCAAAATCTGACATCTTTTTTCCTCCAAAATATTAAGTGATACTTGCTTGACGAGATTGCCTATTCTTCTATAAGATTAGGATTTTGAAAACTCGTATGCAAGATATGATGTGCTTTATGACTACCTGGTTTTTCAAGAAATTCTTGATAAATCCTTTGTAGGACAGGATTTTCGTGCGAACGGCGCAAGCCTTTTCCACGGTCCTCAACATAGAGTGCTTGTGCGCGCTTGGACTGCAAATCCACGAAATTCCTAACAGAACCGGGCTGTACGGGTTGTCCGCCACCATTGACACAACCACCAGGGCAGGCCATGATTTCAACAACTCCTTCTAGACAATGTTAATCGAATCAAAGCGACAAGTGTCATAACATACGCCACATTTAATACAGATTTCTTGGTCAATTTCATGCACTTTTTTGACCTCGCCATTTATCGCCGCTACCGGACAATTTCTAGCGCAAGCTGTACAACCTGTACATTAATCAGGTTGAATCTCATAGCGAATGAGATTCTTACAAACACCTGCCGGACACCGTTTGTCTACAACATGTGCGACATACTCATCCCGGAAATAACGTAGAGTTGACAGGACTGGATTTGGTGCAGTTTGTCCTAAACCACACAAGGAATTGCCTTTGATATGGTCACAAAGCTCTTCCATTTTATCTAAATCTTCTAGTGCCGCTTTACCCATGGTAATCTTGTCAAGTATTTCCAGTAAACGTTTGGTACCAATACGACAAGGCACACATTTGCCACAGCTTTCCTCAACTGTAAATTCAAGGAAGAACTTGGCAATATCAACCATACAGTTGCCCTCGTCCATGACAATCAAACCACCAGAGCCCATCATCGAGCCGATTTCAATCAAATTATCATAGTCAATTGGAATATCGTAATGTTGCATCGGAATACAACCACCAGATGGCCCACCTGTTTGTGCTGCCTTAAATTGCTTACCATCTGGAATACCGCCACCGATATCTTCAACGATTTCTCTTAATGTGGTGCCTAATGGAATTTCAACCAATCCTGTATTTTCAATTTTGCCACCAAGTGCAAAAACTTTGGTTCCCTTGGATTTTTCAGTCCCCATACTTGCAAACCATTCCGGACCCTCAAGAATGATTTTCGGAATATTAGCATAAGTTTCGACATTATTGACAATCGTCGGTTGGCCAAACAAGCCTTTTACTGCAGGAAATGGTGGTTTTGGTCGTGGCTCCCCTCGACGTCCTTCAATACTTTCAAGAAGGGCTGTTTCTTCACCACAGACAAAGGCACCCGCGCCTAAACGTAAATCAATATCAAAATCAAAGCCTGTGCCAAATATATTTTGACCAAGTAGACCTAATGCTCGAGCTTGTTCAATTGCAATCTCTAAGCGTTCAACAGCGGTGGGATATTCTGCACGAACATAAATATAGCCTTGATTGGCACCAATTGTAAAGCCTGCAATCGCCATTGCTTCAAGAACAGCATGCGGATTTCCTTCTAAAACAGAACGATCCATAAAAGCGCCTGGATCTCCTTCATCTGCATTACAAATGACATATTTCTGATCTGAAACACTCGCCTTAGCAAATGCCCATTTTCGAAAAGTTGGAAAGCCTCCACCACCACGGCCACGCAATCCTGAAGTTTCTAAAATTTTGATGATATCGTCTGCCGTATAATCGTTGACAACTTTAGCTAAGGCTTGATAGCCATCAAAAGCGATATAATCTGAGATTTTTTCTGGATCAATTCGACCACAGTTATCAAGCGCTACCCGTTTTTGTTTATGATAAAACGGTGTATCCATTAGCTTATTGACAACTTCTTTTGTTTTATGATCATGATATAAGAGCTTTTCAACATACTCACCCTTTATCAAATGCTGATTCACAATTTTCTTGGCATCTTTTGGTTTAACTTGATGATAAAAAACACCATCTGGATAGACGATAACAATCGGTCCTTGCGCACAAAGTCCAAAACACCCCGTCCGAACAACATTAACCTTATCCGTCATGTCATTTTTAGCTAGCTCTTCTTTTACAGCTGCGACAAAATCATCACTTTTTGAAGAAAGGCATCCCGTCCCTGCACAGACCATGATCTCAAAATCAAACGGGTGATCACCCGCTTCTTCCATCCGCATAGCGACAGATTGCCGATTGACATTTCGTAAATCAGTTAATTGCTTCCAATTTTTGATCAAACCTACTCACTCCTTTCTGCGATTCCACTCCGTGAAATCTTGAAACTTAACCTGAAACTGAACTTTAAACACCCGACGCTTCCTTTTGGTAAGTCGCAAGAACCTTTTCACTTTTCTTTTTGTTTAATCGGCCATAAACTTCTTCATTAACTTTTAGTACAGGCGCCAAACCACAAGCACCTATGCAACGACAAGACTCCAAAGTAAATTTTTTGTCTTCTGTCGTTTCGCCAGACTTAATAGCTAATAGTGTGGATAAATCATCCAAAATATCACCAGCACCTTTAACGTAACAAGCCGTTCCCATACAGATGCTAATCGTATACTCTCCTTTTGCTACAAAAGAAAATTGCGAATAGAATGTTGCAGTGCTGTAGAGTTCTTCTAATGGCACATCTAAAGCCTTTGCCATTCGTTCTAACAATTCTTTTGGTAGATAGCCATAAATCCGTTGCGTTTCCTGCAATAAGGGCATCTGTGCCCCTCGTTGGCTTCCTAATCGTGATAGCGCCATTTCAAATTCTTCTTTTTGACTTTCTGTTTCAACAAAATCAGCTTGAACAATTTTTCTTTCAATCACTACTGTTACTCCCTTCATGATTATCAACTAATGACCCGTCAACTTACCAAGTTTCTCAAACAGAAATTTGGCAAGCGCTTACATTTTTTTGTATAGGTTTATTATATCACTTTTTTGCCACTTTTCTATTACTTTTTTTATTTTAATCGAAAAAAATAATACCCTTAATCGCAATAGTAGCAAGGTTTTGTCGGATGTGTTTTACATTTTAAGTTTATCTTGCTATGTTTTTTTATTAGAAAAATATCAAAAAAAATAACAAAAACTCTCTATCAAAAGATAAAGAGTTTAGTTGGTCATTTTATTGCCAATAGGCTGGTCTTTGCTTCTCATAAGCGGTAATTAGTTCTTCATATTGTAACGTAATGCCAATATCATCAAGGCCATTGACAAGTTTTCGCTTCCATTCCGCATCAATGTCAAAAGTAAAATCACCTTTTGATGTTTTGATGACTTGATGAGGCAAATCAATCTCAATCGTTTCATCTGGCGATAAAGCTGCTAGAATTTCACGAGTTTCTATAGGTTGCACAATAGGGAGAATCCCATTTTTTAGCTCATTATTATAGTGAATATCGGAAAACGAACCAGCAATTACTGCGCGAAAACCATAATCCTTAATCGCCCAAGCCGCGTGTTCACGAGATGATCCAGAGCCAAAGTTATCCCCTGAAATCAAAATCGTTGCCTGACGATATTCCGGATGATTGAGGATAAAGTCAGGGTTTTCTGCCTCACCATCACTCAGATAACGCCATTCAAAAAACATATTTTTACCAAAACCTGTTTTATCTGTTGCCTTCAAAAACTGTTTGGGAATGATTTGGTCGGTATCAATATTATCATTCATCAGTGGCACGGTTGTGCCTTTATAAACTGTAAATTTTTCCATTAGGCAAGCACCTCCCGTGCGTCTACAAATTTGCCATTGATAGCAGCTAGAGCTGCCATGACCGGACTACAAAGGTGTGTCCGCGCGCCATGGCCTTGACGTCCCTCAAAGTTACGGTTGGACGTTGACGCACAATGAACGCCTTCTGGCAAATGGTCAGGGTTCATACCCAGACACATCGAACAACCAGGCTCACGCCATTCAAAGCCAGCATCTATAAAGATTTTATCCAAACCGAGTGCTTCCGCCGCTTTTTTTACTGGGCGGCTGCCTGGCACGACAATAGCTGTCAGCTTATCAGAAATTTTGTGACCTTTGACGATCTCAGCAGCCAGTTGTAAGTCACTGAGACGGGCATTAGTACAAGATCCGATAAAGACATAACCTAGGTCAATATCACTTGGCTTACCGCCTGGTGTTAAATCCATATATTGATAAGCACGTTCATCATTGAAGTCTTTGATTTCTGGGAACGTTTCTGTAAATTCAATCCCCATTTCCGGGTTAGTTCCCCAAGTTACCATAGGCGCAAGTTTTGAGACATCAATCGTGATAACTTTATCATAGACGGCATCCTCATCAGACGGCAAAGTTTGCCAGTCTGCAATTGCTGCAGCCATATCTTTCGGTGCGAAATCACGACCAGTCACATAATCATACGTTTTTTGGTCTGGATTCATGAGCCCAATTTTTGAGCCAAATTCAATGGCCATATTACAAATCGTCATGCGTTCTTCCATTTCAAGTGCCGCAATCGCCTCACCTGTATATTCAACAGCATAACCAACGCCAGCATCAACCCCATGCTTAGCAATCAAGGCTAGGATAAAATCCTTAGAATAAACCCCGTTAGCAGGTTTGCCAACAAAGTTAACTTTCATCTGTTTTGGTTTCACTTGCCAAAGTGTTTGTGTCGCAAAAACATGCTCAACTTCACTTGTGCCAATCCCAAAAGCAATAGCTCCAAAAGCCCCGTTTGTCGCTGTGTGAGAGTCACCACAAACAACAACCTTACCAGGTTGTGAATTTCCAGTCTCAGGTCCCACCATGTGAACAATCCCTTGACGAGATGACCCATGCGTCGCAGCATCAATCCCGAATTCTTCGACATTACGCGCTAACGTATCAATTTGATTTTTCGAAATCAAATCTGAGATATTAAAAATATCAACCGTCGGTACATTATGGTCAGTTGTCCCAAAAGTTAAATCCGGACGACGAACTTTCCGACCAGCATCACGCAAGCCTTGAAAAGCTTGTGGGCTAGTGACTTCATGAATCATGTGGAAATCCACATAAAGCAGTTGTGGTTCACCAACTTCACCCGTAATCACATGACGCTCCCAAAGTTTATCAAAAATTGTTTTTCCCATAAAATACTTCCTTCTATTTAACTAACGCAACATCATTTACTTTTTTAAGATGAACACGATGACCAAAATATCCAGTATCACACCTAACCACCAAACGACTTGGAAATACCATTTTCTCGTTTTATGGTGGCAAATGTGTGCTGAAATAATAGCTCCGATACCCCCAAACATGAAGGATGAGAATAACAAAGTCTTTTCGCTAATTCGCCAGAGCCCACGCTTGGCACGACGTTTGTCTTCAGTATAGAGCCCGAAAACCACCAAATTCCAAAGAATAAGTAAGCCTATTAAAACATTTTTTATCATCATAAATTAGCAATAATCGCTGCTGTCATTTCTGATAAACTCGCTGTGCCGCCCAAATCTTTTGTTAAAACACCTTCTAGTAATGTTTTATTGACTGCATTTTCAATGTACTGAGCCCCAGCTGTTGCTTCAAAACTTTCACGTAACATCATAGCCACTGACAAAATCATAGAGATTGGATTAGCAATGCCTAACCCCGCTATATCAGGCGCTGAGCCGTGGATCGGTTCATAAAGACTGGGACCATTAGCCGCATGAGAGGCAGAGGGCATAACGCCTAAAGTACCTGGGAGCACGCTTGATTCATCTGATAAGATGTCGCCAAATAGGTTTTCTGTGACAATGACGTCAAAATCGCTAGGATTAGTAATCATTTTCATAGCAAGGCTGTCAACAAGTGCATGCTCAAGAATCACATCTGGATACTCTTTTGCGACATCCTCAGCGACGATACGCCAGAGTTTCGAAGTCGCAAGCACGTTTTGTTTATCAACTGAGGTCACTTTCTTACCACGACCACGCGCAATCTCAAAAGCAATCTTGATAATTCGCTCAATTTCTTCATATGTGTAGTCATTAATGTCACGCGCACTACGGTCATTCAAGGTATGTTCACCGAAGTAGATACCACCAGTCAACTCACGGACAACCACAAAGTCAACCCCTTCAATAATTTCTGGTTTAAGGGGTGACAAGTGTTTGAGGGCTTCAAAAATTTGTACGGGTCTGATATTGGCAAACAGACCTAATGCTTTACGTAGGGCGAGCAAGCCTTGCTCTGGTCGAACTGCTGCTTCATTGTATTGTGGGCCACCAATGGCTGCTAAGAGAATCGCATCAGCCTCTTTTGCAGTCGCTAAGGTTGCTTCTGGCAATGGATGTCCTTCAACATCAATGGCCGCACCGCCAAAGTGTTGCGCATCTACTGTATAGTCAAAATTAATTTTCGGTGCAACAGCTGCTAAAACTTCCAGACCCGCTGCCATGATTTCTGGTCCAATCCCATCACCTGCTAAGGTTACAATTTTTTTTGTCATGTTTCTTTTCATTCTTTCTACCTATAAGGAGACTTAGCTTACACTATCTTAGTCTTCTGGATTTGCTTTTTCAGAAATTTTTCTAGTAATAATCCCTGCATTTTCACGTTGAACCAAAGTGTTGGCATTAGCATAGGCGATAGCACTCGCCCGTAAGACATCAAAATCAAGTCCATTAGCATTGAAGATTGTGCCCGTGTCATTATTTTCAACAGTAACATGCACTTCTGCCTGAGCATCAATCCCTTCAGTTACTGCGATAATATTATAACTATCGAGTTTAACAGACTGATTGAAGAATTGATCGATAGCATTGAAGGTTGCCTCTACCGAGCCACTACCATTAGCAGTTGTTTCGATAATTTCTTCCCCTTCATTTTTCAAGCTAATGGTCACCGTTTGTGTGCCATCATCATTAGAACTGATGAACAGGTTATCAAATTGGAAACCTTCTGGATTTTCTACTGTCGTTCCAGCGACTAATGCACGAATATCAGCATCAGTGATCTCATGTTTCTTGTCAGCCAGAACCTTAAATTTAGAAAAGAGCTCTTTCATATCATCTTCTGTTACCTCGTCAAAGCCAAGATCCTGAAGTTTCGTCACAAAAGCATGACGACCTGACAGTTTACCCAATGGCAGAGAGTTTTTCTTAACCCCAACCAGTTCAGGGGTGATGATTTCATAGGTTTCAGGATTTTTAAGAACGCCGTCTTGATGAATACCAGACTCGTGTGCAAAAGCGTTACCACCAATAACTGCCTTATTTTTCGGAACTGGAATCCCTGAAAAACGCGAAACCATTTCAGATGTTGCAAAAGTTTCACTAAGGACAATATCTGATGATGCTTGGTAGTAATCCTCCCGAATTTTAAGTGCAACCGCAACTTCTTCTAATGCTACGTTACCTGCTCGCTCTCCGATCCCATTGATCGTACCTTCGACACGACCCGCGCCACCTTTGATTGCTGCCAAAGTATTGGCTGTCGCCATTCCAAGGTCATCGTGACAATGGGGGGTGAAGATGATGTCTCGATCAGATGTGACATTTTCAATCAAGAATTTGAAGGTCTCATAATATTCCGTCGGTGTTGTGTAGCCGACTGTATCGGGGATATTGATGTAGGTTGCCCCCGCATTCACCGCTGCTTGAACTGCTTTGAGGAGGAAGTCTTTCTCCGTCCGCGTCGCATCTTCTGGTGAAAATTCAACAATATCAACGAGACTTCTAGCATACGTTACATGTTCCGTGATTGATGCAATAACTTCATCCGGTGTCTTTTTAAGTTTATACTGCATATGGACTGGACTTGTCGCGATAAAAACATGAATCTGTGGATATTTGGCATTTTTCAAGGCATCATAAGCTGCATCAATATCTGATTTGACAGCCCGAGCCAGACCTGTCACTGACGTTTTCGTTAAGGTATCCGCGATTTGTTTGACTGCTTCAAATGAGTCAGGACTAGCTGCAGGAAAACCTGCTTCAATGGCTGAGATGCCCCATTTTTCAAGTTGTTTGGCAATGGCAACTTTTTCTTTAATTGAAAAGTTGACGCCTGGTGTTTGTTCCCCATCCCGAAGGCTAGTGTCTAAAAATTCTATTTTACGCATAATATTCTCCTTATTTAAGATGTTGAGGCGACTGCTTTGGTGTGTAGAATTCTTTTCCGCGACGAGTAATCGCAGGAGTGAATTAGGAAAAGGCGTAAACGAACAACGTTCGTGCGTACTTTTATCTATTTTCCTAACACCAAGGAGCCGAAACTCAATTATTTAAGATGTTGAGGCGACTGTTTTGGTGTGTAGAATTCTTTTCCGCGACAAGTAATCGCAGGAGTGAATTAGGAAAAGGCGTAAACGAACAACGTTCGTGCGTCCTTTTATCTATTTTCCTAACACCAAGGAACCGAAATTAAATTAAATTGTCTAATAATAGTTGGTAAAAGAAAAGCGTCTCACTTATTAAGCAAGACGCTGAACCTGTCCTACTTGATGAATGAACGCCAAACAGGACACAACAGTAAGAGTAATCTCTTAGCGTGTGCCCTTCACCAACAATCGCAAGTTTGTGTTTGACGTTTTCATTCAATCAACCGTAGAACCTTTCTTATTTTTATTATAGTTTATCGTTTTATAAGACACTTGTCAAGGAAAAAGCAGAAAAATTTTGAATTGTTAGATAATTCCTAGCTTATTTCAATTGCCTTACCAACTGCCAGAGGCACCACCACCTGATGAGAACCCACCACCGCCACCAAATCCAGTCCAAGTATCATTACCAGAATTTGAATCGGAGTTATCATGATCAGCAAAAGCCGTTTGAGGTGCAGCTACTGGATAGAGCAAAGTACCATAATAATAACCGCGCCAGAATCTATCGTGTCTGAAACTATCATTCATGTCATTAAAATCATGATAACGTCTGCTAGGTTTCTTTTTCGTGATTCTAAGCGCCATCTCCTCTTGTTCACGAGGCTTACGGTCTTCCTTATATTGTGCATCCCCTTGCTTGATCAAAGCATCATGCCATTTAAAATTGTCAAGGAACATCTGAACATTTTCAATCGTTGGGGGTAATTTTGTTTCATTAAAAGCATCTGCTAAACTTTCATCTGAAATATATAAGCGTTCTTTCTCAGCGTAAAAACCAAGTTCTAACTCTAAAATTGATAAGACTAAGGCACGGTGCTTTTTAAGGTAGCGTTTTTTGGCAAATTTCCGCCAACTGTTTACACTAAAAAAACTGATGCCACCGCCTAATAAGGCGATAACTGTTCCTAGACCAAATGTTTTCAAATTTGCTAAACGCTTGGCATGCGCTGCCTCTGACTTGGCAATTCGAACACCTAATGATTTAGCAAATGCCTCTTGTGACTGTGGTAATACAACATCCTGACCTACAAGCGCAATCATGTTCTCTGTTATCGTCTCAATCGCTTCACCATAATTGTTTGAACGTAGCATCCTTGTCACATTATCCGTATAAACCCATTTTTTGATGTTGTCTTCATTGACATATTTAGTCTTTTCCCAGCCATCTCCTAATTGAATGCGATACTCATGATCTTTAATCGAAATGAGAAACAGAACCCCTAAATTATGCTGACTGTCACCTATCTGTTTTTTATTGAAAATATCGCGCGCATAATCTTCAACATCATCCCCTTTGAGCGATTCAACCGTCATAATGGCATACTCCAGATGCGCCATTTCACCAGATTTTGTTTGACTCATCACAAGCACGTTCAACATCTCATTCAAATTTTGAACTTGTGATTGATTTAAGACTCCCGCATCATCTTTGACATAGTTCGCCTCAGCATGAGCAACTGTCACACCAAAAGTCATGACTACCATCGTTAATAGCACCAACATTTTTTTCATAGACCGTCCCTTTTAGTTTCCTTTTTTGATTTGTAACTCGCTCATAGCTTGTGATATAGCGATAGCATGGATATGATTACCTAAAGTTTAACAATTTCTCATGATAAACGCAACAATAAAAAAACTCCTCTTATTAACTTTATACGTTAAGTAAGAGAAGTTTTTTTTAGTTATTTTTTATTTTCCTGGATAAACATCTTCAGAGAACCATTTTTCAGAGATTTTCTGGAATTCACCGTCCGCGTGCAGTTCTTTAAAAGCTTTGTTGATACTATCAACTAATTCTTTATCTGATTTGCGTGCGCCAACTGCAAAATTTTCCGAATCATAACCAGTTGACAGGATATTATAGTCCTTAATCTCACCATTTTTAGTCAGATAATAATTCGCGTAAACATTATCAATCAACAAGCCGTCAATGCGGTCAGCTTTTAAGTCTAGTAAAGCTGAGTTAAAATCATCGTATAGCGTCGCATCATTGTCTTTGACAATGTCCATAAGAATCTTAGGTTGTTTGGTAAAGGCATCATAGCCTGAAGACCCTTGTTGAGCACCTAGAGCTTTGTTTTTCATACCTGCAACATCGTCAATTTTACTTGATTTTTTAGTCACGAGTACTTGTTCATTTTTCATGTAAGGATTGGTAAATAGAACTTTTTTCTCACGTTCTTTAGTCACGGAATAACCATTCCAGATAAGATCAATTGAGCCATTTTTTAGCTCAGTTTCCTTCATATCCCAATCAATCGGCTGCATCTTAACTTTGACATCATATTTTTTAAAAACAGCATTGGCGAGATCAATATCAAAACCAACATTTTTCCCGTTTTCATCTTTGAATCCCATCGGAACAAACGTATTATCAAAACCAATCACGACTTCTTTTTTCTTTTGAATCTCAGGCCAGCTATCTTTTTCAGTCTTTTGAGTGCAAGCCGCTAATGTTACAAAAGCTGTTAAAACAGCTACCATCCCTAAAAGTTTTTTCAAGTTCATTTACGTCATTTCTCCTAAAATTTATTTAACTGAAATCAGTCTAATTTAGCATTAACCTTGATGATAGTATCCGCGATTTTCTCGGCAAAATCCATATCGTGGGTGACAACGATTTGTGTCATGCCCAATTTTTTATTTTCCAAAATGAGATTGGCTACTTGATCTCGCAAGGCAGGGTCAAGAGCTGAGGTTGGTTCATCATAGCCGATAATTTTAGGATCAATCATCATGGCACGAGCTAGTGCAACCCGTTGCTTTTGCCCACCTGATAAACTAAAGGGATAGGCATTTTTTTGCTCGATAACTTCCAAGTTACTCAAAAGTTCCTCAGCTTTAGCAATTGCTATATCTTTTGAGACTTGCATGGTTTTCATAGGTGAGAGAATAAGATTCTCTAATACTGTCATATGTGGAAAAAGCTGAAAATCTTGAAAAACGAATCCTAGTAGATTTCGAGTAATCAGTGCGTCTAGCTCAACTGTCTCACCGTCAAAAATAACTTGTCCAGCATCTATCGTTTCAAGACCGGCAAGCATTCTTAACAAGGTTGTTTTACCGCCACCTGAAGGACCGGCAATGGCGACAACTTCGCCACTTGTGATAGTCAAATCAAAACCATCAAAAATCACTTTGTCACCAAATTTTTTAGTAATATTTTTTAATTCTAGCATCTGACCTCCTATTTATAGTAATCAAAGCGTTGTTCGATTTTCTTCGATAGAATGGTCAAAATACCAATAAAAATCAAATAAATCAAAGCTGCCATCATAATCGGTACAAGTGACACATCACGACTCATGGCAATTTTACCTGCCCGCAATAAATCACCAAGTCCGACAACATAAATCAAAGATGAATCTTTTACGAGGGTGATGATTTCATTAAAGACTGACGGCAAAACAATTTTTACCACTTGTGGCATTTGAATGTATCGAATCGTCTGCCACTTGCTTAGTTTCAACACCTTTGCTGCCTCCAATTGACCATTAGGCACAGCCTTAATACCGCCTCGGAATATCTCAGCAAAATAGGCGGCATAATTCAAAGTGAAAGCAAGTAGGGCTGCTGGAAAGCGTGGCAAGGTTGGACCAACCATAGGGAGGGCGTAGAAGATGATGATGAGCTGTACCAAGAGTGGTGTGCCGCGCATCATCCAAACGTAGAGGTTTACGAACCATTTGACGATTGGAATCCTAAGTAGGAAGGCCAAAACCATGCCTAGGGGAATTGATAGGATAAGCGTTAAAATAAAGACTAGAACTGTTAATTTCAGGCCATCCAATAATTGTGGTAAAATTTCTATAATATAGGACATATTCTCTCCATTGTGTAATATATTCAATTATAGCATGATTTCTGAAAATTGTGACAGATTTTCTGATTTATCCCTAAAATAGCTTTTCTTTAGAAAAAATAGGGGAATTATGGTAGAATAATGAGTATGAAAACTAAAAATAATCCTTTATGGCTTGTCCTCCTGGTTGTAGCTTTTGCAGCTATCACTGCGGGACTGGTCTTTGTCGCAAACAAACCAAGTAAAAGCTCAACGGCAGATAAGTCTGCTGTCCAAGCTAAAAACGGTATGCAAGTCTTTACCAAACTCGCCAAAGCTAAGAAATTCGACGCTGCGAAGGTAAAAGAGTTGAAAGTTGAAGAACTTAAAGCTGGAGACGGTGATGTGGTTGCTGAAACTGACACGATTAAAGCCAACTACACGGGTTGGAACGCTGAAGGTGTCATCTTTGACTCAACTAAAAAATCTGCAGATGCACCGCTTACGCCGATTGAGTTTCCATTAACAGGTGTTATCCCTGGTTGGACAAAAGGCTTGGCTGGTAAAAAAGTGGGTGGTATTTACAAATTGACTATGCCAGCAGACATGGCTTATGGTAGTCAAGCACCATCAGCTGAAACATCTGGTCCACTTGAATTCGTTGTCGAAATCCTTTCTAAAAAATAAGATCCCCAACGTTTCAAAAAAAATGACAGGTTAGCTATCCGCTAACCCGTCATTTTTTTGTTTCTCTTATTTATTTAAAAGAAGTGAATAAAAATACCTGCAATAGAGAAGTAGATAAAGACACTGGTTAAATCTGACATAGTTGAAATAAAAGGTCCTGAGGCAACAGCAGGGTCAAACCCTAACCGGTCCATAGCAACAGGTATCAAAGAGCCTGCCAAATTCGCAACAGTAATCGCACAAAACATAGCAACACCAACTGCGAGACCAAGAATCATATTACCTTTCCATAGACTGACTACGATAAAAATCGTCAGGCCAGTCACCGCTCCAGTCACTAACCCCGTCGCAATTTCAGCTAAAATCAAACCAAAGAAGGAGCGATTTTCTTCATCATTAAGTGAAATTCTACGAACAGAGACCGCGAGGGACTGCGTCCCAGCATTCCCGGCTGTTCCGGTAATCAGACTGATAAAAATTGCCAGAACAGAGGCCTTACTCACCAACCCGTCAAAATGGTCAATCAAACTTGCCGTTCCCATTCCCAAAAACAAGAGTGCAACAAGCCAAGGTAAGCGTTTTGCAGCAGATTGAATTGGATTTTGATTGACATTATCGGTGTTAACCCCCGCCAAACCAGAGTAGTCACTTTGCGCTTCATCATCGATAACGTCGATGATATCATCGACGGTAACAATTCCCAACATGATATTATCATGACTAATAACTGGTAACGCAAGCAAGTCATAGTCCCTAAAGTATCGAGCGACTCGTTCTTGTGGCTCTTCAACATCAACTTTAATAATATGTTCATTGACAATATCTGAAATCAATGTATCATCATGAGAAATCAAGAGACTCCGCAAGGAAATCACGCCTAGAAGTTGTTTGTCATTATCCAACACGTAGACATAATAAATTGTTTCGGCATCTTCGGCTGTGGCTTTGATAACCGTCATAGCAGAACTTACAGTTTGATTAGCCACAACAGCAACAAACTCCGTTGTCATCAATGAACCGGCAGTTTCCTCATCATAATGCATGAGGTTACGAATCTCCGTCACATTTTCGGGGGTCATCTGTGAAAAGATAGCTCTGCGTTCTCGTTTAGTCAGATTTGTTAAGATATCTGCCGCATTATCTGATGACATCTCATCAAACATCGCTGATAAATATTCAGGCGAAATTTCCTTGAGATAAGGTTTAATATCAACTTCATCAAAATCAATATTCTCAAAAATCTCTGACAATTCCTGAGGTGATAAAATACTGTAAAGCTCTAAACGCTCATCATCCGTAAAATCCAGATAAAATTGCGTTTGATCATAGATATGGTGATCCAGAAAAGCTTCTCGGAACTCTCTAATTTCATTATGCTCTAGGAGTTCTTGTAAATTTTCGAAAACATCTTGTGTCGTCAAATCTTCATTATTCATTTATGTTAAGGACTCCTTTCTACGATTTCACTTCTTGTGAAATCTTGAAACTTGACCCACGCTAGCGCTCTTACCAAGCGAGGTCACTCGCGAACTTTGGTCCGCTCAAAGTCTTTCCTATTTGTTATTTATGGTACCAATTAAACAAATTAAAACTGTACACCAACCATAAGTTGATGTACAGCTGTTGATTACTTTGTACATTGGCCTATCGTTGAACTTTAGCACTATACGGCGTAAGATAAAATCTAGCTACATTGACATTGACCTTCACGATCACATCTGTTTAACCAACTTGGCGTCTCTCGACATTTCGCGGCTGCAGCATATTTCCAGTATAGGAGCCTCATCTAACAATGATTTTTATTTGAAACAAAATATAGTTATCTATACACTGACAAAGTGGGAATACTCACACATTTTAGGTATTAGGTCTAATCCTTAGCCCTTTGTGTCTTATCAGACTACCTAGATACCATTTTATTGTATCACTTTACATTCTACTTGGCTAGATATTTATATGAGAAAATTTATTTTTTTTACTGAAGTAAAATAGGTTTGGTTGCCGTTCAAAGCATCTGTTATTCCTTGAAATAACATGACAGCATTCTCGTTTTTATCTCTTTCCTAACCCTTATTTTATCAAGTTTAAGAAAAATCTATTTTCAACATAACACTTGATTTCACTGCTTAAGCATCATCCCACTGCCACTTCCTAGTAGAAATTATTTTGAGGCCTCCTAACAACAACACTGTAATCAAGAATATCAAACTTAATTTTATATAAAAAGGGATGTCTAAATCATAATCTAAGTGAAGTGATTGTCTAAAACTATCAACACCATAAAAAAATGGATTCATATAGACAAAAAATCTAAATGGCATCGGGATATGATCAACGGGATAAATATACCCTGAAAAAAATTGAATTAAGGTAAAGATATAAAAAGTCGTTTTGATATTATTTTTTATAACAGCAAAATAAGCAATTATAAAACCGATACAATAACTTTGGATAGTCAAGAGGACTATAATAGATATGACCTCATACAAATTACTTGATAAAAAAGAAAGATGAAAAGCATAGATTGACAGACTAAAAGTTAAAATCGTTGATAAAAAAGAAATTATTATCCATGGTACCATATTCCCAAGCACAATAATATTCGGCTTGATACCTATAACTTGATAATAGTTTCCTCGACCCATTCGCTTTTCTTCCAAAGCATAAATACTGCACATAATCACATTATTACCAATAAACAAGGTCAATAAAAAAGAAGTTAAAACAAAAATAATTTTATTATTTTGCGATGTCTCTGCTATCGTCATGATTAAAAAGGGTAACACTGTCGTCACAGTTCTAATCTGAATAGATAGCGTATCAGTAATGTTTTTAAATAGCAACTTAAATCTGATTTGAGATAAATACAACAGAGATATCATTCATTTCCTACCTTAAAATTTTTACTTGTTACATATAACATCACTGATATAGATAAGAGGAACAAAATTGGTTCAGTCCACGAAATCATCGACTCTCCATTCAATAAAGCAAACGGTAATGCTGTAGGAATTAAATATAAGATTATCGCACGCTGGCCCAAATAATGAATTGGAAACATCACACCTGAGACGATAAACAATATGTCAATTACACTATTGAAAATATTGAACATCTGTTTCCCTTTAAATCTGACTTGTAAGGAATTTACAAAGTTAACAGAGATGAATACGGAAAAAGCTATCGGTAATAGAGAATTAAAGGATAATTGATTCATCCTTACTATTTTTATTATGATTAATACTACAATTAAAATACTATATAGTATCGTATTTATTGCAAATAATAGACAATTAGAAACCATTCTAAAACTATAATAGGAATGTCCTGTCAACTTGATATAAGTCACATAATTATTTTTCAACTCATAATCTGTTATCAAATAACTATCGAAAAAAACAGTGGTGCAGCATGTCCAGATAATCACCGATACAATTATATTATTTTGACCTAGATGTAAGAAATGACCTAGAAAAAGTATTGGGAAAATTAAAGAAAACGGTATTCTAACAAAAGTTTGAATGATATTTTGTTTATCTAATAAAATTTTTTTCGTTAAAAGTAACTTAACAGCACCAATCATTTTATCCATTCTCCACTTTCAATTCTGAACACATCTGATAAATTTGTTGCTCTTGTACCAGAGCGAATAATCTGACCCTGAGATACTTCTATTTCATCTGGACTAACAAACCTTTGAATCAAATTATTTTCTGGCGTATCAGAAAAAAATAATTGTTCTTTTTTTAACAAAGCATCTCGTATATGCTGTTCATTACAAACATCAAAATCAATGAATTGCAATACCTTAGGATATCTATTTAACAGTTCTTTTTTACTTTGAGTGAAAACAACTGAGGCGTCAGCAACCATTGTTACTGTATCAACATATTGACTAACTTCAACCAAGTTATGCTCCACACTAATAATTGTTAAGCCTTGTTTCTGTTTATTTTTCAATGTGTCATACATTCTCCTAGTTTGTATGATATCTAATCCAGTTGTAGGTTCATCAAGAAAAATAATTTTGGGCTCATTTAAAAAAGCACGAATAAAATGTATTTTTTGTAACATACCATTCGAATAAATTGATAACTTTTTTAACAAATCTTGATTTGTCAATTCAAAATCAGCTGCCAGTTTTATAATTTTTTCGGTTGCGGACGACTTTTTAATCCCATAAAGCTTTGCAAAAAACAGACAATTTTCCCAGCCTGTTAACTCTGGAAAAAGTTGTCTTGAATCAGCAGATATATAGTTAATTGATTTTAAATATTGTTTTTGAGTCTTTGAGGTGAGAACTGAATCATTGGCTTTTAAAACGCCTGAGCTAAGTTTATTGAGACCTATCAATGTTTTTAATAGTTGTGTTTTACCTGAACCATTTTTGCCAATAATAATGTGATATGCACCCGGAGCAAAACTAAGATTGATACAGTCTAATTTAAATGTCCCTATCTGTAAATAGCCGTCAATCACTTCAAGATTCATTTTTTCTCCTCAACTCAAAATACTTCACATCAACACTTCATCACTAAAAAATTTACCAGCCTCAATCAATGCTGAATTGATTGACTGATTAAAACTATCAACTGCTTTTAAAATACTAGCTTTCACTTCTTCTTCGCTCACACCGACGGTTTGGTAGGCATAATTAATAGCTCTAGTACATGAGATAATGGCTCCCAGTCCTTTTTCGTTAAATGCTAGCGCTAATTGTTCAACGTCCCCTCCTTGATAGCCAATTCCGGGTACTAAAAATAAACTATTGGGCAATATTTCTCTGAATCTAGCCAAGTCTTTCGCGTATGTCGCACCAATAACTGCGCCAACATCTGAAAAACCGTATTTGCCAATCGGATTTGAGCGGCTATTAATATAATCACAAACTGATTCTGAAATTGATTTCCCACTAGCCTCAGTAATCTGATCCTGAAATTCACCTGAGGAGGGATTACTTGTTTTGACTAATATAATCGTTCCTTTATCATTGCCAATACTTAAATTAACAAATGGCTCTAACCCATCACTTCCTAAGTAAGGATTAACAGTCACGGCATCGACAGCTATAGATGATACCCATTCATCCTCAGTACTTTTATAAAACGCCTCTGCATACGCTTGAGAAGTCGTCCCAATATCCCCTCTTTTAGCATCCGCAATAACAAGTAAACCTCGTTTCTGGGCATACTCGACTGTTTGCCAAAAAGCTGCCACGCCAAAATGATCATATTTTTCATAATAAGCCAGTTGTGGTTTCACTATAGGTACTTTATCAGCAATGGTATCTATGATTAGTTTATTAAATTCAAAAATAGCATGACCAGCACCTTTAGGCGTTTTACCATACATTTTTTCTGCTCTTTCCAGAATGACACTTGGAAACCTGTCCAAGATAAGGTCTAACCCGACACAAAGATGTGATCTTGTTCTAATCACTCGTTCTATATACTTATCTGCAAACATGATTGCTCCTCTTTCATTTCTTAAATTTTACTTTAAGTCCTATATTTTTTTACGCTCATTAACAGATTGTCTGCTAAAAACAAGGAGCACAATTAAAATCACACAAATATTATTCATAATATAAGCCCAGTCAGCACCAATTTTTGAGGCTAGAAAACCGGAATAAGTCACACCAAGCGGAATGGAAAAACCTGAAATAAAACTCAGAAGTGCAAACACACGCCCTTGGTAGCCTACTGGCACCACACTTTGAAAATAAGAAGTCATCGGAACATTAATGAGTATCGTAATAAAACCGAGGACAAGTTCTAGCGCCAAAAACATGGAGAAGAAAACAAATCTTGCTTGTCCATGAAAGACAACTGATAACACCCCATGACGACCATCACACTCGAATTGGCAATGAATAGCTTTGAAAGTAACTGTCGTGAATTCCCCTCAGATTTTTTGGATAGATAGAGACCTGCCAAAATAACCCCAAGTGTGTAGATAACCAAAAGTAAACCGTAAAACTGAGACGAAATATGATATTTTTGAATCACAATCCCTGGAAAAATGACTTCTTCTTGATTGGCTACAAAAAAATTCAAGGCAGATGCCAAAAGATAAAAATTCCTTACCCCTTTATGTTCCCTGACAAATACCACACCTTCTTTCAAATTGCTGATAAAACCATGTGTTTCTTTTACTTCTTCATCACGATTGACCTGATAAAGCATTTATGACAGAACAAGACTGGCAATCAGATACATCATAGCGCATAGCAGTGCGACGAATTTGAAACCGAAAAATCCATAAATAACAGTTGATAACATAGGTGCACCGAAAGTGGCAATGTTATCCCAAACAGATTTCAGACCGTTATATTTCTCAAGTTGATTTTTGGAGACAATCTCTGTAAATAAAACCTTAGTTGCTAACTCAACCGTTGCAGCGAGTAAGCTCATCAGAGCTGAAATAATCCCAATCACGATGAGAGGCTTGAATCCCAATAGCAAAATAATAAATTCTATCGTCGTTAAGGTCAACAAACCTAACAAGCCTAAAACAGCAACTGTTTTCTTTGACTGTTTTTCAATCCATACGCCAACAAGTGGCATTAGAAACATCTGTGGCAACATCGCACATGTAAAAAATAGTCCTGAGATGGCAAGTGAATTTGTCATTTTTAAGATAAATAATGGCAATACTACTGGATACATCGCTCTTGCAAATTCGCTAAAAATGCGAGAGGTAAACAGTATTCTTAAATTGGGGGACATTGTGTATTCCTTTCAGATACAAGACATTTAACGTATGTTACAGCCCTTTTAGCACGTAGAAAGATACTTTCTTTGAGTGTATGATGATAGAGACGACTTGTTTATTTAATATTTTAATTATATAATGTTATTTTTTTATCAAGCGCCAATGTTTATCATTTTTAGTTTCATTTATTATTAAATTTAAAGATGATATCATATTCTGTAAAAGCATTGATTAAATTACAAAAAAAGACCTCTCGCTCACAAATGACGAGAAGTCCTTTTGATAATTTCCATTTTTAAGTCTGTTCTAAAAGCAATTGCATATCCTGTGGCAAGGGTGATTCTAACATGATCATCTCATCTGTAAATGGATGTTTAAAACTAAGAAAGTGACAATGCAAAGCTTGACGTGAAATCTTATCACGCCTGCCCCCATATAAGTCATCTCCCAATAAAGGCGCACCTAAATGCGCAAAATGAACCCTAATTTGGTGTGTCCGACCTGTATGAAGTTGAATGTCTACTAAAGTAAAGTGGGGCTGTGAGCGAACAATTTCGTAGGATGTATGTGCAAATTTAGCAGTTGGATGCTCAGCATCTACTACTGCACGCTCAATAATTGACCCTTCTTTACGACCAATCGGCACCTGGATTTCAGCTGATTGTTCCAGTTGAACAGATGTGTGGACTAAGGCAAAATATCGCTTCGTCACGCCTTTTTTCTGTAACATTTTATCTAGCAAACTGTGGGCATACCCATGCTTGGCAAAAAGCATGAGACCAGATGTATCTTTGTCTAATCTTGTAACCACATGTACTTTTTTATTTTCATAATCTTGTGCTTTTAAATAGCCTGCAACATAATTACTCATCGTACTATCTGGATAGTTCACGCCTGTGACGCTTGCAATACCTGCTGGCTTATCAAGCACGAGGAAATGATCATCCTCATAGACAATAGTCAAGGGCATTTCTTGCTGTTTCAAGGGCACTGTGGCTGTCTCAGCAGGAATATGAATACTCACAATTTCGCCTTCAGATACTCTATAGATAGCGTTTTGTTTGACACCATTGACCCATAAATCACCACCATCAAACTTGATTTTAGCTAATAAATTTTTAGAAATACCGTGTTGTTTGAGCAAAGTTTTTAATAAGATACCGTCTTGCCTTGTATTGACTGTGAAATCGAATCTCATTTGACTTCACCAATGAAGGAATTTTTTACACGGTGCCAGAATCCAGTATGTCCCCCATTGACAAAGGAAATCTCACCACCGTCCAGACTATATGTAACAGAAGCGATTTGATCATAAAAGTATTCTAGCTGATCCACCGTTAATAAATAATCATCAGCATTTTCTAGCTCAATCGTGACTGTATCTTTTTCAGCAATAATCATCGGTGCTCCTAATGTACGGTAAACCAGATTATTCAAAGAGGCGACCTCTGTCACTTGAAAAGCGTGGACACGAGGATGCATGACCGCCCCACCAATTGACTTGTTATAAGCTGTTGAGCCTGTTGGAGTTGAGACAGACAAACCATCACCGCGGAATTTTTCAAAAAGAAAATCTGAAATCTTGACATCCGCGACCAGGGTCTTTGATGCTCGCTTAATAACTGATTCGTTCAAAGCTAAATGCGTCTTGAGGCGGCCATCAGTAAAATGAATTTGTACCTTCAAGAGCTGATATTTGAAGGCTTCTTCTGGTTTTTCATTTTGAATTGTTTCAACGACCTGCTCCAATTCATGTTCTTGAAAATCTGCATAGAATCCTAGGTGGCCGGTATGAACACCAATAAATCGGACTGTCTCTAATTGGGTTTCATAATAATGAAGCGCAGCAAGTAGCGTGCCATCGCCACCGACAGAGATAATAATCTCTGGATTTTCTTCATCGAAAATAAACCCAGCCTCTAGGCATAAAGCTTCCAATGCTGATGCAATGGCTTGGGTTTTTTTATAAGCATTCTTAACAATCCAAATCTTCTTACCAGTTGTGTTCTTCATCAAAATCATCCCGATTTTCTACACCATCATCAACTTTACGTCGTGATGGATTAAACAAAAGCTGAGCTTCTTGAATTTCTTCTCGAATTGTACTCATTTCTTCGTCTAAAGCATAAGCAATTTTAGCTGTGACTGCCAAACGTTTCCGGAGTTCATCAGGAAAAGCACCTTGATATTTATAATTGAGCGAGTGTTCAATTGTCGCCCAAAAATTCATTGCTAAGGTCCTGATCTGAATTTCTGCCAAAATATTTTTTCGACCGTCAACCATTTCAACTGGATACTCAATAATCACATGATAACTGCGATAACCCGACTCCTTTTGGTTATTGATATAATCGCGTTCTTGAACAATTTTAAAATCTTTACGCTGGCGTAACAAGTTTAAGACTTCTTCTACGTCTTCTACAAATTGCACCATCACGCGCACACCCGCAATATCTTGCATTTCTGTAATATTTTCAGGTTTAAATCCGCGCAAACGTGCCTTGTTCTTGATAGATTCAGCAGGTTTGACACGACCCGTCACAAATTCAATCGGCGAATGACGATTTTGCTTTTGATATTGTTTACGCGCGCCACGTAGTTTAATTTTGAGTTCTCCGACCGCTTGAATATACGGATCGAGAAAGGCTTCCCAGTTAAATTTTTCTGTCATAATGTGGTCTGGATAGCGCATTTTTACTAGACATGACTTGATTACAAGCGTTTCTTATCAAGCTGTTCTGAACTAGTTATATGACTTGTAAGAGCAGTTAAACAGACGCAGACGCTGTCCATATACTTCAATCACACCTGACTAGCTCTAAATTCCCCCCATATCCTAGTGGTAAAAATTTGCTATCTCTCCTTTTTTAGTACAATAAATTCAATATTTCTTACTTATTTTACCATAAAATAAATACAAGCGCCAACGCCTGAATACCTTGTCAGTGTCAAGCAAAATAAAGAATTAACCGAGCTGACATGTACAATAGTTGATAACAAAAAAATCAAAACAGAGCTTGATTCTCCTATTTTCTTGATCTTTACCAACGCAGATTAAATTCGATACACCGTAAGTTTCTATTAATAGCTACACATATATATCTATTAATATTTTGTTATTTAATATTAAAAATATGTTATTTTCTATCACTTTGTGCTAAAATATAGTTGAAAATAGGTGGCACACTAACAACGGTCGCGCAATTTATTTATAACAAACATGTCTATTAGCCATCTTGAAGTTGGCAAAGGAGGCAATCATGATCCCTAATTATGTTGTTTTGGAGGTCGTCCTGGATGAAAGGTTTGTCGGAAAAGGCTCTAAAAATCTACCTGAGCTGGAAGTGATTATCAACGAACAGTGCGCTAAAGGCTATCGCTTGCACACAATTACCACTGCAAATGGTGGTAGTAAAGGATTAAGTCTTGGAGGTCGTTTAATGGTTACACTTGTATTTGAAAGCATCTAAATACAAATTGCTATTAAAATTAAAGTCAGCAAGCGATTGCTGGCTTTAGACTTTTTCAATTAGCGCAATATGTCATTTTAGATGATAGAAACTATGACCGATAGTTGACAAAAAAGCTAACAAATTTTAAAATAGCTCTAAACTGCTATTTATCGGGATTTTTGAAAAATTGTCCAATTCAACCCTAAAAAAGAGGATTTCTATGCAAACTAATCTTGAAATTGAATATAAAACTTTACTCAGCTTATCCGAATTCGATCAGCTAGGTAAACGGTTTAGCCACATTGCCCCCGTCCGCCAAACAAATCATTACTTTGATACACCTGACCTTAGATTAAGAGGAAATAAATTATCCTTACGCATTCGTACCTTTGATAATGCGGCCGAAATGACGCTCAAAATCCCACAAAAAGTTGGTAATTTAGAGCATAATATCGCTTTGACCTCAGAAGAGGCTATGGCGATTTTAGCGACCAAAACACTCCCTCAGAACTGTATCAATATCCAAAGCATCCTTGAGATTTTAAACAGCTACGAGATTAATATCTCTGCGATTCATGTTCTAGGCTCACTTACAACAACTCGACGAGAGTACGAGACAAATATTGGTCTCATGGCACTAGACAAAAATGAATATTCAGGTAAATTGGATTACGAATTGGAATTAGAAGTAGCCGATGCACTGAGTGGCGAAAAAAACTTCAATCATTTTTTAAAAGACAATCAGATTGAATACCGTTACGCCCGTAGCAAAGTTGTCAGATTCTTAGAATCTATCGGTAAAATGCCTTAAATTTTATAAATAACGTTCTCACAAGACACTTCTCTCCTCAAAGCCTTTAACACCAACATAGTAATCGTTTTCACGCTCATTTTCCATATCAAATTACTTTAGTATCAGCCGATATTCTGGTAGAATAATAGTAACACATACATCGAAAAACTTTTTTCTATTCCCTACTCTTTGACACGCTATATCTCGGGACAGTGACATGGTTCATCCGTCTTATCGAAAACTAGCTTAAACATTTTATTGGAATTTTATACTTTTTCAGATGACAGACTATTAAGAAATTCAGGTATGATCATGACTAGTGAAATCCAACACTACTTTACACTTTTTAATGACGATTTCAGCTATTTTGAAACAGAGATACACGACTGGTTCCTAAATCCCGTCGTTACGCCAAAAGCGGTCAGAAAAATTCGCGACACCTACCAATTAACTAAGGATGTCACAACTTATAATGCCGTCCTTGATCGCGTTTATAAGGCTACCCTAGACTTTCTGACTGTCAGTTTTGCTGGGCGGCATACAGGACGTCGTTTCCTTCTCGCACTCCAAGCTGAAATGGTCGGCAAAACCCCACTTGATTATAATAATCAAATGCTTTTCAAAATCCTACACCAACTCAACTTCAATATCTCCGACTTTGTCAAACATTTCCCCTACGCTAGGGCAAGTTTAGTTCGTAGTCAACGTAATTTCCATTCAGAAAAACTAAGCACACTACCGACAACTTTCATTTACTTCAAAGACGATGCTATCAAAATCGAGCACCGCCCACAAAGTCAAATTTTTGCTTATTTAGATCAAAAAGCAGCTGAACTTTAAAGTTCAACTGCTTTTTTCATCTCTTCATTTTTAGCTTCTTGTATCGTTTCTTGAAAAGCACTTGAAAAATCTCGATTCAAATGATCAAATTCAGAAACCTTAACAGCTTTTACAAAATGTAAATCCATCAATTTAGGTACAACCTCGTCAAGCATTGCCGTATCAACATACAAAAGCGCATAACGAGCTTTTTTACTGCTATAACCCAAATCGCCAAATCGACTTAGCTGACGCACATATTTATAACTACTGTAAAAAACATAAATAGCAGTCCTACCTACAATATCAAGCGGAGGAATCGCCGTTTTTTCAACCTCAGTGGTGATGGCCATGGTGACCTCCTTTCTTTAAGGGAAGATTTTCATCAACAACAATTGCATCAGAAATCACACCCGAAATCGCCTTAGCCAAATCCGAAAGCGACATCTGCACATCATTTTCCGCTATTTTAAGCTGGTAAATGGCATCAGTCATCAAGATTTCCTGCTGCAAAGCGCGAATTTCTGGTCGATAGGTGATATAATCTCTGTTTTCTTCTAACGTCTGTAATTTTTGTTGTAGCTCATCATCTGATTCAAAGGCTAGCTTTCGTGCCTTAAAATCAGCCACCACATCCAATTTCATGAAAGCAGCTGCCACTCTATCTGCCAATTCATCTAATTCTATTATTTTTTCATCAATTATCAACATTAGTTTTATTATATCAAAAATTGGTGATTCTGACCAACCATCACAAGAGTGTAAGACAAAAATCGTAAAACAACATGATGATTCATTGAAAACAATACGAAATTGGTATTCTTTTGACAAAACAATACGTTATTGGTAAGAAAAATGATGTTTTTGTGCGAAATTGGCATTCTTTTGGTAAAACAATACGTTATCGGTATTTCGTGATAAACTCGTATTTTTCAGCGAGTAATACCAAAAAAGAGAAAAGTAACCTTGCTCGGTTACTTTTCTCTTTTAGTGACTGAGGACTTTTATCCCAGCCTAACTTCATAGTTCTTATTTCAAATCATTACGGTTCATGATTTCATCAATAAAACCGTATTCTAAAGTTTCTTCTGCTGACATCCAACGGTCACGCTCAGCATCTTTATGGATTTTATTGACTGTTTGACCAGAGTTATCTGCCAAGATTTTTTCCAATGTTTTACGAGTTCTTGACAAGTGGTCAGCAACGATTTGCATATCTGTTTGTTGCGTACCACCACCAGTACCGCCCATTGGTTGGTGAATCAAATATTCAGCATTCGGCAACATGAAACGTTTACCTTTAGCCCCTGAAGACGCGATGATTGTTCCCATAGACGCAGCAACGCCCATAACAATTGTCTGAACATCCGATTTAATGAAATTCATTGTATCCACAATCGCAAGACCTGCAGAGACTGACCCACCAGGTGAATTAATATAGAGATAAATATCTTTAGTTGAATCTTGTGCATCTAAGAATAAAAGTTGCGCAATGACTGCATTAGCCATATTGTCTTCAACTTCACCTGTCAACATAATGATTCTGTCTTTCAAAAGACGTGAGTAGATATCATACGCGCGTTCACCGCGGCTTGATTGTTCAATGACTGTAGGAATGAGTGCCATGTGATTAACTCCTTTATTTTCTTTTTTATAGATTCTATTATAGCGCATTGGTCAAAAATGGTCAAAGATTTAAACCGCATGCCCATACCTGCGCTCTGCTTTCCTTATTATAGCAAAAGTCAGCCTTTTTTTCCGATACAAAGTCCGTCTGAACCCTAGAAAAAAACGCTAAAAGCAGCGTTTTTAATTTTAAACATTAATAATCAGTAATTTCTCACGCGTCATTGATTCAATCGTTCGAGAAATCCCATGCACGCCCATGCCTGAATTTTTTACACCTAGGAACGGGAAATGGTCAGGGCCACGTTCTGTCCGGCCATTAATTTGGACAGAACCCGCCTCTATTTTTTCAGCAATGGCAACAGCACGTGAAAAGTTTTGTGAAAAGACTGATGCCTGCAAACCATATTCAGAGGCATTGGCAATCTCAATAGCCTCAGCGTCTGATGCCACACGAATAATCGGCAAGACTGGCCCAAATGGTTCTTCCCAAGCCAAACGCATATCTGTCGTGACATGGTCAAAGAGTGTCGGATAAATCAAATTATCTTCACGCTTATTGCCAACGAGTAACTCAGCACCTGCAGCAATGGTATCTGTAATGAGACCTTGAACGTAATCAGCCGCCCCTTCGTTAATCAATGGCACAATTATAGGATTATCTATCGGCATGCCGACTGAGAGTTTTTCTACTGCCGTTTTCAATTTTTCAGAAAGTTCATCAGCCACAGTAGCATGGACCAAAACGCGCTTAATCGCCGTACAGCGCTGACCCGAGTAGCTAAAAGCGCCACTCATGATTTCAGCAACGGTCTTATCGATGTCCGCATCCTCACAGACGATAGCTGGGTCCTTACCACCCAACTCAAGCACCATCGGTTTCATGGTCGAAAAGCTCGACAAATGACGCCCAGTCGTCGCACCACCTGTAAATGAAATCATGTCAATTCCGTCATGTTCGCTAACATAATCGCCAATGTCTGAGCCCTTGCCAGTGATTAACTGCAAAATATCCGCTGGAAAACCGACTTTGTCGAAAGACTCGATGAGTTTCACGGCAGAAATTGCACCTTGTGTCGCTGGTTTAAAGACAACGGCGTTACCGGCGATTAATGCGGGTGCGAGTTTCGCAACGGATAAATTAACTGGATAGTTGAAGGGAGAAATCGCAAGCACCGTTCCAAGTGGGATTCTTTTGATGATAGCGAATTTATTTTTAGAGCCGCCTGGGTAGTTGGCACCTGACATCGCAGCATCATTGGTATGGATAAATTCTTGCACGGTATAACGGATGAACTCTGCCGTTCTTGTTACTTCTTTCACCGCATCATTCCAGGTTTTACCGACTTCTCGCATAATCATCTGAGCAATTTCTTCTGCATCTATTTCTAGTTGGTCTGCCCATTTATTTAAAAGATCTGCCCGTTTAAATAAATCAGTATCAGCCCAATCTTTTTGCGCTGCTTTTGTAGCAGCGATAGCTACGTCAGCCTCTTCTTTTGAAATAGCTTGAACGCGACCAATAATACTTTGATCATATGGACAGATAATCTCAATCAAATTACCGGAAGTCGACTGGATAAATTTGCCACCAACATAATACTTATAATTCGTAATTTCACTCATAACTTCTCCTTTGTACTTACCTCTTAAATGGTACGCAAATACCGTTTATTTTTCAGTATTAGTAGCTATTGTAAAATATTTCACAGAATTTGTCAACTGAATTTTCTGAAAATAATAAACTTTTAATTTAGATAACTTCTGTCCCAACAGTTTTCTAAACGATGCTCTCTATCTTTAAATGATAGCTTCATTTTTTCAAAACAATCCAAAATTGGGCAGAAATACACTGATTCTTTACCAAATCGGAATTCTTTTGCCAAAACAATACGAAATCGGGCAGAAATACACTGATTTTTTACCAAATTGGAATTCTTTTGCCAAAACAATGCGAAATCGGTAAAATCCCTATTATCAATTCAATAAAAAAGCAGGGATAAAATATCCCTACTTCTTCCATTACTTACATTTGCCATGTGCTACACGACATTACTGTCACCTGTCTTAATCTTCACCCTCAAATGCCTGTTCACGCAGTTTTTGCAAGCGATTCTCCCGTTTTTTAGTCAAATCACGAACGGCACCACGAGGGATAATATCTTCATAAGTGACATGACTTTGCGCGGTCTGTCCATTAAACTGTTTCAAATAATCCATGACCTCACGGACAATGGCTGTTGGTGTCGAGGCACCCGCGGTAACCGCAACTGTCGCATCCTCTGGCAGATCGCTCAACCATTCTGGCTTAATTTCCGACACATCTGCCACTCGATGAGCAGGCACACCAGCTTGATTTCGAGAGACTTCTGCGAGACGATTCGTATTATTTGAACGTGGGTCACCAACGACGATTGTCAAATCACATCCGACCGCCTGCTCAGCAACAGCCTCTTGGCGTTCAGATGTTGCTTGACAAATATCACTATGCTCCACGACTTGTGGAAATTTCTCATGTACTGCAGCCATGATATCCGACACATCCCACATACTCATGGTCGTCTGATTGGTCATGAAAACTTTGCCAGTTAACTCAAGCGCCTCTAAATCTTGTAAATTAGACAAGAGATGAATACGGTCAGGGTCAATCCCTAATACCCCTTCTGGTTCTGGATGTCCTTTCTTGCCAATGTAAATGACCTCATAACCATCTGCCAAGCGTTTCTTGACGATTTCATGCGTGATCAGAACATCAGGACAGCTCGCATCGACTACCCTTAATCCTTTTTCAGCGGCTCGCTGTCTTACGGCGTCAGAAATACCATGCGCTGTAAAAATCACAGTACCATGGTCAATATTTTCTAAAATGGCTAGACGATTTTCACCGTCTATCGTCTGCACCCCGATTTTTTCAAAGCTTTCCGTCACATGGTGGTTGTGCACGATCATACCTAGAATATAGATAGGGCGCGGTAAATCCGGACTCTTCGCGACATTTTTGGCAATAACCATAGCGTCGATAACACCGTAGCAATAACCCATCGGCGTGATATGTTTAATCTTCATAAATTTTTTTTATACCCGTTTTCGTTTTTTGATAAGCCGAAAATTTTTTTAAGCTGTATAATAGTATTATAAACTATTTACTAACATTTTGGAGGACACTGACATGTCAAAAATTTACGACAATATTACAGATTTAATTGGCGATACACCTATCGTCAAATTGCGTCATGTCGACGAAGACTCGGCTGATGTCTATGTCAAGTTAGAGGCCTTTAATCCTGGCGGTTCTGTCAAAGACCGTATCGCCTTGAACATGATTCGTGCAGCTGAGGCTGACGGTTCCCTCAAACCTGGCGGCACAATTGTTGAGCCAACTTCAGGCAACACTGGGATTGGTCTTGCTTTCGTTGGTGCAGCACTTGGCTACAAAGTCATCATCGTCCTCCCTGAAACTTTCTCAATTGAACGTCGTCGCCTCATCCAAGCTTACGGCGCAGAACTCGTCTTAACCCCCGCTGCTGGCGGCATGGGCGCTGCCATTGCCAAAGCCAAAGAACTGGCTGAAGACAATGGCTACTTCTTACCCTTACAATTTGAAAATCCAGCCAACCCACGCATTCACGAAGAAACGACCGGCCCTGAAATCATCGCCGCCTTCGGCGAAAATGGTTTAGATGCCTTTGTTGCAGGTGCTGGCACTGGCGGCACTGTATCAGGTGTGTCACATATCCTCAAAAAAGCTAATCCGAATATCGGAATCTATGTTGTAGAAGCTGATGAATCAGCGGTCTTTTCTGGTGAGAAACCAGGACCGCATAAAATTCAAGGCATCTCACCAGGTTTCATCCCTGGCACACTTGATACCAAATCTTACGATAAAATCATCCGTGTAACCTCTGACGATGCCATTGCAGCTGGTCGTGTCATTGGCGGCCAAGAAGGATTCCTTCTCGGCATTTCAGGCGGTGCAGCTGTTTACGCAGCCAAACAAGTCGCCAAGAAACTTGGAAAAGGCAAAAAAGTCCTTGCTGTTGCGCCTGACAATGGTGAGCGCTATCTCTCTACTTTCCTTTATGATTTCGGGGAATAAATTTTTTATAAACCTCAAAATTAAAAACGTCAAATTGACGTTTTTTTATTTTAAAATAAATACTGACTTAAACAGATTGCTTATCAGTCAGGTAGTCTGCTTAATCTTATTAAATTAACGACTCATTATTTTTTACCGTTTTCATTCCTGCTTATATATTTTTGAAAGGCATGATATTTTTTTAACAATACCTTCTTACACCGTTGACTATATTGGACATCATCACCATTTGATAAATAAATTGTCGCATTTACATCATCAATCAAATCAATATTAGCAATATTGACGATAATCCCTCGATGAATACGTACGAAGTGTTCAGACATAGCCTCAATAACTGATAATGTACCGTAAAATTCAATGTCACGATTATTACCGTGCATCCAGATTTTATGTGGAATGCTAGAAACTTCAAAGTAAGCGATTTCATTTTTAACTAGCACAAGATTGACGGGTTTAGACTGAATTTCAATGACATTCACTATCTTTCTAACTTGTCTGTATCGCCTTAGAATATATTGAAAAATAGACGTAAGCTCATAATCAAAGTTCACGTCTTTATGAATCACTGTTAAAGCAGATATTTTTTTATTAAATATAGCTTGATAATCAGGAAATCCCAAACTTAATAAAATAATATAGCCTAAAGGGTCTAAATCACGAATAACACGTGCAATGTTCAAACCGATGTTTTCTAAAGAAATAAAATAAATATTATTCTGAGAAATAGTTGCCATTATTTGGTAGACTTGCGTATCATCTTTAATGACTAATTGTTCCAAAGGTTTCACATCTTTTTCAGCTAAAAAATCATCTATCCTATCTTGAAGTCTATCTCTATAGATTTTCTCTTCTTCATAAATAAGTATTTTCATAGTTATATTGTATCAAAAAAATTATCAAAATATTCATTTAATATTATAAAATGTCATAAAAATAGTAAATTAATAACGTTTAAGATATATTATTAATCGTTTATGACTTCTTTTAAATACTAGTATTATTTTTTGATATACTTATAATGATATATCTACACTAAAATTAGAAAGAAGGATGAGTTGACATGAAAAAACGCAAAAGTAATTTAGTTTTTTTAGCAGCAGTAGCATTGTTATCTATTTGCCTTACCAGTGAGACAGAGGCAGCTGATTGGGATATCGTCGCTGCTCCCGGAAGTGAGCAGATTACAACACCTACTCCCGAAACCACAAATAACAGCCTACCTGCATTTGAAGGGAAAGGTATTACGCAAGAAAGTGATATCGTTTTCCCTATTCCAGATGCCACTACATTCCCAACGACACCAGAGAGTATTATCGGAACAGATGATCGCTCAATTGTTTCCAACACTACGCTTTTTCCCTACCGAACATCATGTTTTATAGTGACAACTTTTCCTGACGCAATAAAATATGGCAGTGGTAATTTAGTTTCTAGCGATACTATTTTGACAGCTGGACACTGTATTTACGATGAAACACTTGGCGGTTGGGCGACTAGCATAGCAGTCTATCCCGCAAGAAATGGGTTCTCCTCTCCTTTTGGCAAAGTTAATGCCAAATCTTTTTACGTCTCAAGTGAGTATCTTAATCTCTCACTTACGATAGATAAACGTAGAGAATACGACTTAGGTCATATCAAATTAGACCAAAAAATCGGAAAGACAACTGGTTGGCTAGGACTTACAAAAACATTGAGCAATGATATTACCTTAACAGGCTTTCCTACGCCCAAAAACAGAGACTATAAAATGTATACCCAAAAAGGTAAACTTAAAAATAGTTCCGAAAATAATATCTTTTATGGGCTAGATACTGAAGGCGGACAAAGTGGCTCAGCAGTTTACAATACTAACAATAATATCATCGGTGTTCATACCAATGGCGACGTAGCATATAATTGGGGAACTAGAATGAATGCCAAAAATTTCGAGACAACTAAAAAAATAGCCGATACTGCCATGCTGTCGTATAGAAGTCATGTCCAAAATATCGGCTGGCAAGGCTGGGTAAATGATACAGGTACAACTGGTACGACAGGACAATCCAAAAGACTAGAGGCTATCAATCTCAACCTCTCAGACAGTTCCTATTCTGGCAATATTGAATATCGGATACACGTTCAAGATATCGGTTGGCAGACTTGGCAAAAAAACGGCGCAATGGCTGGAACTACGGGACAGTCTAAGCGACTGGAGGCACTGGAAATCAGACTTACAGGGGACTTGGCAAAAAATTATAATATCCGTTATCGCTCTCATGTACAAAGTATCGGCTGGCAAGCTTGGAAAAGTAACGGTCAGATGACTGGGACAACAGGTCAGTCATTACGCTTAGAGGCCATTCAAATTCAGTTAGTCAAAAAATAGGAGAATTTTAAAATGAAAAAAATCTTAATCGCTTATTATCTGCTAGTCTACGAAATCTATTTTTAAGCCAAGCGGGACTTGTCATTATCGCTGCTAGTTTTTTTGGACAAGAATTTTCAAATGCTTATTTACGTACAACATTATTAACCATTCCTTCTCGGATGAAACTTGTTATATCTAAGATACTAGTGCTATCAATAATCGTTTTGGGAATAGGTATTATTTCAAATCTCATCTGTTTAGGTATAATTATTGGACAATACCAGAGGATACTAACCTTTCCACTAGTCAACAACTTTTTAACTCAAGTCATGATTGCTATGTTGAGTTGGTTATTCATCACTTGGTTGACAGCCTCTTTGATCCTCGTAACCAAATCACAAACCATACCGATTGCCATTATGTTTTCGCTTATTCTAGGACTCAGTCAAATGTTTGCTGCTCTAACTAAGTTTGCGAAATATTTACCCGATTTAGCAACGATGAATTTGTTCTTTTCAAATCATGCCCCAAACTTGTTAAATGGTTATCAGCGATTGCTTGTTCAATTTTTCTGGACATTGAATTGCTTTATCATAGGACTTCTACTAATACACTATCAAGATGTGCGTTGATAATCAGAAAAATCTAGTCAATAGGAACATCAAGAAAGACAGGAACAAAAACTCGTCTCATTTGGCGAGTTTTTTAAATTTTAGGGCTTGAAAGCGTCTTGATGGTATAAGCTATTATCACATATTATATCTTATAAGGGCTTATTTAAACTCTTTTCTTATTACTTCGATTTCTATTCCTATGTTTTTGAAAGGTGTGATATTTTTCAAATAATATTTTCCTACTCCGTTGACTATATCGTACATTATCACCATTTGATAAATAAATCACTCGACTAGAGTCATCAATGTAATCAATATTCGCAATATTGACGATAATGCCACGATGTACACGGACAAATTGTTCAGACGCATGCTCAACAGCTGATAGTGTACCATAAAATTCAATATCACGATGGTGACCGTACATCCAGACTTTATGGGGAAGGCTAGAGGCTTCAAAGTAAACGATTTCATTTATAACAAACGTGAGCTGATTAGGTTTAGACTGAATCTCAATAACATTATCTATTTTTCTAACTTGTTTATATCGCCTTGCAATGTATTTAAAGACATCTATAAGCTCAAAATCAAAACTATCATTTTTATGAATAAGTGTTAAAGCAGATATTTTTTTATTAAATATAGCTTTACAATCAAAGTTTTCTTGACTTAATAAAATGATATAGCCTAACGGATCTAAATCTCGAACGGTACGCGCAATGTTCAAGCCGTCATTTTCTAAATCAATAAAATAAATATTATGCTGTGACATGATTGTCATCAATTTATGAATGTGCGCATCATTTTCGATGATACATTGCTCTAAAGGTTTAATTTCTTCTGCAGCTAAAAAATCGTCTATTAGATTTTGAAGCCTGTCCCTATAAATTTTTTCTTCTTCATAAATAAATATTTTCATTATCTTCAGTATATCAAAATATATTTAAAATTCCTTTTTCATGTCATGACTGAATAGAATATCGTCGTGAACGCACTAAATACTTGACACTGGCGATTAAGAATAACGCTTATGCTATTTTGAAGCGCATTCACGACTCCTAAAAATATAGCTATCTTTCTTTTGTTATAATTATACTGTAAGCTAATCATGATTTAATATTTCTTATAGTAAATTTCTAACAAAAGAAGGGAGTTTTTAGATGCGAAAAATCAAAAGCAGTTCTATTTTTCTAACTATCATCATTTTATTATTGATGACTTTTTCCATTCCTGTCAAGGCAGCGGATTGGGACATCATTTCTAATCCCGGAAGCGAGCAGATAACGACACCGCCATTATCTGCTACCTCTGAAACTACAAATGTCGGAATCCCAGCATTTGAGGGAACAGGTATGGTGCAGGAAGGTGACACCGTTTTACCTATTCCAGACGCCACTATTCCGGCTATACCAGAGAGTATCATCGGAACAGATAATAGATCAATCGTTTCAAATACCACACTTTTTCCTTATCGAACATCATGTTTATTAGTCATCACTTTTCCTGACGGAATATCATACGGAAGTGGTAATTTAATTTCTAGCGATACCGTTTTAACAGCTGGACATTGTGTTTATGACACAAGATATGGTGGTTGGGCTACTCGCATAGAAGTTTATGCTGGAAGAGATGGGAGCTACTCTCCTTTTGGCAAAGCAAACAGCAAATCGTTTTATACCCTAGATAGGTGGATTAATTTGACATCTAAGGAATATGACTATAGAGAATATGACATAGGTTATATCAAGTTAGACCAAAAACTTGGGAAAACAACTGGTTGGCTGGGATTGACAACAACCTTAAGCAATGATATTAGCTTAACAGGCTTTCCTGCCCCTCGAGATAGAGGCTATAAAATGTACTCTCAAAAAGGCAAGCTTAAAAATAGTGCAGCAAATAAAATCTATTATGATTTGGATACTGAAGGCGGGCAAAGTGGTTCATCAGTTTACAATACTGGTAATCAAGTCATCGGCGTTCATGCCTACGCTCATGGCACAGTCAATTCTGGTACTAGAATGAATCTCCAAAATTTTGAGATAGCTAAAAAAATAGCGGATACCGCCATATTGTCCTATAGAAGTCATGTCCAAAATATCGGCTGGCAAGGCTGGGTAAATGATACAGGCATATCTGGGACGACAGGTCAATCCAAAAGGTTAGAAGCTATCAACCTTAGCCTCTCAGACAGCTCTTATTCTGGCAATATTGAATATCGGGCACACGTTCAAAATATCGGTTGGCAAGGCTGGCAAAAAAATGGCGCAATGGCTGGAACAACAGGACAGTCTAATCGACTAGAGGCACTGGAAATCAAGCTGACAGGAGAGTTGGCGAAGATTTATAATGTTCGCTACCGCTCTCATGTGCAAGGTATCGGCTGGCAAGCTTGGAAAAGTAACGGTCAGATGACTGGCACGACTGGACAATCATTACGCTTAGAAGCCATCCAAATTCAGTTAGTCAAAAAATAGGAGAATTTTAAAATGAAAAAAATCTTAATTGCTTTACTGTCAATCGTTTGTTTCATTGGTTTTGGTGGTAAGGTTAGCGCTGCTGGTAAAACAGTGGTTTCACTCGGTCCTCGTTTTGATACATCACAAATTCCAACAAAAGTTATTGTCGGTACATCTGGTAAATTTTCTGCACCGTATTCATGGGATACCGAAGGTTATGACTTAGATGTTGAAACAATATTTTCAGTGACTGACCCAAGTATCTTAGCAGTTTCTAAAAATGGTGAGTGGCAAGCGTTAAAAACTGGCACGGTAACGTTATGCTATACCTATAAAGTCTCTCAAGATAGTTTAGATAAATATCCAGATGTAGAGTTTATACATCAAGAAACTGCTGTGGAGGGGACCACGATTGAAGTCACACCAGGAGCTGCTATTGTAACCCCTCCTGTAACAAGTCAATCCATTCCGACGACAAATGACCCTGCCGTAACAACAGCGACACCTTCAATAACAGCTAAAGCAACGTCAACAGCAGCGCCTACGGGAGCGGTTGCCAAAACGAATCATAAGGCTAAAGGCAATACTTCGGTAACAGCTGCACTTCTTATCATGAGTGTTCTAACCATTTTAGGAACGATTAGTTATAAACGTCGTGAAAACGTTTAGACAGCTCTGGCATGACTTGTGCTATTGACCACTAAATTTTTATAGTAAAACCCCCACAAAAAATCAATTTTGTGGGGGTTTATATTTGCTAGTTATTTCACTGCTGCGTAAAGTTCGTTGACTTTATCCCAGTTAACGAGTTCGAAGAATGCTGCGATGTAGTCAGGGCGAACATTGTGGTATTTGAGGTAGTAAGCGTGTTCCCAAACATCCAAACCAAGTACAGGTGTTTCGCCATCTGTAATCGGATTGTCTTGATTTGCTGTTGATGTCACTTTAAGCTCACCATTAGCATCTACTACCAACCATGCCCAGCCGCTACCGAAACGACCAGTTGCTGCTGTTTTGAATATTTCTTTGAAGGCATCAAAGTCACCAAATTTAGCGACGATAGCTTCACCGATTGCACCAGTTGGCGCACCACCAGCATTTGGTGCCAAGATTTCCCAGAAGAAACTGTGGTTAACATGACCACCACCGTTGTTTTGAACAGCAGTACGAATATCATCAGGAACTGAAGCCAAATCTTTAACGAGTTCAAGCGCTGATTTGTCAGCCAATTCAGGATGTTTATCAATTGCAGCGTTCAAGTTAGCCACGTAAGTTGCATGGTGTTTGTCATGGTGCAATTTCATCGTTGCTTCGTCGAAAAATGGTTCGAGTGCATCATATGCGTAAGGTAGTTCTGGAAGTGTGTGTGCCATGTTGGTACCTCTTTCTTTAATTCTCTGATTGATGAGTTATGTTATACTTTCATTCTACCTCAAAACATAAGATAGCGCCAACATTTAGATTGAAAATTTTTGTTTTTCAAAACTGTTAAAAAACGCAAGAGAAAGGCATTTCATCTTGCATTTTTTAAAATATTTTAAGTTGCTATTTTACTGGTCCTTGCCTTCAAGGACTATGTCCTGAGCTGTAATATCACTGCCAAAGAAATCTTTCAAAGTTGCGGCATAGTCTTTGGCAAAAAAGCCATCTTTCCCAAGTTTTTCAAGTTCCTGATTTGTCCATTCGAGCAAGGATTGATTCCCTTTTTTGATTCCTGGGTTAATCGTTGAGACGTCACCTAGCTCTTTAATACCAACTTCAAACTCTGGGTTTTCTTTAACCCAAGCGTACAAGTAACTATTATCATCTGCAATTGCATCCGCACGGCCATCTTTCAGAGCTTGAAATTGTTGTGTTTTAGATTCATACTTTTCAAGTGTTACATCTGGTTGTTTGTTTGTAAAATAGGCCTCTGCTGTTGTCCCTTTATTAACAATGACTTTCTTACCCTTAAGCTGTGAAACTTCTGTAATAGGTTTTTCTTTAAGACTTGCCACTCCGATTGCGACTTTCATATAGGGATTAGCAAAATCAATCACTTTTTCACGTTCAGGTGTTTTAGTAAAATTAGCAAGGACTAAATCAACTTTATTAGACTTGAGGGCATCCACACGTTCTTCTGCATTGACAATGACATATTTAACCTTAACACCTAAATCTTTTGCAATTTGATTGCCGAGATAGACATCATAGCCCTGATTTTTACCGTCAGCATCCAGATACCCATAGGGTGATAAGTCACCAAATACTGCAATTTTAATTTCACCACGTTTTTTAATAGCATCAACACTTGAGGGATTCTTATCCTTCGCGGTATTGTCTTTTTCGTCTCCAGATGTACCACACGCAACAAGTGAAAGAGCTACACCTGCAACTGCTAAAATACCGACTGCTTTTTTCCAAATTTTCATAATCTGATTCTCCATTTAAGATGTTGAGGCGACTGTTTTTCATAGCCTCAAAGAGCCGAAACTCAATTTATATATTTTTATTAATAGGCTAAACTAGATAAAAATTGTTTAACACGAGGGTTGTCTTCTGTTGTGAAGAAAGCTTCTGAATTTGTCTCTACGAGAATTTGACCTGCGTCCATAAAGATAACACGGTCAGCGACTTGTCTAGCAAAATTCATCTCATGTGTGACAATCAACATGGTCATACCTTCTAAAGCAAGCCCTTGAATCACGCTTAGGACTTCTCTCACCATTTCTGGGTCAAGGGAGGCTGTCACTTCATCAAAAAGTAAAACTTGTGGCTGCATGACCAAACTTCTGATAATGGCAACCCGTTGTTTTTGACCTCCGGATAATTCACGGGGATAGCTTTCAGCCTTATCAGCTAGTCCAATCCGTTCCAAAAGGGCAATGGCTTCTGATGCGACTGCTGTTTTTTCACGTTTCTGAACTTTTAGGGGGCCTAATAAAATATTATCTAGCACGGTTAAATTTGGAAAGAGGTCATAGGACTGAAACACCATCCCAATCTCTGGTCTAATTTTCTGCCAAGCTAGCTCACTAAGTTCTAAAATTCTATCGTTGAAAATAATTTCTCCGCTATCAATTGTCTCTAGACCATTGAGCGTACGAAGTAGCGTGGATTTACCACTTCCGGAAGGACCAAGTAAAACGAGTACTTCTCCCTTGTCAATGGTTAGCGATACGCCTTTTAATATGTCGCTTTTGCCGAATTTCTTATGGATATTCTGAGCTTCTAAAACACTCATGTACGTGCCTTCCTTTCTAGGCGTTTAGCTAGTACTGATAAGGGCCAACAGAGGATAAAATACAGGAAGAAAATGAAACCGTAGACCCAAAGTGAGGCTGTCGGAATTTTAATCGTGTAATTTTCTATGATTTGCTGACCTACCTTAATCATCTCTGGTACGCCAATTATCAAGAGAATGGAGGTTGTTTTAATGACGCGCGTTATAAGATTCAGGGTTGCGGGGATTACAAGTGGTAGACCCTGAGGCAAATAAATATAGCAGTATTGTTGTCTTTTAGACAGACCAAGCGCACGTCCTGCATCGATTTGTGTTTTCGGAACGCTAATCAACGCTGACCTGACGACATCGCTCATTTCGGAGGAAATCCAAAGGACGAAGACTAGTACAGAAACTGTGAACTGGCTAATATCCGAATTTAAAGCTTCTGGCAGGATGTAATAAAAAACAAATAGTAAAACCAGTAAGGGCATAATCCGAAAAACTTCCAAATATATCTTGAAAATCAGTTTGATCATCCTTGAATTCGAGGTTCTGAGTATACCAAATAACACACCTAGTAGTAAACCAATGACGAGAGAAACAACTGAAATTTTAGCAGCTAACCACATACCACCCAAAATTCGGGACATGTTGTTACCATCAAAAAGGATATTAAGACCCGAAGATGCCATGGCGAACTCTCCTTTCGATATAACTGATAATGAGTGACAAAGGTATTAAAATGACCGCATAGGAAATAACCAACATCAGCAAGTATTCCCGAGTCAAGTAGTACATACCAATCAAATCCCGTGTCACATTGGTCAAATCCATAATAGCAATAGCTGAAAAAACCGAAGTTTCTTTCAGTAAGAAGAGCGCATTCGCACCAACAGCTGGGACACTATTGGCAAATCCTTGCGGAAAAATAATAAAACGTGCCAATTGTACTCTTGTCAGACCAAGCGCACGACCACTTTCTACTTGAATCCTTGCAACTGATTCAATCCCTCCTCGAAAAGCTTCGCTCATATAACCGCCACCTAGAAAGGCTAACCCAATAATGCCAACTGTTTCTTTTTCTAGTTGAATCCCAATACGTGGCAAGCCATAATATAGGAAAAAGAGTTGAATCAATAAAGGCGTATTACGTGATATTTCTGTATAGGCACTGGCAATTTGCCGAAAAATTGGTAATTTAAAATAGATGACAAAACTCGAAATCAAACCAATAATTAAAGCAAGTGCAATACCAATGCTTGCAAGTTTTAACGTGACGCCCATTGCATGTATATACTGCTGCAAAGCTTCGGACATCATTTGACTAGCCATATTCCCTCCTTAAACAGCATCATATTTTTACCATATTTCTCTTACCATTTTAACCCTGAATCAATGACCTAGTCTTAAAAATAATAAAAGGTCGTGATAGGAAATCCTAATCACGACCTTTTGATAGTTAACTCAAGTAATATTTAATTTATTTCAAAGCCTCTGCTGACGGTGTATAATCGCCACCATAAAATTTTTCAGACAGTTTTTTTAAAGTGCCATCTTCCGATAAGGTTTTAATGGCTTTATCCATTTCACCTTTAAGTTTTTCTTGTGTGTCATCCAAGATGTAGTATTCATAGGTTTTAAATGTCGGGTATTCCTTTAAATCAGGAATGTTGCTAGCAACTGTGACACCATGTGTCTTAGCTAAGTTTTCAGCTGCTGATTTTGAGGCAAATAGAAAGTCAATTTGACCAGACTCAACCGCAGCCAAACGGTCAGCTAATGATCGTTCTGAATAAGTCACTTCGATTTTTTTATCTGGATATTTCTTATTCCAGGCTTCAAAAATAGCACCATAATTAGTTCCTGCAGGAATCTCTGTTTTCTTACCAATTAGATCTTTAATTGATGTATAATTATTTTTCGTGCTTGAAAAGATAGCATTGACATTTTCAGAAATCGGATAAGTAAATAAATATTTCTTTTCTCGTTCAGGTGTTTTACCAAAGTTATTGGCACCAATTTGACTACGGCCTGCATCTAAATCCGTTAAAATTGCTTCATCAGATACAATTTTATAGTTGAATTTATAATCAGGCAATTTTTTATCAACAGCTTTCAATACCTCAATATCAAAACCTGTCAAGGTATCGCCATCTTTATAAGCATAAGGCTTGGAGTCAGCCGTTTGCGCCACCGTGATTGTTGTCACTTTTTTAGATGTATCCGTCGCATCTTTATTTGACTTACCACACGCTGCTAAAAATGCAACACTTAGTAAGCCGACAGCAGCAAGCGCTGCTACTTTTTTAAATCTCATAATCAAAAAATCCCCTTTTTCAAATTGATAAATCTCATTTTACCATAAAAATCATAAAGGACTGCTTTTAAAAATTGTATGACGACTTTAAAAAAAGAAATGACCAATTTTGATCATTTCTTTTATAAATCATGATAGCTTTGATAGAGTTCCTGACGAACCAAACCACGTATTTTGGCAACCTTTTTAATAGCTGCATTAGGTTTTTCACCTGCTTGAATCAAGGCCTCAACAGCCTCTAAATCTGTTAAATCAGATGTTTCATCCTGTTTGATAGCATCAGACCCACTCACAATAATCAAGCATTCACCCTTAATTGGATGCGTCTCTAACGATGCCAAAACTTCAGAAATACGACCACGTCGATATTCTTCAAAAAGCTTGGTCAATTCTCTCACAAAAGCCACCTCACGGTCACCGTAAACAGCCAACATATTAGTCAGCGTTGCAGCCACTCGGTGAGGTGACTCATAAAAAATCTGACTTTCTGGATAAGCCACTTTTTCAGTTAAAAAAGCGACTTGTTCAGACTTTTTACGTGGTAAAAACCCATAAAAAATATGTGGTTGCGGTGCAATACCAGAGGCAATCAAGGCTGTAATTCCCGCACTTGCACCCGGTAAGGCAACAACATCAATAGCTTCAGAGATACAGGCTAAAACCAAGTCATGTCCTGGGTCAGAAATCGAAGGTAAACCTGCATCAGAAACCTGAGCAATAGATTTACCCGATGCTAAAAATTGCACCATTTTCGAAAGTTTCAAACCACTATTATGCTCGTGAAAACTCTCTTGTGGTGTCTCAATCTCAAAATGATTGAGCAATTTTTGCGTATTGCGCGTGTCTTCCGAGGCAATCAAATCAACTGTTTGCAAAATTTTGACCGCCCGAAAAGTCATGTCATCCAAATTACCGATTGGTGTCGGCACTAGATACAACGTCCCTGCTGATTTTGCGCCCTTAAAACTTTGCTGAAAATTCATCATCTATACAAAATCTCCGCGCAATACAGACACGTCTCCCCTGGTTCCAAACGCTGACCATAAAAATCCCGACAAACATGAAAACCATCTTCGTAAATTTCCTGCAAATTTGACATTGGTACTTTTTTAGTCAAATTTTCATTCTTATTTTCCGGACTATGCGGCTCTGAAAATTCAGTCAAACGATCGCGCAAGCGCGCATTTTCTAAGCGTAGGCTGGTATTCTCTGTTAATAATTTTTGATAGTTGGTTTTAATATCACTAACTTGCGTGAGTGTGGCAACCAAACCTTCTTCAAGTTCAGATAGATGCTCAAAGAAAGACATTTTATCTGTCATCAAACCACCTCAATTTCTGAAATATCATAGTCCTGAATATGATTATCCAATCGTACTTTGACAGTATTGGATAAGATATTCAGACCAATTACTCGTGCTTGACCGTCAGCCGTCTTGATTGTATCTCCAAAATCTGGGAAATTCTTACGCGCCTGACGGTAAAAATCATCTTCATAACTCAAACAACACATTAAACGACCACATAGACCATTTAACTTGCTCTGATTCAGCGATAAAGCCTGATTTTTAGCCATCTTAATGCTGACGTTGGGAAATTCACCCATAAATTCTGAACAGCAAAGAGGACGCCCACAAGGGCCAATACCGCCAAATGTTTTGGCAACATCTCGTGAGCCAATTTGACGCAATTCAATCCGAGTTTTAAAACTACTAGCTAAATCTTTTAAAAGCGCTCTAAAATCCACCCGATGTTCTGCCGTAAAGCTAATATATAAGCGTTTGTAATCAAGCGTATACTTGACCTCAATGACTTTCATATCAAGATTGTGGTCTTGCACCAAACGCTTAACTGTTATCTTAGCAGCATCAGAATCCTGAGCAACCTTGTCAGCTAATTCAAAGTCTAGAATATTAGCCTGAGAAACGATATAGCCATCACTTACTAGCTCAGACGAAACCTCACGCACAACACGTCCCATCATCTTATATTTTTCAGTTTTAATCACTACAGTGTCAGCAATCTCATAATGACTATTACTTGAGACAAAGAGATTGTCCTCACCATGTGTAAATTTGATTTCGTAATTCATAATTTTCTTTCTTAATGCCTCAAAGCATCGTTAAATAATCAAATAAGAAACGACTTTATAGCCGTTCACCTTATCCTAAAATAATTTTTTCAAGACTGGCTTGGAAATTCACATTCGCACGCCAGTATTTTTGTGCTGTAAATACATTTTGCGCCCATTTAGGTTGGCGTCTTTTGACAAAAAAGATAGCAAGGATATTAAACGACAAGCCTTGCAGTCTTTTATCTTTAAACAAAGGCGCTAACTGCATGATTTGCAACAAAGCATCATCAGCATTACTAGCCAAGGCCTTAGTGAATTTATCTAACTGCTTGACACTTTCTAAAAAAACCTTATCTGCTGCCAACTCCTCAGCCTCAGGCAAGGACGTCACAACTTCTGAAATGATACTAGCATCTGTCTTGAGCGTCCCTTTTTGCTCCAAATAGTTTTGAATAAACTGAGATTGACTTGGAAAAGTAATGACTTGGGCACGCGACTTAATGGTTTCAAGCACCATGTTCTCAGATGCTGTTAAAAGAAAGATGTAAATTTCAGACTCTGGCTCCTCGATAGACTTGAGTAAAGCATTAGCGGCATTCACATGAAGTTTTTCAGCCCCATCTATAATCACAACTTGCCGATTCGTTTCAAAACCAGATTGTGAAAAAGTAAGTAATAAATCACGGATCTGCTGCGTTTTAATTGTTTGCCCGTCAGGACTTACAAGATGTAAATCCGTAAAGTCGTTAGCCGCAACAAGCCGACATTCTCGACACTGACCACAAGGCAGCCTATTTTTTAGGTCACTACAAAAGCGCGACTGAGCTAACCAGATAGCCATTTCCATCGCACCAAAGCCACCTGAAAACAAGAAAGCATGGTGTAACTTGTTATGCTTTAATACTTGAGAAAAACGAGCAAAAAGTTCAGGTTGTAATTCAGAAATTGCCATCAAAAATCTCCGGGAACCTTGATTGTAAAGTAGATAGTGTCGCTGCCAAAACTTGGTCTACCGCTTGCGAGGCATCTATCGTCACAATACGCTTAGGATTTGCTTTAGCAATGGCTTGATAACCCGCACGCACTTTTTGATGCATTTCCTGCGCTTCTAAATCAAGACGGTTAACTTCACGCTCACCTGTCATAACGCGTGAAAGGCCAACTTCTGTGTCAACATCAAAATACAGAGTCAAATCTGGTAAGAGACCATCCGTTGCAAAAGTGTTAATTGTTTCAACATCCGCTACGTCAATTCCACGCGCATAGCCCTGATAGGCCACTGATGAGTCGATAAACCGATCAATGATAACAATTTTGCCTTCAGCTAAGGCGGGGCGTACTTTTTCATTCAGATGTTGTCTACGTGCAGCAGCAAATAAGAGCAACTCTGTCTTACCATCAATCGCAGTGTTTTCAGGTGCCAGTATAATTTCACGAATACTCTCTGCAATCCGAATACCACCCGGTTCACGCGTCGTTAAAATATCTGCGCCCGTTTGTGTTAGCATCGGTAAAATTTTATGTAATATCGTTGTTTTCCCAGCGCCCTCAGGCCCTTCCAACGTGATCAAAATTCCTTTAGTCATAGTTTAAATTATATCATTTTTTTGCCAAAATTTGGGGCAAATCCGCGATATTGATTAACCCAATCACATCTACTGGGCGTACTTTTTTATAATCCGTTACTTTGGTAATCAGTAGAACGACAGATTTTTGACCGTGTTTCATTTCGTCAAGCAGTATTTTTTCCGCCTCAAAAATTGAGGCTGATGCTGGGATAAACCTCACAATCGCTTGTGACTGAGCTAACATGTCTGACACTGACGGTTTTTTTGAAACCGTTAATGCATGGACTAAGGCATTGGCCGTGATGATTTTACGCATGACAAATTTACCATTACGAATGACCGGAAACTGGGTATGATGATGTCGCTTAATCAAATCCATCACGGTCTCAAAACCAGCAAATTCTGGCACAAAGATAACCTCTGATGTAAAGAGCTGGCCAACTGTCATCGGTTTAGTCAGGACCTCATAGACGTGTTGAATCAGTGTCACGACTTCTGGTTGAATGACAAAATAGTTGTCAGATAGCTTATGCTGCATCATATTGCGTAAATTATTAAACAATTCAAAGTCCATTGCATACTCACGCGCACCGGGCATATAGGCCATAATGGCATCTGTTAGCTGTGACATCGGCATATACTTGCCTGTTTTATTGAATTTTTTATTGGCAAATGCCTCTATTTTTTTATAAATTGCTATAAATTGTTCATTTAATGTGTTAGGTGTCGACTCTAGTTCCGACAGCGTTTGTTTTTCAGTCATATAAAAAAGAACCTCTCGGCTCCATTTTAACATTATTCAAGTGAATTCGCCCAAGATTTCTGGAGCTTGCGTGATAATTGTGAAATCGCAAAGTTGATAACGAAATAAATTAAAGCCACAAAGCCGTAAAGCATGAAAACTTGGCCAACTTGGAAATACTGCCCCATGAGAATCTGTGAATTACCAAATAACTCTTGTAAAGCAATAACTGAATATAAAAACGAGGTATCCTTAATGACCGTCACAAACTGTGAAATAATGGCGGGCAACATCTTACGAATGGCTTGAGGCAATACGATATAAATCAGAATCTGAGCATCTGAAAACCCTTGTGACTTACCAGCCTCAGTTTGACCTTCTGGTACACCATTCAAACCACCACGGATAATCTCCGCAAGGGCAGCTGTCGTAAAGACCGTAAAGGAAATAATCCCTGCAGGCACTGACTTGACTTGAAAAATCAAGAAAACCACAAAAATCCATAACAGATTGGGGACATTTCTGACCACCTCAATATAAACACTCGCAATCAATTTGAAAAATGGATTTTTACCGTTACGCATGACTGCTAGTAATGTCCCAAAAATTGTTGAAAGAAAGATAGAAATAAAGGCGATAAAAAGTGTCAAGCCTAAACCCTGAAAGAGAAATCGAATATTGGTCGCCGTGAAAACCTGCGCCGCTTCTTGTGCTAAACTCATGTGTCATCTCCTCTCTTTCTAGCCGACACTATAGGCATTTTTATTCTTTTCTTCCATGCGACGCGCTAGAGTTGCAAGCGGGAAACATAGAACAAAATAAAGTACACCAACCCCAACAAAGGCTGGAATATAGTTAACATTCATTGACGACCACGATTTGGCCGTAAACATAAGGTCAGCACCCGATATAATCGCAACCGTCGATGTATTTTTAATCAAATTGACTACCTGATTCGTCAATGGCGGATAAATCATCCGAATAGCTTGGGGCAAAATAATCAGGCGCATGGTATCACCATACGTGAAACCTTGTGATTCTGCAGCCTCAGTCTGACCTTTAGGAACTCCTTCGATACCAGATCGGATAACCTCTGCGATATAGGCACCATGATATAAACCGACACAAATAATGGCTGTCCAAAATGCGGAAATAACTAAATCTTTATTTAGAAGTGGAAAACCATAATAGACCACAACAAATTGAATCAATAAAGGCGTATTTTGATACACCTCGACATAAACTCGACTGATGCCACGTAAAATCTTATTTCGTGTGGCAGATAACGAGCCAAATATAACGCCTAATAGCATGGCGAGTAGTAAAGCACCAATAGAAATCTCCAACGTATAGAGAAAACCATTTGCAAATTGGCCAAAATCAGCAAAAAATGCCTGCCAACGTTCTAAAGCAAAAGGACTCATATTACACCTTTCTTTAATAAAAAAGCATTAAGCATGCTTTTTCAATGTTCTAACCTACAATGCTGTCATACTTCTAGCAGCACTTACTTAGCGGTTGCATCTTTCAAATCATATTTATCGGTCATTTTTTTAAGCTCACCATTTGCTTTTAGTGTCTTAACTTCTTTATCAAGGTAGTCTGCTAATTCAGTGTTTGATTTTTTAGTTGCAATCCCGTATTCTTGACTGGCAAAGCCATCTCCCATAATTTCAGTCTTAGCATCAACGTAGCCTGACAAAATTGATTTATCAACTGAGAAAGCATCAATACGACCTGATGTTAAAGCAGTTTTCAAAGTTGGGTAATCAGCCAATTCAGAATATTTGAAAGAGAGTCCTTTTTCTTTACCCAATGCTTCTAGTGCATTCTTAGTAGATGCAGATTGTGCTACACCAATCGTTTTACCGTCTAAATCTTCGACTGACTTAAAGTCTGAGGCTTTATTCACTAAGAAACCAACCTCATCTGTAAAGTAAGGCGTTGTAAAGTTGTATGACTTTTGGCGCTCAGGCGTAATCGTAAACGTGCCAATGACAGCATCAACTTGCTTATTATCAAGCAAAGGACCACGAGTTTGGGCAGTGATTGGCACAAATTCAGCTTTCACACCAAGATCTTTAGCAATTTTTTTAGCTAAATCAATTTCAACACCTGTAAATTTATTTGTCTTAGGGTCTTTATAACCAAAGTTAGGCACATCTTGTTTGACACCAATCACAATCTTGCCCTTTGCTTTGATGTTATCGGTCGCAGATTTAGAGCTGTCCTCTTTTGATGCACCGCATGCTGCCAATGTGACAGCAGCAAAAACAGTTGCGAGCATCGCTAATACTTTAATTGATTTTTTCATCATGATTCTCCCTTTTTATTCCCTTTTTTATCGAATTGAGCGACTTGTCTTGTATGACTTTGTCAAAGAATAAATCTCAAGTCTAATGGTTAATAATTTTACTCAGGAACTGTTTGGCACGCGGTTCTTGTGGATTATCAAAGAAACCGGCAACATCTGTCGTATCTTCTAACACTTCACCTGCATCCATGAAAATAATACGGTCAGCAACAGAACGTGCAAAGCCCATTTCATGCGTGACAACAATCATGTTCATGCCATCTTTAGCAAGACCTTGCATGACAGATAGAACATCACCAATTGTTTCTGGGTCGAGTGCTGACGTTGGCTCATCAAATAATAAGAGCTTAGGATTCATAGCTAAACCACGTGCAATCGCAACCCGTTGCTTTTGACCACCTGACAATTGGCCTGGAAAGGCATCTTTTTTATCCCACATATTCACAAACTTCAAGTATTTTTCAGCGGTGACAGTCGCATCACGCAATTCACGTTTGAGAACTTTTGTTGGTGCTAATGTAACATTTTCTAGCACGGTTTTATGTGGGTAAAGATTGAAATGTTGGAAAACCATGCCAACTTCTTTTCGAAGTTCAACGAGATCTTTTTTTGTCGCATGATCAACATGGTGACCATTTACGATCAATTCCCCAGATTCAATCCCTTCTAAAGCATTGATTGTTCGAATCAAGGTCGATTTACCAGAACCAGAAGGGCCTAATAATACCACTACTTGACCTTCTTCAATCTCTAAATTGATATCTTTCAGAGCATGATAATCGCCGTAATATTTCTGGACATTTTTAAACGCTATAAGCGGCATTTGAGACTCCTCATCTATCTATATTTTAGTTGTCTTTTGTTATACGATGTGATTTTATAAAATCGACAATGAGATAACATGTTACAAGTTGTAACATATGCCTATTTTACCACTTAATTTCTGAATTGTCAAACAATTCTATTCGTAAATTTCCCAAAAGCAATCGTACTATAGACGCTTTTGATTGCTGAAATGATTAAAAAACGTTATAATAGAGGCAATAATGGAGAAATTACATATGAAAAAAATTCTTGTTGTTGATGACGAAAAGCCAATTTCAGATATTGTCAAATTCAATCTGACAAAAGAAGGCTACGAGGTCTTGACTGCTTTTGATGGCGAGGAGGCACTTGAGATTTTCGCTGCTGAACAGCCCGACCTCATTTTACTAGATTTAATGTTGCCTCAAAAAGACGGTCTTGAGGTAGCACGCGAAATTCGAAAATCTTCAGAAGTACCGATTATCATGGTTTCTGCCAAAGACAGTGAATTTGATAAAGTCATCGGTTTAGAATTAGGGGCGGACGACTATGTCACCAAACCTTTTTCAAACCGCGAACTTTTAGCCCGCGTCAAAGCTAATTTACGTCGCTCTAACGTGACGGCTGAGACTACTTCAGCTAATGCTGATAAAAAAGAAATCAGAATTGGTGACATCACCATTGCGCCAGAGAAATATGCGGCTTATAAAAATGATAAGCATATTGACCTGACGCACCGCGAGTTCGAGCTTTTGCACTATTTGGCACAGCACGTTGGTGAGGTAATGACGCGTGAGCATTTGCTTGAAACGGTTTGGGGTTACGATTATTTTGGTGATGTTCGCACGGTTGATGTGACGATTCGTCGTTTACGTGAGAAGGTTGAAGACACACCGAGCCGTCCTGAATACGTTGCGACACGTCGTGGCGTTGGTTATTATTTGAGTAATCCTAATGAAAAATAAACTCCCTTTCACAAGCACCATTTTATTTAAAGCGGTAATCTCACATTTACTGCTTTTTTCAGCTTTATTTGCTTGGAATGCGCATGGTTTTCTGACACGCGAGGCATCTTTTACGAGATTTAGCATTTTTTATGTCAGCTCACTTTTGCTACTAATCTGGTTTACGACGAGAATTTCCATTGGTTTAAATCAGATTTCTGACCAGATCGATGATTTCACCGAGCAAAAATACACGGTCAGAAAACAAATCCCCGGCCATACCGAAATCAACCAACTCTATGATAAGGTTGTTAACCTCGGTGAAAAAACAGAGCACGCGCAAGAAAGACTAGAATCCTCTAGTACCCGATTGAACGGTATCTTAACTTATATGACGGACGGCGTTATCGCCACGGACCGTCGCGGTAAAATCGTCCTCGCTAACACGGCAGCCTTAGAATATCTCAACGTCTCAGAAAAAAATCTCCTATCTCGCAAAATCATTGACGCGCTTGATATCGCCTCTAACTACACCTTCCGAGATTTGCTTGAGAATGAGCCAGAGATTATTATTGACTCCGAAAACGCCATGGGTGAATTTACAACACTACGCATTAAATTCGCGCTTTTCCGCCGGGAATCAGGATTCATTTCAGGTGTCGTTGCTGTTTTACACGACGTCACTGAGCAAGAAAAAAATGAGCGAGAAAGACGTTTGTTTGTTTCTAACGTGTCACATGAGTTGCGGACACCTCTGACCTCTGTTAAATCTTATCTGGAGGCACTTGATGAAGGTGCTATCAATGACCCAGACATTGCTCCAGGCTTTATTAAAGTGTCACTAAAGGAAACAGATCGTATGATTCGCATGATTCAAGATTTAGTGACTTTATCTCGTATGGACTCTGATACGATTGCCCTTGAAAAAGAAGTGATAAATTTCATCGCCTTTCTTCACTATCAACTCAATCGTTTTGACCAGATTGTCGGCAATAGTGATGAAAATGAAAAGCAGTTTAAGATTGTCCGCCAAATCCCGCTACAACCAATTTGGATGGAAATTGATACCGATAAAATGGGACAAGTCATCGATAATCTGATGAATAATGCTATCAAATACAGCCCAGCTGGTGGTAAGATTACTGTCAGCTTGGAGCAGACTAATACGCAAGTCCTCTTACGCATTAGCGATGAAGGGCTTGGCATACCTAAAAAAGACCTCCCTAAAATTTTCGACCGATTCTATCGTGTGGATAAAGCACGTAGCCGCGAACAAGGCGGTACAGGACTTGGTCTTGCAATCGTTCGTGATATCGTGAAGATGCACGATGGTTTCGTTTGGGCAAAGTCTGACGGTGAAACCGGTACAACTTTCACTGTCGTTCTCCCTTATGCACCACTTGAGGCTGAGACTGATTCAGAGGTTGACGATTGGACTGGACTGACAGACTAGTCTGTCTTATACAAAACAAACAGAAAAACTACCATGATTCGCGTGTTCTCAAGAATCATGGTAGTCTACTTTTAGCAAGGATACAAAATTGACAGAAGAAAATGGATTTAAATACAGTATATTAGCCAGTGGTTCTACTGGTAATGTTACTTATATCGAAACGCCTGAACGTAAAATTTTAGTTGATGCTGGACTTTCCGGTAAAAAAATCGAAGGCCTCATGAACGAAATCGGCCGTAGTTTAATCGATGTCGATAGCTTACTTGTGACACATGAGCATAAGGATCATGTGGCAGGATTAGGTGTGCTTGCCCGCAAGTATAAAATGGATCTCTATGCTAATGAGCTAACTTGGCAAGCCATTGCTGATGCTTGTGGCAAGATTGATACGACTCAAAAACATATTTTTGAAATGGGCAAAATGCTAACATTTGGCGATATTGACATTGAAAGTTTTGGTGTTAGTCATGATGCTGCTGCACCTCAATTTTACAAATTTATGAAAGATGGCAAAAGCTTTGTCATGTTAACAGATACTGGCTATGTAAGTGATCGGATGCGGGGAACAATCGAAAATGCTGATGCTTACCTGATGGAATCTAATCACGATGTCGAAATTCTGCGTATGGGTAACTACCCTTGGCGGTTAAAACAACGGATTCTTTCTGATCACGGCCATTTGTCCAATGAGGACGGCGCAAGTACGGCTATCTCTGTCATCGGCAAGCAAACTAAGAAAATCTTGCTTGGTCACCGTAGTCAAGAAAATAATCTAAAAGAATTGGCGCATATGACGATGGAGAATACTTTGATGCAGCATGACATTGATGCCAAAAACGATGTGCAAGTTTTAGATACAAGTCATGTTGAGGCAAGTCCTCTGTACCATATTTAATTTTATAAGATTATTGATACCAAATAAAAAAACTCATCCAAAGATGAGATTAGATGAAGACTGAAATCGCTGCTGCAACTGCTGCAAAAACAGTTAAAATCAGCATCAACCAGACAATGAGCATGACAACTTTTTGAAAAGTTGTTTTTTGTTGTTTTTTATAAGCCATACACAAATTCTAACGCAAAATGCGATGTTTTTCAAGCACTTAGTTAAGCGATAAATGATATAATAAGCTTATCAAAGTCTATGCTAAAATTAAAAAGTATGAACGTCAATTCATTTTTTAGTGCAGACTTTAATATGAGACTGTATTTAGATAATACTAGAAAAAGAGGCGATTATGGAAGGTAATAAAATCAACGGAAAGACAGTCACTGAGTCAGACTTATTAGCGCTCGGCTATCGGAAGTATTATTCTGACGACCTAGATGTTTTCTACAATAAAGATATTTGTGCGCACGTGGGTAATTGTGTTCGTGGAGACTCCAATGTCTTTGAGGTAAGCCGTAGACCTTGGATTATCACAAGCAATGCTGCCTCTGCTGAGCAATGTATCACTGTCGTTAACTCTTGTCCCAGTGGTGCTTTAAAATGGCTCTACCACGGTCAAGATACTCTAATCACGAAGGAAACTACCATGCCAAACTTTACATTTGAAGATCAAGGGGATCAAATTGCTTTGATCAACGCAGACACGCACCAACAAGCGGGCGAAATTGCCTTTATGGAGGCGGAAGATACCCTTATCATCGTACATACTGGTGTTAATCCTGAATTTCGGGGCAACGGATTGGCCGAACAACTTGTCGCTAAAGTTGTCGAAAAAGCCCGCCGTGAAGATAAAAAAATCTTCCCAATCTGCCCCTTTGCCCAAAAGGAATTTAAAGCCAAACCAGAATATTCAGATGTTCTACGTCTAGATGTTTAAAACCGAACTTTAAAAGTGTCACATATGAACTACAAGAGTTTGCTTTGATATTTTCAAAGTAAGCTTTTTTGATACCTTGGTAACTGTCCAAACTCATAAAAAAAAGACCTACCAATCTGGTAAGCCTTTCTTTTATATTTATTGATTTAATTAAGCTTTGTTTGCAGAACCGAAAACGTCGATACGTTCTTCAACTGCTGCTTGAACTGCGTCAATACCTGGTTTAAGGAATTTACGTGGGTCAAACAATTTTTTAGCTTCGTAGTCAGCTTCGTTAGCATCGTAGTCACGTGCAAATTGACGAGTTGCTGCTGCAAAGGCTTGTTGTGATTCAGTGTTAACGTTAACTTTAGCAACACCCATTTTGATTGCTTCACGGATTTGGTCATCAGGGATACCAGAACCACCGTGAAGTACGATTGGGAAACCAGGAACAGCTTCAGTCAATTTTTTAAGGTGATCCAAGTCAAGACCAGTCCAGTTAGCTGGGTAAGGACCGTGGATGTTACCGATACCAGCTGCAAGGAAGTCAATACCTGTTTTAACCATTTCAACTGCATCTTCGATTGGTGCTAATTCACCAGAACCGATGATACCGTCTTCTTCACCACCGATAGTCCCAACTTCAGCTTCGACTGAGATACCTTTAGCGTGAGCAAGCTCAACGATTTCTTTAGTTTTTTCAAGGTTTTCAGCGATTGGAAGGTGTGAACCGTCAAACATCAATGATGTGTAACCAACTTCGATAACTTCTTTAGCGTCTTCATAATGACCGTGGTCAAGGTGAATCGCAACTGGTACAGTTATGTTCATTGATTCTACAAGGTTTTCAATGATGTATTTAGCTGTTTTGTAGCCACCCATGTATTTACCAGCGCCCATAGACGTTTGGATAAGTACTGGAGCTTGTTTAGCTTGAGCTGCACGCAAGATAGCTTGTGTCCACTCCAAGTTGTTTGTATTGAATCCACCGATTGCGTAGCCATTTTCACGAGCTGCTGCAACGAATTTTTCTGCTGAAACGATTGCCATTTCTTAAGTTCCTCCAAAATTTATTTAACGAGTTAATTATACCACTTTGTGAAGGATTATTCTAGTTTTTAGTGGATTTATTTTATTTTCTTCAATTTTTACCACTTATTTACTGAAAATTACAGATAAATTTACATCATTTTTACTTCAGCAAAAAACTTACGCATCCCATTAACTATCTGGAATCGTAAGTTTTATTGTCTTTATTTTATTTCATTTCGATTAATAAATCTTGCGTGGCAATCGCTTCTGATGCCTTCACATAAATTCTTTTAATCTCACCATCGAATGGCGCCTCAATAGTTGTTTCCATCTTCATCGCTTCTGTTACCATGAGTGGCTGTCCTTTGACAACTTTCTCATCAGGTTTAACAAGGACTGTCACAACTGAACCAGGCATCGTCGCACCGATATGATGCGGATTAGACGGCTCTGCTTTCTCTTTGGCAATCGCTGTCGATTTAATCGACGTATCCTTGACAATTACCTCACGACGTTGACCATTGAGGTTAAAGAAGAGCGTTCTGTTACCTTCACTATCAGGCTCAGAAATGCTATCCAAATGAATGAGTAAAACCTTACCTTTTTCGATTTCAACCGAAATCTTTTCACCTACACGCATCCCGTTAAAGAAAGTCGGTGTATCAAGTAACGTCACACTACCAAATTCATTTTGCATTTTTTGGTAATCAAGAAAGACTTGCGGATAAAGAATATAACTCAAGACTTCATGTTGACCAGGCTCATAGCCTAACTTCTCAGTCAACTCAGCAACCACATCATCAAAATTAACCGGAGCTGCGTGCAAACCAGGACGATCAGTGATAAAAGGTTTATCCTTTAGAATAATTTTCTGTAATTTTTCTGGGAAACCACCAACAGGTTGACCTAAATCACCTGCGAAGAAACTGATCACCGACTCAGGGAAACTGAGCGTGTCACCTTTTTCATAGATATCTTCCTCAGTGAGGTCATTTTGCACCATAAAGAGTGCCATATCGCCAACAACTTTAGAAGAAGGTGTCACCTTGATAATATCACCAAACATCATATTGACCGTATGATACATCGCCTTCACTTCATCAAAGCGTAAGCCCAAACCAACAGCCGTTGCTTGTGATTGGAGGTTAGTATATTGGCCGCCAGGCATTTCATGCGAGTAGACCTCAGTTTGCGGACTTGTTAAGCCTTTTTCGAATGGCGCATAGAATTTACGAACATCTTCCCAATAATGATTGATTTGTGTCGCATTATCAATATCCAATTCAGGTGCCCGCTTACCATTTTCCAAAGCGTAATAAAGCGATGACATACTTGGTTGACTAGTTCCTGATGACATGGCTGCCGTCGCCACATCAACGATATCAACACCTGCCGTTACCGCTGCAGAACAAGTAATAATCCCGTTACCGGAAGTATCATGCGTATGCAAATGCAACGGAATATCAACTGTTTCTTTCAATTCTGAAATCAAACGATAAGCCGCTTGCGGTTTAAGAATCCCCGCCATATCTTTAATAGCTAAAATATGCGCACCCGTCGCCTCAAGCTCTTTAGCTAAATCTTTATAATATTTGATATTATATTTTTGACGATTATTGTCTAAAATATCGCCCGTATAACACATTGTCGCTTCAACAATTTTACCAGTATCACGAACAGCCTGAATTGATTTTTCCATCTGAGGTAGCCAGTTAAGCGAATCAAAGACACGGAAAACATCCATCCCTTCTTGCGCCGCAACCTTAATAAACTCCTGAATGACATTATCCGGATAATTTTGGTAACCGACCGCATTTGACCCACGAAAGAGCATTTGGAACATGGTGTTTGGCATTAATTTTCGGAGTTCACGCAAGCGATACCATGGACTTTCATTCAGAAAACGATAAGCCACGTCAAAGGTTGCCCCTCCCCACATCTCAGCAGAAAATAGATTTGGTAAGCCTTGGTCCACTGCTGATGCGACTTGTTTCATATCTTGCAAACGCACGCGAGTTGCCAAAAGACTTTGATGAGCATCTCGGAAAGTTGTATCCGTCAACAGCACTTCCTTACGAGATTTGACAAAATCAACAACGGCATCAGCACCTTGAGAATCTAAGATACCTTTAGTCGTCAACGTGTCGATTTTTTTCACTTTAGGATAGCGTGTTTCATCGAAATGTGTCTTAGTCTTCTGGTCAATCCCAGGAAAACCATTGACTGTGATATTAGCGATGTATTTCATCGTCTTGTTACCACGGTCTCTCAAACGTGGTAAATTAAAGAGCTTGGGTGTACTATCAATAAAGGTTGTCTTGGCATCTCCCGAAATAAATTCTGGGTGATTGAGGACATTTCGCAAGAACGGAATATTCGTTTTAACACCACGAATTCGGAATTCACGAAGACAGCGATCCATCTTACGAACTGCTTCCTTGAAATCAGTCGCATTCGTAATCACTTTAACAAGTAAACTATCAAAGTAGGGTGTTACTTCGTAACCAGAATAAGCATTTCCGACATCAAGACGGACACCAAAACCACCTGGTGAGCGATACGTATCAATTTTACCTGTATCAGGTAAGAAATTATTTTCAGGGTCTTCCGTCGTAATCCGACATTGAATGGCAGAACCTATCAATGGAATTTTATCTTGTTCAGGAATCTTCACATCTTTATGAAGGTCAGCACCCTCAGAAATTAAAATCTGAGCTTGTACGATGTCAATACCTGTGACAACTTCTGTAATCGTGTGCTCAACCTGAACACGTGGATTGACTTCGATGAAATAAAATTTGTTGTCCTTCACCAAAAACTCAACAGTTCCGGCATTGACATATCCGACATGTTTGCAGAGTTTAACTGCTGCATCACAAATACGTTGGCGCAATTCATCAGCCATACCAACACTTGGTGCGACTTCGATTACCTTTTGATTCCGACGTTGAACAGAACAGTCACGCTCATATAAATGCACCACATTGCCATGAGAGTCACCAAGAATTTGAACTTCGATATGTTTCGGATTAGTAATATATTTTTCGACATAAATTTCATCAGAACCAAAAGCTGATTTTGCTTCTGATGCGGCACGTGCATAACCGTCACGCGCCTCAGCTTCATTATGCGCAACACGCATCCCACGACCGCCACCACCAAGGGCAGCTTTAATCATGACTGGATAGCCAAAAGTACGGCCAAATTCAAGAGCGCCTTCCAAATCTACTGGACCTTCAGTCCCTGGAATAGAACCAACACCAGCTGCAATAGAAGCCTCTTTCGCCTTGATTTTATCTCCGAAAATATCCAGATGATGCAAAGTTGGTCCAACAAAAATCAAACCAGCTGCTTCAACCTTACGCGCAAAGTCAATGTTTTCTGACAACAAACCATAACCTGGGTGAACAGCCTCAGCACCAGATTCAAGTGCAATACGCACGATATCATCAATATCAAGGTAAGCATCAATCGGTTTCTTTCCGGCACCCACTTGGTAAGCTTCATCGGCTTTAAAGCGGTGAACAGAATACTCATCTTCTTTTGCATAAATCGCTACGGTTGAGATACCCAACTCGTTACAAGCACGGAAGACACGGATAGCAATTTCGCCACGGTTAGCAACTAGTAGTTTTTTCATATATAAAGCCTTTCAATTTTTTACAGAAACAAAAGTTGTCTTTAAAGACTGTGAGCTCACGGTCTAGAAAAGTTGTCGCATTAAAGTTCAAGAATACCTGGAATGGCCACTTGCATGATTAGTTATCACGCAAAGCGTTTGGCGAGATTTCAGAAAAATCGTATTTAGCAGTCATTTCCGCTAGCTCTCGCCGTTTTTCATCTGCGGAAATATTGAGCACAAAGCCTATCCCAACTGACAGGGTTAGCAGAGAATTACCACCCTGACTCAGGAAGGGGAAGGTTACACCTGTAGAAGGAATCAAACCTGAAATCCCACCGATATTAACCAAAACCTGTGAAAAGAGAATGGTTCCCACACCGATTGATAGCATGCTATTAAACGGGTCCTTGGCACGAATACCGACCATAAAAATACGCATAATCAAGAAGAAAATGATACCTAGGATAATAATCCCACCAATCAAGCCTAACTCCTCAATCACAATCGCAAAGATGAAGTCAGTATGCGCCTCTGGCAGATAGCCTTTCTTCTCAATTGAATTACCTAAGCCACGACCGAACCACCCACCATTTGAAATCGCATAATAGCCATTAATGAGTTGGTGTCCTGAATCGCCCGTATCCTGAAATGGATTGGCAAAGGCGATGAACCGCTTGTTCACATAGGCAATCGAGCCAAAGAAACTTGGAATAATATTACCACCTGTGATTTTAAGCAAGGCTAAAATACCAAGTGTTAAGGAGCCGAAAATCTTCAGAAAACCGGTCCCCCAACGATAAGAAATACCGCTAGCCATAATAACCGCAGCTGACGGAATCATAACAAGTAAGGCATTCCCCATATCTGGCATAATGGCAACAGCACCAATCATTACCAACAACCAAAATCGCCAACCACTGAGGAAGTTAACCCAGAATTGATTTCTATCAAAAAGGGCATTGATGTCATAGGTCTGAATTTTTTCTTGTTTACTGGCAAAGGTAGCCGATAGAAACCAGACAGATACAAATTTTAAGTATTCTGCCGGCTGGATACTCCCGATACCGGGAATAATAATCCAACCATGTGCGCCATTTACAGTTGGCACCAAAAATCTAGCAATAAATAGCAAGACAAGCATGACGGGAATTAAAACCCCAAACCAGTTGCGACTTCTCAATTTATCAACCTTGATGCGGTAAATGACCACAATCATGATTAATGAAAAGGCAAAGAAAATGGTTTGATTTCGAAAAAGCTGATAAGGTGGTAATCCAAGCTCTATCTGATGAGGAACGGTAGCTGAGAAAACCATGATTAGGCCTAGCACCGATAAAATTAAATAGGGAATAAGTATTGAGTAATTTAAAAAGTGTCTTTTTTTGAGTTCTTTCATAGTCATATTATTGAGTTATTCACTCAACTGTTATCCTTTAATGAGGCAGAGCCTGGTGATTATCTTCGATAATTACGAGGCAGTGCTTGGTAATAGCTACTAACCAAATCATTAAAGCTAATCGCCTTTGAGACGGGTTGCCTTAATCATCAGTTGACTCCTATTTTTAACGACAGGCGTTTTAAAACAGGACAGACTATTATTTATAGTGATTAAGATACATTATATCATTTTTTTAAATAAAAAAAAGAAAGTAGTTGAAATTTTCTAACAACTTTCTATTAATGTTCGGTTTACATCTCTTCACGAACTAATTTTTAAACTTATTTTGTCATATCGTTCAGGTTTCGATATGCATGATCACTTTACGATCTTTTGGGCAATATTTTAATACCTGAACTTTATCTGGATGCGTCGCTTTATTTTTGGATGAAATATAATTTTGCTGACCGCATTTAGTACATTTGAGGTTGATTTTAACTCGCAATGTCTCTTACCCCTAGTAATTTTCTAAAATTGAATAGCGACCAGATAAGGTTAAATAAAACAAAGCAACTCGTCGTCAAGAAAACAGCGCGATAACTGATATAGCCCGCAACGGCACTCCCTAAAAGTGGGCCAGCTACTTGACCAAAGTTTGTAAACATTTGGTTAAAACTAAAAATTCTTGAGATACCTTCTGGTGGTGTAATTTTTGAAAGTAAGGAATTAACTGACGGCATCAAGGCACCTGAGCCAAATCCTAGCATGAAACGTAAAATACCAAGTTGCAATGGTGTCTTAACAAATGCCATTGGCAGATAAATCAAAAAGCTATAAATCAAGCCAATGATAATCAAGCGATGACTGCCAATTCTATCTCCAATTCTACCTAAGAATCCAGATGACATCATGGCTGATAATCCAACTGAAGACACGATAAATCCTGAAATCATCATCACGTTACCAGAGTGGCCATTGAGCTCTCGAATATAGAGTGTTAAGATTGGCGCAACGGATTGTACTGTCAATTGCAAGATAAAACTTGTAATGAATAAGCCAAGTAAAATTTGACGATTGCTCACACGCGCAAAAACTTCTTTTGTCGGTAACAACTCATGTTTTTCAATCGGTGTAAAATCTTCTTTCACTAAAAAGATAGTCAACAAGGTGACAAGTAATAAGACAGCACCTGTAATCAAGAAAACATTTTCCATGCCTACTGCCTGGGCTAAAAAGCCACCGATAGAAGGTCCGATTAGGACACCTGCAACCATACCTGTCGATAAAGTACCTAAGGCATAGCCACTTTTTTCTCTGGGGACTTGGCTGGCAATCAAGGCTGTTGAATTTGGGATGTAACCTGCAAATAAACCATTCAATAATCGCATGACTAAGAGCCACCAAACATTTGGTACAAAAGCCAAGGCACCCATGGTGAAGGTCATCACAACAGATGCTCGCACCATCATCACGCGTCGACCACGTTGGTCAGCTAGGCGTCCCCATATTGGGGCAACAAGTCCACTCGCCAAAGCACTTACTGCCACCGAAAGACCTGCAAATATTGCAATCTCACTGCCTCTTGCGCCCAGCTTTTCAACATATAAAGGCATAAATGGCATGACAAGTGAAATGCTCGCCGCTGTGAAAAACGTTCCTAACCATGCAATAAATAAATTGCGTTTCCAATTGATTTTTATAATCTTTACTTCCTTCTAAAGTTGATGTCAATTGAAATTGATGCATCAACTCAAATATATTATGATACGATTACCCCAAAAGTGATAATCTTTCCAAGTCCAAAGCGCTGCAAAAAACGAACACCGTCAGTTGACAGTACCCGCTAGATCTCGCTTATTAAACTTGCTAATTGATTTTCCAGTACTTCTATTGTATCACAATTTTCGATAATTCGGGTCGCTAAACTGCGTTTCTCATCAATAGGCATTTGTGCTTTGATGCGTAACAGAGCCTCTGATTCAGACAAATCATTACGTTTCATGAGGCGTTTAAGTTGGACATCTTGGGGAGCATAGACAAGCCACGTTTCATCAAATCCTGTATATGCCCGTTCAAATAACAGTGGAATATCCATAAAGACAAGCTCTAAGCGACTATTTGCACAACGTTTAAACAATTCTGTACGAATAATATCATCTTGTACAGCTGATAATTTGGCACGCGCTTCTGCATCGGAGAAGATCAAAGCGCCAAACTTGGCACGATCCAAATCACCATTTTCCAAAAAATAAGCCTCTCCAAACGTGTCACGAATAGCAATATATAAGGCACCGCCTACTTCTTGCAACTCTCTTACAACAACATCCGCATCAATCACCTCATAACCATGCGCCCGCAGATATGAAGTAACAACAGACTTGCCGGTAGCTATGCCACCTGTTATCCCGATTACTTTTTTCATGTTACTATTATAACATTTTCTATTCCTATATTTTTAATTTTCAAACTAAAAGTGCTATAATAGATTTAAAGAACAATATGGAGGAAAGCTATGAAAATCATCAATGTCACTAACAACTACCCTGATCTTGTCCGAGAGCAACTTAGAAACACCGATGCTTTGACGGTTGAGGTTTACTCTGCCGGCAACACGACTGTTATCTTTACGAGAGCTGCTAGTCATTATGAACTCATCGTAACGAATAAACACCGTGCGATTCGACCTGATGAGCGTGAAGATATTCAAAAGTTTTTCCTCAAAAAACGGTTGGATCAATCGATTATTGACCATGATCAGATTTCAATCATTGATGAGCCACGACTACTGGAAATTTCCTATCCGATTATCAAAAAATAAAAAAACTGCTGATGAGTTAGCAGTTTTTATTTGGCTCAAAATCTATTGTCTTTTTATTTTAGTGTGTGAACCCTTGAACGCCCTTGTCCTTATCTTTTTGTCGCAAAAATCGTGAGTTATCTAATTTAGCAATGGCCCATTTGAAATCTTCGGCAAATTCTTCTGCTACATTCATGCTTAAATCCGCACGAACAACATAGCGTTGAATCACTATATCTGATAAATGATCTGGAAGGGGATAGGCTGGGACTTGCCACCCTTTCATTTGTAGCATATCAGCTAATTCGTATAGGGTCCATTCTTGCTCTGATTCATCTTTTAACTTGTAGCAAACAATCGGTAGTTGCTCTCCTGAATTATAAAGAGTGAATCGACCGGTAGATGCGACAGTCTTTGCTAAGAAACGGGCAACATCATGCGTACGTTGATGAATGGCTTTATATCCATTGAAACCAAAGCGCATGAAATTATAGAATTGTCCGATGATTGGGCTGGCACTCCGAGAAAAATTAATTGCCATGGTCGGCATATCGCCACCCAAGTAGGACACACTGAAAATCAATTCCTCAGGCAAATATGTTTTATCGCGCCAAACTACCCAACCGATGCCTGGATAAACAAGGCCGTACTTGTGGCCAGACGTATTGATCGAAACGACATTATCAAGCTGAAAATCCCACTTGAGTTCGGGTGACATGAAAGGAGTATACATGCCACCAGATGCGGCATCAACATGAATCGGGATGCTGATTTTTGCGGTTTTATTGTAGTCGTTTAGTACGGCATCTAGGCCTGCGATGTCGTCATAACAGCCGGTATAAGTGATGCCAAGAATACCCACGACGCCAATTGTGTATTCGTCAAAGTAGCTGGTAATGTTAGAAATGTCGAGGCTCATGTTGTCAGCTGTCATTGGCACTTCACGTAGCTCAACATCGAAATATACGGCGAACTTTTCCCAGCAGACTTGGTAGCCAGATGAAATGACTAGGTTAGGGCGTTTACCTAAGACATCAATGCCTGCTGCTTTAGCGCGTGCTCGCCAGCGTAACTTCATGGCCATACCACCCAACATGCACGCTTCCGAGCTGCCTACGGTTGAGGTACCCATGTAGGTTTCTTGCTCAGGCGCGTGCCAGAGGTCTGCAATCATATTGACACAACGGTTTTCAAGTTCTGCTGTTCGGGGGTATTCGCTTTTATCAATGGCATTTTTTTCTAAAGTCTCGCCCATGAGCTGTGTTGCCTCAGGCTCCATATAAGTTTGACAAAAAGTGGCCAAATTTTGTCGTGCTGCTCCTTCATCTAAAAGTTCATCTTTAACCAATTGATAAGCTATTCGTGGTTCAATCGGGTGTGTGCCTAATTTATACTTAGGAACATCACGATCTGATGCAGTTGATCCGAAAATCGGTTGCAAATAAGTAGATTTTTTAGATTGATCTTTTTTTCCGTATAACATATATTACCTCAATTTCTTATGTCTTGATAGACATTAATAAACGCTTCAAAATCAATTTGTGTTGTTTTTTTCAATTTTTTTAGTTTGTCAGTTGCTGCGATTTTTCTTTGTACTGTTTCTTTTGGCACTTTTGGATAGGGCAAATCATTCAATCCCTTAAAAAGCGCATGTAGTACAAAACGGTACTTTTCCTCGGATGCCCACCCCCAATTTAAAGAAAACGGATAGGAAAAAGCATTACCTTGATTAATACTTGCAAATAAGTTAGCCTCTATCTCACTTGTGCCATAGCCACAAATGACATTAGGGATATAGTTACAAGCAAGTTGCATCCCCAGACCAGAGCTGCAACCAGTTAAAATAAAATCAACTTCTTTTTCGTTTAAGGCATAGCCGCATCTTACAGCAACATCAATATAATCTACTGTTTGCTCTGTCATTGTCAACGCAACAGCAGTGTGACCATGTGCAACGGCGACATCTCGAATGATATTAAATAACATTTCACGCTTGTCTGATAAATAACTCGCGACAGCAAAACCGATTTTCATCCCATGCTCCAATCCTCTTACTTTGTTTTAATTTAACCCTATATCGGCATTTTATAACTAACTTATCGACATCTCCGACTTTATCCCTTCTTGTTCTTATTTTAACATAAAAAACTCGTGCAGCTTGTTTAGAACTCGGATAATATAACAGATCCTTCATAAATTCGCTTGGCATATTTCCGCATCAACCAGCAGATATAAGCCAGGAAAACAGCGCCCATTATGATTGGAATAAACCATATTTCTAGAAATTTAGGGTTACTAATTCCATAAAAAAGCATGACTCGTCTTAATATGAGTTGTTACAAGAGGACTGAAATAGCGTAAGTCACGGGTGCACACACTAGTAAAATAAAAAAGCGACTCAAGAAGAATTCTTCAAAAACATATTTTTCATCTAAAACAAGTTGATAGCGTGTTTGCAAACTTTCTTTTTCAAGTCTTAGAAACTGTTTAACAGTAGTAGCTGTATGCATCAGTAGAAAGACAAATACGGATAGACTTAGGATAATAAACACCAATAACAGAAACCCATTGAAAAATCGCAACATATTAATCGACTCACTCCCTTGCGAAAAAGGATTTTGCGCTGTTTCTGTTTCTTGAAGGCGTGTCAATTGACGAAAAATTCTTGGGAAAAGAGATGTTATCGCTACTAGAACATTCAAAACAATCATTGCAATTAGCAGCGAAAGACTTTGCATTGAAATTTCTCTAAAGTGACGCAATGTATAACGATAAGCCGTTTTAAAAAGATAGCTCATACAATCTCCCCCTCTCGCAGTTCTAAACACCGATGTGGGAATTTTTCTAAAATAGATGCATCGTGCGTTGCTAAAATAATGGTTACACCTTGCGCATTAAGCGACTCAAGATAGGTTAAAACTCTCGCACTCATTTTAGGGTCTAGGTTTGCAGTCGGCTCATCTAAAAGTAAAATCCGTGGTTGCGTTGTTAATGCCATAGCTAACGCTAAACGCGATTGATCACCGCCTGAAATTTCATCTGGATAATGTTCACGAAGATGTGACAAGGAAAATATTGACAACCATTTGGCAACATTTTCAGCTACACTGTTTTGAGCCTTCCTTTTAAAATGATCGTATATAGCGAGATTTTCAACAACTGTTTTACTGCTGTCAAACATCAATTGCTGTGACACATACTTGACCATTTTTTGAAATTGTCGACGATAGTCTGGCACTTCAAATTGAACATCATGTTCTCGAAAAATAAAGTCACCTGAAAAAGATAACTCACCATGCAGTAGTCGTAGTAAGCTAGATTTACCAGCACCGCTTTTACCCGTCAAATAAACAAACTCACCAGACTGAATTTGAAACGATAAGTCATGTAAAATTTTATCTTCTTGGTAGGTAACATTGTTTTTTTTGAGTTTGAATATCTTACACTTTCTATACCAATAAACTTGCACGATCCAAGCCAAAATATACAAAAAAACAATTAGCTGAGAAAAAAGTCAAGCAACAAATGCTCTCGTATCATTTGACGCCTAGATTTTCCAACAAGATGTTGAATCCTAAATGTCTTGATATGCGACATAAATATCATAATAAAAATTATCACATTCACAACTAAAATAAAATTGATTTATATTGCCTACTCAATATCGCACCTATCTCCATTCACCAAAAAGCAAGCGCTCTCACGTTTTTTTATTAAATTATAACATTGTTATGAACTTCGTTCAATATTAAACTATCTTTACCATTTTTTAGTAAGCTTTCAACAAAAAAATCTTGCCAAAATAATGACAAGATTTTTATATCTTAAATTTTAAACGTCCATTGACAAAACTTCGTGGAAGACACGGTGTGTCAATTCATGTTTTTGTTCTTTTGTAAGGTATTTTGTGTTAACGCAGTAGCCAGAGATACGAACGATAACATCTTCGCCGTTAAGGATTTTATCTTTAACGTCAGCCAAGTCCATGACGTTCAAGTTGACGTGTTGACCACCATCTTCGAAGTAAGCATCGAGGACATCAACTAAGTTATCAACTTGTTCATCACGTGTTTTACCAAGTGCTTTTGGTGACACTTGTGTTGTCAAAGAGATACCATCATTGGCATGTTTGAACTCAAGTTTTTCAAGTGTACGAAGGTTTTGCAACCAACCACCCTTAGCTTTGTTAGAAGGATTAGCACCTGGCGAGAAGAATTCAACTTCGCTTGTGTTTGACGTGCCATCTTCGTTCAAGAAAACACCACGGTGAACTGGTGAGTTACCAGTTTGTTTAGAATAAGCCACGTTAGATGTGATTGTCAACAATGAAACAGTTGCTTCTGCATCTTTGTGCAATTTATGGCTAGCCAAACGGTTATGGTATTCTGCCATCAACCATTTTGCAATGTCATCAGCACGGTCATCATCTTCACCGTAACGTGGGAAATCACCAATTGTTTCGTAATCGTAGATATAACCATTTTCGTCGCGGATTGGTTTAACAGTTGCGTACTTGATCGCTGACAAAGTATCAACAGTGTTTGCGAAACCACAAATACCAAATCCCATGTTAGCGCGTTGGTGACTTGGCAAGAATGCCATTTGAACTGCCTCATAGTTATATTTGTCAGTCATGTAGTGAATGATATTCAAAGCATCCACATACGTGTCTGTCAACCAGTCCAATGATTTTTCAAAGTTGGCTTTAACTTCGTCAAATTCCAAAACATCAGATTTGATTGGGTCAATGTCGAATACTTTGTAGTCACGATGCACATCATCATAACCACCATTGATACCAGTCAAGAGAGCTTTCAGTACGTTAACGCGTGCGCCAAAGTACTGAATGTTGTGACGACCTTCTTCATTTTCAGGGTCAAGTGGTGACACACAACAAGAGATACATGACATTTCGCCATAGCCCTCTTCAGCCATTGTCTTAACACCTTCATATTGGATAGAAGAATGTTTGTGGCTCATGCTCATACAGTAGCGTTTGAACGCATATGGCAATTCTTTAGCCCAAAGTACAGTCAAGTTTGGCTCAGGAGAGTTACCAACGTTATCCAAAGTGTTCAAGAAACGGAAATCCATTTTTGTCACACGGTGTTTACCATCGTTACCTACACCAGCCATTGATGTTGTGATGAAAGTTGGGTCACCTGAGTAAAGCGCATCGTATTCTTTTGTACGTGCAAACTTAACAGTACGCAATTTCAAAACGAAATCATCCACAAATTCTTGGATTTCTGACTCAGTAAACGTACCACGAGCCAAATCACGTTCAGCAAAGATATCCAAAACGATTGGCACACGACCAAGAGATGTTGCCGCACCATTAATCACACGACAAGCCGCCATGAAAGCAATATTCACCCATTGGATAGCTTCTTTAACGTTTTTAGCAGGTTTACGAACATCCAAACCATACAAATCACCAAGTTTCGCAACTTCACCAAGCGCTTGATATTGCAGGTTGATCTCTTCACGAAGACGAATCGTTTCTTCATTGATTTCTTTAATCGCATTCCAGTCAGCGAATTTTTCTTTCATCAAGAAATCCGCACCGTAAAGCGCCAAACGTGCATAAACCCCGATAATACGACCACGTGAATAAGCATCTGGCAAACCAGTTACCGTGTGCGCATGACGTGCTCTACGAATATTAGAAGTATAAGCACGGAAAATACCGTCATTTACTGTCGTTACATGTTTTGTATAAATCTCATGCATCAGTGGGTCAGGCGTATAACCATGCTCTTTAAGCGCAGTTTCAGCCATCCGAGCACCACCTCTAGGCATAAACGAAAGACGGAAAAGCTCAGAGTTTTGAAGACCGTAAATCAGTTCGTTTTCTTTGTCAATGTAACCAGCTGGGATATCAGCGATTGACGCTGCGCGGTCAGTATCCATAGGGAACTGAGACGCTTCATAACGGTCTTTCGTTGACTCGATGATTTCTTTGATTCTTAAAGAACGTTCTGTCGGCCCCGCAAGGAAAGATTCATCCTCATCGTAATTTTTGTGGTTAGCTTTTACGAAACGAGAAACACTGACTTTTTCTTTCCAGTCTGTCCCCTTAAATCCTGCCCATGCTTCTTCAAAAACGTTTTCAGTCACTTCTGTTTTCATGTTTTATTATCTCCTATTATTTGACGAGAAAGGTAACATTCCCTTGTTACCTGTTTTATACTACACCACTATTCTATCATACAGAAAACGGTTACACAAGTAAAAAACGAGGGTTTTATGACTTTCTCTTATGTAACAGATTAAGGAAATATTAAATCTGTACCATTTTAAGACAACAAGTGTGTTAGTTCACAAAATGATATTAAAACATCCGTTTTCTCCACATAATCCGAAAAACAAGCCACGAAATCAATGTCGCTCCCACCATAATCAGCCAAAAAGCATAGGGGATATTCTGAAAAGGTAATTTAACATTCATGCCATATAAACCGGCAATAATTGCAGGAATTGTCATGATAAATGTTGCACTTGTCATAATCTTCATAATGATATTCAAATTATTGGACACAATATTCGAAAAAAGATCACTCAAATTTTCTAGTAGTTTCAACTGAATTTCTGTCGTCGTCAAAGCCTGGTCTGCCTCGACATAGATATCAAAAACTCGGTCTGAAAACTCTTGCTCATTATGATCTCGCAAGTAGGTCATCAACGTCTGATACACTTCAATGTTATCTTCAAGCGCCGCCTCAAAGTAAATCAAGCTTTTCTGAGAGCGAATGATTTCCATAATTTGCGCATTTTCCTGAGAGAGTGCCAAATCTTTCTCGATAACTTTCATTCGCTTTCTGTGCTGAGACAAATAATTATTAAAAGAGCGTCCAAGTGTACTCATAATCTGAAAAATCAGCTCATGATGATAGCGTGACGCATCATAATGACGCGTCAAAATCGGTGACAAATCATAATCACGATTCAAAGAGAGGATCACTGCTTTCTTCTTTGGATTCACGATCAAAGAAAAAGGATAGACCTCTGCTGCTTCGTCCTCAATACAAGGATATTGCAGGAGTAGCAAGAGATTATGGTGTTTATCCATCTCAAACCGCGCATTTTCATCATCATCCAAAATGCCCGCGATGTAGTCAAAGGGAAAGTGATAAGTACTCGAAAGATGCCCGATTTCTTCTTTCGTAGGTTTGGTTACCAGCGTAAAATCAATGCCGTCAACCGACGCTACGAGCGTGTTGTGTTCTAGCTTGTAATTTGTAATCATAGGACAATTATAGCACATAGCCTTCTTTATCTTAAATTTTTGCTGTTTTTTCATTTGTCTCATCTAGTGCCAATCAAAAAAAGAGAGGTCAGGGTAAAAAAAAAATTAAAACGTAAACTCGTAGGAATATGTTATAAGAAAAAATACCAAATCGGTATTGTTTTGCCAAAACAATACGAAATTGGTAAAAATATGTTGATTCCGTCGTTGTCGACTCATATTATTTCTACGAAACAATATGAAAAAGAAAAAAGCAAACTGGCAAAAATTTAATGTGATTGCCTAGTTTACTTTTCTCTTTAGGTGACTGAGGACTTTTGTCCTAGCCATTTTCTTTTAGAAATTATTTTTGAGTTTGTTTCAGACGAAGGGCTAAAGCAAGCAAAATGACTGCTGAAAGCAGCAATCCCAAGCTAACGCTCATCAGAGTCATGCTATCAGTTTCACCTGTTTCTGGTAATGTCTGTTTTTGATTCGAAGATACAGACGCTTTACTCTGATATTGATTATCAGATTTGCCAATTGGTTGATTGCCAGTTTTTGAATCAGAGTTTGAATCTGGATTTGGCTCTGGGTTTACTACATCAGACTTGTTCTTCGTATAAACATAAACAACTGTTTGAGGTTGATCCGTAAACTTTCCTGATGCAACTCCCTGCACTTCTTTGAAACTATATCCTTTAATGTCTTTTTGTTCTGTTGTGTAAGTTTCGCCTATAAGACCCGTTTTGACAGCAGTTTCAGAGATTGGATTGCCGTCTACATCAACATATGTCGTTGTAATATCGCCACCTTTTACAGGTTCAGCTTCTTTTACCGTAATTGTCGCCGTGGCAAAGTAGTCCCCCTCATTTTCAGTTGTCTTTAAGAAACTAGGAACTGCTTGCATATAGGTAACCTTATAGATACCAGCTATTGACGTATCAACAGTTCCTTCAACATGAATAGCCGATAATGGTATTGAATCACCATCATAATTTGTTGCACTTACAAAGTTATCCTCTGGTTGCCAAGTGTCGCCAATCGTTAACTCTGAATCACGGACAACGACTGTTGATTTATTTACCGCTGGTTCATAGACATAAGTAACCGTTTGAGGGGCAGTTGTAAATTTCCCTATTGCATCACCCTTCACTTCTTTGAAAACATAACCTTCTATATCTTCTTGCTTTGTTGTATAACTTTCACCGATATTGCCTGATTTCACAACAGCTTCTGAAAGTGAATTACCAGACGTATCCTCATATTTTACCGTCACATCACCAGCCACTACTGGTGCAGTCACTGTAACTTTGATTTGTGTTTTTGCGAATGGATTACTTGCAGTTGAAAATTTACTTTTAACCCATATTTTGCCAGTTCCTGCACGCGTTGCAACACCATTTTGAATGACTGGACTAGTCCCATCATCATCATAAACAAATTCATGCCCCGGGAATAAATCTTGATACCCCTTATCTGTTACATAAACAGATAGGTTGGTCGTATCAGGAATCGCTGTATTAAAATCAAAACCAACTGGAACAGTTACGGCTGGTGGCGCTCCTTTATACATTAATTGGGCCTGCGGATTGTTATGATAATCTGTGAAGTTATAATACTCCAACATATTATTTCTGGAGTTATAGTCTAGCATACCAGTTGCCTTTATATTGCGAGGAATATTAGAAACGATTTGATTATTATCACAAAGTACGATTAAACCGGTACTTTGTCCAGTCCAAAGAGAATCATCAAATAACTTGTCTGGTAAAACAATAAACTTGTTATTCTTTATATCTAGTCTTGTCAGTGTTCGATTTAGCGCATATAAGCCTTCTGGAATACGCGATACTGTTCCATTATTAACACTTAAACTACTTAGCGCAGTATAATCAGATATTTTTTCTGGAATACTAGACGCACCATTTACACGAAGGGTTGTCAGTTTTTCTAAATCTGATTTTTGAATCTCACTTTCTGATTTGTTTACAGCGGTAACAGTCGCAGTAATAAAGGGTTGATTATCTTCTAGCTCTGTTGCCAACCAACTCTTTTCAGTCGTATCAGCAGTTTGAGTTGAGACAGTTGTTTTATCATCACTTTTAGGAGTTAAAGAATCATACACTGTATCAGTTGCTTTTAATGTGTCAGCAGTTTTAGGTGTCTTATCATCATCTTTTGTAACTTGAGAATCTGCCGTTGTATCAGAAGTTTCAGTATCTTTACTATCGTTTATCGCATCAGACTCATGAGGTGTCTCACTATTTGCCGAGGACTCCTTTGGCTCTTGCTCTTCTATATTACCTATTTCAGGAGTAGTCTCTGTTGCCAATAAATACTTGGTACAGCACTTACTGAAAGAAGACTCGCTATACTTAAGATTGTTATCGTTTTAATTAAATATTTAGTTTTTATCATAAATCAATTGTACTATATTTTTTTATAATTTCAAAATTGCAGGAATGTTTAATTAAAAAAGCACCCCCACATGTGTTAATTGACCCATGCAAGAATGCCTTAATAACTGGCTAAAAAATAAGCAACACCTCAAAGCAACTCAAATCTATCTCCTTCATTTCAAAAAATCATAAATAAATTGATTAACGACTTGATTGTTGTCATGTAACGCGCTGTGTTGGGCTTTAGCGTTTGTCACCTCCTGCTCGGTATAGCTTTTCGCATTTTCCTCAACGATATATCGCAATGACCTTGCAGAACTAACAGGGACAACACCGTCAGTATCATCCCCAATATTACCAAATAGATTTAAGACACGCGTGTTTTTGGGGAACTTATCTTTGTTGACATCCAGATAGCTATAAGACGCAACCATGGTATTAGGCTTGCCATCCTTATCAAGCTCTATCTTCTTGACATCAGTCTCGCTAGGCATCCCCATAAACCCATTAAAAGGCCCTGCAATGGTGATAAGCGCTTGTAATTCAGGCATTTTCTGCTTATCAGCGCTCACCGCCAAATTCACCCAAGCATTGGCACCCGTAGAGTGCCCAACGGCATTAAAAGCCTTGATTTTATAACGACTTTTAAGTTGCACTAAAACACGCCTGAGATATTTTTCGTTCGGCTTACCATCATTAAAAACCACCGCAATCAGGGGATGTTCGACATCCGGTTGCCAACGACCAGTACTCGACAGGTCACCCTTACGATTAATATTGATTCTCAGCACCTGACGAAATCCGGATTTTTCACTAAGCGCCTCAATTATATTTTTTTCAGAGCCATAGCCACCGCCATAACCATGAACAAACAAAGTGGGGGCCTGGTAATCTCCAGCCTCCTTGCTATCCGAAAAACTCGGCTCAGTCCGACTTAATATCACACCCAGAGCGATTGAAAGCACCCAGATTGTTAGCAATAGCGCGATTATCTTTTTCTTCATGGCATCCCTATCCTAAATCTAGCCCAACTTATCAAAAGGCAATTAACCTACTCCTCTGATTTATTTTGGTAAGTCGACGCCAAGCGTGTCCCAGACAGAATTTCATGGAAAAACTGCTTGGTAAACAAGCTGACAGCCAAACTCAACACAAAGACAAGAATCAAAAAGAGTCCAAACAAAGAAAGGAAATAGTAAGTCCCCAACTCAGACGCCACAACCGAGCCCGTCTGATTCAGCACATAAAGCTCCCCCGCAAACAAGCCGTAAACTAAAACATAGCCGAATAAATTTCTTAGCAGCACACAGACAAATCCTGCTTTTTTCCCCGACTTATCAACTAGCTGTAAATGGATAAGTCTTTGACCAAGAGTTGGCCACCCGATAAGCTCTGGTATGATAACCCAGAAAATATAGAACAGGATGATAACATACTGATTGGGCTGACCCACAATCAAGTTATAGGCAATATCACTAACCATAATAATCGCCAAGTCAAGTAAGATAGCCACACTTTTACGACTGACAGAGACTTTATGACTTCTCTCTTCTAATGTTTCAACGATGTCTTCTTTTTTAGGTAACATTTTCCCAAGGGGGCCTGAAATCAGCCAACCCAACATGGCACCACAAGTATTTAAGAACAAATCATCAACATCAAAGAGGCGATAAGGACGCGGGTAGAGGCCGAATAAGGCAGAGCGCTGAATCAGCTCGAAAGATAGGGTCAAGCCAAAAGATAGCACCAGACTTGTCAGAAAGCTTTTTTTATACTGATAGCGTAGAAACATACCGAAGGGCAGCGTCAAAAGTAGGTTAAAAAAGGGCTGAGTGAACTGCGGTGTTTTGGCTGCGTGCAACCAAGTATCAGGCTGTGATAGGACAAAGCCAGAATACGTGGTGAAATCCCGAACGAAGTTAAACAGATGAAAATTTTCGACCGGTCCTGTCATTTGCTTAACCTGCTCAATCGTTGGCAGGGGCAAAATGGTCAAGGCATAAGCGCAAAGGATGTAAAAGACGAAAGCGTAGTTGACGCTAACCATCCAACCTGATATCGCACCATAACGGTGGTACTGTCGGATTAGAAACGGTAGCAAGAGTAAAATTGCAAGAAAAGGAAACATCACGACAATCAGACGGATTGACGAAATGTAAGGTGCTAAGTTAGCCATAAGAATCTCCAGTAAAATATAGTACTTTAATTATACCAAAAAAAGAACCCCTAGAGGTTCTCTTCTATTGTCAAGTCTCTGACATCAGATCAACTGATTAGAAACGAGATTTGTCTTTGATGTTGTAGAATGAGTCAAGGCCTTTGTAAACCGCAACTTCACCAAGTTGATCTTCGATACGAAGTAATTGGTTGTATTTAGCGATACGGTCAGTACGTGACAATGAACCAGTTTTGATTTGACCAGCGTTAGTTGCAACAGCGATGTCTGAGATTGTAGAATCTTCAGTTTCACCTGAACGGTGAGAGACAACAGCAGTGAAACCAGCTTCTTTAGCCATTTCGATTGCTTCAAAAGTTTCAGTCAAAGTACCGATTTGGTTAACTTTGATAAGGATTGAGTTTGAAGCACCTTCAGCGATACCACGTTTGAGGTAGTCAGTGTTTGTAACGAAGAAGTCGTCACCAACAAGTTGGATTTTCTTACCAAGTACTTTAGTAAATTCTTTCCAACCTTCCCAGTCGTTTTCGTCAAGACCATCTTCGATAGAGATGATTGGGAATTTAGCTACGAGTTCTTCGTAGTAAGCAATCATGTCTTTCTCAGTTTTAAGTTCCCACTCTTCTTCTGGTTTGTTAGCCAATTTACCGAATTCGTAAACGCCTTTTTCTTTGTTGTAGAATTCAGAAGATGCAGCATCCATAGCAAGAACGATATCTTTACCTGGTACATAACCAGCTTTTTCGATCGCTTCGATGATCACTTCGAAACCTTCATCGTTTGATTTCAAGTTAGGTGCAAAACCACCTTCATCACCAACGGCAGTAGAGTAACCTTTAGCTTTAAGGATTGAAGCCAAAGCGTGGAATACTTCTGCACCGTAACGGAGCGCTTCTTTGAAAGTAGGCGCGCCAACTGGCATGATCATGAATTCTTGGAAGTCAATAGAGTTGTCAGCATGTGAACCACCATTGATGATGTTCATCATAGGAGTTGGCAATACTTTAGTATTGAAACCACCAAGGTAGTGGTAAAGTGGCACTTCAAGGAAGTCAGCAGCAGCACGAGCAGCAGCGATAGACACACCAAGAATAGCGTTAGCGCCTAATTTACCTTTAGTAGGTGTTCCGTCCAAAGCGATCATCGCACGGTCGATAGCTTGTTGGTCACGAACATCGTAACCAATGATAGCTTCAGCGATAACGTTGTTTACGTTGTCAACAGCTTTTTGTACGCCTTTACCAAGGTAACGAGATTTGTCACCATCACGGAGCTCAACAGCTTCGTGTTCACCAGTAGAAGCACCTGAAGGTACCATTCCACGGCCGAATGCACCTGATTCAGTGTAAACTTCTACTTCGATTGTTGGGTTACCGCGTGAGTCGAGGACTTCGCGAGCGTAAACATCAGTAATAATTGACATTTTTGTCTCCTTTAATTTTAAACACCCGATGGCATTTTTTTAATTACCACCTTATATTACCACTATTTTACGGATATTTCAAGAAAAAATACCGCCCTAGTCCTTTTTTTACAGAAAATTTTCATTCACACTCCTTTCAACTCTCATCATCTTCTTTTGGCACATGCGCGTACACACAAGACCCACAACAATTTGACACAAGACTGCAAAACAAAACCCCTGAACAGCCACACAACCATTCAGGGATTTTTCCAGCAGAGCAGACAAAGCCAGACGCATCTTCGCTCATCTACCCGCTTATAAGATCACTAACACACCAGCCAATACCACAAGCATTAGTCTGTTTGGACACACACGTTTTATTTTACTTTATTAGCAGCTAGATGTCAGATTTTTTCAATTAAGAGAGACAAAGAAGGGCGGACGGGGAGTTTGTAATCCATACTATTGTAGCGGGCGAAATTGCCCGCGCTGACAAATCCCGCATTTTGAGAGCTGAAGGCGGCCGAGCGGAGCCTAAATGCACCGGTGCTACTGAACTTAAAGAGATCGGTGCTCGTTACTGTTGTTCCGATGCCCATATGACCATGGATATCCCCATAGCTCAAGGCAAAGGCTTGTTTGCTGACGCTTCCTGTTAAGCTGGTCGCAAAGCGGGTATCTTGATACCAGTTGTGCCACTCCCAGTTTGTAATCCCACTCCCAGAATTAAATGTAAAAGGTGTTTTCGTAAACTCAGTATAAGTTGGGTTATTCAGCGCAACAGCTTGGACAGCAGCTTCATCAGCTGTTCCCGCAATATTGTCCTTGTACCAGTCGTCAATCACTTTTCCAATACCATTAATACTTCGACTGCGTTCATAACCGTTGCTAATACCGGTTGATTCAAAATAGTACTCACCACTGGCGAGATATTGACTTGAGGTGCTGATAGGATCAACCTTGATAACCAGTGCTTGTAAACCATTCGAAGTAGTATTATCCATATCGGTATCCAGAATTCGCCACTTGCTACCCGCAAAATCAAACTCAGTACCTGGATCTGTATTACCCACTTTTAAAGTGACCTGTTCTTCCCAATGAGCATAAAGTGTTTTATTTCCTGTAGCTGTAGTCGAGATATTTGCGATCTGAGTACCAGCCGATGATTCAGTAAACCAACCTAGAAATTTATAACCTGACTTAGTTGCTGACTTAAAGCTTGCAACACCGATACCATAAGCATATTGAGTTGGATTGTCTTGAGGGTTAGTGCCACTGTCTAAGACGTATGTAATCTCATAAGTCGGCGCCCAACGCGCATAAAGCGTTTTATTTCCTGTCTCAGTTTTTAAAATACTGGTGACTGGCTTACCGTTTTCATCCTCCCACCTTGTAAAAACATGACCTACTTTACCTGTCGCAGGCGCAAAGCTTGACACGCCGATATCGTAGGTATATTTAGCTGGATTGCTATTATCATTATCACCACCGTCTAACTCATAAGTGATATCATATTCATTCGGTGTCCAACGCGCATAAAGTGTTTTGTTTCCCATCTCAGTTTTTGAGATACTGGTGACTGGATTACCATTTTCATCTTCCCACCCTACAAAGGTATGACCTGTCTTACCTGTCGCAGGCGCAAAACTTGCCACACCGATATCATAGGTATAAGTTGTTGGATTACCACCAGTACCAGTCCCACCATCTAAGTTGTAAGTAATATCGTAAGTTTTAGCTGTAACAGCTAACTTGCCTTCACCTGTATTGGGTAAGAGTGCTTTTACGGCATTGCCAAGGGTTGTGGGTAAGCCGCCTTGCTTGTCTGTTTGAGCTTGTGTCCCTTGCGTATTCGTCTGTCCTTGATTACCTTGCGTGTTCGTCTGCCCTTGATTACCTTGCGTGTTTTGACCACCGTTCTGATTTGAAGGGGGTGGTGTAACTCCTCCATCAACAGGCATAATACCACCTGCCTCAAGATTCAAAATCTCAAAGGTATAACGTAGCGTACAAGCACTCCCTTGGTAGCTGTTATCTAAGTTACCATTGACTGTCATCCTGAGTGTGAAATTGCCAGTCCCTTGACTGCCAACTACGAAGAGGTTTTTGTCATAGGCTTGGCTAAAATTACCACTGTCAAAGGGAACAACCGCTGCACCATTGATAAACTCAAAACTTAGTTTATCCAAGAGGATACTATCCTGAACCACTTCGATATTTTTAAGCTTAATGATGTGACCATTACTTGTATGGTTATCCACGTAAATATGGTGAGTTATGATATCACCTTCACTCACGTCATGTTCGGTGATGTCTAATTCTTGTAGACTCATCGCATCATTATCGTGGATATCGATGCGATAGTCAGTATTAGCTGCTTGTACTGGTCTAGCTGGCAACATCAGGACTAAAGCGAGCAGTGCTAACCAGTTTCTATAATTTCGATGTGTCATGTTTATCCCCTCCTGTATTTTCTTATCTATTCTCTAAGTTAGTATTAGTTATTTCTAGTGGCATTGACGGGAATTGAACCCTTCCAAGTCATGACTTGGTTACCAAACTTTGTCATAAGTGGAGGGACTTGCCCTCCGAATGTGTTGCTTTTTTAAGCTCTTATTTCGCACCATATTCAGTTGAGACAACATCAGTCCAGCTTGTAGACGTTGTATTGTTTGTATCATGGTTGACAACATCACTAAAGAAGGCGAAGATTTAACCTGTGATGATTGCGATTGTGGCTAAAAGTGCAGCTAGGATGAGCCGACTTTTTCTTTTGTTTTGGGTGTTTGCGTTAGTCATAGTAGTTTCCTCCATTTTTTATTGTCGTAAACGATTGCGATAGGTTGCGGCTGCCTATTATGGCGGGCGAAACTTGCGTCCTTTTCTTCTCATTGAACTCCCCTCCTCTAGTACTTTCTCATGATTCAATTAATCATTTACTTAGAAAACAAAACTGAACCCTATTCGTGGCAGACTAAAAGTCTACCCCAAATAGGGTTCAGTTTTGACGTATCATTGAAAAAAGTGTATGCGAAATTAAGGCAAAAGATACCTGTGTGTGTGTGTGTGTGTGTGTGTGTGTGTGTGTGTGTGTGTGTGTGTGTTATCATATTCGCCACCTTCTGTCAAGTTTTTTATGAGATTTTTTAGACTTATTTAGTCTTTTGTCTCGTTTATCAGACTATTATTTTTATAGAAATACTCTCATATAACTTAAAGTATCCTTAACCTTATTTTAACACAACCACCACTTAATCACAAATGATATTAAGAAAAATATCATTTAATTCTTAATAGACGCAAAAAATCCGACACGGCGTGTCGACTTTTAAGTTTATCATACTAATGAGGAGATATTAGTTGGTTTCAATCAGACCGATGTTACCATCTTCGCGACGGTAAACGATGCTTGTCGCACCTGTTTCACCATCTGTAAAGATGAAGAAGTCATGGTCGATTAAATCCATTTGAAGCACTGCTTCTTCAGCGTCCATAGGTTTCAAATCGATGTTCTTAGTCCGAACGATTTCGATGTTTGATTCTTCGATTTCTTCTTCTGGTGCCAAGTCAACAAAGGTTTCAAAGACTTTACCAGTTGCAATGTGGTTACGTTTCATTTGCACTTTTGTTTTGTATTTGCGAATTTGGCGTTCCAATTTTTCTTGAACCAAATCAACTGAGCCATACAACTCTTGAGAGGTATCTTCCGCACGAAGTGTAATGTTTTTAGCTGGGATTGTCACTTCAACTTTTGACGTTTTTTCAGCGTAAACTTTAAGATTAACGTAGGCAGTCAGCTCTTGATTTTCAGTAAAATATTTTTCAAGTTTGCTGATTTTTTCTTCAACGTAGCTTCGGATGCTGTCTGTTACTTCGATGTTTTCACCGCGAATGTTAAATTTAATCATAATAGTCACCTCTTTATCTTTTATACTCTTATTATACCGTGAAAACGTTTTTTTCACAAATATTTTACAATACCTTTTTGACTAATCGGTCACTTTAAAGGTGAGTTCGCCTTTGTAAACACCGACTGAGACTGTATTCCCAGCTTTAATATCACCAGATAAAATTTTATCAGAAAGCGGGTTTTCCAGTTTCTTCTCTAAAGCTTTTCTAATTGGCCGAGCGCCATATTCTGGCTCAAAGCCACTTTTAGCGATAAGCTGATAGGCATTCGTTGATAATTTTAGAGTGATATGACGAGCTGCCAAGCGTTTAATCAAAGGCTTAGCCATGATTTTCACGATGTCTGATAGTTCCTGCTCAGAAAGTGGGTGGAAGACGATGCTCTCATCGATACGGTTGAGAAACTCTGGGCGATACCGTTTTTTCAACTCTTCTAAAATTCTAGACTTCATGGCGACGTAGTCGGTAGAGGCATTTGCTGCCCCAAACCCGACAGTCTTATCATCACGCAGAGAGGTCGCCCCCAAGTTACTGGTCATAATGATGATTGTATTTCGGAAATCAACCTTGCGCCCCTTACCGTCCGTGATAAAGCCGTCATCAAGGATTTGGAGCAAGAGATTAAAGACATCTGGGTGAGCTTTCTCCGCTTCGTCAAATAAGACGACGGCATAAGGCTTGTTGCGCACCTGCTCGGTTAGCTGACCGCCCTCGTCGTAGCCGACATAGCCAGGAGGTGCCCCAACTAAACGGCTGGTATTGAATTTTTCCATGTATTCGCTCATGTCAATGCGAATCATGCTGTTTTCATCGCCGAAAACGGTCTCTGCCAAGGCTTTGGCAAGCTCTGTTTTTCCGACTCCGGTAGGGCCTAAGAACATGAACGAGCCCATTGGACGTCTGTCATCTGAGATGCCTGAACGGCTGCGACGAATGGCACTTGCAACAGCGGTAACGGCTTCGCTTTGTCCGATAACCCGTTTGTGGAGTTCTTTTTCAAGATTAACCAGGCGAGTCATTTCGCTTTTACTCATCTGTGTGACTGGCACACCAGTCAAGTTAGAGACGACCGCAAAGACATCTGATTCACTCACGCGCGCTGACTGTTTTTTAACCGTCAGTTTTTCACGTTTAGAATCGAGTTTTTGCAGGTCTTGATTGATGCTTTTAGCTTGGACAAAATCTTGATTGATAATCGCCTCTTGTAGCTGTTCATCAAGTTGTACGGCTTTTTTATCTAGCTTGCTTTGCTCAGATAGATTGTTTTTAGCCGAAATTTTAACGGCTGCAGCTGCTTCATCAAGTAAGTCAATGGCTTTGTCAGGGAGTCTGCGACTTGGCATATAGCGAACGCTAAGCTGAACAGCTGCCTTGACAGCATCTGAATCAAACTTGACTTGATGATAGGCTTCAAATTTGCTTTGCAGGCCTTGTAAAATAGCAATCGATTCATCTGCTGACGGTTCTTCGACCGTAACTTTTGCAAAGCGACGTTCCAGAGCTGCATCTTTTTCGATGTATTTTTGGTATTCATTAAAAGTTGTCGCACCAATTAGCTGAAACTCGCCACGCGCTAGTGCAGGTTTCATAATATTTGAGGCATCCGTAACGGAATCTGTACCGCCACCAGCACCAACAATAGTATGCAATTCGTCAACAAAAACAATTGTTTTTGCATCTTGACTGACTTCATCGACAATAGCCGTCATGCGGTCCTCAAATTCCCCACGGAATTTCGTACCAGCAACGACATTAGCGATATTGAGTGACATGAGTCGTACGCCTTCCATATTGGCAGGAATATTACCGTCAATCATGCGCTGTGCGAGTCCCTCGATAATAGCTGATTTACCAACACCAGGCTCACCAACAAGGACAGGATTATTTTTCGTACGACGACTCAAAATATGAATCACGCGCTCGATTTCCTTATCACGTCCAATCATCGGGTCAATGCGACCTTGTCTGGCATCTTCTGTCACATCACGCGCCACTGAATCAAGGGTCGGTGTGATACTCGTCGCCGAAACACCTGATGCGATATCACGTTTACCCATTGGTGTGACAGCTTTTTTCGTTATTTTTTTAACGTTCATATTGCCAAGCTCAATCAAGTCTTTGAGAATTTCAGCGATTTTGATTTTATGGAGCTCCAAGATTTTCTTGGCAACATTGTCATCATCTGTCAAAATCACATAGAGAAGATGCTCAGAACCTGTTTCTGCTAGGTGATTTTGTGCGGCAAGTGCATCTGCTTCAAGTAAAAGCTGTTCTACCTTAGGTGAAAACTGAATTGCTTGCACTGATTTTGTTGTGTCAGGTAATTGATGCTGTTCGATTTCATCAAGCGCCATCTCAATCGTCACATCGTGGTCTGTTAGAATGTTTTGGCCAAAGCTATCGTTGCTTGATAGAATTCCCGCCAAGATGTGTGACGTTTCTGCGTAATCATAACCATTGCCCGCGGCAAAAATGCGAGCAGTTTTGAGGATATCTTCAAGTATGCGTGTATAATTTTGTGTCATTTATCGTTATTTTCCTTAGTTCTATGGTCACAAGAGACTGGCTCTGCCACTCCCTTAGTCCATTTTATCCAGTCGGTGAATCATTGAGGTTAATAAAATGGCGCGTTGTAAGTCTGTCACGACTGGGTGACTCAGCGTTGCAAGCAAGAGATTGCCTTCGTGCTCTGTCACGATTTTTTCGTTAAACATCAATTGCATGAGGTCTTGTGCCATGCTGACGGTCATTTTTTCTGGCATTTTATTCAAAATGTCCATTAAGAAATCATGCGCATCCGAATATTGAATTCTGACAATTCGAATATAACCGCCACCGCCACGCTTACTTTCAACTTCAAAGCCTTTTGGTAAGGTAAAGCGCGTCTTAATGACATAGTTAATCTGACTCGGCACAACGCCAAAATGCTCCGCAATTTCTGAGCGTCGAATTTCAATCTCTGCTGCCTGAGAAAGTAGCTCCTTGAGATACTTCTCTATCATATCTGATGTGTTTTTCACAATTTCTCCTTTCTGCTATTTTACTTCGTAAAATCTTGAAACTTAATCGACACTATCACTCCGCCTTAGCGAGCTCGTCCATTAGAAGTCCTTCTGTGATGTCATGTCTGATATTTTTCTGACCTTGTTTGACCATTGTATCATTTTTTAATTTTTTTTGCTACTTTCAAGTCCTTTAAAACCTATCTTAAAAGGCTTTTAACAACCGTTTAACTCGCACGCTCTTGCATTGTTTAGTGAGTCATACTTAGCAAAAAATTGTTAGAAAAACAGCAACGTGATTGGACGAAATTCGCATTCTTTTGGCAAAACAATGCGAAATTGGTCAAAAAAAACAGTAAATTTATGCGAAATCGGTATTGTTTTGGCAAAACAATACGAAATTGGTCATCCCAAATATATTTAGGATGCCATAGACTATCAACTCACACCAATACACGTACAAGTTAGTTCTAAAATTAAAAAATAATAATTTCTGAAATATTTATTGACTAAATTTCAAAAATAGATTATCCTAGTGGTAAGTAAAAAACTTACCACAATTTAAGAAAGGTTCCGCCATGAGTTTAAGTCAAAATCTAAAAAAACTAAGACTAAGTCATCACTTGAGCCAAGGGGAAGTCGCTAGACAACTCGGCATTTCAAGACCTGCCTACGGCTTTTGGGAAAAGGGCACTGCTCATCCCAAAAGAGACAATCTTGAAAAATTAGCCAAGCTTTTCCAAGTTGATGTCGCAGACCTCACCCAAGATAGCAGATCAGACTTACTGAGTATCTACGACACCTTGAACCACCAAAGGCAAGATAAAGTCTTAGCCTACTCAAAACAGCAGCAAGCAGAGCAAAATAAAGAAAATGCAACAGAGCCCTTGCTACACCTCGTCCCCAACAAAGTCTATGAGAAACTATCCGCTGGAACAGGTTACGGCTATTTCGACGACGGCACCTACGACATTGCCTATTCCGACAAAGCCTACGACTACGATTTCGCCTCTTGGGTCTTTGGTGACTCCATGACTCCTGAATTTGAAAACGGCTCCGTTGCCCTCATCCGCCAAACGACCTTTGACTACGACGGTGCCGTCTATGCCGTTGAGTGGGACGGTCAAACCTACATTAAACACGTCTACCGCGAAAAAGACGGTCTGCGTCTAGTCTCCACAAACCCAGAATATCCCGATAAATTCGCACCTTTTGACGAGTCACCACGGATTATCGGCAAAATCATCGGACATTTTATACCGATAGAGAAAAGGGACTAAGACTCAGACACCGAGAGCGTACAGCAGCATTTAGAAAGGACAGGGGATGATAACACCAGATTTCGATTACACCAAAGAACAGCACAGAGCAATTGCTTTCATTGACATGAAATCTTTTTATGCCAGTGTCGAATGCGTTGAGCGTGGATTAGACCCTTTGACAACCTCACTTTGTGTCATGAGCCATGCGGATAATTCAGCTGGTTTGATTTTAGCTAGCTCGCCTATCTTCAAACAAGTTTTTGGCAAGTCTAATGTTGGGCGCAGTCGTGACTTACCTTTTTACGTGACGACACGTAAATTTAACTATCAAAATTACTACAAGACAGTCACAAGGGATTGGCTCAATCGCGCACCTGAACCCACACCTTCACAAGTCGCATTCATTGAATCTTGGGCAAAACGCACGATCATGACGCCACCAAGAATGTCAGCCTATATTGATAAAAATATGGAAATCCAACACATCATCCAAAATTTTGCTGCGGTTGATGATATCTGTTGGTATTCTATCGATGAAGGCTTTGTTGATTTGACTGAATCCCTTAATTATTTTTATCCGGACAAAAATCTTAAACCCGCTCAAAAATTAGATACTATTAGCCACGACATTCAAACTGCTATTTATCAACAGACTGGCCTTTATGCAACTGTTGGCATGAGCATTGGTAATCCTTTATTAGCTAAGTTGGCCTTGGATAATGCTGCCAAGCATACAAAAAATATGCGGGCTTTATGGACCTATGAAACGATTGCTGATACGATTTGGAAAATTCCAGACATGACTGATTTTTTGGGGATTAGCAAACGAACCGCCAAACGCTTACGACGTATCGGTGTCAACTCTATCTACGAGTTAGCGCATACACATCCTGCTGTTTTAAAAAAAGAATTCGGTGTTCTGGGTGTGCAACTATTTTGCCATGCTAATGGCATCGATGAATCCAACGTTTCTGAAAAATATGAGGCAAAAATTAAGTCTATCGGTAACTCACAGACTTTGCCGCGGGATTATACGACGCAAGGCGAGATTGAGCTTGTGATCTCTGAGTTGGCGGAGCAGGTGGCGATTCGCACGCGTCGAGCTAAGAAGAAAACACAGGTGGTTTCACTCTATGTGGGCTATGGTTATTCTGAGGGTAAGCCGTCCATTCATGCACAGATGTCAGTTGAGCCGACAAATTCAACGCAAAAATTGACGCGGGCTGTTTTATCGCTTTTTCGGGAGAAATATGAGTCGGGTACGGTTAGGCGGATTGGTGTGTCTTATGGTCAGCTCTGTGAGGCTGATTTTGAGTTGATTTCCTTGTTTGAAGATCCTAAAAGCATACGTAAACAAGAGACAGTCCAAGATGTTATCGATATGATTCGAGAGAAATACGGCTTTTTATCGGTTCAAAAGGCCAATAGTTTAGCCAGCGGTTCACGTGTCATTGCACGGAGTAAACTCGTTGGTGGACATTCTGCAGGGGGGGTAGATGGTTTAACATGACAAGAGTAGATAGACATTATAGTCAGTTTGAGGAAATCAGACTGTATCAAGACCGTGGTATGATGAAGTGGCAGGGATTTTTCTTGTCCGAACATACGAGTGAGATTAAAAAAGATCAGGCACCACAGACTTACTATGCTTATCAGGTCATTGGGCAGTTGCTCTGAGTGATAAGAAGATAAAGGGTGCAAAAAAATAGTATAAGGAGAAATCATGACAGCTTGGCAAGTTAAGTGGGCAGAACATAAATATTGGGTCATGGCCCACTCACAACAGCTTTACAATCAAATCAGAGCACTCGCTAAAAACAATGAGTGGACAGATGAGACGACGCTCATATTTGATAAATTAATAGATGAGGCTGCACGACAAGCCCCAACGCGTAAAACGCTGACAACAGCCTATGAGCACGTTTGGGGATATTTCAAGAAGATAGCAACACCTGAAGAAAAGCGCACTTATCTGCGTTTCTTAGATGAATTAGAGGTTGATAACGATGATTTAGGGCCGTTTTTAAAAGGCTTGACATCAAAATATCAGGTGACATATTTGATGCAATCACGATTGATTCGTGAGATGCCGGAAAAGAGAGAAATAAAATGAGACTTTGGCACGAAAAGTTGCTGAGCCAATTACCACGCCAGCAATTACTAGGACAACACCGCGAGACGGCAGCACTAAGGGGTAAGGGTTGGGGCAAGAAACACGCCACAGTCAATTATGTCTTTGAGCATTCGCCTTACAAGCTCTATCAATATCATCTCTTAGTCATGGCTGAGATGACAGCACGTGGTTACCATCCAGATGAAAAATGGTTAGCACCAGATTATCGTGGGCTAAAATGCCCAAAATATGAGACGCTCACACCTTGTCCTCAAACAACTCCGATCTATCCTGAGCACAATCAAGCCTATTTGAAGGAGTGTCTGGAAAATCTAGAGAGTAAAGGTATTCTATTATAGTGCTTGGGGGTTAAACTTAGTACACGCAAACGAAACATACAAAAAGCCATCCGCTAATCCGGATGGCTTTTAATGTGTTCTTATCTCCTAACGCTTACTTAGAAGATACTTTGACAATTTTTACTTCCATTTCGCCAACAGGCAATGGAATCATGACTGTATCGCCAGTTTTACGGCCGATAAGTGCTGCCGCGATTGGTGATTCATTTGAGATTTTTCCGTTGAAGGGGTCTGCTTCAGCAGAACCAACGATTTTGTAAGTTTCTTTTTCGTCTTCCCCAACTTCAACAAAAGTGACTGTTTTACCAAGTGCTACTTCATTGCTTTTCACACCTGCATTGTCAACGATTTCAGCGTTACGAATCATTGTCTCTACTGTTGCGATGCGACCTTCGACGAATGCTTGTTCATCTTTGGCTGCTTCGTACTCTGAGTTTTCCGATAAGTCGCCGTAAGAACGTGCAACTTTAATACGTTCAACAACTTCAGCGCGTTTCACAAGTTTGAGATTGTCTAATTCTGCTTCTAATTCTTCAAAGCCCTCACGGGTCATTTGATAGGTTTTTGTATCTGCCATAATCTAAGATGTTGAGTCACTGCTTGTAGACACGTCTAACCCGATCCAATCACGTTAAACCTTGCCACAATTAATGAACCTCATCTCCTTTCCCTCTTTTAAATTTTTTCTTATTGTGATTCTTCTGTATCTGATGCTTTATTTTCTAGTTTGTCATTGACATATTTTTGAACATTCGCATCATGCTCGGCTTGTGTTTCTGAGAAGTAAACCTTACCGGTCGTCACATCTGCTACGAAATACAAGTCATTGTTGTCTGTCGGCTCAACTGCCGCCTTAATCGCAGATAGACTTGGGTTAGTCACTGGACCAGGACCATAACCTTGGTGAAGATACAAGTTAAACGGTGAGTCTAACGACGTATTCACAGCCGCATCCTCAGCCAAAGTAGTCTTTTGACCCAACTTACCTTCTGCATAAAGAATCGAAATATTCGAGCCCAAAGTCATGCCGACATTTATCCGATTATAGAACACTTGCGCGACATTACGTCGGTCAGCGTCATTATTGGCCTCTTTTTCAGTCAAGGCTGCGATAGACAATACTTCATTAACCGTCTTAGGATTAGGACCCGTTTTAATCGTTGCATAGTAAGGCTGTAGATTTTGATTCATCACAGCAATCATCTGCTCAACGACAGATGCCATTGTTGATTTCTTCGTGTACTCATAAGTCGCAGGGAAAAGATAACCCTCTAACTGATATTTCACACCAGAATCACTAGCCGGCAACGACTCGAAAAGTTCCGGATAAGTCGTCTTCATTTTCTCAATGAAGGCCGAATCCGTCACCACTTTCAAAAACTCGTCTTTGGTAAACGGCGTCTTATCTTTTTCTGACTTCGTCAACACATTATCCGAAATCTTCTCCGCCATCTGGTCAATGGTATAGCCTTCTGGAATCGTTATTTTTCCTAAAACGGGTTCAACAGGTTTCTCTGTCCCACCTTCTTGTAAAGTTTTCGCAATCTCTGTTAATGTCATGCTTGGTGACAGGTTATAAAAACCTGACTTAAAGCCAGTTAAACTTTTCAATTTCGTATAGTATTGAAAGGCAGTCGCATTTTTGATAACATGATTCTTTTCAAGAATTTGACCAATTTCCTTGCTGGCAGCACCGGTAGGAATTTCGATTGCCTTTGTAGACTTATCCGTCAAGCTATAAGGTTGAATCTCGCTCTTAACATATCTATAGCCTAAAAAGCCAGTCGCCCCTCCAACAACAAATAGGACGAGAACGACAATTGCAATAATCTTGCCTGCCAGTTTTTTAGATTTTTTCTTAGCTGAACGCGTATAACTTTCTTGCGATTGACGCGAGACCCTTTTAATATTTTTAATTTCTGCTGTATCCTCTATTAGTGAGTCTTCTTCCCCATGATTAAAAGACGCATTCGAAGTTCGACGCTTAGGTGTCCCAAATACTTCTGAAGAATCAGGCGCATCTTGAAACGCTAGCTCAGGTTCCGTCTCAGCCGGCCAGTCTTTCGATGCACGACTTGCACTCGAACGTGACCTGAACGGACGATCAGTTTTACCAAAGGCCTCATCATGAGTTGGCGTATCAGACAAATGCTCGGAATCCTGAGAACGATTGGTTGACTTAGGCGTAACTGACGTTTTTTTAGGCGCAGTAAAGCCAGTCTCTGATGCGACATCATCGAGAGATTGGCTAGCCTCTTCTAATTGGCGGAGAATTTTATCTTTAAACGTCTCCCGCTCAAATTTTTTCGTATCTTTTTCTACCAAATTAACAATCTTCTACTTTCGTAAGACACACTTGGCTAGATTCCACTAGATGAGGTGTCATGAGTTATCATTTTAGATTATACACGAAAATCCCTGAAAATCAAGAATTTAATAAAAAATATGGATTTCTCCATTATTTTTTAGTGACTAGATCGTCTTCTTCTTCATCTTCATCGTCATCTTCGTCGTCTACTTCTTCGATACCATCAACTTCGGCATCATCAATCTCAACTTCTTCAAGTTCGACATCAAAAGCTTCAACTTCGTCTTTTTCGTCATCTGGATTTTCATCGTCATAAGTGACATCCGCATCAGTGATGTTATCATCATCTTCTGGGTCATCATCACTATAGTCAATGTCAATACCGTCTACTGCAAAAGCATTCACTTTTTTACGTTTTTTCTTAGGGCGGTCGCCTTCGTCATCCAACTCATCAAGCGCTACAACTTCTTCATCAATTTCATCAATGGCATACCATGAACGTAAAGCCCAGACGTTATTACCAAGCGGGATGAAACTACCATCTGTATTTAATTCTGTATAAAAGCGTGACAGGCGGTCGCGAATTTCACTGTCTGATTTGCCAAGATAGTCTTGGATTTCGTTGACAAGGACGTTAAAGTCCATTTCCTTGCCTTTTTCTTCCAACATCGCGTGTGCGACTTCAATCATCGAAAGTTCTGACAAATCTTGATTTTCAAATGCTTTAATTTTCAATTTATTATCTCCATCAAACAAAGTATAGGGTTACCTCACGACATCATGTCTAAGATAAGCTATCTAGTTTATCTTACTCATTTAACTAAAGAAAGGAAACATTATTTTTGAGCTATTTTTTTGCCAATTCGGTCAATGATGAAGTAGCGGGAAATAGCCCCAAATGTTTGCTTTCTTTGGTTAATTGCGTATAAGACTATTTTACCATAAGATTAAGCATTTTAGTAATGCATGAGTACTTTATACGCATAATCGCCAATTTTTTCGCGACCATTGAGGTCATCTAGCTCGATAAGGAAAGCGCAACCTGCGACAATACCACCCAGTTGTTCAATCAACTCAATCGTTGCTTTAACTGTACCGCCTGTCGCCAACAAGTCATCTACGATTAGAACACGTTGCCCTGGTTTAATGGCATCTGCATGCATCGTTAAGGTATCAAAGCCGTACTCTTTTTCGTACTGCGCTTCAATCACTTCACGTGGCAATTTACCTGGTTTTCTAACAGGTGCAAAGCCTATCCCCAATTCAAAAGCAACTGGACAACCAACGATAAAGCCACGCGCCTCAGGTCCTACAATCATATCAATTTGTTTATCTTGCGCGTATTGCACAATTTCACGAATCGCATAGCTATAAGCATTACCATCAGCCATTAGAGGCGAGATGTCACGAAATTCAATCCCTTTTTCAGGGTAATCAGGAATCGTTGCGATGTAGTTTTTTAAATCCATTTTAGTTCTCTTTCAATTTATGATAAATGTCACTTACAGGCGATAATGCAAAGAAAGCTTGTAGTTTGACTAATTCTTGTAGTGCTTGATAAATTTGACTCTCTGAAATCTCACGTTTGGCTGCTGATTGATTGACAGTCATTAGACCATCTTTAATCGTTACAAATGCCAACTCTTCAAAAATCTGAACCATTTTAACTAGTAAAATGTCAGGGATATTCAGAAACTCAGCTAAGTTTTTAAGTTTATAACGCACATCAAACTCTGGATATTGATAAATCGTCTTATAAAACTTAGCAAACTGGTCACGCGTACCGCCACCCGTTAGATAATAGGCTTGCTTGATTTGATTTTGGAAATAAATCGCTGTAAAGTCATGTTCAGCAACGATTTTTTCTAACCTAGCTAAGGCATCAGTATCATTAGGCGTTTCCGCAATCACCAGAACCTCACTCATTATAGCATGATTTTCCGGTTCATTTGTGAAAATAAAGGCATTTTCTGGAATTTGTGTCTGATTTTGCTGATTTCTCAGGTCAATCAACTGGCTACCTTCAACTCGTGCATCTATAATCATCAACTGAACAGATGTATTACCGTTCCAAGTATTGACTGATAAAGTCACTGCAAGGTCTGGTGCTGTCTGCTCAAAGTCAAGTGTTTCTTGACCATGACCGAAATAAATTGCTTCTAACTGCGTTTTGTCTTGTTGAATTTTTAATTTAAGATGTGCATTTTGTTGCCCCATTGCACGACTTTGAATCACCTGATAACCACTCACCAAAAACTGAGGTTTAGGATTTTCCTGACCGAATGGCGCTAGCTGAGACAATGATTTAATCGTCTCCAAAGTCATATCAGATAGTGCAATTTCGTCATCCAAAATCAAAGTATTTTTCTCAGACATATCGATTTTATTTTGCTTAATAAAATCAGCGATAACAGCCTTAATTTCAGGTAGTTTTGCTAACTCAAAGGTCATGCCAGCTGCTTGGGCATGTCCACCAAAAGCAAGTAATAAATCACGATGATGTGTCAAAGCTTCAAAGATATTGAAGGCAGGAATTGAGCGTGCTGAGCCTTTTAAAATGCCATTTTCTTCTGATAACATGACAATCGGCTTACCTGTTTTTTGCAGTAATTGTCCTGCGATAATGCCAAGCACGCCAGGATTCCAACCCGTCTGATAAATAAACTGAACTGGACTATCATCCAACTGACTTTCAGCCTCTTGCATCATCTCAGCCACAATCGTTTTACGCTCAACATTTTTCTGGTCAATCATTTCAGCAATTTGACGGGTCTCATCTTCATCCCAACCTGTCAATAATTCGATAGCGGGATTTGGGTCGTCAATTCGACCGAGGGCATTTAGTCTTGGCGCAATTTGAAAGCCTATCGTTTCTTCGGTGATATCACTTGATTCAATCCCTGCTACTTTGAGCAAAGCTTCAAGACCAATACGCTCAGTATTTTTCAGAATTTCTAAACCAAATTTGACTAAAACTCGATTTTCATCAGTGAGTGACATCATATCGGCAATCGTGCCAATTGCAACTAAGTCGAGCATTTCTGAAGGGACATACTCTAACAAAGCACAAGCGACCTTAAAAGCAACACCACATCCTGCTAATTCTTTAAATGGATACTGTCCATCCGGATGTTCCGGATGAATAATAGCGTAGGCATCTGGTAATGTTTCTGGTAGTGAATGGTGGTCGGTGATGATAACATCACAACCACTTTCCTGCGCGTAAGCCACCGCTTCATGACCGGCAACACCATTGTCCACCGTAATAATCAGGCCAACCCCTTCATTTTCGATAAAATACTTATAAACATCTAAATTCGGGCCATAGCCATCGGTAAAACGATTAGGTAAATAAACCAGACTTTCAGCACCGATTTCATCTAGTGCTGTTTTCATAATACTCGCACTCGTCATGCCATCCGCATCGTAGTCGCCATAAATTAAGATTATCTCTTGATTGGCAACCGCCTGACGGATACGCTCGACTGCTCGGCTCATGCTATAAAATAAGAAAGGGTCATGCAAATTTTCAAGTGACGGATTTAAAAAGGTTGTTAAGTCTTCTTCTGTTCGAACTTGACGTTTCCAAAGCAATCTAGCTGAAAGATCATCTAGTTTTTGTTTTTTGACTAACTTGACAAAATCATCTGACGGTTCATCCGTATTGATTTGCCAATCATAGGTAGGTGTAATCATTTTAGATTAAAAAACCTCCGTGTTATTTTATCTGCTAGACTTGGAAAATTCATTGAAAAAATGCGAGCCAAGTTTAGCTGCCAAGGTAAATTTAATTCTCGCTTATTAGATTCGAGATGGTGAACAATTTTTTTTGCAACAAATGTTGCAGTCACCGCATTTTTCCCAACTTTTTCCAAATACTCAGGATTTGCGGCATGAAACTTAGTTAAGACAGGACCAGTATTGACAACTAAGACCTTAATATTAGCATCAGCGACTTCTTGACGTAGCGCATTTGAAAAGCCACGGACAGCAAATTTCGTTGCGGCATAAGTGGTCGTTTTTGCTGTCGCCATGTAACTTGCAATAGAGGCAATATTAATAATCTGTCCCGAATTCTGTGCTATCATATCTGGCAGAAAAGCACGTGTGATGTGCATCGTAGCTAAGACATTAATATCAAACATTCGACGCATATCATCAGTATGGTCGGACAAAAATGGCTTAAAATAACCATATCCCGCATTGTTAATCAGAACATCAATCGCCCCAAACTGCTCTGAAATATGTTGACACGTCGCATTTACAGCCGTTTCATCTGATAAATCGACTTGATACAGGTGCTCTGAAATATCTGTTAGACTGCTGACATCTCGCGATAATAAAATTAAGCGATAGTCCTGAACCTGCTTGGAAATTTCACGTGCAATATCACCTGTCGCACCTGTTATCAGCAAATTTTTCATGGCTGAATCACTTCTTCATACAAGTCTTTGACAACATAACTATTCTCAAAAGTCTGCTTTGCCTCTTTAACAAGCTGTGTCACTAAAGGACCAACATAACGAGCTGAAATGTGTGTCAGTAACAAGCGCTTGACGTGCGCTTGTTTGGCAACCTCAGCCGCTTGTTGTGTCGTCGAATGGCCATGACTTCTAGCAACTTTAGCCTCACTAGCTTCGTAAGTCGCCTCATGTACGAGCACATCACTACCAATTGCCAGACGAATCGCTTGGTCTGTCTGGCGTGTATCCCCTAGTATCGTCACCACACGGCCTTTTTTATCTGGGCCTATAAAGTCTGCGGCTTTAATCAATTCACCGTTGACTTCAATATCTTGACCATTTTTTACCTTGCCAAAAAGTGGGCCAAAAGGAACACCTGCGGCTTTAAGCGCTTGCGCATCTAGCTCGCCTTTTTTGTCTTTTTCGACGATTCGGTAACCCATACAATAAATTGTGTGGTCGAGTGTCGCCATATGGACTTCGAAGGTTTCGTCTGAGTAGATTTTTCCAGCATGACTGGCGTCTAGCTCATGAAAATTAATCCGATAGCTGAGTTTACTGCCTGATAGTCTGAGCGAGGTCATGACATAGTTTTTGATGCCGACTGGCCCGTAAATATCTAAATTTTGCGGTTGGTCGTCTGAGGAAGAGGTCTGAAAGCTTCGACTAGACAAAAAACCAGGCAACCCAAAAATATGGTCGCCATGCATATGCGTGATAAAAATTTTAGTAATTTTTCGCGGGCGAATACTCGTCTCTAAAACCTGGTGTTGGGTGGCTTCACCACAATCAAATAGCCAGATTTCATTACGCTCAGCAAGTAATTTCAGCGCAATTGAAGTTACATTCCGTTGCTTGGCTGGTTGTCCAGCTCCCGTTCCCAAAAATTGTATTTCCATGGTTTCCTTTCGCTCTTCAAGCTTATGACACCTTTAAAAATATAGCTTTAACGCTTTGCAATTATTTCTAGAGATGCCTTTATAAAAGAAAAAAATCCGTCCTGAGGGAATCGAACCCCCATCTCAAGAACCGGAATCTTACGTGATATCCATTACACTAAGGACGGAATTTTTGTTTGACAACTACTATAGTTTAACAAATTTTCCGCTAAAAGGCAAAAAAACTTCTCCGTTTGGGAGAAGTTTCTCTGATTTAACAATTGATAACAAACTGTAACTATACTTCTACGCTTTCAGGCTTAACCTTTAGCTTGTAGTGCTGTCAAAATTTGTGTGCGAATATCTTCGATGCCATCAGGTTGACTTGGTAAGAAGACAGATGAGTTACCATTATTAGCAAATTGGTTCAAGGTATCCAAATATTGGTTGGTCAGAAGAATTGACATGATTTGATCTTCTGAAATATCCACGCCAGTTTCTTTCATTTCCTTGATTGAAAGAGCTAAACCATCAACAATCGCTTTACGTTGCTCAGCAATCCCGACCCCGTGAAGGCGGTCTTTTTCAGCATCAGCTTCAGCTGCTGTCACGATTTTTATCTTGTCAGCATTTGCGAGCTCTTGTGCTGCGACACGTTTACGTTGTGCCGCATTGATTTCATTCATGGATTGTTTCACTTCAGCGTCTGGTTCAACTTTTGTAATCAAAGTTTTCACGATGATATAGCCATAAGTTGACATTTCTTCAGCCACTTGACGTTGGACTTCGAGGGCGATTTCATCTTTTTTCTCGAACAATTCATCCAAGGTTAATTTGGGTACACTAGAACGTAAAGCATCTTCAATGTAAGACTTAATTTGCTCACCTGGATTCATCAGCTTGTAATAAGCGTCTGTCACGTTCTGTTCATTCACCCGATACTGCGTCGCCACCGTCATTTGAACGAAAACGTTATCTTGTGTTTTCGTTTCAACGTTCATATCGTTTTGGAGTAAACGGAGTTGTACGCGTGCTGCAATTCGGTCAATGCCAAAAGGTAATTTAAAGTGGAAACCTGAGTTTGCAATCGTCGTAAACTTACCAAAGCGCTCAATAATGACAACACTTTGTTGTTTCACGACATAAAACAAGCTCGAAAGACTCGCCAAAATCACAATGATAATGATGAGTAGAAAAATAAGGAATACTGCTGTCATTTTAAGCCTACTTTCTGGATATAAAGTGAAAATGTTCTATGACTGAATTGTACCATTTTTCGCTGACTAATGCTATGATTTACCAGTTTATCGTACTGTGCCAAGCCATCTGCAATATTCAAGGTAGTTATTTTAATATACGATTCATTTTCAGACTTAGTTGTCAGTTCATCCAGAGCAATCGCCTCATCGAACTTACCAAAGTCATGCGCCGCCATCGTTAGTCGGTCTTGCTCTAAACAAATGACATACTGTGGGAAAAGCTGAGCAATTTCAAATAACAGCTCATCTGTCATTGCTTCGTCAGGATTTTCACTAAAGACAATCGCTTGCCCATCAGCATTTTCATAGGCAAAACCAAAAGATTTACCCGATAAATTCAAACGAATAAAGCGAAAAGTCGGAGCATGGCTCGCACCTTCTAAGTCAAAACTAGGTGTCGCCGAAAAACTCTTAAAGGTCGTTGACAGCTCTAAAAAGTAGTCTGTCGCAACTTCTGGTCCTTGTTTTTGATACAATTCTGCAAAATAAGCATTAATCACACTTGCCGGCGGACAAATATAAGTTAACTTCTCCTGCTCTGTTTCTAAAGCTGCCAACCGATTGGTTAACAAAACACGGTCCATAGCCATAAAACCGCCTGATTTAATCGCTAACTCAACATAATCCATCTTCTACTAACCTCCATTTTTCTCGCTCAGTAATACCACCTGACACATGGTAAGTCTCAGTCTCATCTTCTGCGACAACCGTATCAATTAAAGCAATTTTTCTAAGCATTGGCAATCGATACGCAGCCTCATAAGGTAACGTCAATTCAAAAGGTACAAACAGTTCCTTAATTTTAGCAATAATAGCCTGACGCAGTTGCTGAACTCCCACCTCTGATTTAATTGAAATCTGAACATTCGGCAAAATAGTTGGCGCAAAATCATCTGCCAAATCCAATTTATTATAAACAGTCAAAACCGGAATATCCGACATTTCCAAATCTTTCATGATGCTTTCAACAACATCCTCATGAATCTTATGATTGGAATCTGACGCATCAATCACGTGTAGCAATAAATCCACGTTTTTCGACTCCTCAAGGGTCGATTTAAAGGCCTGCACTAGCTCCGTCGGTAAATCCTGAATAAACCCAACCGTATCGGTCAATGTGACTGTAAATTCATCTTGTAGTGAAAAGTCCTTGGTCGTTGCATCCAAAGTCGCAAATAATTCATCTTGTTCATACTGAATTTTTTGCGTTAAGGCATTAAAGACTGAGGACTTTCCTGCATTGGTATAACCGATTAATCCCAATTTAAAGACACTTGATTGATTGCGTTTTTGGCGGCTATTTTCTTGGACTTTCTCAGCCTTTTTAAGTTGTGCCTCAATGATTTCAAGGCGGTGACGAATATGTCTGCGGTCTGTTTCCAATTGACTTTCACCTGCACCACGCGAGCCAATACCACCCGCTTGACGACTGAGTTCTAATCCCTTACTCCCTGACAAACGTGGCAGTAAATATTTCAACTGTGCCAATTCGACCTGCAACATGCCGACGTGCGATCTCGCTCTAAGGGCAAAAATATCTAAAATCAACTGCATCCTATCGATAACTTTAACACCTAGAAAGCCTTCTAGATTAACATTTTGTCGCGGTGTCAATTTTTCGTTAAAAATGACCATGTCAGCTTCATCAGCTTCTAAGTTATCTTTGATTTCTTGGAGTTTACCAATCCCGACTAAGTATTTCCCGTCTAGTCGTTCTTTCTTTTGCGTGAAAACTGTCGTCACCACCGCACCAGCTGTCGCTGCTAAACTAGCTAATTCTGTCATAGATGCTTCAAAGGTTTGATTATTATCAAACGTTTCAACACCCACTAGGACAACTTTTTCTTGCATTTTCTCAGTTTTTATCATCTAAAAACCTTTCTATTTTTCGCTCAACCTGTTCTTTAAAATCTGGTGCCAAAATATCCTGAAAATCAACAGCCATCCTATTTTTGAACCAGGTGATTTGTCGCTTGCTGTATCGTCTCGAATTTTGCTTAACAGCATCAACCGCAGCCTGTAACGTGATTTGTCCATCAAAATAAGGAAAGAATTCCTTATAGCCGATAGCACGCGCCACCTGTGCTTCTCTAAAGTGCTCATAAAGCATTTTAGCCTCATCAAGCAGACCTGCTGCCATCATCAGTTCAACACGGTGGTTGATCCGCTCATATAAGACTTGGCGTTCCGTGTTTAACCCGATAATTAGATAATCATAATCTGATTTTTTATTTTCTAGCTGCTCACCAAATTGAGCAATTTCTAGAGCTCTAATCGCACGACGACGATTCAATTCTGGTATCTCAATCTGATGTGCATCAAGTCTTTCAAACAGTTGATCATCTGTTAATAACTCCAGTTCTTCACGCAAGGCTCGCATCTCCTCATGATGCCCCACACCACCCAAATGATAACCTTCTATCAGGCTTTGCAAGTATAGACCTGTCCCACCCACAATAATCGGCAATTTGCCACGTGATAGTATATCAGCAATTGCTGTATTAGCTTGGCTTACAAAATCATGCGCACTAAATGTTTCTGTAAGCTCACGCACATCAATTAAATGATGTCGTACAGCAGCTTGCTCACTTTCTGTCGCCTTTGCAGTTCCAATATGAACTTCTTGATAAACTTGTTGACTATCGCCATTAATAATTTCGCCGTTATACTTTTGGGCAATATCGATTGACAAAGCAGTTTTACCTACTGCTGTCGGTCCTGCAATGATTAAAATTTTATTTTTTGTCAAATTTTTCACTTTTTTCATTTTTTTGTTATGATTAAATTATATCATATACAAGTATTCATAGATACCCATATATACTCATAATCATTGATATAAAAGGGTTTATCCACTATTTAAATTGAGATGTAGTACATAGATATTCACAGATACGTAACGCTAACCAAGCTTTTTGGTTAGTTTTTGGTTAGTAATCACAACTCCAAATTATTCAGTTTTTCATCTACATCTTCTTTCATTTTTTTAGTAACATGAGTGTAAATTTGTAATGTCGTTTTTTCATCTTTATGACCTACACGTTCCATAATTGTCTTAATAGGAACTCCTAACTCAGTCAACAAACTAACATGAGAATGTCTTAACATATGACTTGAAAACATTTCAGGTTTTTTATTTTTTATGTTTGCTTTTTTAGCTATTCTTTTTAGATATATATTTAATGTATCAGGATTAATCAAAGTACCTGTTAAGCTCAAAAATACAAACAATTCATTTTTCCTTTTTACCTCAGTATTCAATTGCTTCATAGTAATCAAAATTTCAACACACCTATCATTAATTGAAACAACTCTATATGAATCAATCGTTTTAGGTGAATTTAGCTTAAATTCCATAATACTTGTTGAGTTCTTATCTAAAGTGTATTTTATATACAACTTTCTATCAATTAAATTTATATTTTCCCACATCAAAGCCAATGCTTCCCCAATTCTCAAGCCTGTCAAATACATAAACTCTATCAAGCAATTCATTCTAACTTCACGAGGAGTTACTTCAAATGACTGTTTGAATTTTTTCATCTCATCAATTGACAAAAACTTTTCTCGTTTTTTTTGAATATCTTCAATAGTTTTTCTTTGTTTTGGCAATTCTACACGTTCAAGCGGATTATATTCAATATAACCTAACTTTAAAGCATATTTAAAAAACAAATTAATCAAAGATTTTTGAGATTTTTTGTAACGCAACGAATTATTACTTGACATAAAATATCTTTGAAAATATTTTGCAGAAACATTATTTATCAAATCATCAAGAATGTTTTTTAAAACACTATTTAACATCACAGATTGAACAGCATATGTACTATCCTTTAACTCCTGCTTCCTAAATATTTTGTACTCATCATACACTTCTCTGACTTTCAATTTTTGAAATTTCTGTTTTTGCTTATATCTTTCATCATGTTCAAGTATTTTTTTGTCAATCTTAACCCCAAGCCTTCGTCTCGCTTCTCCTTGTGCCTGTCTAGTTTTAGAACCCAAAGTAACACTTACTTGCTTCCACTTACCCTCACTCTCATCATAGAATTTTTCATAATAACGATATTTACCATTATCCAATCTTTTAAGAAACAATATACCCCACCTTTCTTGGTATATCATTAGTTGAATACACTAATTATACCATTTCATTTATGCAACTGACTTTCTTTGTATTTCAAATATAAAAAAAAGCCTTTAGCGTTAATTAAAGTCATTTGTGATGTTGGTCTTGAAATTATTTCTTTGAAATCATCATTTTTATTAATATCTCGCATATATCTTTCAAGAGTACTCTTATGAATAGCAGGAAAAAACTTTTCTAACAACTGTTTTTTTGTAAAAAGTTTATCTGGAAAATTGTTTATATCCATATTTCTTTCGCTCCTTTCTTTTGTATTTTATATACCTTGCATATAACGAACATGCACCGCCCACATTGTGAGTGTTCTACAATTAAACTAAAGGTACGCTAATATTTAAATACAGCCCAATAATTGAGCTTTAGATTGTTTGTTTAACCAATGAAATGTGCCAAGGTCTCGAACTTTAACCATAATTTGCGGTAAGCTAAAGCCAAACTCAGCCAATTCATCAGTATAAGACACTAAATATCTGACACAATTATCAATAGAGACACAGAAACTATAGACAACATCTTGATAGCGCCTATCTAATTCTAGTAATTCTAAAACATAGTCAGACCAGACACTGATTGTCTTGTCGTCCACACTTGAGTGGCTTTCAATTGTATCAGGATTGAGTTTATTCAACTTATCTTGTATCGCTTGTTTTGCTTCAAGACACAATAAATCAATTTGTTTTTCATACTTGATGAGCAACTCACACCATGCTAAAATTTCATTGATTTTGGCATAAGGCGATAGATACAAGTCTTTTTTAAAACTTGCGACTTTTTGCTCAAAAAAATTGAAGTCCTCTATCATCTGGACTTCATCATTCATCGCTCGCATTCTAAATTCTGTTAAATTCATTGATTATTTCCCCTCCACATACCAAAATTGCTTAGCTTCATCAGCTGAAAATGTACGATAAGAAACAGTCAATGGTGGTAGACCTGTCACATTCATTTCTGAAATTAAAATAGAGCCATCATCTTTGACTTGTTCTACAAATGCCACATGACCATATGTTGGGTCAGAACCTGCTTGACCTTGTACAAAACTTAGGGCAGTATGGAGTTTAGGCTCATGAGACACAGAATAGCCAGCCTTGCTTGCCCAATCGCCACCATTGCCCATGAAACTATCAAACTTAATGCCTAACTGATAAGCCCTGTTATAGACGTACCACGTACATTGTCCTTGTGGATATGAACCAGAGCCATTATAGGCTTGACCGCTAAATGGTGTCTCTACTTCCCATCCATTCGGAATACTTGCGTACATCACACCATTGACAGACTGCCCATTTTCGCTACTAAAGCCTACATGATCTTTGAGTAAGTCATACCACTTTTGGGCATCATCTTGGAGCTTGTCAGCCTTTGTTTGACCGTCACTTAAAGCGACACCCTCATAATATTGTGACCAGTCTAAACTCGCTTGTCTAGGGTCAGTAGAGACACTTACAAGGTCTTTTGTTCTCTTGTATGCACCGTTTAGTTCAGCAGACATAAGTTTTAACTCAACGTCCATTGACAGTGTTCTACTTTCAGCCTTAGACCAACGATTGCCATTGACCGTATTAGACCAACCAGACCATTGAAAGATACCTGCCACACCACCGCCGATATTTTCGGCTTTAGGGTCAAAGCCTGACTCCCTTTCAGCTACTGCTAAAGCACCACTTGCACCTTGAATGCTAAAGCGTTCTTTACTCATAAGATAGTTAGCTATATCAATAACATTTTGAGCCTTTTCTTCTGAGATATTAGCCTTACTTGCTAGGTCTTTTGATGTGATGTTTAGACTACCCGCAGAACTCGAAAAACTATCCGCACTTGATGAAGTGCCACCTGCCACAATGACAAGTAAAAATATAAAAAAAATAGGTATAAACATACCTATCAGAAATAAATGTTTTTTCTTTTTCATTTGATTTTCTTTCTAGGTATGTTGATACCTCACTTTTTCTTAAATAAACTAGCCACAAACCAAACAGGGATAGCGATTATCCCTACAAAAATAGTTTTGATGATTTTCATAATTATTTTCCTTTCCTTTCAATAATACCGCTATCGAAAATACCACGTTTTGCGTTGGCGGTTTTGATTTTAATATCACGTTTTTGACTATTGTCAGAAGTCGGAAATTTAGGCTTTTCAGTAAATAGTTCTTTACTCAAACGATCGACTTGACCTTTCTTTCTAGCTTTTCTAGTTGAAAGGTCATTTTTAATGCCGTCTGAAAATTTACCTTTGAGTTCATCTTTTCGTTTCTGATAATTGATAGCTTGTGAAGTTTTATTTCTCAAAGTCTTATTTTCAGAACGCTGTATTTTATTGCTATCAAATTTTGCAATTTTCTTTTCAGCTTCATTTTTAGGCATTAAACCAACAGAACTTGAAAATTTAGTTTTCAATTTATCTTTAGAATCAGTCAGAGCTTGTTTAGTATCTGAAAAAGCACCTTTTGTATTTTCCCACTTACCTTTTAAGTTGCTCATTGTCTCTTTTCGTTTAGCTATGGCAAGTTGTTTAGCTTTTTCATCTTGACCGAAACGCAGGTTGTCACTTGTTTTAACAGCACCTTTGACACCTTTTTTAGTGAGCGTTTTGCCAACAGTACCTGCCTTTTTCAGACCGTCAACTTTGCTTTTCGACATTTGATTATGAGTAGATAGACCATTACTTGATAGACTACCACTAGAAGTTGAGAGAGCAGGTGTTTTGTTAAAGTTAAATGGATTTTTGGCATTAGACAGACTTGGTAATGACTTGACAGAATCAAGACTACCTTTTGCCAATTCAGAAACACTTTTCTTAGCTGTATCAAATAGAGAAGTCAATTTATTTCTTTGTTTCCACAAAAGGAAATACAAAGCGAACTGTATGAAAATTGAAATATAATATGAATGTGACACATTTCTAAATGCCATTTCCACAAAGCTATTAAAGATAAGCCCCATTTGCACACCTAATAGACCAGATACTGATAAAGCCGTAAACACGACGATTCTTTTTGCTAAATTACCAGCCATATGCTCAAACTGAGGTAAGATAGACAAGACTAATATAATAGGTGCTACAAATATCGCAAAAACAACAATTAACTGTAACACCCACGTGTACATTAATGTACCAACTGTAATCACAGTTAAAACAAAACCTTTAAACAGAGAAGCTAATGCAACCATAAATTTATCGGCTATACTTGAAAACCCTAATTTTGTGAAGCCAGCTTCTTTATTTTTCTTAGCATATTTACTAACCGAATCAGTATCGCCTTTTGTTGCAAGTAATGCCGTTTGTTCACTTTGTACCGAATTTTCAGGTAACTTATTGGTATCAAAGTTCATTTCCTTAAAGGGTTCTTTGACAATGACATTAAATAATTGTGTTTTCAAAGCATTAATTGTACTATCAGACACCTTATCATTTGTCGTTGAAACATTAGCCGTGAAATTGGTTGTAGAAGTTTTTTCAGTCGTATCATTTGCGATTGTT
>NZ_JACBNY010000040.1 GCF_013449735.1 Pseudolactococcus laudensis
CAGCGACAATAATGACGTCTTTTTTGAATTGTTTGCCTTTAAAATGATTCATTACTCTGTCCTCTCTGTCTTTTTTCTCAATTTTACACTAAAATAGATTTTTTGGAAAACTTTGCAACAGAACCATCCGAATCTAATCTGCTTGATTTTGCCAATGCTATCATGACGACAGATAAGAAGTTAAAAATTGTCTCTTGAAAAGTAGGAGAGTCATCAATTTTAGGAATCGCTAAAGGCTCCGGCATGATTGAACCTAATATGGCAACAATGTTGGTCTATATTTTGACAGACGCAATAATTCCAGAAAATAAAATTGACGAGTTGCTTTCGCGAAGTGTTTCAGAATCTTTCAACAGTATCAGCGTTGATACAGATACTTCAACTAGTGATACTGTTGCTCTAATGGCAAATAATAGCATTGCTGTTGACTTGGCAGAGTTTTCAGAGACCTTATCAGAACTATGCTTAGAGTTAGCTAAAAGTGTTTTAGAAGATGCGGAAGGTGCTGAGCATTTAATTGAAGTAGAAATTTCTAAATGTGTTTCTAAACAAGAGGCTAAGAAAATTGGAAAGTCAATTGTTAATTCGCCGCTTGTCAAAACCGCTGTATATGGCGGAGACCCTAATTGGGGCAGAATTGTCATGGCAATCGGAAAGACAAGTGATATTTTATTAAGTAAAAAAGATATCATTATTTATTTTGGTTCGCATAAAATATTTGAAAGCGAGAAGGAAATAGTTGAAAATATCGGAAAAATTCGGTTATATTTGAAACAAGAAAAATATATCAAAATTAAGATTGAGATGAATACAGGAGAACTTAATCATAAAGTATATGGGTGTGATCTTACGGAGTCCTATATCGAAATTAATAGCTATTATCAAACCTGATACCTAGAGAGCGACTAAAGCTTTAATGACACTAGAATCTTTGAAAGTCTCATTGTGAAAAGTAGCGCCAAACCTGTTTTTTTGTTATAATTGTAGTAATATTGCGAAAATTGGAGAACGATGATGAGATATTTTACAGCTGGAGAAAGTCACGGGCCGCGTTTAACGGCTATTATTGAGGGAGTACCTGCAGGACTACCTTTGAGTTCTGAAGATATTAACGTTGAGCTGAAACGTCGCCAAGGTGGTTATGGTCGTGGAGGGCGCATGCTCATCGAGAGCGACCAAGTCGAAATTACATCTGGTGTTCGCCACGGCGTGACCATGGGTAGCCCTATCACGTTAAACGTTACTAACAAAGATTTTAAAAATTGGACCAACATCATGGGTGCTGATGATGTCGAAGACAAATTCAAATCACAGCGCAAGCTGACTAAACCACGTCCAGGCCATGCCGATTTAGTCGGTGGTATGAAGTATCGTTTTAATGATTTGCGAAATGTTTTAGAGCGCTCGAGTGCGCGAGAAACAACAATGAGAGTGGCAATCGGTGCCGTGGCAAAACGCCTTTTGGCTGAACTTGATATTGACGTTGCCAGTCATGTGACGGTTTTTGGTGGCATTGAAGTTGATGTACCTGATAATCTAACAGTTGCAGAAATTCGTCAACGTGCTAGCGAATCAGAAGTTTCTATCGTTAATCCAGAGCGTGAACAAGATATTAAAGATTTAGTAGATAAAACCAAAAAAGATGGTGATACCATCGGTGGTGTTGTTGAAGTTGTTGCGGGTGGTCTACCAGTCGGCCTTGGTTCATATGTTCAATGGGACAGAAAATTAGATGCCAAAATCGCCCAAGCAGTCGTCTCTATCAATGCTTTTAAAGGCGTTGAATTTGGTGTTGGTTTTCAAGCAGCCTATCAACCAGGCAGCAAGATCATGGATGAAATCGTCTGGTCAGAAACTGACGGTTATACCCGTAAATCAAATAACCTCGGTGGTTTTGAAGGCGGCATGACCAATGGTGAATTAGTAGTTGTTCGGGGTGTCATGAAACCTATCCCAACCCTCTACAAACCCTTGATGTCAGTTGATACCGAAAATCATGCGCCTTATCAAGCACAAGTTGAACGTTCCGACCCGACCGCAGTGCCGGCAGCGGCAGTGGTTGCGGAACACGTTGTTGCGACCGTTTTAGCAGCAGAAATTTTAGAAAAATTTGCCTCAGATAATATGGCTGAACTTAAGGAAAATATCGCACGTCATAACGACTATATTAAAGGGTTTTAAACATTATTTCAGGTAACATGGTGGAGATAAATAGATGCCAGAAAAAAATATTTTAATTGCAGGCTTAGGGCTCATTGGTGGCTCGCTTGCGCGAACAATCAAATCAGGTCATCCTGACTATCATGTTGCTGCTTATAATCGCAGTCAAGCACCGCGATACTTTGCCATTCAAGAGCGGATTGTGGACGAAGTGTCCGATGATTTTGACGCATTAGCTGTCAAAGCGGATGTGATTATCTTGAACTTTCCAGTTCAACTCTCTATCCAATTTTTGAAAACCTTAGCGACATTACCTCTGAAAGACAATGTCCTGATTTCAGATTCAGGCTCGACCAAACTTGAAATTGTCACAGCTGCTGAAGAAATTTTCAAAGGCAAGGCCATTCGATTTATCGGTGGACATCCTATGGCGGGTTCACATAAGTCAGGTGTCATTGCATCGGATGAACTTTTATTTGAAAATGCCTATTACATTTTAACGACGTCGGCTTTATCACAACCAGCAGATTTTGAAGAACTTAAAGGAGTCCTTGTCAACACACGGGCAAAATTTATCGAACTCACAGCAAAAGAGCATGATGCGATGACGGCTGTTACCAGTCATTTCCCACACGTTGTCGCAGCGAGTTTAGTAGATAACGCACATGATTTTGCAGCTATCATGCCCTTTACTGAAAATCTAGCGGCAGGTGGGTTTAGAGACATGACTCGGATAGCAGAAAGCTCGCCTGATATGTGGACTGAAATTTTAATGTCTAATCCAGATAATATCGTCTATCAAATCGATCAATTCAGCCAGAAATTAGCAGATGTTAAGCAGTTGATGCTGCAAAGACAGAGCGCTGAAATCTGGGATTTTTTCGACAATGCACGCAAGCTCAGAGCTCAGATGCCCATTCACAAAGGGGCTATGGAAAATTTCTACGATCTCTTTATCAGTGTGCCGGATAAGTCGGACGTGATTCACGAAGTTTTGGGGTATTTTGCAGGGCATGATCTCAGCATTATCAACATCAAGATCAATGAAACACGCGTTGAAATTAACGGTGTTTTGCAGATTACTTTCAAGACAGAAAATGACCAGGCAACCGCAAAACGTTTGATTTTGGAAAATTCCAGTTATGATGTTTACCAGTAAAAGAAGGAAAAAGAGGAGATAACAGTGAAATTGCAAACAAATGCGACGGGACTTAGCGGCAAGCTAAAAGTACCTGGCGATAAATCAATCAGCCACCGCTCGATTATGTTTGGCGCTCTCGCTAAAGGTACAACTAGAGTACATGATATCTTACGTGGCGAGGATGTCCTTTCGACTATGGCCGTTTTCCGTGAACTCGGCGTGACCATTGAGGATAAGGGCGATGAGGTTGTTGTCCATGGTGTTGGCTTTGATGGCTTACGTGCCCCTCAAGAACGATTAGATATGGGAAACTCAGGCACCTCAATTCGCTTGATTTCAGGTGTTTTGGCTGGACAGCCTTTTTCTGCGGAGATGTTCGGTGATGATTCACTCTCAAAACGTCCAATGGATCGTGTGACGAAACCACTGCGCCAAATGGGAGTAGATATTTCAGGGCAAACAGAACGCGATCTACCACCGCTTAAAATCACAGGTTCTAATCATTTGACACCGATTAACTATACTTTACCAGTCGCTTCAGCTCAGGTTAAGTCTGCCTTGATTTTTGCAGCTTTACAGGCAGACGGTGAATCAGTTATCACTGAAAAAGAAAAGACACGTAACCATACTGAGGACATGATTCAACAATTTGGTGGTGAAATTTCTGTTAACGGTAAAGAAATTCGCATCAAAGGTGGGCAAAGCTTTACAGCGACTGATGTAACGGTCCCTGGTGATATTTCAAGTGCAGCCTTTTTCTTGGTAGCAGGTTTAATTGTACCTAACAGTGAAATTACCCTAAAGAACGTAGGGATTAATGAGACACGAACAGGCATTATTGAGGTCATCCAAGCCATGGGTGGTGATTTAACTCTTTCTGATGTGGATGAAGTTGCTAAGTCAGCCACTTTGACAGTCAGAACTTCTCAGTTGACCCCTACTGAAATATCAGGTGATATTATTCCCCGTTTGATTGATGAGTTGCCGGTTATTGCACTTCTTGCAACGCAAGCTAATGGTACGACAGTGATTAGAGATGCTGAAGAGTTAAAAGTCAAGGAAACTGACAGAATTCAGGTAGTCGCTGATATGCTAAATGACATGGGTGCTGATATTACACCAACTGATGATGGCATGATTATCAAAGGAAAAACGAACTTAAATGGTGCAACAATTAATACGCAAGGTGATCATCGTATTGGTATGACAGCAGCAGTTGCGGCATTATTAGTCACTGACGGCGATGTAATTCTTGAACGCTCAGAGGCAATTCAAACTTCTTATCCGGCATTCTTCGAGGATTTATCGCATTTGATTCTTTAAAATGTTGCTGATACTGAGTGAGCTAATCAATCAATCATTTAATAGATATAAAAAAGGGCATTTAATGCCTTTTTATGTTATAATTTTATCATATAATATTAATAAAAAATTAAATTCAACAAAAACTTGAATTTTCATTAAATATTGACTATAATTAGAATGGTCGATTGATTTATTTCGTTATTATTTGATTTTATTTCGGCAAAAAAAATTTTATGGAGGCGCCATATGAACAAAACAGATTGGATTGAATACTTTGAGGCTATTCATTCGAGAACACCGAATGAGGAAGAAATTGCCAAAGCACTTGCTGCAGGTGAATTTTCAGATGAAGAATTAGCCGAGGCAGCTGAGGTAGTTGAGGAAACTATTTCAGAAAAAGGAGTTGAATCAGAGGAAACTGTTACACCAGTTAAAAATTCTGATGAAGAAAGTGTTGCGTCAGCAACAGAAACTAAAACTGCTGCTTTTAAGGAAAAAGAAAAAGAAGTAATCGAAAAATTGAAGGATAATCAGGTCATTGCAGATGGCGTACAAGTTGCCTCTAATTATTTTGCATGGGTACTCGATACGCTGAAACGCCCAATGAGTAAGGCAAGTGGTTTTAATTCTATTTATTCTTATTTGACATTAGGCATTATTGTTCTGTTTGCATCTTTGTCATCAACCTTGAATTTACACGCATTTTATGAAAAAACAGTTCTCAATTCTAATTTCCCAGAATTTGGTGATTATGCCGGCATTAGCTCGACAAATCCTGTCGGTTTTGGAACATTTATTGCCTTATTATTTGCAGCAGCACTCTTTATCTTGACTTTGGTTTTTGCAACTTGGGTAGCATTGAAAGTACTTAAATCACCGTTAACTTTTTCAAATGTTGTAGATAAATACACCAGTTTATTTATTCCAGCAGCATTCTTGGTTGTCGTTGCTTCTATTTTATCGTTAATTCGTTTGAATATGCTATCATACATTGTTTTTATCTTAGCATTATCTATTATTAGTATTGCATTGTACTATATCATTTTGACAGCTAAGAACAATTTAAAACTTGATGATTTTTATGCGAAATTATTAGCACTGATGACATGTGGCGCAATTATATTTGTGATTACATTTATTCTAGTATTGATTTTCACAACAATTACCTTTAAATCAGCATTTACAATGTAAATTTTCTGCTGTGATCACTTGAGAGGAAAGCCAAATGAAAAAAGAAAAATACGCCAAACTTTTTAAAGCAATTGTTGGTCGAGAATTGACACCTCAAGAATTTTTACAGGCCAAAAAAAATGATTTTGACCCAAAACAAATTAAAAAAATTGCTGGATTAACTGTTGAGAATCCCGATACGGTATCTGAAACTGCATCAGAAAGACAAGTGCCAGTTTCAGATAAAACAGTTGAGAAAACTTCTGAAAAAATCAAGAATATTACACAACTGACAGAGGACCAAGTGTCACAACCTAGTAAACCTGCGACTAAGAAAAAAGTTCCGACTAAGTTGATTGTTGCAATTGTAGCTGTCCTTGTCGTAGCTGCTGGGATTTTTGGATTTGTAAAAACAAGACCTGTTGATGTTACAAAAGATATTAAAGTGACTTTCTCAGGCTATGACGGCTATGGTACTGCAACTTATAATTCTGATAAAGTTCATCAGATTATCACAGAAAAATTAGCAGCCAAAGCAGGATTTTCTAAAGCTGAATCGCATCAACTAATCAGTATGAATTCTCTTTCTGGGAATTTAACCAATACTAAATATCGTGCGAAAGCGACTAAACTGATGGATTGGATAAGTGATTTAAGTATAACCTTTGATGCCGGATCGAATTTAAAAAATGGTGACAAGGTAACCTTTAAAATCAAACCAGGAAAAGGAACCCCTTTAAAAGCAGTTGATAAAACTTACACAGTTAAAGGCCTCAAAAAAACTAAGAAAGTATCAGCAAGTTCTTTAACTAAAGGGAAAATCACATTCTCAGGCTATAATGGCAATGGTAGTGTTAAGTATGACGACAATAAATTTGAGATCATCTCAAATGATAAATCAGGTACTTTGTCTAACGGCGATGAGTTAGAATTTGAATTCACGCAAGACTATATAGACACATTATTGACAGAAGGTAAATCCGTCACTGATAAAACTTTTGAAGTCAAAGTTTCCGGTTTAAAAGATATCAATGACAAAAGTAAAGTTGATACTTTATACAGCAAAATCCCTGAGTTAGTGAAAGAAGATTATAAAGATAAACCTGCTGGTGAATATGGCTCTTATGACTTAACTTATAAGATTGAACCACAAAAATATTTTATCAAATTTTCTGAAGATAGTTATGATGATGAAACACGCTTGTCATTAGTCATCACATACAAAATCACAAAAACACAAACTTGGGTAAAAGATGATACTTGGGACAACAAGAAAAAAGGCGATGTTGAGACAAAAGAGATTTATACCTATTTTGGCTATCAAAACGTCAAAATCTATAAAGATGCTGTCGTTCTCTCTGATTTGTCTAAAACATATGGCTCAACTTGGTCAAATTACCTTGATATTGATGCGGTATAGGGCACCTCTAAAAACGTATGAAAAGAGGTATAATAGATTAAAAATAAGCTAACGAGGTATTGAAGATGAATTTATTTGGAGATAGCGACTATCTTGAAAAATTAAGTTTAAAAGGAGACCCT
>NZ_JACBNY010000041.1 GCF_013449735.1 Pseudolactococcus laudensis
TCTCCTTTTGAACTTAATTTTTCAAGATAGTCGCTATCTCCAAATAAATTCATCTTCAATACCTCGTTAGCTTATTTTTAATCTATTATACCTCTTTTCATACGTTTTTAGAGGTGCCCTATATATGATTTGCAAGTATCTTTAGTTGAACCAGAAAGATATCAGTTAACGGATATAACGGTGAGACTGAAAGAAGTTTACGATGGTATCTTCGATTATACAAGAAATAATTTGTCTAATGAAATTAATAGAATTGATGAGCAATTAAGATTAAGTGCATAAAGTTTTTAAAAAAGATTTGGCACATACAAAACAACCCCTTTATCAAATAAGGGGGTTGTTTTGTATGTCAGAATGTCCCCCGCCGGAATCGAACCAGCATCAAACCCTTAGGAGGGGCCCGTAATATCCGTTATACTAGAGGGACAGGTAAATGGCGTATCGCCATTTGACATTATATCATTTTATATTGATAAATTCACCTGCTTTGAGAATCTTTTCAAGTTGTTTTTGATATTTTTTGACATTCTTTTCGTCGAATGAGTTGCCAACGATGTTGACAACAACGCCTGATTTGCCCATGCGACCAGTTCGACCAGTTCGGTGGGTATAACTTTCAAGATTGACTGGAATATCAAAGTTAATCACATAGTCGAGGTCATCAATGTCAAGACCACGTGCTGCGATATCAGTCGCAAGCAGGAGTGTTATCTCACCATTTTTAAATTTTTCGATAATCGTTTTACGGAACCGACCATTGACATCGCTTGCGATAGAAACAGCCGCGATATTTTGGAAAGTCAGTTTTTCTTCGGCATTGCCGAGGTCTTCCAAACGGTTGAAGAAGACTAGACCACGCATACCAGGAATGTGAGCAATTTGTCGCAAGAGGTCAATTTTCTTGCGATTCTCGACTTTGACCATGAAATGGTCAACCGTTGCTTCCGTTTTTTCGACATTAATCTCAACCAAGTTAGGCGCAAAACTTGCCATGGTCTCATAAACTTCATGAGCCGTCGCGCTAGAGGCGATGAACTGATAATCCTTAGGTGTGCGCGTGATAATCGGTTTCACAAATTTCCATTGAGAATCTTCAAGCAGATTATCAACTTCATCAAGAATAATGGTATTGATAGCAGTCATCTTGATTTTCTTGTCTTTAACCAACTCTAGCGCGCGACCAGGTGTTGCAACGATAATTTCAGGCCCTTTTTTGATTCGCTCAATTTGTCGCTTAATACTAGCACCGGAGATTACCAGATTAGCGGTTAGGCTTAGAGGCTCTGCTAATGATTTCACGACTTCAAAAATTTGACCGGCGAGCTCACTATTGGGGGCTAAAATCAAGAGCTGTTGCCCTTGTTTTTTTTGAACTTTTAGGAGACTTGGCAAAAGGTAGGCCAAGGTTTTACCTGTACCAGTGGGGCTTGTTGCAAGCACGTTTTGTCCGGATGCAATCACATCAAAGGATTGTTGTTGAATCTCTGTAAAGTCAGAGACAGAGGCTAATACGTCTGTCCAGACTTCGGGTAGCTTATTTTTTGTCAGCGTCAAATTTAATTCCTGCACTTTCTCTCATGGCGTAACTTGTTGCAGCAACGTTAATCGCCATACTTAGCCAGTTTTCATAGTCTTCAAAATTTTTCGGGGTATTTGGGTCTTCAATCACTCTAGCAAAGTCAAGAGCTTCTTCCTGCATGCTATCTTTGGGTGCCTTAATCGGTAGTTCAAGCGTCGTACCATCTAATTTGATGAAACGCGCGTAATGAATAGCATTGACAGCATCGAGTACAAGTGTACCGGTCGTCGTATAGATTTCATTTGGTAAAAATGAATTGTAATTACCACCAGTTTTAAGGGCGGCATTAAAGCCCTCGTAGGACAAAACACCAACACCAGAAACATCAATGCCTGATTCAAGTAATTCAGCCGTATACTTGGCATACTTTGGCTTGCCAAAAAAGGCGTGCGCCGCATAAAGCAGGTAAACACCCAAGTCAGCCAATAAACCTCCAGAGAATTTAGGATTGAATTTATTAGGTAGCTCGCCATTTAGTAAAGCGGGCATTTTTGATGAATATTTAGCATAGGTGAAATCAGCGCCAACAATCACTTTATCAGCCAAAAAGTCCTTGATAATGTCAAAAGATTTTTCGTGTAAATTACGCGCCGCTTCAAAGAAAAGTACTTTTTCTTGAGCCGCAAGTTTGATAATTTTATTCAATTCAGTTGGATTCGAAAAAGCTGGCTTTTCGACAATCACATGCTTGCCAGCTAAAATCGCCGCCTTTGCCTGTTCAAAATGCAGAGAATTAGGACTCGCGACATAAATGACATCCAAGTCTGAGCCAACAAATTCAGCCAAATTTTCAAAGACATCCACATGATGAAAATCTTCAGTGAACGTCACACCACTCGCCAAACTGCGCGTATAAATCGCAGAGAAATGATACTGCTTAGTTGACAACGCCGCATCAATAAAAGCACGCGAAATCCAGCCAGTTCCAATCACACCAAGTTTTAATTTCATATTTTATCTCCATTAATTTGGCTCATATTAAGCCATTTTATATCCAATCACCGCACATCAACTATCGAAAAGGATTCCAAAGCCGACCGCCATTAACGACAATCAGGATGATACTTATTATAACAGAAAAAACCGCTAACAGCATCGCTCTTTTATCACGCTCACTAAACGGGCGCATCTGATACCAGGTACGTTTTTGCTTTTTCCCAAAATGTCTACTGGCTAGCGTCTCTTCGTGTTTTGCTTTCAGCAAAAATCGAACAGCGGCAAACTTTGAAAACTTTTGATTTTGAGCGGCAGCAGCAACGTGAAGTTTGGTATAGTTAATTTTAAATTGTTTTCTAAGCCCGAAAAGTCGACCAATCTTGTAAGACAGTCGATAAGGTAAGCCAATAGTATTAAGACTTGCCGAAATTTCTGCGGGCTGACTTGTTAGTAAAAAAATCTGTAAAAAGGTCAGAATAATGACATCTTTCAGAAAAATAGTCAGCAAATACAGCGCCTCTTGGAGTGTAAAGTCAGCAATCCAACTGATGTTGTAGTGGTAAAGTGTCACACCATAGTCAGGATTCAGACAAAAAAGAATCACAAGGTGTAGGACAATCAAAATACCAAGCCACTTAGTAAATTTTAGCTTTGCACGTACAAAACAAGCCAGTGCTACCAAAGCCAAGACACCCAAAAAACGTGTATCGTTAGAAATAAGTGCATCTGCCATTGTCAGGATAAAAATGACGAATTTACTGAATGAGTTTAAAGATTTCACCATCAGAAAACCTCCTGTCTATCCATAAATGGCAAGAAAATATCCTGATTTGTTATGAGAATCAAGGTCACGCCTTTGCGGTCGAGATAGCTCAGAATTTCTGGGAATCCCTCAAATTCAGGTTGGTCGATGATAACGATTGGTGTCGCTTGTTTGAGGATACAAGCAGTTGTAAATAAACGTTTCTGTCGATAAGACAAGTCAGATAGCCGCGCATTTTTGAGAGTTGTTAGCTGACAAAGCGCTAGCAGTTCATCAGAAATTTTAGCATCAGAGACGCGTTTGACAAAAATCATATCATCAGGATTAGCCATGATGTAGCCAATTTTGCGGCCACGTTTATCAAGAGATTGGTAGGTGACATCTTCATAGTAAAAATCAATTTCACCTGACGTCGGACGAAAACCAGCCAGCATATCAGCAATAGGTAATTCAGCAGGTGCTGTGATTGCGACTTTTTCACCTTCGTAAACAGCAAAGCTCATTTTGTCGACAAGTTCAGTTACTGAGAGGATAGCTTTGTTTGGATTAATTTGACGCTTGAGTTCTAACTCAGGTATTGGTTGCGGAGGTGTTCTTTCCGACAAGTCAATCACGCAATCAAAGAAATCAGGCTCAAAATCACCCGCTACAACCAAGGTGCCGTCAAATTCTTCTGGCAAAAATAAAGGTTCATCTAAGACTAAAATATCAGTGGGGTGGATGAGGATTTGTGCCATGGCAAGTACTTGCTTTTTGTAAGTAGATAACTCAGAAATGTCAGTTTTAAGCTCATCTGTCAAATGATAATCCTTAGCACACGCTAGAACACTTAACTTCATTTCCCTGAAAGGAATGGCATTGTTTTCTAAGGTAAAAGCGAGATTTTCAGCTACTGTGCCTGGTATGAAATTGTCGTCTAAGGTTTGAAAAAGGATGTCAAATTGATGCTTAGGAAAAGTGGCTGCTATTTCTTTGAGTAAGCTTGTTTTACCGCTACCCAGAGCGCCAGTGATTAAGATCTTGTCGCCTGTTTGGATGACGATTGGCTCGTCCACTGGCGTTTTTAAAGTGTTCTTTGTGTTCATTATAGTATCTATTTTAACAAAAAAACGAAAAAATTGATATAATAGAAGTTATGATGAAAAAACCAATGATAATTGGTGTGACAGGAGGGTCTGCTTCGGGCAAGACTTCTGTTAGCCAAGCCATACTGACCAACTTTTCTAATGAACAAATCGCTTTGATTGAGCATGATTCTTACTATAAGGACCAAAGTCATCTGGACTTTGAAGACCGTCTTAAGACCAACTATGATCATCCTTTAGCTTACGATACGACGTATTTGATTAGCCAGCTTGAGGAACTTCAGGAGGGAAAAGAGGTCGCAATTCCGATTTATGATTATACAAATCATACCCGCAGTAAAGAGACCTACTGTCAAAAACCAGTAGATGTTATCATCGTCGAAGGGATTTTAGTCCTAGAAGATGAGCGCTTGCGTGATATGATGGCGATTAAAATTTTTGTGGATACTGATGATGATGTTCGGATTATTCGTCGGATTAAGCGAGATATGTCAGAACGTGGTAGAAGTTTAGATAGTATTATCACACAATATCTGGGTGCAGTGAAACCGATGTACCATGAATTTATCGAGCCAACGAAACGCTATGCTGACCTGATTATTCCTGAAGGTATCAGCAATTTGGTTGGTTTAGACATTATTAATACCAAAATAGCGTCAATTTTGGAAGAAAATAAGTAAGAAAACGTTTACAAATCTTTGTGAATTATGCTATAATGTGTCGGTAAACTAAAATTAAGTAAGGACGAACGATAGATGAAAAATGATTTGTTTGATGGACTCAAAGCGAAAATTGCAGGGAAAAATTTAAAAATAGTTTTTCCAGAAGGTATTGAACCGCGTATTCTTGGCGCGGCTTACCGTTTGCAGGCTGAGCAGTTAGTGACGCCTATTCTTTTGGGCAATGTCGAAGAAATTTCAGCGACATTACGCTCACGCGGTTTGCAGTCATCACTCTTTACGATTATTGACCCGGCAGATTATGAACAATTTGATGAAATGGTTCAAGCGTTTGTAGAACGTCGTGCAGGCAAAGTAACTGAAGAACAAGCGCGTGATATTTTATTGGATGTCAACTATTTTGGCACGATGCTAGTCTATATGGGCTTAGCTGATGGTTTGGTATCTGGTGCAGTCCACTCGACTGCTGATACAGTACGTCCAGCACTTCAAATCATTAAGACTAAACCAGGTATTTCAAGAACATCAGGCGCATTCTTAATGGTACGGGCTTATGGTAAAGAAAAATATATTTTCAGTGACTGTGCGATTAATATCAAACCAGGTGCTCAAGAGCTTGCAGAAATTGCAATTGATTCAGCAGCAACAGCAAAATTATTTGATATTGAACCACGTGTCGCTATGCTCAGCTTTTCAACCAATGGTTCTGGCGCATCAGAAGATGTGACAAAAGTTGTCGAGGCAACCAAAATAGCCAAAGACTTACGCCCAGAACTTAAAATTGATGGCGAAATGCAATTTGATGCGGCTTTCGTACCAGAAGTTGGTCGCCTGAAATTCCCGAATTCTCAAGTTGCCGGTAATGCCAGTGTCTTTGTTTTCCCAGATTTACAATCTGGGAATATCGGTTACAAAATCGCCCAACGTCTCGGAAATTTTGAGGCCATTGGCCCAATTCTTCAAGGTCTAAACAAACCAGTCTCTGACTTATCACGTGGCTCAAATGAAGAAGATGTTTATAAATTATCAATCATCACGGCTGCTCAGGCTTTGATGTAAGACTAAAACATAGAATGAATCTGGGACAAGAGTCCTCTAAAAAATAAGCTATGAATGATTTTCTATTGACATTAGAAATAGTTCATAGCCTTTTTTGTATCATGTTTTGGTGCTTCTCTACCAAATCTGTATTCTTTTGCCAAAACAATACGAAATTGGTAAAAAAATCGTTAATTTTCTACCAAATCTGTATTCTTTTGCCAAAACAATACGAAATCGGTAAAACTACTATTTATTAATTTAAAAAAAGCTAGGACAAAATGTCCCAGCCCATTTCTTATGATTTAAAGCCAACCCCAATGCTTAAAAGCATTGACGATACCGTGGTCGGTATTAGCGGTTGAGATGAATTCAGCAATTGTTTTGAGCTCATCTATGGCATTTCCCATGGCAGTCGCGTGGTCAACAGCTTCTAGTAGGTGGATGTCATTTGGTCCATCACCAAAGCCGTAAGTTTCGCCAGTAAAGCCTAATAATTCAACGACTTTTTTGATACCTGTCCCCTTGTTTGAACCGGCATTGATGATGTCAATTGAATAAGGCGTATTTTTGAAGTAATTAAATTCAGGCACTAGGTTTTGATAATAGGCAACATCGGATGCTTGGTCGCTGAAAATCAGGAGCATGTTAATTTCGTCTGTCAGGTAGCGCGTGTCATTGACAGTTGGTAACGGTGCATCGGTATAACCGTAAGCATCTTTGACGAGAGGTGTCATCTCAGAAACCCAATAACTATCCTTATCATAAAAAGCAAGTGATTGATTTTTAGCGTCTGCTAATGTTTTCAATTTCTGGATATTAGCCACCGCCATTGGCTCGTGGTAAATGGTTTCGCCTTCAACGATGATAAATTGACCGTTCATAGCAACCGCACTCGTAATACCTGACTGAGCCATGAGTGACTCTAGTTCAAAGTGTCCACGTCCAGTAGCAATGACAGGCAAAATACCGTTGCGTCGAATGTGGTGGAGGGCTTGGATAACTTCCTCGTCAAGTTTGCTTTGTTGGTTCAAAAGCGTGCCGTCGAGGTCGAAAAACGCCATCGCATGATATGTCTTGTTTAGGGCACCTCTAAAAACGTATGAAAAGAGGTATAATAGATTAAAAATAAGCTAACGAGGTATTGAAGATGAATTTATTTGGAGATAGCGACTATCTTGAAAAATTAAGTTTAAAAGGAGACCCT
>NZ_JACBNY010000042.1 GCF_013449735.1 Pseudolactococcus laudensis
TATAATTCAAAACGAATCCATCAAAGTTTAGGGTATCTTACACCTAATCAATTTGAAAAGGTAAGTGCTTAAAATAAATAGATTAAAATTCTACGTTTGTTACTCTAAAAAATTGACTTAACGTCAGTAAGTGCTTAAAATAAATAGATTAAAATTCTACGTTTGTTACTCTAAAAACTTGACTTAACGTCAATTTTTATCAATAAAGAAACTAGAATCCATATTTTTAAACAAAGATTCTTGTAGAAAATTATCAGAAGATAAATTTTCATCATCTATTTGCAAACTTTGAAATAGACTTTCTTTATCAAATTTTTGACTAACTAAAAAATACTCACGTGCTCTCTTTTTTATTTCGTTCGAATCTTCTCGAGCATATATTTCTTGTGAAAAAAACTCATCTCTAGGATTTTCAAAAATATTAAGAATATCTTCTGTATTGACAAATTTATCTCTTGTTCTCTCTAATTTCAAAAATTTAGTTGACCAATATTCGGCTATCTTAATATTTTTATCAATAACCTTTATCGAAGTATTTTGACCACATTGATAAATACAAACTTTACAAAACTCACGCCTTATTCCTAATTTATCAATTTCAGCAAATGTTTCCTTATCAATTCCTGCCTCATCTTCCAATTTTACAATCAATAAGCTTGACTGGGTATATTTAAAAAATAAAAATCCTTGTGTAATCTGTTTATTTCGTTTACTTCCATCTTTTACTTGCTCTGCTGCTAATAAATCAAAGGCAAAAGCTCTGGCGTTTTCTTTGTAATTTTCATTCATTTGAGAATACTTAATTAACAAATGGCTGTCTAACTTATCCTCTGGTATTGAATAAGTCACCTCATCTTTACTAGCAGATTCAGTATTTTTTCTGAAAATATTTTCAATGTTTTGTATTTTTTCATCTGTCAAATCTTCAATCGGTTCAACTTTTTCATTTATATTATAAACATAATATTCCACATCATTCATTAATATCCATTCACTCCTATAAAATTATTTATTAAATTATAATTTTAACCATCAATCTTCGAATATCGATAGCAAAATTGTTTTATTAAGTAACAAAATTAGTATACCACATTTGTTATTATATTTCTCATATTTTTGTAGTTAAAAGATATATTTTTAATACCTTTTGAATATTCTTACTTTTTCTATCACTTCCTCCAAATTTGAATACCAAAATAGCGCAAAAAAACCACAAATTCAACCAAAATTTATGGCTTTTCCTAGAAACTTATCTACCTCAACCTAATCATAGAGCCAAACGAACCAACTCTTATTAAGCGACAGTTTTATCTATTAGCATAGCCAAATGATTCAAAAATTTAAACCTATCTTGCTCTGATAAAGTCTTTATTTTATCCATATTTAATCATTTAGCACTCCTAATGCCTACTCCTTTTAAGCGTAGATTTGATTAATACTTTTTCTATCGCATTGCCACCAAAATATTTCAAGTACCAAGTCGGTGACTTAGAGGTTGTAATGATTGTGACATCTTCGATATTTATTAATAGCCCTTTAATTCCTGTCTTAGTATCCTGATACGAAAACTGATGCAACATTACCTTGTCCAAAAAGCCTTTTAGAATAGCTGGCGTATCGTGCCACCAAATAGGAAAAACTAACACTAAATGCTTTATCTTTTTTAATTGTTCTTGATAATGCTTGACTTGAGGATCTAATGCCTTGCCTTGTAAAAGGTTCATTTTTATTTTGCAATATTTCTTCTACTTTTGTCAAAATAGCATGATTAAAGCTTTCTTCATAGGGATGGGCATATATAATTGTTGTCTCGTTCATCGTTAATCTCTCCAGTTCAGTTGATTGTTCAATCTTATTAAATAATTTATTTTGCATTGCCTTTTGTATAAATCTGCAACATATCTTCTACTTGTTCTTGAATCATTGCTCTTGAAGTAAATTGTGTGTGTTCCTCACTCACAATAATAGCCAAGCCACTAATATATGCCCATAAATGAAGCACGTGTTGGCTGATTGCCCCTTCTATTTGATAATGCTCCAAATACTCCCCAACTTCCTTCTTAAATAATTCAAAGCCACTCTGCGAATGGGTTAGGCCGATTTCATTATTTTCAATTTTAATCGGTATTACATAAGGACTTTGAAATAAAAAAGCATAATAGTGTAAATATTCCTTTGAAAAATAAACAAAATTGACTCCCATCTCTACTATTTTATCTTGAACAGATAAATCATTTTTTGTGATTATGATGTCAAGGTCTATAAAACTTTTCATCAGAAAAGCCCCAGATTCTATCTTGAGAACCTCGGGCTAAATTTATTATCTTCATAAAATATTTTACGAAAACTTGCTACCAAACACAGCAACATCTTCTTCCGTTAACCCAATCATAGGATCAATGGTCGTGATATTTTCTTCTGTCAAAATATAGGTTTCAGGCGTTGTCACATTTTCTGAGACTAGCTCTTCTACGACTTCTAAAGTTTCAACGGATTCATTATCCTGAGTACCATGTGCCTCAGCCTCAGGCACTTCTACACCAAAACGTTCTACCAGATAAGTTTTGCGATTGGCACCTTGTCGAGCGACGGCAGTCTGGAAACTGTTACTTTCACCAAGCAAAATCAAGGACTGCTTGGCACGCGTAATGGCGGTATAAAGGAGATTGCGCTCCAACATCCGGCTATAACTTGACACCATAGGCACGATGACGCTCGGAAATTCACTCCCTTGCGATTTGTGGATGGACATAGCATAGGCCAGCGTAATCTTGTACCACTCGCCCCGCGGATAGATGACCTCATTGCCATCAAAACTCATGACGATCTCGTCCTGCTTGGACTCTGTGTACTTGGCAGGCACAAGATCGGTAATCTCACCAATATCGCCGTTAAAAACGTCCAGCGCTGCTTCATTGACCAGATGCAGGACCTTATCTCCTTGCCGAAAAACGGTCTCCTGAAAAGCAAATTCCAGGCGTTCCTCAAGCGGATTAAACAGCTCTTGCAAGACCTTATTGACGTGATTAATCCCCGCAACACCTTTATACATAGGAATCAGCACCTGTAAATCAAAAGGATCATTCCCACGTTTCAGCCAGGCGCTGGCAATTTGGCCAATGTAGTTTGGAATATTAGCCGCGTTACTCTCGATATAAGAACGATCAGGCTTCTTAGCCGTGAAATCAGGGGGGAGCTGACCATCTTTGATGCCGTGTGCCAAATTGGTAATGGTCGAGCCTTCACCCTGTCTAAAAATTTTGTCCAGTTTCACCGAGGCAAAATCAGGAATCTTCAACAAATCTGCAAAAACCTGGCCTGGTCCAACAGACGGTAACTGATCAGCATCACCGACAAGAATGACCGTCATAGAAGGCGGAATGGCCGCAAATAATTTATTGGCGAGCCAAGTGTCAACCATTGAAAATTCATCAACGATTAACAGACTTCCTGACAAATCATTGCCAAAATCATCTTCTAAATCATCCGAGTTCAGGCCCAACTGGCGATGAATGGTCGCTGCAGGTAGGCCGGTCAGCTCATTCATCCGACGTGCTGCCCGACCGGTTGGGGCAACCTGAACGATTGGAAAGACATCATCCGTATAATTGTCTGGATTCAAGTCTACTTTGTGCAAAGCTGCGTATGCGCGGATAATGCCCTTAATAACCGTTGTTTTACCAGTACCCGGACCACCAGTCAAAATGAAAAATTGATGCGTCAGCGCCTTATAAATGGCATCCTTTTGCAGACTATCATAACGAATTTCAAGCGCTGCTTCTACTTCTTGGATAATGGTATCAAACTTATCAACGTCAACTGTCTCACCGATACGATTGGCTAATTTACTCAGCCTTTGATGAATGCCATCTTCCGCAAAATACAAGGAATTCTCAAAGATTTTAGTATCGTTAGCTTGAAGTTTACCCTCAGATAGCAGAAAATTAATATTTTCAACCACTTGATTCGGCAATATTTCAACATTTCGGGCTGATTCTAATAAATCAATCGTCTTTTCCAAGAGGTCTCGTGCTTCGATATAGGTATCACCAAGTTCAAGCGAATTAGTCAGCACCGTATGAATCAAGCCAGCCTGAATACGTGCATCACTTGTCGCAGAAATCCCTTCGTCTTCAGCAATCTTATCTGCTTTTTTAAAGCCAATGCCTTTGATTTCAAAAACAAGTTGATAGGGGTTATCCTTGATCACCTCTAGCGTATCTTCTTTGTAAAGCTCATAAATCTGGAAATTAATCTTACTTGGTAATTCATACTTAGCAAGTTTAGAGAGGATTTTTTCCATGCCATGATTCTCAGACAAGCGTTTAACGAAAGCTTTCAATTTCACATCTGTTAAAACGCCTGATAGGCGTTCTGGTTCATCTAAAATGCCATCAATTGTGTTCTCTGGAAATATAGCAACAATTTTTTCCGCTGTTTTTTGACCGATGCCTGGAAAGTGGTCACTCGATAAATATTTCACGAGGCCAGCACCAGAGGTTTGGACATTTTTTTCGTAAGTCGTTACTTTTAACTGTTCACCATATTTAGGGTGATTGGTCAATTCACCATAGAACTTATAGCTATCCCCTTCGACGACATCACCGATGATGCCATTGACGACAATTTCACTATCGGAAAAATCAGCATTGGTATCTGTCACTTCTAGTAAAATGACCTTATAAAAATTTGACGGATTACTGAAAAAAATGGCTTCAATTGTACCCGTGAAATAGAGTTTATCTGCCATGTTTTTCATTCCACTTGTTTAAGGTATATTTATCTCCGTCATAATTGACGATAGATAGGGTATTGTTATCCAAGCCAACGCCGCCAGGTCTTAATTCGCCAATCGGCGTGCCTGTCAGCATTTTAATCGTGCTCGACAAAAAAGCACCATGGCTAACAACCAGGACATTATCATAGTTTTGCTTGCTTAACCAATCCATAAAACGAATAAAGCGACGATAAACATCTCCTAAGTTCTCGGCACCGATTGGGTTGCCCCAAAACTGTTCTGGATGATGCCGAAACGCTGCCATATTTTCTGGGTCTTTTTTATGCGCTTCATCAATTAACATACCTTCAAAAATACCGAGATTCCATTCGAATAACTCGGTTTTTTTAACAATGTCTTGTGACTGATGATTATGTTCTGATAAAATCGTTGCTGTATCAATAGCACGTTTTGCAGGACTTGAAAAGATAGCATCAAACTTGATGTCTGACAAGTAATCACCAAGTGCTGCAATTTCAACTAAGGCCTCTGGTAGTAAGGGGGAATCCCCTGTCATGCCTTGAAGTCTGCGCTCTTGATTCCATTGTGTTTTACCATGTCGCACAAAATAAATTTTCATTTTAATTTGTCTTTCTCATAAGTGTGAACGCGTTCTAAACCTTGGTAATGCTGCTGTCTCAAACATTCGTAAATTACTATAGCTGCAGCATTTGATAGATTAAGACTTCTGACGTGTTCATCATTCATTGGGATTCTCAAAGCTTTTTCTGGATGCTCGCGCATGAAAGGTTCAGGTAGGCCGGTATCTTCTCTCCCTAGAAGGAAATAATGATTTGACTGTTCAGTGTAAAGACCATTTTCTGAGTAATCATGTTCTGCGAATTTAGTAATGAGGTGCAATTTTGCATTTTCATCACCATTGACATAAGCCATAAAAGCAGCTAGATCATCGTGATAAGTGATATTAACTTTATCCCAGTAATCAAGGCCGGCACGCTTGAGGTTTTTGTCTGTAATCTCAAAACCAAAAGGACGAATCAGATGTAGGTGTGTATTCGTCGCAGCACATGTTCTGGCAATATTGCCTGTATTAAAATGGATACGTGGTTCAAAAAGTACGATGTGATTTGTCATAATAGATATCATTATAGCAGATTTTACCACTTTTTTCATCTCAGGCAGTTGACTTATTATGTTAATTAGAGTGACATAAGCCCCTCAAAAATTTAGGGTACAAAAAAACTAGAGTGCTCGGAGTCAGTCTCAGCAAGCACCCTAGTTGGTAGTTGAGATTTGCTTTAATCATAACAGGTTTGATTGAAACAAATTTCTATAAGAACAATATTATCAATTTATTAAGTTTTTGTCAACCTTTTTTGCTTAATAAAAGCATAAAATATTCGTCAACACCTGTTAAAATCGATATTTGTCTGATAATTAGTTTTTAGGTTGATAATCACCGTAGCCGCTTTTCTCTAAATCAGCGTATAGGGCACCTCTAATAACTACCAATTAATTCACCTCTAAATGAAATTAGAAAAAAACACAGAAAACTAAGCATAGTCTACTGTGTTTTTCTTTATGTTACAGACGCCACTTGACTGTTTATTCTTAT
>NZ_JACBNY010000043.1 GCF_013449735.1 Pseudolactococcus laudensis
AGCGACAATAATGACGTCTTTTTTGAATTGTTTGCCTTTAAAATGATTCATTACTCTGTCCTCTCTGTCTTTTTTCTCAATTTTACACTAAAATAGATTTTTTGGAAAACTTTGCAACAGAACCATTACGTTTTTGACATAATTATAAATATGTCAAAAATGTAGAAAAATCCAATTAATTGAGAGATGTTAATCCCACCAAAGCTTAATCAAAGCTTGTGTTCCTGCGTCATTAAAGCCTTTGTCTGCCAATTTTTCATATAGGGCTAGGGCACCTTGTGTTGCAGGTAGGTCTAAGCCCATTTTTTGCGATTCATCCAAGGCAATCTTCAAGTCTTTGATAAAATGTTTGACAAAAAAGCCTGGTGAATAGTCATCTTTTAAGATACGAGGACCATAATTCGCGAGTGACCAGGTATTTGCGCCGCCAGCTAACAAGGTTTCAATAACTGCTGGCAATTCCAGACCTGCCGCTTTAGCATAGACCAGTAATTCTGACATAGCAGTCATGGTGCCAGCGATCCCTATTTGATTGGCCATTTTGACGTGTTGCCCACTACCAGCAGGTCCAAAATATTGTGCTTTTTTAGAGATTTTGTCGAATATCGTTGTAACTTGTTCAAAAGCTGCTTGGTCGCCACCTGCCATAATCGTCAATGTGCGATTTTGGGCACCTATATCGCCACCACTAACTGGTGCGTCTAATGTCAAAACATCTAGTTCACGTGCTTTTTTAGCAATCTGTTTAGCCAATGTAGGTGTTGAAGTTGTCATATCAATTACGATCTTCTGAGCTGAAATGCCTGAGAAAATACCTGTTGTGTCATCAAAATAAACTTCTTCTACATCTGTTGGATAACCTACCATGGTGATGACAAGGTCGCTTGCTGCTGCGACTTGACGTGGCGTTGGCAAGTAGCTAGCACCATTGGCCACCAAATCATCTGCTTTTGAGGCCGTGCGGTTATAAACGTAGAGCTCGTAGCCATCAGCGATGAGGTTAGCTGCGATAGCGTGCCCCATTATACCCAAACCGATAAAACCAATTTTCTTAATTTCTGTCATGATGATACCTCCACTCAAATTTTAACACAAAATGTGGTAAAATAGTCTCATGACATTTAAATCAAGTTTAGCGGTTTTCGCCGGAAAATCCAGCCAATTTATACTTCAAAAATTCTTCAAGCGTGGGTCGACTTTCCCTGGCCGTCTAGCGCTCAAAATAGATCCTAAGATCCTTGACACGATTGCGCGTGATTATGAGATTGTCGTCGTGACCGGTACCAACGGCAAGACCCTCACAACAGCACTGACTGTGGGGATTTTAGAAAATGCCTTTGGCCAAATCGCGACCAACACGACAGGCGCTAACATGATCACCGGCATTGTGTCGACTTTCCTGTCTGCCAAGCGAAACAAAACGGGTAAAAATATCGCCGTGCTTGAGATTGACGAGGCTAGCCTACCTGCTGTGACCGAATACATCACGCCGAGCCTCTTTGTTTTCACTAACATTTTCCGCGATCAGATGGACCGTTATGGTGAAATCTACACGACCTACGACTTCATTATTAAAGGGGCCGCTAAAGCGCCCAATGCGACTGTCCTTCTGAATGGCGATAGCCCACTTTTTAATTCGAAAGCTTTGGTTAACCCTGTTAAGTATTATGGTTTTGACCACGAACATCATGCGCCTAAGCGCGCACATTATAATACAGAAGGCATCGTCTGCCCCAACTGTCACCATATCCTAGATTACACGATGAACACCTATGCCAATCTAGGTGATTACATTTGTCAGAACTGTGGTTTCCACCGTCCTGAACTCGATTATCGCTTGACAGAGTTAACGACTATCACCAATACGACATCTGAATTTGTCATTGATGGTGCGACTTATCATATCAATGTCGGTGGTCTCTATAATATCTACAATGCCCTTGCTGCGGTTTCCGTTGCTGAATTTTTCGGTCTTGAATCTTCTTTGATCACGCAAGGTTTTAACAACTCTCATGCTGTCTTTGGTCGTCAGGAAAGCTTCAATATTGGCGATAAAAAATGTACGCTTGTCCTCATTAAAAATCCAGTGGGTGCTAACCAGGTCTTAGATATGATGAAATTAGCCCCATATCCTTTCGCTTTAGTCGCTTTGCTCAATGCCAACTATGCGGATGGTATTGATACCAGTTGGATTTGGGATGCGAATTTCGAGACAATCCATGATCTAGATGTTACCAGTGTGATTACGGGTGGTGTTAGGCATACCGAGATGGCACGCCGCATACGTGTTTCAGGCTTTGATCCTGATAAAATTACGGAGAGCGAAAAACTCGCTGGCGTGCTTGATCTCATTGAACAACAGGAGAGTGAACACGTTTATATCTTAGCTACTTATACGGCCATGCTTGAAATGCGTGAAATACTGGCCAATCGTCACTATGTGAATGGAGAAATGAAATGACCTATACTTCTATTAAATCTGAAGGTGATTTCCCCTATGACTTGCGTGTCGCTCACCTCTACGGGGATCTCATGAACACCTATGGTGACAATGGTAATATCCTCATGCTCAAATACGTCGGTGAAAAATTAGGCGCTCGCATGACTTTCGACATCGTGTCACTTGAAGACACTTTTAACGCTGACGATTATGATCTTGTCTTTTTCGGTGGTGGTCAGGATTACGAACAATTCATCGTCAGTCAAGATTTACCGACAAAAGCAGTTGAAATCAAGAAATTTATCGAAAATGATGGTACCATGTTAGCCATTTGTGGCGGTTTCCAATTCCTCGGAAAATATTATATCGAGGCAAGTGGCCGTAAAATCGATGGCATCTCAGCTATGGACCACTACACTTTGAACCAAGAAAACAACCGGTTTATTGGGGATATCGAAATCCACAATGATGAATTTGATGAAACTTACTATGGTTTTGAAAATCACCAAGGCCGAACATTCTTGGCTGACAATCAAAAACCACTCGGACGCGTTATTATCGGGCAAGGCAATAACAACGAAGATGGCACAGAAGGCATGACCTATAAAAATGTCTTCGGTTCCTACTTCCACGGTCCGATTTTGTCCCGCAATGCTCGCCTTGCTTACCGCATTGTGACGACCGCCTTCCACCAAAAATATCCAGATGTTGCCATTCCAGCCTTTGAAAGCATTTTGGCAGATGAAACAAAAGGTCAGAAAATTACAGATATCAAAAGAAAAGTTGAGAAATGAGGTTTCTCAACTTTTTTTAATTTTAACTATTTTTTTGAATTAAAAGGTGTAATAAATCATTAAACACATTCTTGTCCTCCTTGAGGACTGAGAAATATGTTCTGTCAATGTCTTCAACGATTTTGAGCGCTTGATTTAAAACGAAACTACCTTGCGATGTTATCGTGATCACTTTGGCACGACTGTCGATTTTAGAAACATTTCGATTAATTAAAGCCTGTTTCTCCAAATTTCTAACGATTGTTGAAACCGTCATAACATCCATATCTGTATTGACTGCAATATCTATCTGATTAACTTCTTCTTGCTGCTGCTGCAAATAACCAAGTGCTGCTAGTGTCACGAATTGAGGATGCGTCAAACCAATCGCTAATAAGTCGGTTTTAATTTTTCGGTGCCAAATATTATAGGCTTTAATAAATGAAAAACCAATGGATTGTGCTGAATCCCCAGCATGCTCAGATTGAAATTGACTTGTCATTTTGTGCTAGATACCTCAATTAAAGAAAAGATTGACTGCGGAACGTCTGAAAAGACTTGTGTTACAAATTCTAGTTGCCCGTGATGGTCAAGACCATCGAGACTAACAAACTCAACGGTGTGTCTAACTGCTGTACCTTTTTCAGTTTTAATCAATTCATGATTAAAATATAAGGAACCTAAATCGGGAATTTTTGTCACATCGCAGAAACTTTCATTCGGTGTCACCTCTACTAATTCAAAAGCCATTGGCGGCATACCTTGAAGGGTCATCTCACCTGAAACACCTTGTTTAAAATCACCTTCTAAACTAATCGCTAATAAATCATCTTCCCATTTAAACCAATTATTAACAGTTGCATAATTGACCCAAATTTCCTCTGGCGTTAACGCCGTGTGTGTTTCAAAACTAAATTTCATTGCAATCCCCTTTGTTTTTCGTAAGTACACTTATTATATCAATACTTATTAATTAAAATGTCAAGTTAAATTATAAAAAGAGGCTGCGAAAAATTGGATATGAACAATCTTCAATGTTAATTGGAATTGATCAACGTCTATTTTTGTATCACTTTTTGATATATTGTCAAGCAACATCATAATGAAAAAATAGTACGAAATTGGTTTAAAAAACACTTACTTCTTACCAAATCAGTAATCTTTTGGCAAAACAATGCGAAATTGGATTAAAAAACGCTGATTTCTTACCAAATTGGTAGTCTTTTGGCAAAACAATACGAAATTGGTAAAAACAGTTCTATTTTTCAATCGGCAATTTAATCAGAAAAACACTACGAAAAATAAAAAAAGCAAACTGTTTGCTTCTCTCTTTTAATGACTAATGTTTTTTGTTTCAGTCTTTTTTATACAATAAAGAACCTGTATTCAACAGCCATCCACAAGTGATAACACCTCTTTCCCAATAGACCTCGCATATTCGATTTCACTTTTGGTACTGTCTCCGATATACCCCTTGCTATTGACCACATAAATCGCATCTGACATGGCAATTTTTTGTTTATGCAACTTCCCTAAAATTTCGAGTTCTTCCTCAGTGTAATCATCTTTTGCCTTAGTTGGATAGGTGATACTGAGCACACAATTCCCCTCTAATTCTAGTTTTTCAGCAAGCCTTTGGATTTCAGCCATGAATTTTAAACTACCACACATTGTGATGACTTTAGCGCCCTCTCTCTTTACATCTTTATTAACTGTCATAGAATTGTGACCTCCTCTTTACCAACTAAATAGGCAGTAAGCAAACCGACAAGTAAGAAACCAAAACCTGAAAAGGCGATGATGAGATTAACTGCTACTAGCTTTTGGAAATAAGTTGCCAACCAAATCCCCAAAGGATAAATCCCAAATGCAATATATTTGAATGCCGTATTGACACTACCCAAAATCTCTTTTGGCGTATTAACCTGTCTAAAAGTAATAATATAAATCGTTCGAATTGACATCGAGCATGACAATATAAAAGTTGCGACTAAATATAGCAAATAGTCATTCAAAAACAATAAAACCCCACCAAATGCAATTCCTATACCTGAAAAAAACATCATTCTTTGAAAATACATCTTATTATTTGAAAACGAAGATAAGAGAAATGAACCAACTAAACTGCCGATGCCAGCCATCGAGAAAATCAGACCAACTTTTGTGAGTTGCGCCATCTCAGTGTACTTGGTTATCATCAAAGTATCCATCGGCGCATCAAACAAATTTCCCAAGGCTAATAAAACCAAAGCCAGCAGTAATTTCTTATCCTCAAATATATAAGTAAACGATCTGAATAACGAGTAAGAGCTTGCCATACCTCTGTTTTCAGTCGCATGGTCATCTGCAACTTCTGCAACGAAAAATAAATTAATAAAGGCTAGTAAGAATATCCCAGTCGATACGACGACGAGTAAACTGATGAGTCCAGTTTGCTGGATTAAGCCAGAAATATTGGGTGCGATAATCATCGCGAGACTACCAGAAAAAAATATCGCAGAATTATATTTGGCTAATCGCATGTTATCAAGAATTAAAGGGAAAAAAGAACTTTCAGCGATCTGATAAGTGGATGTCACCACATTATTAATCGCTAATAATAAGGCAAAAGCCACCAAAGATTGGTAGTTTATTCTCATTATCACCAGTAAGACTAAGGTCAACAAAAAATCTAAAAACACCGTTAATTTCAGTAAATTTTTACGATTATGATGATTGACAATCTTTGCAATGACTGGTCCCAATATTAAAAAAGGGAGGGTATCAAAAATCATCATTGTACCGATTGCTTTGGCATCCGTCAGTAAACTGGAGGCATATAAAACGATGATCAATCTGAAACTGATTTGCGTGAACGTGACGAGATTTGCTGATAGATAGAACTGCTGCCAAAGTTTTTTTAACATTTTTACCTTACCTTTTTATGTGATGAAAACGTTTTTACCATATTTAGGGCACCTCTAATAACTACCAATTAATTCACCTCTAAATGAAAATAGAAAAAAACACAGAAAACTAAGCATAGTCTACTGTGTTTTTCTTTATGTTACAGACGCCACTTGACTGTTTATTCTTATT